>CAWIRZ010000007.1:0-241699 GCA_963838695.1 uncultured beta proteobacterium | reverse complement strand
AACTGCAGCGGACCATCGCCGAGGTACAGACCGTCATTGAAGAACTGGAAAAGCGAGGGCCGATGAACCCACACTACTCCGCGTACGTTGAACTGGGAAAAGCGCTGGCTCAGGAAAAAGGCCTGCAGTGGGAAATGGACCTCGACGACACTGGTGCCGCACGCGACGGCATCGGCTGGAACCTCACCGCCATTGCTAGCGACGTGCCACCTCCGACCCATTACCTGCGGGACCTTGGGCTCGACGTCAAAGTGCTAGCCATCGTCAACGCCGAGCGCGCCGAACGGGGGCTGCCGCTGCGGATGCGGCAGCCGTTGACGGCCGCATGGCAGGACCTGGTCAAGGCTGCGGTCGCCGAGCAGTTGCTGTTCAAGCGGAACACCACGGGATATGTGACCCAGAGCATCGCACGTCCGTTGCGTGTAATTGCCACGTGCATAGACAAGGAGCCATGGCAACTGACGGTTGATGACCTGCGTCTGTCGGTGCGTACCGGGAAAGCAGTCCAGGCGACGGGCAAACTGGGGGACTTGGTCGCCGGCATCGTCAAGGTGGTATTCGATGCCCAGCACATCTGTGATGCAGGCCAACTGTACTCGTCGCTCGCCGTTCCTCGCATGAAGATGAAGAGCGCAATCAAGGCTCGGCACATCTGGTCTCAAGACGAACTGCGAGCTGACCTCGATGCCCGCAAACGCGCGGAGCGCTTGCCTGAGCGTCGCGCATTCTGGGAACTGACGCGCATCGTGATGACCGAAAAGCCGCGTACGTTCATCGACGACCTACGGTTCGCTGCTGGGCGCACAATGATTGTGACCGGCATGCGCGCCGGCGAAGCTGCGCTGTTGCCGCTCGACTGGAAGCGGGAGCGGGTGTACCTGGATTCAAAGGGGCGGCCAGCTGGTGAAGCGGGAGGTATCTCGACATCGCTGATGGTCCGGCACTTTGCGGAAAAGCAGCAGGATGAGGACTCAGATAGCCGTATCTTGCGGGAAAACAGTCAGCCCGTGCCGGACATGTTCCGGTTGTTCCTGACCGAAACGCTCGACCATGTTGCCACGCTGACGGAGCCGCTACGTGCGACGCTGAAGCTTCAATGCGAGACCGGGCGCGTGCTCCCGTGGTATGCGGCTGACGACATCGTTCCCTTCACTGAACTCTACACGCGCGTCATGGGCAATCCGTTCTGGCTGAATATAGAGCGGGAACCCTTCATTGAGCGCTACCGCGAAAACTTCGCTCCCACGGTTCTGGCGGAACTGTACTCGCATCAGCGGACGAAACAGCAGGCAGGTCCTGTGGCGCTCGATATGGCGGTATATCAGTTCGGCAAGCGATTGCTGGACAAGATGCGCGCGGAGCAGATTGCACTGCGCTTCAGACGTGCTGACGGCACCGTTATCGGGGTGACGGAGCGCATGAATTGGCAAAACACCTATCTGTGCGCCGGCGAGCTCAAAGACCACATTCGCTCGACAACGCCGACGAAGGTGTCGGACACCACCCCGCTGCCGCTCGCCGATGGTTCGGTTCAACCGTGGGAGTTGCTGTTCCTGCAGCCCAAGCGTTCGCTTGCCGAGGAACGTAACGACGGACTGTGCGATATCACGCGGTACATGGCGGTTAACCGGCCCGACCCTTCGTTCATTGGGTACGCACTTGGTGACGCGAAGGAGTTGCCGTCACTGTTCGAAAAGTACGGCGAAATGGACGAAGACCGGGCGTTGAAAATCGAGTCACACATGCTTCGCCACCTCCAGAACACCGAACTGTTCCGGCTGGGCGTAGCCGATACCATCATCTCGAAGCGCTTCAATCGGCGCAGTGTCGCTCAAAGCTACGAATACGACCACCGCAGTCTTGCCGAGGAACTGGACCAGATAGAAATTCCGCCGGACATCGAGATTATGCTCGGCGAGAAAGCGAGCACGGTGGCCAAGCTCATTAAGGGCGGCCGAGCCAGCGGCCCTATCGTGGAGGCGTTTCGCCGCATCCAGGCGACCGAGGGCGACACCGCCGCGTACGAGTATCTGCGCGTCGAAGCTGATGGCTTCCATGCCACGCCATATGGCCATTGCTTGAGTTCGTTCACGGTTGACCCCTGCCCTAACCATCTCGAATGCTTTAACGATTGCCGCCATCTCTCGGCAACCGATTTACCTGAGAACCGGCAAAACCTGATTGACTTGAGGGCAAGCTAAAAATTGCCGTCGAGGAAATCAAGGCCAGGCCGTCGACCAGCGTTGGCTGGAAGAACCAGCTCGAACATGCGGAGCAGCGCTTGGTTGGTGTCCGCACGTTGCTGGCCACGCCTGCGGGCGAACGCCCCTTCCCTGATGGCCGCGACCTGTCGCTGCCGCCGCAACGTGGAGTACTTGATGACTAAGCCCAACGATACGGCGCAAGTCGATGATAACGAGATGCGCGAGATTCTTGAAACGCTGCTCGCCAATGATGAAGACATCACGGCGCGCGCTGTTGCTCGGTTGCATCCGTCCATCAAAGCGGCATCGTCCATCACCCGCAGCGAATCGCGAAGCCAGTTGCTTGCCGAGTATCAGCAACGCCAGACGGAATACCGACGCTGGCGTGGTCGTGTTGCCAAACGGTCTGGCGCCGACACTGCCGCATCGCTTGCCGACAAGGACATCCGGATTGCAGAACTGGAAGCCACGGTGCAATTGTTGACGGCTTCTCACCTCGCCATGCTGCGCGCTGTTGGCGAGTTGGGTGGCTTCAGCAAATGGGCGAAGTTCTATGAGCATCACCGGGAGGCGCGTGACAAGTTGATTGCGCTCGGCGCCGTACCGATTGCAACCGTGTCTTCCCTTGCCGACGAGCGCCCGGACAAGAGCGGCGCACCCAACAAACCGAAGAAGAGTTGAGTAAGGAGTCTCAATGCGCCGCCGAAAATCTGCCAGACTGCTGATTCTCAACCCCTCACATGATGTGCTGCTGTTTCGCTTCGTTCACAAGCAGGGACCGTTAACAGGCAATGATTATTGGGCGACCCCAGGGGGTGGCGTTGAAGAAGGTGAAACCTTCGAAGACGCGGCAGTTCGGGAGCTGCAGGAAGAGACCGGGATTGTTGTACATCACGTCGGTCCCGCCGTGGCACGACGCGAAGTTAAGTTGCAGCTCCCTGACGGAGAATACGTCGTTGCCGACGAATGCTACTTCGCAATCGAAACCGCGACGCTGAACATCTCCTGCGAGGGATGGACATGGCAGGAACAGCAAATCATGGCGGACCACAAATGGTGGTCTTTGAATGAATTACGCGAAACACTGGACACGGTGTGGCCGGAGAACCTGGTGTCGATACTCGAAGGCATACCCGAAGGACAGACGGTCGGTACAAGAAAAGGAGGCTGAACTTGGCGCGCCGAATCCTAGCAATTGGTGGCGGTGGCTTCATGATGGAAGACGGTATCTCCGCAATTGACGCCTACATATGCGACCTCACTGGGCGGTCGAAACCCAAGGTGTGCTTCATCGCTACGCCGAGCGGTGACCTCCCGGCCCACATCGACAAGTTCTACACGACTTACGCGGCGCTTGGTTGTGAGACGTCTCATCTCGCGTTCTTCCGTCTACCAAGCCACAACGCCATCTCGGTAACTGACTTTGCACGACACCTGCTCACGCAGGATGCCATCTTCGTTGGCGGAGGAAACACCAAATCGGCATTAGCAGTATGGCGAGAGTGGGCTGTCGACGAGGCGCTGCGCGCAGCTTGGGAAAATGGCGTGTTACTCGCGGGAATGAGCGCGGGAGCGATGTGTTGGTTCGAATCGGGCCTGACTGACTCGTTCTGGGGTGCTGACTACCGCCCCCTGCAGTGCTTGGGGTTGCTACCAGGTGCCTGCGGAGTTCATTACAGTTCGGACCAGAAACGCCGCGCCAGTCTGCATCAAGCGCTGAAATCGAACACCGTCCCAGCCTCGATTGCGATAGATGACCACGCGGCAGTTCTGTTCGAGGGTATCGACATCGACCGCGTCGTCTCCTGGCACCATGGTGCAACGGCGTACCGGGTCGGCCGCGAGAAAGACGCGGTAATCGAGACGTCGATGCCAGCGGAGTTCATCGAAGATAAGAGAACCTACGCACCTACCGAAGGTCAGTCGCGGTAGCGTCGCACGCGGGACTGGCACGCAATCAAGCGCAACACCCACGCCGCGAACGGCCGTGCTCGCTGCGTCCTTCTGTTGCCTCGCTCGACGCAACAGACATGACCACTATCGGCACGCAACAGAGAGGAGTCAGAAAAGTGGATATCCTGTGGATAAGTTGGTCGCCTTACCAGTTAAATATAACAAAACCTAAAAAACCAACCCGACGCAACACTCAACCATAGGTGCCAAGAATCAACGAATCGCTTGTTAGAGCTTTATGCAAATGTCGGCTTTTGGGTGGCGTACGCTGGCCAGCAGCCGAGCGACAGATTCGCCGGCTGGCTGCCCGGTTTTTCCCGGATTGCCGTCGAATTTGGTGATGCAGTCGACCGGCCGCTACTGGCCCGCTCCGACCCATTTTGGTTCGTGCGAGGTCGCGAGGGATGATGCCGTGTATCTTTCGCCATCAAGTTTGCTGCACGCCTGCCGTAAGACAGGGTTTAACTGCCCAAGGCTCTTGACCCATGTCGTTCACTTCTCTGGGACGCGCACTCACCGTTTCCGCTGCGGCGCTCTGTCTCGGCGCCTGCGCTATCCCGCCTACGCGCCAATCGAATACCCTGGCACCTGAAGAGCGGGCGCGGGCCATCGCGGCGATTTCGCATTTCATGTCGGACGGCGATGTAGACAGCTTCGATTCCGTATCTAAGGGTTTCGATGCGCCCCTGTACGAAACCGAGCGCAACACCACATTCGGAGGCACTGTCCTCCTTACGTACCATGGGTTTCAGAAAAGGAGTGACGCCTTTTCCATTGCGTCCACTTACCGGCAAATTTGGAAAAACGCTTTTCGCAGGCATCCGACCGTGTCGTCCGACTTGCGTTTGCTAATGAGCCACGATTTCTGCCTGACGCACGAAGGGTTCAGGCAAGCGTTCGGCGATCAAGTTGACTCGCTTATCGACGGCAAAGGCAAGTACTCCGGCCTTGCGACGAGCAAGAATCTCGCGATGGTTGCATTCACCGACGACGGCAGTTGCGTGAAGTACATCGATATTTTCACTCGCCACCAGCCCGCATCTAAAACGACGGCCACGGAGTCGCACTGAGCGACGGCGCGTCCCCATCGGCGGTCCCTGCCGATGGTCGGATAGAGGCGATGCCGATAAGACCCTTGGGCGTTCCATTGTCACCGTCAACCCCAGCACCATGCATAGCGCTTGCTCAATGCTTTGCGAGGCGGCACGTTGCCGTCCCAACGGAAAACGGATCAAAAGGAGTCGAATCATGGCAAGCAAGCACGCGCCCGATCAGCCGGGAACCCACGCACCGCAGCCTGCTTCCGAGCAGCGCAAAAGCGGCGGCACATTCAAAACCGATGTATCCGAAACGGACAGCGAAGGCACGACCGTACGCGAAGCCGAGGTGCGAGAGGACGACCTGACGGAAGTCGACCGCAGCAAGGACCAGAACCACGGTTAGCGCCGCCGTTCCGAACCGGGCATCGACGGCGCTAAAACTGCGCCGGTTTTTTCGCCATCCGAAAGTACACGGCGACCTTGGCGGTGAAGGCCGACTAGCCAAGGTATTCCCCAAGCGCGGGCGTATGGCCAGTAGGCCGGCGGCAAGGGCTCTGCGCCGTCACGCCCGCCGCGACAGCCCCCGAACGCGCTCGTCGCGCTTATCCTCCCGCGTCAACAACGCCTGGTATACGTCGATGTAATCACGGGCCATGCGTGCATCGGTAAAGCGAGCGTCGAAGGCGAGTCTGCACTGGCGCCGGTCGATCTCATCGAGCCGCGCGACGGCCTCAACCGCGGCATCGACGCCCTCCACCATGTACCCCGTCACGCCCTCTTCCAACACTTCCGGCACCGCACCGTTGCGAAACGCGATGGTTGGCGTACCGCAAGCCATCGCCTCGATCATGACCATCCCGAAGGGTTCGGGCCATTGAACCGGAAACAGCAACGCTCTCGCTTTGCTCATCAACTCGATCCGCGCGGCGCCGCTGACTTCGCCCACGTAATCGACCACCTCGCGGTTTGCCTCGATCAACGGTGCAACCTCGTTGTCGAAATACGCTTTCTCTCCCGGGTGTATCTTCGCCGCCATCTTCAATCGAAGCCCGGCGCGCCGCGCGATTTCGATCGCTAGATCGGGGCGCTTCTCCGGCATCATCCTGCCGATGAACAGTAAGTAATCCTCATGATTTTCATTGAGAGAAAAGGCATCGGGCGGCAATCCGTGATGGATCGTTGCCTGCCAATTTGCCCAAGGAATCGGCCGCCTTTGGCTATCGGAAATCGATACAAGAGGCGCTTCCGAAAACTGCCGCAATAATGGTCCGTGATCCGCAGGCAGCAACCGCCCGTGCATCGTCGTCAGGTGCGCACAGGGCAACCGGCGAGCAGACGGGAAATAAAGCGGATCGATATGGAAATGAACGACATCGAAACACGCGGCTCGTTGGATTACCGCTTCGACCTCGCGCACGTGATGCGTCAAGGTATCCCACACGCGCCCGTCGCGCCAAAGGCCGCGCTCGCAAATCGGCACGAGTTCCGCGGATGTCGTCGAATCGGCCGTCGCAAATAGCGTCACATGATGGCCGAGCGCGACCAGCGCTTCGGTCAAATAATGGACGACGCGTTCCGTCGCGCCATAACCTTCCGGTGGAACCGATTCATACAACGGTGCGACTTGAGCAATGCGCATCGACGAGCCCCCAGGGATGAACGTGCCGCCGTCGATCGTCACGATCGAGCGGTTGGCGTCACCGCTTATGCACGGTTCGTGCCCATTGCTCGCCCCTTCGCTCGCCCCCTTCGCGCTACAACGGCTCGTGCGTCCCGGCCGTCCCGCATGCACCAATTTGGGCCGCGCGCTGTTAATATGCGCGCACGCCAATCCCCACCATCCCGCCAATATGACGCGAACGTTCGACCAACGGAATCTGGCCATGCTCTTGCTACAAGCGCGCGAGGCACTGATGGGCGTGTTTCGACCGATCTTGAAAGACTTTTCCTTGACCGAGCAACAGTGGCGAATCCTGCGCACCCTCGACGAAGCGCCGCGCAACGAACTCGAAGCAGGCCACATCGCGAAGCAATCGTGCATATTGAGCCCTAGTTTGACTGGGGTGCTCGACCGCATGGAACGCGATGGGCTTGTCTGCCGCGCGCATCCGCCCGAGGATCAGCGAAAATGGATCGTCGGTTTGACGGACAAAAGCCGCTCGATGATCGAGCAGATCCGGCCACGCATCGATGCGGAGTACGCGCTGCTCGAAGCAAGCTTGGGGCGGTCCGCGCTGGAAGACACCTATCGCCGTCTCGACACATTGATCGAAGCGGTGCCCGCCTGTCGCGAAGCGGGCGATGCACCCTCGCCTCTTCTTAAGGAAACGGGCTCGTGACTCACCTCGTATTCATCTGCGGACATGCCGGTACGGGCAAGACGACGATCGCCAAGCGCCTCGTGGGGCCGCTCATGCGCGAGACGGGCGAGGCTTTTTGTCTGCTCGACAAGGACACGCTTTACGGGCGCTATAGCGCCGCCGCGATGGGCGCATTGACGGGCGATCCGAACGACCGCGACAGTCCGCTCTACCTCCAACATCTGCGCAATCCCGAATATCAAGGGTTGCTCGATACCGCGCGTGAGAATCTGGAGCTGGGCGTGGGCGTCATCGTGGTTGGCCCGCTTTCGCGCGAGGTGCGCGAACGCAAGCTATTCGATCGGCAATGGCTCGGCGTGGGCGCCGATGTGGCGATCCGTATCGTGTGGGTCGACACGTCCGAGGAGACGGCGCGCGCCCGTATCGTCGCGCGCCACAATCCCAACGACGCCTACAAGCTGGCCCATTGGGACGAATACCGGCAGCGCCGGTTCGCACCGAGCGGCACCGCACGCGAAGGGCTCATCATGTTCGACAATACGGCGCCGACGGCCGCCGAGTTCGACGCCCTGCTACGCGATGTGCTGACACCGGCCTCATCTGGCTAAACGCGAAGCCGAGGCAACCACTGCGCCCCTCCGGTTCGGCCTCAGCTCATGGAGGTTCGCCACGCATGCGCTAGCGCATGCGTGGCTGCCCTCTTCTTGGTGCGGCGTTCTCGAGGCGCTGCTTATTGCCGCTTTATCTATCCGGAGCGCCGCATGGCGCCGCCGTTCTCTCAGGTTGCCTTGATCCCGCGTGACGCCGGCTGGGTAGGTGTCTGCTCGCGGCCTTGCCTTTTGTCACGCGATGCTCAGGCCACGACCATCGAATCGAGGGTCGCGCCTTCGTACAACCGGCCGAAGCGATTGTCGAGGAAGTCATGCAGCGAGACTTGCTCTTGCCGCACGAAGCCGCTTTGCGGCAACTTGCCTTCGCGAAACAGATCCAGCACGGCGCACATCGCGCCGGCCGTCGTGATTTGAATCGCGCTCATCGGCATCCCGCACACCGTCTTCGCGAAGATTTTGCGCGTGAACACGTCTTGCACGAGTTGGCCGTCGCGCATGCCCGTAACCGTCACGAAGATCAACACGACATCTTGCGACGTGGACGGCACCGCGCGGCGCATGATCGTCTTTAGCGTATCCCGGTCGCTCGCCAGGCGCAGATCTTCAAGCAAGAACTTCACGAGATCGCGATGGCCCGGGTAGCGAACCGATTTGTAGTCGAGCGATTCGACGCGTCCCGACAGCGTTTCGCACAGCGTCCCCAACCCACCCGAGGTGTTGAACGCCTCGTATTCCGT
Organism: uncultured beta proteobacterium; assembly: GCA_963838695.1. Taxonomy (GTDB): domain Bacteria; phylum Pseudomonadota; class Gammaproteobacteria; order Burkholderiales; family Burkholderiaceae; genus Trinickia. Next base: position 232,833 of record CAWIRZ010000007.1, on the reverse strand, counting down.
GCCGTCGAGCGAAAAATGTTCGAGACCTTCCAGCGGCTGCACCCATTGCGTACGCGCATCGCGAATCGCTTCGCACGCCTGGCAATATTCGTTGATGAGCCCGTCGACACTCCACGTCAGGTTGTACTTCAGCGCGTTCGTCGGAAACTCGGGCAGCGCACCGACGCGCATCTTTACTTCGCGGATTTCAGAGAATCGATTGGCCAATTCGTGCGCAGCGATACCGATGAAGCCCGGTGCAAGACCGCACTGAGGCATGAACGCATGCGATGCGCCCTCTGCCAGCGAACGGATGGCGTGCGTGGCCCGCACGTCCTCGGTCAGATCGAAATAATGGACACCGGCCGTTTTGGCCGCCGCGGCCACGTTCACGGCAAGGTAGTACGGCAGCGCATTGACGAGTGCATCGAAACCTTGCACCGCCGCGCGGATCGCGTTCGAATCGGCAGAATCGACCCGCTCGGTGGCGATCCCGTCCCGAGCCAGTTTCTCGAGCGCATGGATGTCGCGATCGAATGCGACGACTTCGTAGTCGCCCGTCTCACGCAACATATGGGCGATGGTGTGACCGATCAGCCCTGCCCCGACGACGGCTACTTTCATGCGCTTCTCCTTCGTTTCCGTTTTGAGATTGTTCGCGGCGCCGCAATGGGCCTCGCGTCCTGTTCGAAACAGTGTAGAAGGGGACAAAAACAGAAAACAGGCGCAAAGTGCTGCGTTTCGACGTAACTTTTCGTCGAAACGTCGAGCGAACAATACATTTTGTCGAAACGCGACCGAAACGCGGCCAACCCGCGTCCGGCCTGTTACGGCCAAACGCATTCTCAGAAAGCGCTGCGGTCGATCTTACGGGCGAGGATGATGGAGGTGGTGGTCCGCTCGACGCCTTCGAGTTGGCCGATTTGGTCGAGCAGTTCGTTGAGCCGATCGGGCGAGGCCGCACGCAGCCACGCTACGTAGTCGTACTCGCCGCTGACGGCGCACAGCAATTGCACTTCGGGCATCTTTTCGAGCCGCTTGAGCGCGCTTGGCCCGAACTTCGGCGCCAAGATGATGCCGACGTAAGCGTTGATGCTGGCGTCGAGTACGTCCTGGCCAAGCCGCACGCCGTAGCCGGCGATGACTTGCGTTCGTTCGAGGCGTTCGATGCGGGCCAGCACCGTCGTACGGGCCACGCCTAGCTGGCGAGCCAAATTCGCGACGCTTTCCCGGGCATTGGCCTGCAGCAGTGTCAGCAGGTTGCGGTCGAGTTCGTCGAGCTGGTCGAGGCGCGGTGGTCTCATCGATTGGAAGCGGCGGGCGGGAAAGAGAGCGTGGGATTATCGCCCATGCCGCCCTTCGTAGGCTTTGACATGGGCGTAAGCCAGCTCGAGCATCGTGGGTGCGCCGCCGGTAGCCGGCACGTCGTGCTCGGCGGCGCGTCTGGCGAGTAGATCGCCAAGCACATGATCGGCCTCGGTCCGCAGCCCGTTCTCGATATCGCGCAGCATCGACGCCGTCAGCGTCGAACCCGGCTCGAACAGCATGGCACGCGAGCGCTCCTTGAACGGGGCACGCATGGCATGGCCGTGCGCACCGGCCACGGCGTCGCATTCTTCGAACAAGGCACGCATCGCCGCTTCGCCGCCCGGCGCGGCGAGGATATGGCCGACACTGGCCCGGAACAGACACGTGCTCCCGGCCAGCGTCGCAAGGAATACCCACTTCTCCCACATCTGCTGGACGATCGTATCGATCGCGTCCACATCGAAGCCGCCGGTGCGCAACGCGGCCGCAATCGCTTCGACGCGCGCGCTCTTCATTCCGTCGAGTTCACCGAATACGATCGCATGCATGTCCGTCATCTGGACGATCGCCCGCGAGGCGTCGAGCGTCGCCGCGATAAGACATACGCCGCCTAGGACGCTCGCGTTACCGAAGCGCGCGCGGAGCACGTCGAGATGCCGCATCCCGTTGAGTAACGGCAAGATCGTCGTCGAAGGCCCCACCGCCGGCGCGAACGATTCCATCGCGCTGTCCAGATCGTAGGCTTTGCAACTGAGGAGGATGAGATCGTAAGCGCGGTCGATATCCGATGTCAGGACGGTCTTGACGTCAGCCAGCTTGGCATCCCCCCTCGGACTCTTGATGACGAGACCTGTCGCGGCCAGTTCTTTAGCTCGGGCTTCCCGGACCAGAAACGTCACATCCTGCCCCGCTAGCGCCATCCTGCCACCGAAGTATCCGCCGACCGCGCCGGCACCCACGACGAGAATTCGCATCATGCCTCCCCTGAAATTGGCTTAGCCTTGACCGCCACTCATACGAACTCGCTACTCTAATACGCTATGCGAAATCGCGTGCGCCGCGCCCGCGGCACGACGCCCTCGCCCATCCGGCCATGCGGTCGATGCCGCCTACAACACGGTTTCAAATGTAAGCGTATGTCTCACTATGCAGCGCCATCACCGTTGCCTGGTTAAACTAGCGCCGGACCAATGAACATGCACCAAGCATGCAGGGTCCAACTAGCCGGCGCCTATCGCGCCGGTTTTGACTTCGTCCACACGACTGCAGGAGGTTCGATGAAACGGACAATCGTCATTCTCGCGTGCGCGCTCGCCACCAGTGGCGCGTTCGCGCAAGCATCGGCGCCGCAAGCGGCCTCGAGCGCGGCATCCAGCGCCGCGGCGCAAGATCATGCGGCCAAACGCGAAGCGCGCGTCGAACAGCGCATCGCGTATCTGCATACGCAGTTGAAGATCACGGCCGCACAAGAGCCGCAATGGAAGACGTTCGCCGACGTCATGCGCAGCAACGCGCAGAACATGAGCCGGCTCTTCGTGCAACGCACGCAGGCCGAGCAAACCCAGTCGGCGCTCGACAACATGAAGCAATACGCCGAGATCGCCCAAGCGCATGCGGACGATATGAAGCAGCTCGTCGACGCCTTCACCCCGCTCTATGACAGCTTCTCTCCGGAGCAAAAGAAGGTCGCCGATACGACGTTCCGCCAAGCGGGCGACCACCATGGGCACGGCCGCCACGGTGACAAAGCGGCCGCACCAGCGCAGCAGTAACCGCCCTCGCCGCTCGGCTGCTCCGCCGCGCGGCCCGCCGAGCTAGGCGGCACGGCCCTGAGCCGAACGAAAGGCGTGCGCGTGGCGCGGTTTCCCGCTACGCTCACGCCTTTGTGCCGTTTGCCTTGCTTCCCATGATCGAATTGAAAGACATCGACCTGCACGCCGATCCGGCGGCAGGACGATATGTGAAAGACGAAATTGTCGCCGTCGAGTTCGCGCAAGCGAGCGGCGCGTTGATGAGCCTCGAAGGCTCGAACCGCTATCAGCCCGGCGATGCGCTCATCACGGGCACGGGTGGCGCACGGTGGGTGGTCGAGCGCACGCGCTTCGACGACAAATACGTCCCGGCCGCTGCGGGCCTGGCGCATGGCGAGGCCGGGCCGTATCGGAATAGGCCGGCCGTCGTGTTGGCCAAGCGCATGGATGCGCCGTTTTCGATGGCGCGTCGCGCCGCGGGCGACGTGTTGACCGGCGTAGCCGGCGATTGGGTGCTCCAATACGCGCCCGGCGATTACGGCGTCGTGCGTGCCGATCGATTCGCCGCGGTTTACCGAGCGGCCGAGCCGAACTGAGCGTCAGGCGCGTCGCGGCGTCGAACCGGCAAGCCGAGGATGTCTACGCGAACTCGTCGCCAAGTTCGATCGTCACCTCTCGCGGCACGGCTTCGCCGGCCGCATACTGCTCTTCCAACGAACCGAGCGCCGCCTCCACATACGCGCGCAACACCGCGTAACACCGCGCGCGCATACGCGGCGGCAACCCGCGGTAGCGCGACAAAGCGGGCGCCGCGATGGCCACCGTCAGCGTCATGCGGCGCGCCGTCGCGCCGAATCGCATCGCCACCCACTGCACGTCCAGGTACGGCGTGCCGTTCTCGGCCACCCGCTCCACGAACATCGTCTGCTCGGGAAAGAGATCGCTGATGACTTGAGCAAGCGCTTCGATATCGGCGCTCGGGCATTCGAATCGGTAAAGTTCCATCGTAAGTGAGGCTCAAAGCTATTCGTGCGGTGGCGAGCACTGCTGGATGCACATCGTCTGGGCAACGCGCACGCCGTGCCGATGGCGCTTGCGAACTAGCCTTCGTCCCGCCAGACGGTCGAGCGGCGGATAACCAGTTCCCCCGGCAGCATCGCCTCGCGGGCCGGCTCCGCCCCGCCCTCGATGCGCTCGTGCAAGAACTCCACCGCACGATAACCGATCGCGTAAGTGGGCTGGCGGATCGCCGTGACGCCGATCAGCTCCGCCCATTCCGAATCGTCGATCGCCATCAAGGCCACGCGCTCCTGCCAGTGCGGACCGTAGCGCGCATGTAAATGCAATGCCAACGACAGCGCGACGGGCCCGTTGGCGGCGAAGTATGCCACACGCCGCCCGCCCCGCTCGGCGGCCGCGTCCAAGTGCCTATCGAGCGCTTCGTGGGTTCGTGCGACCGCTTGCGCATCGCTCAGATCGAGCACGATCGTTTCGCCTCGCAGCGGCGATACACCGGCACCGCGGGTGCGCTGCGCGTCGTCGAGCGCCGCATGAAACGCAGCCTCGCGCAGCCGCCGCGAGCTCACGCGCTCGTAGGGCTGCACCGCGAAGCGAATATCGTCGAACCCTTGCTCGAGCAAGTGCTGCATGCCGAGCGTCACCGCCGCGCCATTATCGAGCCCGACCATATCGGCGGTGAGCCCGTCGATCGAACGGTCGACGAGCACCGCCGGCGTGCCGCCCTCGCCCACGGGCCGGAGCATTTCTTCCTGAACGCCGAGCGCGTTGACGATCACCCCTTCCACGCGGTAGGTCGTCATCAATTGCAAGTAGCGGCGCTCCATCTCGACTTCGTTGGCCGCGTTGCAAACGAGCGGCATCAAGCCGAGCGCATGACAGGCAGCTTCGACGCCGCGCAGCACGCCGACGGTGTACGGGTTCGTGATATCGGCGACGAGCAACCCGACGAGCCGATTGCGCCCGCGCTTCAGGCCGCGTGCCATCTGATTCGGCCGGTAGTCGAGCCGCTTGATCGCCGCCTCGATGCGGGTGCGCAAGTCCGACGACAACACGTTCGTCTCGCCGTTCAGGTAGCGCGACACGCTCGTTTTGCCGGTGCCGGCCTCGCGCGCGACATCGCTGATCGTCGCGCGGCGAGCGATGCTTACAGGCCCGGTGCTCATCGCTCGGCGGCGCGCGCCGAGCGCGTATCGAAAGAAGTAAGAACCAAGGGAGACCTCCTCGTCAAAGGCGAATGCGGCGTGAGCCGCCGCTTCGCCGCGCATAGACAAAAGCGCGCCCGGGGGCGCGCTTTGCAGTTCGTTCGGTGGCCGCATCATAGCGCAGGGCCGCATGCCGCACCACCTATGCAAGTACACGGCTCAGCGCCCCCGAATTTTCGTCCGGCGCCGCACGCCAGCCGCCACATCCGTCACCGGGCCAGGACCTCGGGGTTGGCGATGTTGCGCGAGAGGCGGCCGGCCAGCGCGTCGACGAGATTGCGCGCCGCGCAGCGCGCCATCGCGTGGCGCGTTTCATGGGTGGCCGAACCGATATGCGGCAAGGCAACGACGTTGCGCATCGCAAGCAGCGGAGAGTCGGGCCTCAACGGTTCGTGCTCGAATACGTCCAGGCCGGCGCCCGCGAGCGTGCCGTCGGCAAGGGCGGCAATGAGCGCCGGTTCGTCGACGATCGCCCCGCGCGACGCGTTGATCAAAATCGCGCCGCGTTTCATCGCCCGCAATTGCGCAGCGCCGATCATGTGCCGCGTTTGCGGAGTAAGCGGCACTTGCAGGCAGACGAAGTCCGATTGCGCGAGCAATTCGCTCAGCTCGACGCGCCTAGCGCCGTACGCGCGTTCGGCCGTCTCGTTCGCGTGCCGGTTCGTATAAAGCACGCGCATGCCGAAACCGAGCGCAGCCCGCCGCGCGAGTGCCCCGCCGATGCGCCCTAGCCCGACGATCCCGATGGTCTTGCCGTGCACGTCGACGCCATAATGCTCGGGACCGATGCTCCCTTGCCATGCCCCTGCCTTGACCCACTCGGCGAGTTCGACCACGCGGCGCGCCGTCGACAGCACGAGCGCGAACACGGTGTCCGCTGTGGACTCGGTCAGGACATCGGGCGTATGGGCGAGGATGATGCCGCGGCGCGTCAAATCGGCCACATCGAAGTTGTCGACGCCCACCGAGATTGTCGAAATCGCCTTGAGACGCGGCGCGCGGGCAATCATCTCCGGCGTGATTTTGACGCTGGCGCCGATGGCGCCGTCGGCATCGACGAGCGCCTCGCCAACGGCCTCGCTCAGTGCTTTGCGAGCTTGGCCGGGCGCGGGTTCGCACAGGACGACTTGCGCATGTTCGCGCAAATCATCGAGCACGTCTTGCGGCAATCCCTTGTAGACGACGATCTTGGGCAGCATTCGGTTTCACTTTCCGTTGGCATGAGCACGCGCACCGAGCAGCGCCTCGCGGGCCGGCTGCGCTTTGACGGCGAGCGTCAACAAAACGGCCGCCACGAGCGCGGCGCTCATGAAGGCATACGAAGCCGCCGGGGAACCCGTCGTGCCGTTCAGATAACCGACGAAATAAGAGCCGACGAACGAACCGAGCGCACCCATGCTGTTGATGAGCGCCATTGCCCCGCCGGCCACGTTTTTCGGCAGGAGTTCGGGGATAATGGCGAAGAACGGCCCGTACGGCGCGTACATCGCGGCACCGGCCACGACGAGCAACGCGTAGGACCACCAAAAATGCGTCGAGCCGAGCGCATAGGAACCGGCAAACGCGGCAGCGCCGACCAGCAGGAACGGCCATACGAACGCCTTGCGGACATCGAGCTTGTCCGAGGCCCAGGACGCCGCGAGCATGGCGAGCGTTGCCATCAAATAAGGCAGCGCCGACAGCCAGCCCGTCTCGACCATGCCGAATGTCGATCCGTTCTTCAGGATGGAAGGCAGCCATAGCACGAAGCCGTACACGCCGATACTCCAGCAAAAATACTGCCCACAGAGCATGACGACAGCCGGCGAGCGGAACGCTTCGGCGTAATTGCGCACGGGTTTGATGGCCGCTTGCTCGGCCGCGAGCGTGGCCGCCAGCGCGCGTTTGTCCTCCGCCGCGAGCCAGGTCACGTCGTTCGGCTTGTCACGCGCGGCAAACCACCAACACACGGCCCATACGATCGCCGGCACCCCTTCCGCCACGAACATTTCGCGCCACCCGAACGCGTGCACGAGGTAACCGGAGACGACCGACATCCAAAGCACCGTAACGGGATTGCCGAGAATCAGGACGGTGTTGGCGCGCGATCGCTCCGCTTTTGTGAACCAATTGCTGATGAAGATGAGCATCGCCGGCATGACGGCGGCTTCGACAACGCCGAGCATGAACCGCAACGCGATCAGCCATGCGACGTTGTTGACGAGCCCCGTCAATGCGGCGCAGCCGCCCCATAGGATGAGACTCACGAACACGAGCCGCCGCACGCTGCGCCGTTCCGCATAGATGGCGCCGGGTATCTGGAAGAAAAAGTAGCCGAGAAAAAAGAGCGCGCCGATCAGCGACGACAGCGCGGGGCTGATGCCGAGGTCCTTATTGATCCCGGCGGCCGAGGCGAAGCCGAAGTTCGCACGGTCGAGGTAAGCAAGGCTGTAGGTGATGAAGACGATCGGCATGATCGTCCACCACCGACGAGGTGCAATCGTTGCAGGCATGGTTGTCTCCTCCCTGAATTGCAAGTTTGCAGGTTTGCATGTCGAATCGACGCTGGATGCTAGGCGGTCTGCGCTTCCAGCTTGTCCAATTGCGCGCGAGTGGGCAGCCCTTCCGAATCGCCGATGACTTGAATCGCCAATGCCCCGATGCGGTTGCCGCGGGCGACGGCGGTTCTGAAGTCGCGCCCTTCGAGCAACGCGCTGACGACGCCGACGGCGAACCCGTCGCCGGCGCCCACCGTATCGACGACGTGCGCGACCGGGTGCGCGGCCACGTAGCCCGACTGATCCGCGGTGCGGAAGTAGGCGCCCTGCGCACCGAGTTTCACGACGACGCCGCTCGCCCCCGCATCGAGATAAAACCGAGCGATATCTTCAGGCGTATCGTAGCCGGTCAGCGCCAACCCTTCGCCCAGCCCTGGCAGCACCCAATCGGATAGCGCCGCCAGCGCGTTGAGCGTTGCGGCCATCGCCTCGCGCGAGGACCAGAGCGTCGGACGCACGTTCGGATCGAACGAAATCGTCTTGCCTGCGGCGCGCATCGATTCGGCAAGCCGAAAGGCCAGGTCTCGGGAGGAGCCCGAAATCGCGGGTGCAACGCCCGTCAAGTGCAGATGACGCGCTGCGCCGACGTACTCGGGATCGTAGTCGTCGACCGACAGATGGCTTGCCGCCGATCCTTTACGGAAATACTCGATGCTCGGATCGCGCCCGTCGGTTTCCTTCGACTTCAACTGAAAACCGGTCGGATAGCGCGTATCGATGCCGACGTGGCTCCCGTCGATCCCTTCCCTCGCTAGCGTATCGAGCACATAGCGCCCGAACGCGTCGGCACCGACTCGGCTGATATAGCCGACATCGAAGCCAAGCCGCGACAAGCCGATCGCCACGTTCAGATCCGCGCCGGCAATGCGTTTCGTGAAGCGATCGACGGCGGCTAGCGGGCCGGTCTCGTCGGCGACAAAAAGCGCCATGGCCTCACCGTAGGTCAAAACGTCGAGTGAGGAAGACATCGATGACTCCTTGTTTAGATCGAACTGATGGAACGCTCACCCTTGGTAACGAAGGCGCGTGCCCGGTTTCATATCGAGGCGAGCCAAGCCACTGCGCGGCGCGCATCGTCTGCCGGCGCCGCTTCGTCGAACGGAAACTCGATTCCGCGCGGCGCGGTGCGCGGCAGGCTCTCGAGCACCGCTCGAAACGAAGCATCGTCATGCGCGGGCGCGACCGGAAACCGTCTCGCGCCTTGGCCTTCGGACGACTTGCAATGCACATACTCGACGTGAGCCGCCAAGGCATGGGCCGCCTCGAGCGGCGCTTGCCCTGCCCAATCCCAATTGCCGATGTCGAACGTCATGCCTAACAAGTCGGCCGCCCCTTCTCGCTCGAGTGCGGCGAATAGCTCGACGAATCGTGCGATGGTGCCGTCTCGCGCGCCTTGCCCGTTCTCGACGACGAGCCTTGCCCGGCGGCCCGCGCCCAGTCGCGCGATCGCCTCTGCCTGCGCGCTTCCCGCAAAGCCGCCCAACTGAAGCTTCACCCACCGCGCCCCTAGCGCATCGGCTTCGGCGTAGGCCAGCGCGAGCGCCGTCGAATTCAGCATACCGTCATCGCAATAGAGTTCGGCCGGCGTCGAGTAGACCGCCCACATCCCACGCGCCGCCACGGCCGCGCCGAGCGAATGCAGGGCCTGACACGACGCCTCGGTCTCATGAGCAAACAGCTCGCGCCGCACTTCGAAACCGGCCGCGGCGGCACTGGCGGCCGTATCGACCCAACCGGCATGGCCCCGTCGGCGCACAGCTGGCGCGCCGAATGCGCTCGCCACGATCACGATTTGCGGTGGGGGGCAGCTTGTCACGTTCGACATGGCGATGGAACCGGTTCCACATTGTCCTCAAAAAAATCGAGCGACGGCTCGATGCACCAGATCATGCGCTTCGCGCGCAACCTCCCGCCATCATGGTAAATCCCTACGCAAAGACAGCCAGCCAGCGCACCATCGGGCACACGAGGCATCATCCGGCGCCGAAGTCAGCCGGCTCGCCGGTGCACAGCGCCAAGAAACCGGCCGTCACGCGCGAGGGCGCGCCTTCATGCGGCACCAGAATCGAGAAATGGCGCGTCAACGGCTTCGGTGCGACCGACAACTGCGCGAGCGCCCCATCTTCATGACGCATCGACATCGCGGAAACGAACCCGACGCCCATGCCGGCTCGCACGGCCTCCTTCACGCCCTCGACACCCGCTACGGCCAACGCCACGTGCATCTCGACGCCCGCCGCCTGGAATGCCTGCTCGAGAAACTGCCTGACCCCGGACCCTTCTTCGCGCATGACGAGCGGATAGGCCGCCACGTCGGCAAGCGTCGGGGCCGCCCCCGCTTGCGGCACGCATGCGCTCAACGGATGACCGAGCGGCACGATCGCCACGATTTCGTCCTCGCGCCAGCTGCGCACGCCCGTCCCTTCAGGCAGATCCGCACCGACGGGCCCTTCGATCATGGCGATATCGAGCGACGGCAACGACGCGACGATTTCCCCGGTATTGCCGCCCGCGGTCTGAACCTCGACTTCGGGATATCGGCGTTGAAACTCGGCAATGAGGTACGGCAACAAGTAGCTTGCGATAGTCGTACTTGCGGCGATCCGCAGCGTGCCGCGCGCCACCCCGCGCAGCGCATCCCGATAGGCATGCGCTTGCCGAAACGTGTCGCGCAGCTTCACGGCGTATTCGGCAAGCTGCGCCCCGCTGGGCGTCAGCCGGATACCGCGCCCGTCGCGCCGGTACAGCGGCTCGCCGAATTCGTCCTGCAACTGGCGCAGTTGCCCGGAGACGGCCGGCTGCGACAAATGCAGCGCTTGCGCCGCACGGCTGATGTTGAGGTGCTCTGCGACGAAGGCGAACGTTATCAGTTGGTCAGCCGTCATTTCGATTGATGTATCGGATTTTCCGATATTTTACTTCGCAAATGACGATTTCTCATAAGCTTATATGCCGTTTAGGATTGGGCCATCGAAATCCTGCCCCATAAGGCACCGAGATGTCTCACACCTCCACCCTGTCCACGCCTTCGCCGCAGATCTCGCACGGCCAACTCAACGGCATCTTGTTCGTCGGGCTGTTCGCGGCGGCGGTCACCCGGCTAGCGGCGCTACCCGCCATCGCGGGCCTGGGCATCAGCCCGTTGATCGTCGGCATCGTGGCCGGCGCCGTTTACGGCAATACGCTGCGGGCCGGTCTACCGGCTCCCTGGGCCGCCGGAATCAACTTCTCGGCGCGCAAGCTGCTGCGCATCGCCGTGGCATTTTTCGGGCTGCGCGTGAGCTTGCAGGAAATCGCCCAGGTCGGGCTCCCCGGGCTGACGGTGTCCGTACTCGTCGTCGCGAGCACGCTCGTGCTCGGTACCTGGCTCGGCATGAAGGTAATGAAGCTCGATCGCGACACTGCCATTCTGAACGCAGCGGGCAGCGCGATTTGCGGCGCAGCGGCCGTGCTGGCCTTCGAATCGACGCTGCAGTCCAAGCCGGAAAAGAGCGCGGTGGCGGTGGGCAGTGTCGTCTTGTTCGGCACATTGTCGATGTTCCTTTACCCGCTCATGTATCGCACCGGCTGGCTCCATCTCGACACGCTCGGCGTCGGCCTCTTCTTTGGCGGCACCATCCACGAAGTGGCCCAAGTCGTGGGCGCGGCCAGCGACGTCGGCGCGCAAGCCACGCATATCGCGACGATCGTCAAGATGACCCGCGTCATGCTGCTCGTGCCCGTCCTGCTCGTGCTGGGTTTTTGGCTGGCACGGCAGGCCCGCCGCGACGCGGGCGGCGCGCCGGGCCATGATGCGCCGCGCAAACTGGCCGTTCCCTGGTTTGCGCTGGGCTTTCTGGCTTGTGTGCTGGTGAACTCGCTGCACGTGCTGCCGGCCGTGGCGACGCAATCCATGAATGCGATCGATACGTTCGCGCTGACGATGGCGATGACGGCGCTCGGCATCGAGACGCAGATCGCGCAAGTCCGCAAGGCGGGCCCCCGCGCATTGGCAACGGGTTTCCTTCTCTACCTGTGGCTGCTCGTCGGCGGGTTGGCGATTACCTGGGGCGTTGAGCGCGCGTTCGCTTGAATCTTCCCTCGAATCTTCGACTCGAACTGGCGAATGCGCGGCCACTGGCATGGCCCATGCCTGCCGCTGTCGTTGTCGCGCCTTCATTCCGGAGCGATCATCGAGCCGCGGCACGCCGCCGTTTTTTGGGAGGAACAGATAGATGCCTTATGAACTGTATTACTGGGACGGCTTGCAAGGCCGCGGGGAATTCGTCCGGCTCGCGCTGGAGCACGCGCAGGCCGCCTACGTCGACATCGCGCGCGGCGGCGACGACGAAGGCGAGGGCGAATCGGCGATCACGGCGCTCATGAACAGCAAGACGGCCCCCTTCGTACCGTTCGCCCCGCCGTTCCTCAAGGACGGTGAGCTGATCGTCTCCCAAACCGCCAACATCTTGCTGTACCTCGGTCCCAAGCTCGGCCTTGCGCCCAAAGGCGACGCGGCCTATATCGTACACAGCCTGCAGTTGACGATCGCCGACATGGTGGCGGAGGTGCACGACACGCACCATCCGATCGCGACCGGTCAGTACTATGAAGATCAGACGGCTCCGGCGAAAGCACGCGCGACCGATTTCCTGAAAAATCGCCTACCTAAATTCATGCGCTACTTCGAACGTGTCCTTGCACAAAATCCCGACGGCGAGCATCACCTCGCCGGCGATTCGCTGACCTACGTGGATTTGTCGATGTTCCAGCTGATCGAAGGGCTCCGATACGCGTTCCCACGGGCCACCCTGCGCTTCGGGTTGAACTACCCCCGCCTGGCGGCCTTGCGCGATGCCGTCGCGGCGTTGCCGAACATCGCCGCTTACTTGGCCTCCGAGCGCCGCCTGCCGTTCAACGAAACCGGAATCTTCCGCCATTACCCCGAACTCGACATGGCGGCGCACTGAACGGGCCGGCAACGGCTTCCGAATGTGCCGCGCACCGAGCCGGCCGGCGGGGGCTCGCCGGCCCCTACCCGATGCTATCCTTGCGCTCGTCCCACCCCCATCGAACCCCGAGCTGACGCTTTCTCCGTGCTTTCATTCCTGCTTCGACTGCGCACGCGCGCCCAATCCTTGTTTCGCCTCTCGGAGGCCCATACGATGCTCGTCTGGGCCGTCGTCGTCGGCGTGCTCGGCGCCTTCGCCACCGTTGCGTTTCGGCATGCGATCGATGCGTTTCAATGGGCCCTTTCCGGCCGCAGCGGCAGCTTCGTCGCGATGGCACATGCCCTGCCTTGGACGGTCCGGGTTTGGCTCCCCGCCGTGGGCGGCCTCATTGCCGGCTCCTTCTTGATCTTGGCGCGTCGCCGCGCCGATAAGCACGCGCATTCCGATTACATGGAAGCGATCGGGATCGGCGAGGGTGTCGTGCCATTTTGGGAAAGCGCCTGGCGTAGCGTGTCTTCGCTATTTACGATCGGCTTCGGCGGGTCGATCGGCCGCGAGGGGCCGATGGTGCAACTCTCGGCGCTGGCGGGCTCCATCGTCGGCCGCTGGGTGCACTTCGATCCGCCCCGGCTACGCCTGCTCGTCGCATGCGGGGCGGCGGCCGGGATCACCTCGGCCTACAACGCCCCCATCGCGGGGGCGTTTTTCGTCACGGAGATCGTGCTCGGCTCCATCGCCATGGAGAACTTCGGGCCCCTCATCGTCTCGTCCGTGGTGGCCAACATCGTCATGCGCGAATTCTCGGGCTATAAACCGCCCTATGAGATGCCCGTCTTCCCGCCGATCGCGGGGCCCGAGGTGCTGCTGTTCGTCGCACTGGGGCTGTTGTGCGGGGCCGTGGCGCCGCAGTTCCTGCATCTGATCGAATCGTCGCGTTTGCAGTTCAAACGTCTGCCGCTGCCCTTGCCCGTGCGACTCGCGCTGGGCGGGCTGGTCGTCGGCATTATTTCGGTGTGGGTGCCCGAGGTCTGGGGCAACGGCTACAGCGTCGTCAACTCGATCCTGCACTCGCCGTGGACGTGGTCCGCGCTCGTCGCCGTCCTCGCATGCAAAATCGTCGCCACGGCGGCCACCGTGGGCTCCGGCGCCGTCGGCGGGGTGTTCACGCCGACGCTGTTCGTCGGTGCCACGCTAGGGTCGCTGTTCGGCTTGGCCGTACACAGCTGGTGGCCGCACGGCACCTCGGGCGCGTTCGCCTACGCGATGGTCGGGATGGGCGCATTCCTCGCCGGGGCCACGCAGGCGCCGCTGATGGCGATCCTCATGATTTTCGAGATGACGCTCAGCTATCAGGTGGTGTTGCCGCTGATGCTGTCGTGCGTCGTCGCCTATTTCGTCGCGCGCGCGATCAACACGGCGTCGATGTACGAGATCACGCTGCGCCGCCATGCGGATGAGCAAGAGCGCACGCGGCTGCGGGCAGCTCAGGTCCGCGAGCTGGTCAAGCCGGCCGACACCGTGGTACGGCTCGACGCCAGCGTACGGGACATGACCCGCGTTTTCTTGGAATATCCGGTGAAATATCTGTACGTGACCGACGAGGCCGGCCATTTCCGCGGCGTCGTTGCATTGAAGGACATTACCTCCGACCTGCTGGACAAGCGCGATACGTCGAGCCGCACCGCCGCCGATTACCTCCAGCCCGAGTTCGCCGTCCTCACGCCCGATATGCCGATCGGCGTGGCCCTGCAGCGTTTCCTAGCGTTCCAGGGCGAGCGCCTGCCCGTCGTCGCGAGCGCCGAAGCGCCGACTCTCCTGGGCGCCGTCTACAAAACCACCCTGCTCGACGCCTACCGTCGGATGAATCCCGCTATGTAGCCGCTCGGCTGAAGCGAGCCGGCCAGTGCTCGCCGCAATGGTAAAGCGCCACATATTTTCTACAATGAAAAGCAGGCCGTCGAGCCTGCCGCGCGCCGCCTCCTGGCGTGCCGAGCGCAGCCCTTTCGATCGCTGATTGGATCAGGAGCGAAGATGAGCGAACCGTCCCTCGACGCAGTGCGTCGCGACCACGCGGGTTGGATTTTCGTGCATATCGAAGGCGAACCGTACGATCGCGGGGAACGGCACGGTCAGTTGCTCGCCGACGAAATCAAAAGCGCGATCGGCACCGCGAAGTATCTCGCGCGTTGGGAGACGGGCGAGGAGTTCGAGGTGTTCGCGAAAGCGGCCGTGTCTCAGTTCGCCTCGAAGCTCGACACGGAGTTCGCCGACGAAATCCAAGGGATCGCCGACGGTGCGAAGCTGAGCTTCGACGAGGTGCTCGCATGGAACGGCTATATGGATTTGCTCCAAAGCTGGTGGCCGGCCGAGACGGCGGCGCGCGAGCCGCGGCTCGGCGAGCAGCCGTGGGCGGCCCGGCGCGACCATCCCTGCAGCGCCTTCATTGCAACGGGCGGCGCCACGCGCGACGGACGCATCGTCATGGCGCATAACTCGTGGGATCGGTACCCGGCCGGCGACGCCTTCAACGTCGTATTCGACATCGTGCCGGATTCCGGCCACCGGATCCTGATGCAAGGATTGCCGGGCTGCATTTCGAGCCTGACGGACTTCTGGCTGACGTCCGCCGGCCTCATGATCACGGAAACGACGATCTCCGATTTCGCCGGATATAACAGCGCGGGCGCGCCCGAGTTCTATCGCGCGCGCCGCGCCTCTCAGTACGCGAACAGCATCGGCGACTGGCGCGAGCTGTTCGCGCAGTCGAACAATGGCGGCTACGCGAATACCTGGTTGCTCGGCGATACCAAGACGGGAGAAATCGCGCGCTACGAACTCGGATTGCATCATTCGGGGTTCGAAAGCACCAAGGACGGTTTTTACTGCGGCTACAACACCGCAGCCGACCCGAAGATCCGACACGAGGAATGCGTCGGCGAGGGGGCGGAGAACGGCGATGTGCGCAAAAACGGGGCTCGCCGCCTGCGGTTCATGCAGTTGGCTGAGTTGCATCACGGCAAGATCGACGTTGAAGTGGCCAAGCAGATCATCTCCGATCACCGCGACGTCTATCTCGACCGCGACGACCATCCCTGCTCCCGCACGATCTGCGGGCATCTTGAACTCGACGATGCGCGTTCGGGCTCATCGGACATGGGGCCGTTCAACCCTTGGGGCGCGCACGACGGCAAGGTGGTCGACAGCGAAATGGCGCGCGATCTGGCATTTTGGGCACGTTGGGGCCACCCCTGCGGTAAGCCTTTCGACGCCCAGGCGTTCATGAAACGCCATCCGCAGTGGAATTGGCTCAACGGCTATATGCGCGACCGGCCTTCGTGGCCATGGACGCGCTTCGAGGTGCTGCGTTAAGGCCGCGATTTCCGCGATGCCTAGGCACAAGGCGTGCTGGGAGATGTATCGGTAAGCATCGGCGATTCGCCGGATGCGCCGAACGCATCGACGGCACGCCCTATCGAGAAGGAGGTCGAGCGATGAAAGTCTCGACACTGACAACCATAGCATTGCTCTCGGCTTCGTGCTTCGCGGCACCGATTCATACCGGAAAATTCGACAGCGCCACGGCGCACGCCGCTTTGGCGGCCGCCCGGGCCAATGCGGCCCCCGTCGCACCGCCCGCCCCTGAGGTTCTTGCTGACCCCGCGGCGAAATCCGGACATTGGCAACGAATCAAGCTGCCCAGGCGGCACGAATTGGCCATCCGCTTTGCCGCGCATGAACGGCAGGCGCGCACGTGAGCGCGCCCGGGAAAGCACGCCCCAAAGGGGCTGCAGGCACACCGGCCAGCGCGGCTGCTCCAACGGCGACCGATCTATCTTCGGTGCCGATGGAGGCGATCGACTTGCAGATCGCCGATGTGCTGCACGCCATTGACTATCCCGCCAACAAGAATCGTATCGTCGACGCTGCACGCGACGCGGGCGCCAGCAACGAGTTGCTGGCTATTCTCGACGGCCTGCCCGAGCAGGACTATGCGGGGGTGGACGACGTGACGCGGTTCATCGGCAGCAACTACGGGCCGGGGCTCGGCCTGTGAACGCGGCCGCCGGTTCGCCGGCGGCCGCGTCAATCACACAGTCAGACAATCATCGACCGAACACGACCCTTGAGAAAAAGCCGCCCAGCACGGCTTCGGCCAAATCCGCCGTCACGTGCTGCGGATCGCAGGCGCGAAAAGCCTGGACGCCTTCGCAAAGCGCAATGAGACCGAGCGCCAATACTTCGGCCGGCATGTGCAAAGGCGTCCCGACGCGCTCCGAAAAGAGGCGCGAGTACTCGGTGAAGAACATGTGCTTCTCGCGCCAGAACGCATTGAAGCGCGCGCGAAACTTCGCGTCGCGCGTCGCGAGCAGTTTGGCCTCCGCCCATAGCAGATAGCAATCGTCGTCGCGAAAGAACCGGCTATAGAACGCCAGCGCACGCGCCTCGATCTCCTCGCGCGGCACTCCCTCCTGAATGATCGACTGCAAATCCACCTGCATCCGCTCGTGGTCGCGCCGCAAAAGCTCCATTAGAAGCTCCGGCTTACTTCGAAAATTCGAGTAGAACGCCCCTCTGGTATAGCCCGCGGCATCGGCGATGTCTTCGACGCTCGAGGCCACGAAGCCCTTCTTCATGAAAATCGTCTGCGCAGCATCGAGCAGACGCAGGCGCGTCTGCTCCTTACTCTCTTCCCGGGTCAAGCGTTTGCGTTTCATGATGCGAAGTTTAGCACCCCAGCTCGATTTCATCCGTCTTTGCACTCAAATACAGACCTGTATTAGAATGCACCCCTGTAGTATGAACTAGGCTCGCGCGACGCTTGCATCGCGCCGCGTGCCTCGACCGGGCGAGCGCGTCGCGTTGCCCGGTTTCGCTCTACCTCTTCTGCTTTGGGGTCAACGTGATTCGTCCCGGTCTTGACGCGCCCTCCCAGGCGCGCGCGCAGTTCGGCGGTTTGTTCCGCTTCGTCTCCCGCCCGGCACTTCGCCGATACGGCGTCGCCGCGGCTGTTTGCGGCGCCCTTACACTCGCCGGATGCGGTAAGCGCGCCCCCGAGGCCGCCGCCCCACGGCCGATCGTCGCGGTGGCGGTCCACCCAGACGGCGTGCCGCCGCAAGCGAGCCTGCCGGGCGATATCGAAGCGCGCTACAGCACGCCGCTCTCGTTTCGCGTAGCCGGCAAAATCATCGAGCGCGACGTGCGGCTCGGCGATGTCGTCAAAGCCGGGCAAGTTGTTGCCCGACTCGATCCGACCGACTTGCAAAAGAATCTGGCCAACGCGCAAGCGCAATTGGACAGCGCCCAGCACCGGCTCGTCTATGCGAAGCAGCAACTCGATCGGGACAGCGCCCAAGCGAGCGAAAAACTGATTGCCCCTCTGCAACTCGAGCAGACACAGGATGCGTATGCCTCGGCCGCCGCTCAGCGCGATGCGGCGCAAGCGCAACTCGCGCTGGCGCGCAATCAGCTCGCCTACGCGGCGCTCGTCGCCGACCATGCCGGCGTCATCACCGCCGAACAAGCCGATACCGGTCAAAACGTCAGCGCCGGACAAGCCGTCTATGGCCTCGCATGGTCGGGCGATGTGGATGTCGTTTGCGACGCGTCCGAAAGCGCACTCGCCTCGTTGGCGGTCGGCACCGTGGCCAATGTTTCGCTGCCCGCCTTGCCCGGGAAAACCTTCACCGCGCGCGTACGCGAAATCGCGCCAGCTGCCGATCCGCAAAGCCGCACCTACCGCGTCAAGCTGACGCTCGTCGCGCCGGATCCTCAGGTACGGCTCGGCATGACCGCGCAGATCGCATTCGCCTCGACGCATACGAACGCGAGCCAGCACCCGTTCACCCTGCCCGTGACGTCGCTGTTCCACGAGGGCAATGCGCCGGCCGTTTGGGTCGTCCGCGCAGGCACCGACACCCTCGAACTGCGCCCCGTAACGGTCGGGCGCTATGACGAACGCACGTTTTCCGTGACGCAGGGGCTGCAAGACGGCGACCGTGTCGTCTATCAAGGCGTACACACGGTCAGCGCCGGCGAGCATGTCCGCGTCGTGCGTCCCCTGCATCCCGAGGACTTCGCATCATGAGCGGCAACGATCGCCGCGACGCGGCCGCCCTGCCCGGCGCCGCTCATTCGCCTCAGGCTACCGATATCCCCGCCTCGGCAAGCACGCACGAGGAAGGACGCTTCAATTTGTCGGCGTGGGCATTGCGGCACCAGGCCCTCGTCGTTTTCTTGATCGTGCTGGCGACGGTCGCCGGCATTCTCGCTTACGCACGCCTCGCGCAATCGGAAGATCCGCCGTTCACGTTCCGCGTCATGGTGATTCGCACGCTTTGGCCCGGCGCGACCGCCCGCCAAGTGCAGGATCAGGTGACCGATCGGATCGAGCGCAAGCTGCAGGAGATGCCCTATATCGATTTCCAACGCAGCTATTCGCGTCCCGGGGAATCGATGATCTTCTTTTCGATGAAGGATTCGGCGCCGGTCAAAGATGTGCCCGAAACCTGGTATCAGGTTCGCAAGAAGGTGGGCGATATCGCGCAAACGCTCCCACCAGGCACCGTCGGTCCGTTCTTCAACGACGAGTTCGGCGATGTCTACACCAACATCTACACGCTCGAAGGCGACGGCTTTTCGCCCGCTCAGTTGCACGACTATGCGGACGAACTGCGCACGGTGCTGCTGCGCGTGCCCGGCGTGGCGAAAGTCGACTATTTCGGCGATCCCGATCAACACATCTTCGTCGAGATCACGAATGCGCAACTCACCCGCCTGAATATCTCGCCGCAGCAGTTGGCGCAAGCGATCGCCTCGCAAAACGCCGTTGCCTCGCCGGGCACGATCACGACCTCCGACGATCGTGTGTTCGTGCGCCCGAGCGGCCAGTTCAACGACATTCGGGCCTTGGCCGATACCTTGATTCCGATCGGCAATCGCAGCGTCCGTCTCGGCGACATTGCCACGATCAAGCGCGGTTATGACGATCCGCTTGTCACCCAAATGCGCAGCCACGGGCGTGCCGTGCTCGGGATCGGCGTCACGATGCAGCCGGGCGGCGACGTGATCCGTCTTGGGAAGGCACTCGATGCCACGGCGGCCCAACTGCGCGCGCATTTGCCGGTCGGGCTCACGCTCGAGCAGGTGTCGAGCATGCCGGGCGCGGTCTCGCATTCCGTCGACGATTTCCTCGAAGCCGTCGGCGAAGCCGTCGCCATCGTGCTGGTTGTAAGCCTGGTGTCGCTGGGTTTCCGTACCGGGATGGTCGTCGTGATCTCGATTCCGATCGTGCTCGCGGTGACGGCGCTCGTCATGTATCTGTTCGACATCGGCCTGCACAAGGTGTCGCTCGGTACGCTCGTGCTCGCATTGGGGCTGCTCGTCGACGACGCCATCATCGCCGTCGAAATGATGGCCGTGAAACTCGAACAGGGATGGAAGCGGACAAGCGCCGCCGCGTTCGCCTATACAAGCACGGCGTTCCCGATGCTCACGGGCACGCTGGTCACCGTGTCGGGCTTCCTGCCGATCGCGCTCGCCAAATCGAGTACGGGCGAATACACGCGCTCGATCTTCGAAGTGTCGGCCATTGCATTGATCGCCTCGTGGTTCGCCGCCGTCGTGCTGATTCCGCTGCTCGGCTACCATCTGCTGCCCGAGCGCAAACGCGCGCCCGGCGAAGCGCACGATCATGAGCACGACATCTACGACACGCGCTTTTATCGTCGGCTGTCGGGCTGGATCGCGTGGTGCGTCGAGCGCCGCTTCATTGTGCTCGGCATCACGGTGGCACTGTTTATCGCCGCACTCGCCGCGTTCTCGATCGTGCCGCAGCAATTCTTCCCGAGTTCGGATCGCCCCGAGTTGCTGATCGACATGCGGCTGCCCGAAGGCGCCTCGTTCGATGCGACGCTCCGACAAGCCAAGCGGCTCGAGCAGGCGCTCGACGGTCGCCCGGAAATCGACCATTTCGTCGACTACGTCGGCACCGGCGCGCCGCGCTTTTACCTGCCGCTCGATCAACAACTCCAACAGCCGAACTTCGCGCAGTTCGTCGTGACAGCGAAATCGGTCGAGGAACGCGACAAGCTTGGACACTGGCTCGATACGCGGCTCGAAAGCGACTTCTCGGGCGTTCGCACACGGCTGTCACGGCTCGAGAACGGCCCGCCCGTCGGCTATCCCGTGCAGTTTCGCGTGAGCGGCGACGACATCGGCACCGTGCGCGCGATCTCCGAAAAAGTCGCCGCGACGATGCGTGCCGACGGCAGAACGCGCGGCGTGCAGTTCGATTGGGACGAGCCGGCCGAGCGCTCGATGACGTTCGAGGTCGATCAAAACAAGGCCCGTCAACTGGGCGTGACGTCGCAAGACGTATCGAATTTCCTGGCGATGACGCTCTCGGGCTACACCGTGACGCAGTACCGCGAACGCGACAAGCTCATCAGCGTCGACCTGCGCGCGCCCAAGCGCGAACGTGTCGATCCGGCGCGCTTGCTCGGCTTGGCCATGCCGACGCCGAACGGTCCTGTGCCGCTCGCCTCGCTCGGCCACATGCGCAACACGCTCGAGTACGGCGTCATTTGGGAGCGCGATCGCCAGCCGACCATCACCGTGCAGGCCGATGTGCGCGGCAACGCTCAAGGCATCGACGTGACGCACGATCTCGATCGCGCATTGGCGCCCGTGCGCGCGTCGCTACCGCTCGGCTATCGCATCGAGGTAGGCGGTTCCGTGGAGGAAAGCGCGAAAGGTCAAACGTCGATCAATGCACAGATGCCGCTCATGTTGATCGCCGTCCTCACGCTGCTGATGATTCAGTTGCAAAGCTTCGCCCGCGTCCTGCTGGTAGTGTTGACGGCACCGCTCGGGATGATCGGCGTCGTCGTGACGCTGCTCGCCTTCGGCAAGCCGTTCGGCTTCGTGGCCATGCTCGGGGTGATCGCCATGTTCGGCATCATCATGCGCAACTCGGTCATCCTCGTCGATCAAATCGAACAGGACATCGCGGCCGGGCACCGGCGATTCGATGCGATCGTCGGCGCGACCGTCCGCCGTTTCCGGCCCATCACGCTGACGGCCGCGGCAGCCGTCCTCGCCTTGATTCCGCTGCTGCGTTCGAACTTCTTCGGGCCCATGGCCACCGCGCTGATGGGCGGGATCACGAGCGCGACGGTGCTCACCCTTTTCTATTTGCCCGCCCTCTACGCCACATCGTTCAGAGTGCGGCTCGATGAACGCGATCCGCCGCCGGACGCCGCCGCGCACACGGGGAATTGATCTTGAACGCCTTGCACATCGCCCACGAACGCCGTGGGCCGACCCTCCCGCTTTCGCTCCCGCTTGCGGTCGTCGCGGCGCTGACACTGGCCGCCTGCTCGCTCGGGCCGAACGGCGAACCGCCGGCCGTCCCCTCGCCCGCGCATTACGGGCAAACAGCGCTTCCCGACCAGACGGCCAGCGCCGGCGGCATCGCTCAGCACTTCGATGTCGGCGCGCAGCCCGTGCCCGAATGGTGGCGGCTGTATCGCAGCCCGCAACTCGACGCGCTCGTCGAGGAAGGTCTGAAGAACAGCCCCACGCTCTCGGGAACCGAAAAAACGCTCGCCGGCGCGCGCGAGCAACTGCGGGCACAGATCGGCTCATCCCTGCTGCCGACGATCGATGCCGACGGTCAAGCGACGCGCAATCGCGCGCTCGGCATCCCCGAGGCCGGTCCGCAAACGGTGCTTTACAACGCGTTCGTCGGGCAACTCGAAGCGCACTACACGTTCGACTTGTTCGGCGCCGTGCGCTATGCCAACGCCGCATTGCATGCACGTGTCGACGTCCAAGCGTTCGAACTCGATGCCGCGCGACGAACCTTGGCCGCCAATATCGTGACGACGGCGATCAATGCCGCGGCACTGAGCGACGAAGTCGATGCCACGGAGCGGCTTGTTGCCTTGGCGCGACAAACGGCGCAAGAGGACGCTCGGCGCTATGCGCTCGGCGCGGTGGCGCACGCGCAAGCGCTGGCATCGCTGCAAAATGCCGCCGATCTCGAAGCGAGCTTGCCGTCGCTGCTTGCGCAACGCCAAGCCGCCCGTCATGCGTTGGCGGTACTCATCGGGCGGACGCCCGACGCAGTCCCGGATATCCCGACGCTCGCAAGCCTTACGCTGCCCGAGCATATCCCGGTGGTCGTCCCGTCCGCGCTGCTGCGGACACGGCCCGATATCGCCGCAGCCGATGCGGCGCTCAAGGCGGCGGCCGCCGAGGTTGGCGTCGCGACTGCGCAACTGTTCCCGAGCGTGTCGTTGACGGCATCGATGGGCCAAGCCGGCTTTAGTTGGCCGACGGCACTGTCGGGGGCGGGAGCGATATGGAGTATCGGCGGATCGCTTACGCAGCCGCTGTTCCATGGCGGCGCATTGCTCGCGCAGCGACGCGCGGCCATCGACTTTTACCAAGCGGCAGCCGACCAATACAAAGCGGCCGTCCTATCGGCGTTCCAGAACGTGGCCGATACGCTCGCCGCGCTCGAGTTCGATGCACAGGCGGCCCGCGCGGCGGACACGTCGGCTTCGGCGGCCCGTCAGGCATTCGATGAAACGGCTGCGCGCGGCAAGCTTGGCGCAGTGGCCGATTTTGCCGTGCGCACCAGCGAACAGCAATATTGGAACGAACAGTTGAATGCGATTCGCGCGGCCGGACGACGGCTCGGCGATACGGCGCTGTTGTATCAAGCGATGGGGACACCGCCGCGCACGGAGTGACGATAGGAGGTTGGCGGGCGCAGGGGTTACCCTGCGCCGAACCTGCCGGTGTTCGCCGAACGCGTTAAACGACGCCGGCCAGCCTGCGCTTTTCGGCTCGCAGCATGAAGTAGTTGATGCCGATGACGCCGATCGTCACCACGACGATAAACAACGTAGCGAGCGCATTCATCTCCGGATTCAATCCGAGCCTCACCCGCGAAAAGACGATTAGCGGCAGTGTCGTCGAGCCGGGCCCCGACAAGAACGCCGACAGCACGAGATCGTCGATCGACAGCGTGAACGAGAGCAGCCAGCCGGCCATGAGCGCTTGCGAGATCAACGGCAGCGTAATCGTGAAGAACACCTTGAACGGCGTCGCCCCGAGATCGAGCGCAGCCTCCTCGAGCGAGGGGTTCAACTCGCGCACGCGCGACTGAACGATGATGGCGACATACGACATGCACAGCATGACGTGGCCGATCCAGATCGTCGCGAACCCCCGCCGTTCCGGCCATCCGAGCCACTTGCCCATCTCGATGAACAGCAACAGCAGCGAGATGCCTTGAATGACTTCCGGGATCACGAGCGGCGCGTTGATCATCCCGCTAAATAGCGTGGCGCCGCGAAACCGCCCCATCCTGGCTAGAACGAAGCCGGCCCATGTGCCGATGAACACGGAGGCGAACGCGGTCAACAAGGCGATACGCAGCGAGAGCCAGAACGCCGTAATGAGTTCGTCGTCCTGAGCCAGCGCGGTGTACCAACGCGTGGAAAAATGCGTCCATACGGTGACAAGCTGCGACTCGTTGAACGAATAGACGATAAGGCTCAGGATCGGAATATAGAGAAACGCAAAACCGACGCCGAGCGCCGAGATCTGCAATGTCCGGTTCGGTTTGATCATCGCCGCGCTTCCAGTTGTTTCGCCTGAAAGTACTGGAACATCGCCATCGGTACGAGCAACAGCAAGACCATCGCACAGGTGACCGCGGATGCCATCGGCCAGTCGGCGTTATTGAAGAACTCGTTCCACATGACACGGCCGATCATCAACGTATTCGCACCGCCGAGCAGTTCCGGAATCACGTACTCGCCCACCGCAGGGATGAACACCAGCAGGCAGCCGGCAATGATGCCGTTCTTCGACAGCGGCAACGTGATTTGCACGAACGCCTTCCACGGCTTGGCGCCGAGATCGTAGGCCGCCTCGAGCAGCGTCAGATCCATCTTCACGAGGTGGGCGTACAGCGGCATGACGAGGAACGGCAGATACGAATACACCATGCCGATGTAGACGGCCGTGTTCGTCCGATAGAGTTCGATCGGCGTATGGATGAGCCCGATCGTCATCAAGAAGTTGTTGAGCAGCCCGTTGTTCTTGAGGATACCGATCCATGCGTAGACGCGAATCAGGAACGACGTCCAGAACGGCAACATCACGGCCATCATCAAAAGGTTGCGCGAGTTCGGATTCGAGCGCGCGATGTAATACGCCATCGGATAGCCCAGCAGCAGGCACAACAGCGTCGTGACGGCCGCGACGAGCACCGAATTGACGTAGGTGGCGAAATACAGGCTATCCGTGAACAAGAACGCATAGTGCGCGACGTTCAACGAAATCTGGACCACGCCGTCCTTGACGGCGACGAGTTCCGTATACGGCGGAATACCGAGCTGCAGTTCCGCAAAGCTGATCTTGACGACCAACAAGAACGGCACGAAGAAGAACATCAACAGCCAGATGAAAGGCCCCGCGACGACGGCGGTGCCGCCGGTCAGCCGCAGGCGCCTGGCCGGCCAAGTGGCGAATGAAAGCAGCGCGTTCATGCTGTCAGCACCACGCCGGCCGATGCGCTCCAACGCACATAGATTTCGTCGCCCCATGTCGGCGATTCGATTTCGGTCAATGCAAGGCTGGAGACATTCGCCACCACTGTCTTACCCGAATCGAGCTTCACGTGGTAGAGCGAGTAGCCGCCCATGTAGGCGATATTGGCGACCGTGCCGCGCCCCCAGTTGTAGGCGCCTTCGGGCGGCTTGCGCGTGAGCGCGATGCGCTCGGGACGAACCGAAATCGTCACCGGCATACCGAGCGGCCCCGTAATGCCATGATTGACATACAGACGGCACGGCAATTCGGCCGTTTCGACGAAGACGTGATCGGGTTCGTCTTCCACGACATGCCCATCGAACAGGTTCGTCGAGCCGATGAACTCGGCCGAGAAGCGCGAGTTCGGATATTCGTACACTTCGTGCGGCGTACCGAGCTGGACGATCTGGCCTTCGCTCATCACGGCGAGACGATTGGCCATCGTCATGGCTTCCTCTTGATCGTGCGTGACCATGATGCAGGTGACGCCGACGCGATCGAGGATGTTGACGAGCTCGATCTGCGTACGCTGGCGGATCTGTTTATCGAGGGCCGACATGGGCTCGTCGAGCAGCAGCAGTTTGGGCCGCTTGACGAGCGAACGAGCGAGCGCAACGCGTTGCTGCTGCCCGCCCGAGAGCTGATGCGGCTTGCGTTTCGCGAAACGCCCCATCTGCACGAGATCGAGGGCGGCTTGCACGCGCTCCTTCAGTTCGGCCTTCGGCACGCCTTCCTGCTTGAGCCCGAATGCGATATTGGCTTCCACCGTCATGTGCGGAAACAACGCATACGACTGGAACATCATGTTGATCGGGCGCCGGTAAGGCGGCATCGAGGCGAGGTCTTCCCCGTCGATCAGGATCTTGCCCGAACTGACCGATTCAAGCCCGGCGAGCATTCTGAGCAACGTCGACTTGCCGCAGCCGGAACTGCCGAGCAGCGCGAACAACTCCCCCTTCGCCACCGACAAACTGACATTTTTGACCGCGACCGATTCCCCGAACTTCTTGACGACGTCGACGATCTGCACAAAGTTGTCGGCCGATGCATTGCCGGCCGACGTGGAACCTGCGGGGCGCGCGCCGGCAGGTAGCTGCGAGCTCGACTGATCGCTCATGATGTGCTGCTTGACTCCAATCGTTTGATGTACAAAGCCCCCGGCGATGGGTCCGGGGGCTCGTGACTGCTTGTCGCTAAAAGCGACGGATTATCGGCCCGTTTTGAATTCGGTCCACAGACGCGTTTGCAGACGCTGAATTTCAGGCGGCAGCGGCTTGAGCAGGAACAGCGTCTTGACGACGTCGGCCGGCGGATAGACGGCCGGATCCTTCGCAATGGACGGGTCCACGTACTTCCTTGCCTCGGCGTTGGCCGTGGGATAGTAGACGGCATCGGTGATCGCAGCGTTGACTTGCGGCGTCTCGATGTAGTTGATCCATTGCAGCGCCGCGTCCTTATGCGAGGCATCCTTCGGGATCGCCATCACGTCGAACCACACGGGCGCGCCGCCCTTCGGGATGTAGTACTCGATCTTGAACGGCTTCTTCGCTTCCAGCGTGCGATGCTTGGCGATGACGACGTCGCCCGACCAGCCGTAGGCGAAGCAGATATCGCCGCCGACCATGTCGTTGATATAGCCCGACGAATTGAACTGCGTGATGTACGGGCGGATCTTCTTCATCATCGCCAGCGCGGCCTGGTAATCGGCCGGGTTCGTGCTGTCCGGATCCTTGCCGATGTAGTGCAGCGCCGCGGCGAACAATCTGATCGGGTGCGTCGAGCACCGACACGCCGCAGGCTTTGAGCTTCGAGATGTTTTCCGGCTTGAACAGGATGTCCCAGTTATCGAGCGGGACGTTCTTGCCGAGAATCTGCTGGGCCTTCGTCACGTTGTAGCCGAGACCCGTCGTACCCCATGCCCACGGCACGACGTACTTGTTGCCCGGATCCGCGCCGGCGACGAGCGACATCAGTTGCGGATCGAGGTACTTCAAATTCGGGAGCTTCGATTTGTCGAGCGGCGCGAAAATACCGGCGGCGATTTGCTTGCCTGCGTAATTGCTCGTCGGCACGACGATGTCGTAGCCCGAATTGCCGGTCAGCAGCTTGGCTTGGAGCGTGTCGTCGCTATCGTAGTTGTCGTAGCGAACGTGGATGCCGTCTGCTTTTCGAAGTTCGGAATCGTGTCCTTGGCGATGTAGTCGGACCAGTTATAGACATTCAGTTGCGTATCTTTGGCCGACGCCGCCCACGGCGCCGCGCACAAGACCAGTGCAGCCAGACCGCCTATCACCCGTTTCTTCATTCCGTTCTCCGATGCGAGCCGGTCTGCCCGGACTCGACGCCGCCCATGCCGCGACATCCTTCTCGCGGCTCCTCTGAAAAACCCGAAAGCTACCATCAATCATTGGCCCGCGGCACAAAAATACGAACCGCTCGGACCGGCTGTCGCACAAACGGCACAATCGTGCGCGCGGCCTTGCTTCGCGACGTGGCCGTCCGTTACGCCCCATGTCGAATCGGGCGCAATTTTATCGGGTTGCCGGGCCTTGTCTACTCGAAAAAAACCTCGTTAGCCTTTCGGTTAGCCTTCAGCTGCGAGATGAAAGACGAATTCGCAGGCATCGTTCATTCGCCGGCCTCGCTCGGGGTGATGAGCTTGAGCAAGGCATCGGCAAGGCTTCGACATGGCGTCGAGCAGGCGTCGAGCAGGCGCTGAGCAGGCGTCGAGCAGGCGCTGAGCAGGCTCCGAGCAACCGGGCCCGGCCTCGGCTACCATACGGCACTCCCCCGCATTTGTGCGTTCGTGCGTTTGTGCATTCGATCGAGACCGTTTTCAATGGCTTCCAACCTCCACGCGCTGCCCGACAGCCCCTGCATCGGCGTCTGTTCGACGCTTTTCGACGAAATCTGTAAAGGTTGCGGCCGCACGGCCACCGAAGTCTCGAATTGGGTCTTCATGAGCGACGCCGAAAAGCGCGTCGTCTGGCAGCGCATCGAGCGCGAAGGCACAGCGATGCGTTTTAAAAACGACAAGCGCTGAGCCGCCGGCGCGAACGAAAAACGCCGGGCGGCGCCGGCGTTGAGATAACCCGAGGGGTCTGTCTTACTCCCCCGTTGAAGGCAGCGGACTCATCATCCGCCTCCGAAAGGGCACCGTGGGTCCGCATCCCGTACGCCGAGCTAACCCACGTTGCGCCGCTATCGGCATGAATTTTTCGAAACGGCCGCGGTGCGATGGCTAACCGCGCCGGCCCGCAACGGCCGGCGAATGGGTTAGTCGGGCTTGGCCACGTTCAATTGCATCGATTTGTACTCGAGATATTCCTCGAGGCCGTACACGCCGTTTTCGCGCCCGTAGCCCGACTGCTTGAAACCGCCGAACGGCGCATGCATGTTCCAAGCGCCGCCGTTGATGTCGACCTGCCCGGTACGGATGCGACGCGCGACGGCGATGGCGCGCTCGTCGCTGCCCGCCCATACCGCACCGCCTAGCCCGTACAGCGAATCGTTGGCGATCCGAATCGCCTCATCCTCGTGCTCGTACGTCAGAATCGACAGCACCGGCCCGAAGATCTCTTCTTGTGCGATCGTCGCTTTCGGGTGCACACGGCCGAACACCGTGGGCCGAACGTAAAAGCCTTTGGACAATCCCTCCGGCAGTTGTACGCCGCCTGTCACGAGTTCGGCCCCTTCGGCAATGCCGCGCTCGATGTAATCGCGCACGCGGGCAAGCTGCGCGGCCGATGCGAGCGGCCCGAGGCGCGTGTTCTCGTTGCGCGGATCGCCCACGACGAACGCTTCGGCGGCGGCTTTGGCCAGCGCTCGCACTTCCTCGTAGCGCGCCTTCGGCACGAGCAGGCGCGTATGCGCCGAGCAGGTTTGGCCCGAGTTCAGGTAGCACGCCGCAACGGTGCTCTTCACGGCCGTCGGGAAATCGGCATCGTCGAGCACAACCGACGCCGATTTACCGCCCAGCTCGAGCGCCACGCGCTTGACGCTCGCTGCGGCGAGTTCTGCAACGCGCTTGCCGGCGCGCGTCGAGCCCGTGAACGACACCATATCGACGAACGGGTGGCTGGCGACGATCTCGCCGACAACCGGCCCATAGCCGCTGACGAGATTGAATACGCCGGCCGGCAGGCCCGCTTCGTGGATCGCCTCGGCTAGCATGAACGCATTGAGCGGTGCGACTTCCGAAGGCTTGAGCACGACCGTGCAGCCGGCGGCAAGTGCCGGCGCGACCTTGAGCGTGATTTGATTGAGCGGATAGTTCCACGGCGTGATCGCCGCGACGACGCCAACAGGCTCGCGAACGACGAGCGAGTTGCCGACGCGCGCTTCGAATTCGAACTCGCGCGCGAGCTTGGCGTAGGCGTTCCAGTTATAGACGGGACTCCCGACTTGAATGGCGCGCGAGAGTTTGAGCGGCATGCCGACTTCGCCGCTGATTGCTGCCGCTAGCTGCTCGGTACGCGCCTTCAGGTTCGCGGCGATTTTTTGAAGATAATCGGCGCGGGTGGCGGCGGGCGTGGCGGCCCAGCTATCGAAAGCGAGCTTGGCCGCCTCGACGGCAGCTTCGGCGTCGGCGGCCAGCCCCTCCGGGATCCGACCCATGACCTCTTCGGTACCGGAATCGATGATGTCGATGGTACCGGTGCCCGAGGGCACGAGCCATTTGCCGCCGATGTAAAGACGTTCGTAGATCTTCATTGCGAGTGTCACCTTGTGGGATTTGACTCGCCCATTCTACTCAGTGGCCCCGCATCCGTTGCGAACGGGGGCACATTCGGACGCGCGCGGCTGCTGCGTGGACGGTATTACTGCACGCCCTGGCTCGACAGGAATTCTTCGTAATTCCCGCCGAAGTCGTACAGCGTGCCGTCCGTGCGCACTTCGATGATGCGATTGGCGAGGCCGCTCACGAACTCGCGGTCGTGCGACACGAAAATCAGCGTGCCCTCGTACTTGTCGAGCGCGATCTGCAGCGACTCGATCGATTCCATGTCCATGTGGTTCGTCGGCTCGTCCATCAGCAAGACGTTGTGACGGCCCAGCATCAGCTTGCCCCAGATCATGCGGCCCTTCTCACCGCCCGAGAGCACCTTGACCGACTTCCTGATGTCGTCGGCGTTGAACAGCAACCGGCCCAGCGTGGCGCGCACCATCTGATCGTCGTCGCCTTCCTTGCGGTCAGTCGTCGATCCAATCCGTCAGCGTGACGTCGTTCGGGAACTCTTCGTGCGTGATCCTGCGGCATGTAACCGACGTTCGCGTTCTCCGCCCACTTGACGGTGCCGCCGTCGAGCTTCAGGTCGCCCTGCAGCGCAGCGCAGCAGCGTGGTCTTGCCGGCGCCGTTCTCGCCGATGATCGCGATGCGCTCGCCCGGCTGCACGCTCAGGTCGAAGTTCTGGAAAATCGCGCGCTCATAGCGCTTCGTGATGCGCTCGGCCACCACGGCGATGTTGTGCAGCTTCTTTTCGACCTCGAAGCGGATGAACGGATTCTGCCGCGACGACGGCTTGAATTCCTCGATCTTGATCTTGTCGATCTGCTTGAGACGGCGACGTTGCCTGACGGGCCTTCGACTTGTTCGCCGAGAAGCGGCGCACGAAATCCTGCAGATCGGAGATGCGCTCCTTCGCCTTCGCATTGGCGGTGGCCTGGCGCTCGCGCGCCTGCGTCGACGCGAGCATGTAGTCGTCGTAGTTGCCCGGATAGACCTTGAGCGTGCCGTAATCCATGTCCGCCATGTGCGTGCAGACCTGGTTCAGGAAGTGACGATCGTGGGAGATGATGATCATCGTCGAGTTGTACTCGTTGAGCACGTCTCTCCAGCCAGCGGATCGAGTTGATGTCGAGGTTGTTCGTCGGTTCGTCGAGCAGCAGCACGTCGGGGTTCGAGAACAGCGCCTGCGCGAGCAACACGCGCAGCTTCCAGCCGGGCGCGACGTTGCTCATCGGCCCGTTGTGATCCTCGATCGCAATGCCGATGCCGAGCAGCAGCTCGCCCGCGCGCGCCTCGGCCGTATAGCCGCCGTACTCGGCGAACTTCGCTTCGAGTTCGGCTGCGTGCATGTAGTCGTCGTCGGTCGCTTCGGGATTGGCGTAGATGGCGTCGCGTTCGGTCATCGCGGCCCACATCTCGGTATGGCCCATCATGACGACGTCGAGCACGCGCATGTCTTCGTATGCGAACTGATCTTGGCGCAGCTTGCCGAGGCGGACGTTCGGCTCGAGCATGACGGTGCCCGAGCTCTGCTCGAGATCGCCGCCGAGGATTTTCATGAACGTCGACTTGCCGCAGCCGTTCGCGCCGATGAGACCGTAGCGGTTGCCCTCGCCGAACTTGACCGAGATATTCTCGAACAGGGGCTTCGGCCCGAATTGCATGGTGATATTGGCGGTAGACAGCACGGCGCGTCCCTTCGAATGGTGATCGGCGAAAAACTCGACATTTTACCAAGCTTTCGCCGAGCCCACCCGCTTGCCGCCACGGCTCACCGTCAGATGTGGATGGCAGGCGGCCCGCGCAGCGCCTGCCGCGCCTTCGGTGCACGGCTTTCAGTGCGCGGCGTGCGTCCCGGGCGGCGGGGCTTTCGGTGCGGCGCGCATTTGCGCGAGCAGCGCCGCGCAAGGCGTCGGCTTCGCGTGGCTGGGCGAGATCAGCGGGATCAAGGCCGCGAACGGATTGAGCAGCCCAAGGCCGACCGCCGCGCCGGCCCGCAGCGCAATCGCGGTTTTGTCCACCCCGATGTCCGGATGCTTGAACGTGCCCTTCACATACAGCGGCGAGCGCAGCGTGAAGATCCGGAAACCTTTCGTGTGCGGGTGGATCGTGAGATCCATCTTCTCGTCGCGTAGATCGATCTTGCCGTCCATGCCGATGACGGCATCGGTCGTGTCGAGCGCGAACGTGCGTGTATCGAGCACCCCGCCCTGCGCCGCGAAATCGGCCGCCATGCAGTTGATTTCGATGTCGCGGGTACCGAACAGCTTTTCGTAGACGACATTGGCGACGTTCAGCCCCGCGGCTTCCAGGATCAGCAGGCTCACCTTGCCTTGCGTGATCAGCGCCTTGGCTTCGCCGTTCAACGTGCCGGCGAGCGCGGCCGGTGAATTGCCCGTCGCCGTCAGGTTCGCATCGCCGTTGACCTCGCCCATTGCCGATTGCATCGTCTTTTGCGTCGGGAACAATTGCTTGAGCCTCAAACGACGCGCCGATAGCCCCATGCGCGCTTGCAGCGGCGCCTTCGATCCGTCCAGATGGAAATCCGACGACAGCGTGCCGCCCGCCACGCCGAAGGTCAACGGATCGAAGCTAAGCACCCCGTCCTTGAGTATGACGTGGGTGTCGAGATCCGTGATGGGAAGCGCCGGATCCTTGATAATGCGCCGGCCTTTGAAGGTCACGTCGGCATCCATCGCCTTCCAGCGGTCGGTATGAAACGGTTCGACCGGCAACGCACGATCGGCCGGCTGCTTGACCGTCGCGCCGCGCCGCGCCTTGTTCGCGTTCGAATCGGCACCGACGATCGGCGCGAGATCGGAAAACCGCAGCAGATTCGACGACACATGCCCGGCAAGCGACGGCCGCGGCCGCCCCGATCGGTACGTGAGCGTGCCTTCCAAATCGCTCCCGCCGATGCGGCCCGTAAACCCCCTGTAGGTAAACACGCTCGCCCCGGTTTGCAGATGTCCCACGAGGTGCCCGTCCGTTGCATACGGCGGCGTCTGCGGCAAATTCACGCCGAGGATCGAATACAGATGCGACAAATCGTTGCCTTGCAGCCAAAGCCGCACGTCGAGCGCCGATAGATGCACCGGATCCGTCAGCGTACCGACGAGCGCAAGGCGCGTATCGCCCACTTTCAAGTCGGCTTGCATCGGAAATGGACGATTGGCGTCGCGCAATGCGAGGACGCTACCGAGCTTGCCGGTGCCGGATATGGCCGTCTTGCGATAACGGCCGTTTGCTTGCCAGGCGAGCGAGTAGACCAGCGCGGGACCCGCGTTGGCAGTGGGGTTTGGGGTGGATGCCGCGGAGGCGGATGACGCCGATCCGGCAACCGACGCCCCCGAAGGCGCCTGCGCTCGAGACGCCGCGGTGCCCAACGAAGCAGACGAAGCAGACGAAGCAAAACGAGGGGCTTGATGCCGCGATCTGCGAGGAAGCCTCCTGGGGCCCGGAAGCCGTCTGCGTCTGCGCGGCGAGTTGTCGCGCGCCTCGCTCGCCGACGACATGCGCCGCCGCCCCGCGAGCGGCGGTTTCTTGCTGCTTCATGACGTCGCCGATTGGCAACGGCTTGCCGAGCGTATCCACATCGACATGCAAATCGACTTGCTTGAGTTCGTCCGACGCGTCGATATGCGCTTTTTTGAAGCCCAAATCGTTCAGACGCAGCGTCCAGCGAGACGGCCCGTTCGATTTCGGCAACTTGAAGACCCAATTCGCCCGCCCGTCCTTCAGGCGCTCCAAGTCGATCGACGGATTGACGAGATCGATCGACGGGATCGAGATGACGTGCGCCAACAGCGGCAGCACTTCTACATCGAAACCGATCTCGTCGAGCTTGGCAAACGTCATCGAAGCGGCCCAAGGCGGATTGCCGATCGTCACGTCGTAGGCGGAGAACCGTGGCCACGGCACCCATGCACGCCAGCCGTGCTCACCGGCCGGATGCTCCCAGCCGACGCGCAAATCGCCATTGATGGCGAACGGCCGCCCGATCGCTTGGGATACTTTGTCGTCCACCCAGGGGCGAGCCCGGTTCCAATCGAAGGTCGCGACAAAGACGGCGAGCACGGCGGCAAGCACGAGCACGACGACGATGAACCAGGCAACGACCTTACCGGCGGTGCGAGCTACGGTGGCGGGATGCGGCATGCGAGTTCGTCTCGATCGTTCATTGAGCAGCGCGGTGCGACACCACGGCGGCGCGGCGCGCGGTCGTCCTAGCCCCATGTTCAGCAATCGCCGTGCCGCATGCGTTCGGTGACGATGGCCTATCATGTCGGGTCTCGCCGCGCCGATGCGGATTGGAGTTTGCGCATAGGTCGCCACAAGGTGTGCCCAAGGCGTTGCCGTGTTTCCTTCACCGACAAACGATCAGCCGAATGACCGCCCCTTTCCTGCTCGAAGCTCAGGCGCTAGTCAGGCGCGACGCGCGCACAGCGGCGATGCTGCTCGCCGCCACCGATCTTTCGCTTGCCGCGGGCGAGCGAGTGGTCATTTCGGGCCCATCGGGCTCGGGCAAGAGCGTGTTGCTGCGTGCGCTCGCGTTGCTCGATCCGGTCGATAGCGGCCGGGTTCTATGGCACGGCCGTGCCGTCGATCGGCGCACGATTGCGCGTTATCGGCGCAGCGTCGCGTACGTGCGGCAACGCCCCGCGCTCGTCGAAGGGAATGTCGAGGACAACTTACGCTACCCCTATTCGCTCCATGTTTACCGCGACGTGCGCTTCGGCCGCGATCGCGCCGTGCGATTGGTCCGAGCGGCCGGTAAAAGCGAAGACTTCCTAAGCAAGCGGGCGAGCGACCTGTCCGGCGGCGAGGCGCAAGTCACGGCGTTGATCCGCGTGCTGCAACTGAACCCGGAAGTGCTGCTGCTGGACGAGCCGACCGCTTCGCTCGATCCCGAATCGGCCCGCGCCATCGAAGCGCTCGTCGCCGAATGGTTCGAAGCCGATCAAGCGCCCCGGGCATCGATCTGGGTGTCGCACGATCCGGGGCAAGCCGAACGCGTCGGCAAGCGTCAGCTCATCATGCGCGCTGGCACCCTTGCCGCCCGAGAAGAGGTGATCGAGTGAATCCCGTCTTACATGATCTGAGCTATGTCGATGTTGCAATCGCGGCGCTGCTCATCGTCGTCAACGGCGTGCTTTCTGTCGCCCTATCGCTCGGCCTGGGACGCCAACTCGCACTGGCAGCCGTGCGCACCGTCGGCCAACTGCTGCTGGTGGGATATGTGCTGGGCTGGGTATTTTCCGTCGACCGTTGGTACGTGGTTCTCGCGCTGATGGCTCTTATGACGATCATCGCGGGTTTCGCCGGCGCAGCGCGCGGCGCGCATACCTATGCGGGACAGCGCGTCGACAGTCTCGTATCGATCTGGATCAGCGCGTGGCTCATTGCGGCCGTCGGCTTGTTCGCCGTCATGCGCATCCACCCTTGGTACGAGCCACAGTACGCGATACCGATCCTCGGCATGATTCTCGGGAATACGCTGACGGGCGTCTCGCTCGCGATCGAGCGGATGACAGAAGAGCTTACCGCGCGGCGCGACCGCGTCGAAATGGCGCTCGCGCTCGGCGCTACGCGCTGGGAAGCTGCGCGCGGGCCGGCGCGTCAAGCCGCGCGGGCAGGCATGATACCGACGCTCAATCAAATGGCGGTGGTCGGCGTGGTCAGCCTGCCGGGGATGATGACCGGGCAGGTGCTCGCGGGCCAATCGCCATTGCAAGCCGTGCGCTACCAGATCGTCATCATGTTTCTGATCGCCGCGGCATCGGCGCTTGGAACCGTCGGTGCTGTCCTGCTGACTTACCGGCGCTTGTTCAGCGCCGATCATACGTTCCTTGCCGCCCGCCTCGTCGAACGCGCGTCCCGCCGCTAATCGAGCTGCGTTAAGCACCTAGCGGCGGCGATGCGCAGCAGCGCTAGGCCGTGCGCGCTTAGCGTTGCGCCGACACGGTTACCTGAGTACCGTCGCTGAGGTTCACTGTCTTCGCCGTGCCGTTGGTCGGCATCGTGAAGCGCACGATCTGGCTGAGTGTCGCGACACTCGGGCATTGAAGCGTCTTGCCGTGCACCTGCACGCTTGCCATGCCGCGCGGCGCCGAAGCCTGCACGCTGAGCTGCACGGTCGCGGTCCCGTCCGCGGCGACGGTCGGCGCGAGCCGGATCCGCATTTGCCGCTGGACGGTCCCGTTTGCATCGAACGACAACGATCCGCCATTCGGGCATTTGTCGGCTACCTTCATCGCGCTGCCGGGCGGGGTCGTCTTCCAGGAGTAATCGTCGGTCTGCCCCGAACGGATCGTGCGCGTGTCTTGCGCATTGCCGTATGTTTTCGACGCCACCTTGACGGTGTACTTGATCGGCCCGTCGGCCGGCATCTTCGACGTCACCGTAATGGGCGGCGCCGCCAGCGCCGGGATGGCGCCAGCGCCAGCTAACAACGCGGCGATGGAAACCAAAACGGCTACAGGTCTCAGACGAACCTTCATGTTCACCTCCTGGCTAACCGGGCGCTGCGCCTTGCGGCGCGCGGCCGAATGGTCGACGACGCGCTGCCAGTCTAATCCGAAGTCGCGTTAAAGGCTTCATCGGCCAGTCGGGGGTTGCCCCGCTTGCGCGCGGCGTCGTTATGGGCTTGCGCGGTGTTCGGCGCCCGTGAGCGCACCCACCGTGATGGTCACGCGGCAAGCTTCGTGCCGCCCAAGCGACGCGCGCGTGCCGGGGCCGCGATGCGCGCTGAGCCCGTCAAGCGAGTCGTCCCAGGCCAGCGCGGTCGAGCCGCTTGCGGGAGCCACCGCATCGATCGGCATCGACGTGCCGGCCCCGCAGCCAAGCCGGGCACAGAGCGGCGACCGTCGTTCGACCAGCTACAATAACCGGATTTTCCGCCCGCCGAACTCGGCGGCATTCCTTGGCGCATCGTTATGAATCTCGTCGTACAAAGCCCCGAGCCGTTAGCGGCCGCCCATGTGAAGCCCCTCGTCGCGCTCGCGCGCGGCGCGCAAGCACATTCGATCGATCCTTGTGCGCTACGTATCGCCGATGCCGATCCGGCTCAGCGCCCGGACGTCGAGGTCTACTGCTCCACCCATGCGCTCGATTACGCGTATGTACCGGCGGGCCGCACGTTGCGCGAGTTCGGGCTCGTCGCCATGGATATGGATTCGACGCTGATCACGATCGAGTGCATTGACGAGATCGCCGATTTTTGCGGGTTGAAAGCCGAGGTGTCGGCGATTACCGAAGCGTCGATGCGCGGCGAGATCAAGGATTTCAACGAGAGCCTGATCGCCCGCGTCGCCTTGCTAAAGGGCCTCGATGCAGGCGTACTCGAACAAGTCTTCGCACAACGCCTGCGGCTATCGCCGGGTGCCGAATCGATGCTCGCGGCCGTCAAAACAGCAGGCTTGCGTACGCTACTCGTTTCGGGCGGTTTTACGTTCTTTACCGAACGCCTGAAGGCCCAACTCGGGCTCGATTTCGCCTACGCCAATACGCTGGAAATCGTCGACGGAAAACTGACGGGCCGAGTAACCGGCGAAATCGTGAATGCGAACGTGAAGGCGCGCACCGTGCGCGAAATCTGCGCCGAGCTGGGCATCAAGACATCGCAAGCGATTGTGATGGGCGACGGCTCCAACGATCTCGAAATGATGGCCCAAGCCGGCCTCTCGGTCGCATTTCGCGCCAAGCCCGTGGTTCGCGCGGCGGCAAACGTCGCATTCAATCACGTCGGCCTCGACGGCCTACTGCGCTTGTTCTAAGGCTTGTCGGGAGACGCGCCGCTGCGAGCGCCGCCGGACAAGCCGCGTTAGCCACCGCAACCGATGCGGGCGAAGCAGGCGCTCGGCTGCGCCTCGCCCCGGCCCGCTTGCTTGCTTTAACCGAGCGCGATTCCCATCGCGCGTTCGATGTCGGCTCGTAGATCGGCCTCTTCCTCGAGCCCGACGTAAAAACGCACTAGCGTGCCGCGGTGCGGCCAATTCGATCCAGTACGCATGGACGCCACATCGTAGGGCATCGCCAAACTATGCGCGCCGCCCCAGCTCCAACCAATGGCAAACAGTTCGAGCGCCTCGACAAATGCGTCGACTTGCTCGGCGCTGTAGCGTTCGTCGACGATGACCGAAAAGAGCCCACCCGCCCCCGAAAAATCGCGCATAAATTCGGCATGTCCCGGGCAATCGGGCAACGCCGGGTGCAGCACGGCGACGATTTCCGGGCGAGCCTTGAGCCAGTGTGCCAATGCGAGCGCGCTGCGATCGTGCGCCTCGAACCGCGCCTTCATGCTCGGCAGGCTGCGCAGCACGAGCGAGCAGTCGTCCACCGATACGCCGATCCCCATCCGCATGCGCGCGAGCTTCAGCGCGTGATGGAGTTCGTCATCGGCCGTGATCGTCGCGCCCATCAGCACGTCGCTGCCGCCCGATTGATATTTCGTCAGCGCTTGCACCGAGATGTCGACTCCATGCTCCAGCGGACGAAACGCTAGCCCCGCCGAATAGGTATTGTCGATCGCCGTGACGACATTGCGCGCCCGCGCGGCCGCCGCAATCGCCGGAACGTCGGGCACTTCCATCGTCACCGAGCCCGGCGCTTCGATCCAAACGAGCTTCGTATTCGGCTGAATCAGCTCGGCGATACCGGCGCCGATCATCGGGTCGTAGTAGCGGGCCGATACGCCAAAATCATGCGCGAGCCAATTGCCGTGTTCCCGGTTAGGCGAATAGACATTGTCCGGAATCAATACATCGTCGCCCGCTTTCACGAGGCCGAAATACACATTCGAGATTGCCGATAGCCCCGACGGCTGCAACAGCGCGTGCTTGCCGCCTTCGATTTGCGCGAGCCGCTGCGCGAGTGCAGCCGACGTCGGCGTAGCGTGCAGGCCATAGCGCCACTGCGCGTCGTTGCGCCAATCGGCGTCACGCACGGCGGCCAAATCCGGAAACACCACGGTGGACGCTCGCATCACAGGCGTCGCGAACGATTCGAAGCCAGGGGCAAGCTCAACGTCAGGATGAACGATGCGCGTCTGGGGTGCGCGCGAGGAGGCGGAATCGGTCATGGTCAATGTGTCGGTAAGGGGCCTGCGAGAGGACGGAGAACGAACGGCTGCGGATCGGAATCGTCGGGGTTCATGCGCTGGCCGGTAAGCGAGCCATCGGGGCCGAAGCGTCCCACCCAGTTGCCTGCGATCGAACTCCCATCTTCGGAGTCTTCGATCTCGAGTACGTTGTCTTCGCGGTCACCGGCGACGAGCACGACCCGGCCAGTATCGACGAACTGGTATTCGCCGTGTACGCCCGTCGGATCGCCGATTTTA
Source organism: uncultured beta proteobacterium (assembly GCA_963838695.1). GTDB lineage: Bacteria > Pseudomonadota > Gammaproteobacteria > Burkholderiales > Burkholderiaceae > Trinickia. Next base: position 193,429 of record CAWIRZ010000007.1, on the reverse strand, counting down.
TCGCCGAGACGCAAGACGATGCGGCGCGAGCCGAGGGTGCCGGTATAACGAGGGAAATTCGCATACTCGGGATTCGGCGCAAGCGGCGCAAGCGGCGCCGGCGTGCGCGGCACGGTCTCGGCGGCCGCATCGGCCGATTGTTGCGCGATGGAGCCTGCTGCGTCGGAAGCCTGCCGCGCGACCGAAACGGCTGCATCCGACACACCCTGCCCGAACGCACTCGCCGCGTCGGAGCGTTGTTGCGCGACCCAACCGGCAGCGTCGTGCGCTTGCCCGGCGAGCGCCGCGGCCGGCGCCGTCGCTTGTTGAGCCGATGCCCAGTGGAACGGCAGGACGGCCAACATGACCGTCAATGCATATCGCCGCGAGCGCACCGTGTCAGACCTCGCCCCACAGATCGTGCCCATCGGCACCTGTGATCCGGACGGAAACGAAATCGCCGGCTTTATATCGCTTGGACGCCTTGGCAGCGGGCGCGACATAGACAACGCCGTCGATCTCCGGCGCATCCGACGCGGTCCGGCCGATTCCGCCATCCGCGTTGACTTCATCGACGAGGACCTTGAGCGTCTTGCCCACCTTACGCTTCAAGCGCCGCGAAGACACTTCCTCCGCGACTTCCATGAAGCGCGCGCGGCGCTCTTCGCGTACCTCGTCGGGCAGCGCACCGTCGAGTTCGTTGGCAGTCGCGCCTTCAACGGGCGAGTAAGCGAAACAGCCGACTCGATCGAGTTCGGCCGCACGGATGAATTCGAGCAGCGTCTCGAATTGCGCTTCCGTCTCGCCCGGAAAACCGGCGATGAACGTACTACGGATCGTCAGTTCGGGGCACATGCGGCGCCACGCGGCGACACGCTCGAGCATGCTTCTCGGCGTTGGCCGGGCGCTTCATGCGCTTGAGCACTTCGGGATCGGCGTGCTGGAACGGAATGTCGAGATACGGCAGCACATGACCCTTGAGCGGGCCCTCGGCCATCATCGGGATGATTTCGTCGACGTGCGGATACGGGTAGACGTAATGCAGGCGCACCCAAGCGCCGTATTGCGCGGCCAACTCGCCCAGCGCGCCCACGAGTTCGGTCATGCGCGTCTTGAGCGGACGCCCGTTCCAGAAACCAGTACGGTATTTGACGTCGACGCCATACGCGCTCGTGTCCTGCGAGATGACAAGTAGTTCCTTGACGCCCGATTTGAACAGGTTTTCCGCTTCGAGCATGACCTCGGCAACGGGGCGTGAAACGAGATCGCCGCGCATCGAGGGAATAATGCAAAACGCGCACCGATGGTTGCAGCCCTCGGAGATCTTCAGATAAGCGTAGTGCCGCGGCGTGAGCTTGATGCCGGCTGGAGGCACGAGATCGATGAACGGATCGTGCGGCTTCGGCAGATGGCTGTGCACGGCTTGCATGACTTCGCCGACGGCGTGAGGCCCCGTGACGGCGAGCACCTTCGGGTGCACTTGCTCGATGAGCCCTTCGCCGCTTGCGCTCTTCTTCGCGCCGAGGCAACCGGTGACGATCACCTTGCCGTTTTCGCTCAGCGCTTCGCCGATGGCGTCGAGGCTTTCCTGAACCGCCTCATCGATGAAACCGCAGGTGTTGACGACAACCAGATCGGCGCCGTCGTACGTCCCCGAGATCTCATACCCCTCGGCGCGCAGTTGCGTGATGATTTGCTCGGAATCGACGAGCGCCTTGGGGCAGCCAAGGCTGACCATGCCGATCTTGGGCGCGGGAACCGCGCTGGCGTTTGCTTCCTGGTTGTTTTTCACTGATGCTTCCATGCTAGTGGGGACGGTAGCGCTTTGCGCCGCCAAACTCGGATTTTACCCTTTTGCTTCCGCGTTCTTGGCGATCCGAGCGCGCTTGTGCAGTCGCACTCAGCATTCGAAGCCCCGCACGGGCGTGGCAGGCACCGCTACAGGTCAAGATACGTCCGCACGGCGTAGCGAATCGCGTCCATCTCTTGTTCGGAGGCCCGCTCGCCGTCGTAGCGGATTTCGCGTGCGCTATACGAGAGATTGACGATCTGATCCACCAGCGCGACGCCGGGGCGAACAAGGCTGGCGATGGGGATTTCCGTCTCCCAGCCCCGGACTGTCGAGGTAATCGGCAACGCGGCCACCCGGCCCGTCAACTCGTTGATATCCAAAGACGTGAGCACGACGACCGCGCGATACCCGTCTTGCTCGTTGCCTTTGCTCGGCCCCACATACAGCCGAATAATGTCCCCAGCCTCCGGCACCCCGTTCAACATAGGTTCCCTTCCTTTAGGTCAGCGTGGCTCGTCCGGGCCGCCGAATTCGGAACCTTGCGGGGAGCCGAAATGAATGGCGGCATGCGGCTCGAGTTTCCGCTCCCTCAGTTGCTCGATATAACGCTCACGCGAAAAGCGCTTAATGGCGGTATGCGGAAGGATTTGCACCTTACCGTCGACGACTTGGATGTCGACGGCCTGCCCTTCGGCGAGCCTGGCTTCGGCTGCGACGCTCGCAGGTAGGCGTACCGCGAGACTATTGCCCCAGCGCTTCAATGTTTGAACGGCCATCTTGGCACCCCATGAGTGAACCCCGGGCGAGAGCACCTTGGCCTTGCGCATGGTGCGCACGACGGATGTGCCACGCCCCGGATCGAATTCGACGTATCTACACGTTGATACAGCACTCATAATAAGGCCCTCTCGCCAGTGTGTCAACGCCGTTGATACACTGGCGTCGATCGGTGTGCTTGATAGCGTTGGCTAGCTCCATTGGAAGACGAGATGGACGACGGCTCGCCAACGCTTCCCCGAGAATCATGGGCGATCGTCGACAGAAAAGACGGCCCTGGGCAAAAAATGCGACTGTTTTACCCCAAACGCATTTAGGCCAAAGACCGTCGATCGCAGCAAGAATACGAACGGAGACAAAACAACCGGAGAGAAAGGGAGACGCCAGGGCACATGCCGTAAGTCGGCAGCAACCTGTTTCGAACCGGAGGAGAGAACCGACGGAAAGAACCGAAAGAGAGGACGTCCAGAGCCGCGAAAGCGCATGCCGGACCGACCGGACGACAGCTCAACGAGCGGCGCACGCAAAGCCGCCTGCTTGAAGGCGCATACGAGAAGCCGCGGGCTCCCGCGGCAGGGAGCGCCGGCTCGATCTTGTTACGTTACTTTTTCTCCGGCTCCGGGCCACCACCCGGCTTATTGAACGTGAACGAGCTGAACATCGACTTGGCCTGGTTCTGCATCTGCTCTTGCATCTGCACGAACATGTTCTTCGACTGTTCGATGTAGCTCGTCATCATCCCCTGCATCATCGGCGCTTGCATGTTCATGAACTGCGACCACACCTCGGGGTTCAGGGCGTTGCCTTCGTAGAGGTTCTTCGATTGCTCGGTGAGTTTGTTTTGGATATCGATGAACGCTTGGATGTTTTTTTCCAAGTAGATACCCATCATGCCCTGCATCGCGTGGCCGTAGAAACGGATGATCTGCGAAAGCATCGAAGAGGAGAACATCGGCACTCCGCCGCTTTCCTCTTCCAGAATGATTTGCAGCAAGATACTGCGCGTCAGATCTTCGTTGGACTTGGCGTCGATGACCTTGAAGTCTTCCTGATCGAGCACAAGCTGCTTCACGTCGCTCAGCGTGATGTAGGTGCTCGTCTCCGTGTCGTAGAGCCGACGGTTCGGGTACTTTTTGATGAATCGCTCGGCTGTTTTCTTTGTAGTCGACATGTAATGCCTTTTATGAACGCGACGCAGCGCAATGATGGCGCCCTTTAACCCGCCGCGTCTCCCGCAGCAAGCCGGACCCCCAAACCCATACACTTTAACCCGTTTTACGCCGGCCGCAATCTCCAACCGCAGCCGGCGCAAAACACCGTCAGCCCATGTGCAAGCCGCCGTTCAACGAAAAGTCCGCGCCAGTCGAAAAGCCCGACTCATCGGACGCCAGCCAAGCGACGATCGATGCGATTTCGTCCGGCGAACCCAGACGGCGCACCGGGATCGTCGCGATGATCTTTTCGAGCACGTCCGCGCGGATCGACTTGACCATGTCCGTCCCGATGTAGCCGGGCGATACCGTGTTCACGGTCACGCCCTTGGTCGCCACTTCCTGCGCGAGCGCCATCGTGAAGCCGTGGATGCCGGCTTTGGCCGTCGAGTAGTTCGTTTGACCGAACTGCCCTTTCTGGCCGTTCACGGACGAAATGTTGATGACGCGCCCGAAGCCGCGCTCCACCATCCCGTCGATCACTTGCTTCGTGACGTTGAATAAGCTCGTGAGGTTGGTATCGATGACGGCCGTCCAATCTTCGTGCGTCATCTTGCGAAACACGACATCGCGCGTAATGCCCGCGTTGTTGACGAGCACATCCACCTCGCCGACTTCGGACTTCACCTTGTCGAACGCGGTCTTGGTGGACTCCCAATCGCCGACGTTGCCTTCCGACGCGATGAAATCGAATCCGAGCGCTTTTTGCTGCTCGAGCCACGTCACGCGTCGCGGGGAGTTCGGCCCACAGCCCGCCACCACTTTGAAGCCTTGCCGATGCAGGCGCTGGCAGATCCCGGTACCAATGCCCCCCATTCCGCCCGTTACATACGCTATACGCTGTGTCATGAATCTCGCTCCATTCCTGTTTTCCGGGGGCGCTTTACCGCGCCCCTGGTCTTTTGCCGTCGCCTATGGCCCTGAACGACGGTTCTTGTGCGCTCGTTAAACGCGCTCGATCGCCAACGCGACGCCCATCCCGCCGCCGATGCAAAGCGATGCCAAGCCGCGCTTGGCATCGCGTTTTTGCATCTCGTGCAGCAGCGTCACGAGAATACGACAGCCCGACGCACCGATCGGATGACCGATCGCGATTGCGCCGCCGTTCACGTTGATCTTCGACGTGTCCCAGCCCATTTGCTGGTGGACGGCCAGCGCCTGCGCCGCAAACGCTTCGTTGATTTCCATCAGATCGAGATCGCCCACGGACCAGCCCGCGCGCTCCAGACAGCGCCGCGACGCCGGCACGGGCCCGATACCCATGACCTTCGGATCGACGCCCGCATTCGCGTAGGCTTTGATCCGTGCGAGCGGCGTCAAACCGAGCGCTTCCGCCTTCTTCGCCGACATGACGAGCACCGCCGCCGCACCGTCGTTCAGACCCGAAGCGTTCGCCGCTGTCACCGTGCCTTCCTTCGAGAAAGCCGGCTTCAAGCCAGCCAACGATTCGGCCGTCACACCGTGGCGCACGAATTCGTCGGACGCGAAGCGCAAGGGCTCGCCTTTGCGTTGGGGGATCTCGACGGGAACGATTTCGTCGTCGAAACGCCCTGCTTTTTGTGCGGCTTCCGCCTTGTTTTGCGAAAGCGCGGCGAATTTGTCCTGCTCCTCGCGCGTGATGCCGTACTCCCTGGCCACGTTTTCGGCAGTGACGCCCATGTGGTACTGGTTGTAGACGTCCCACAGCCCATCCACGATCATCGTGTCGACGAGCTTGGCATCGCCCATGCGGAAACCGTCGCGCGAGCCCGGCAGCACGTGCGGCGCGGCGCTCATGTTCTCTTGCCCGCCGGCGACGACGATATCGGCATCGCCCGCGATCACCGCATTCGCGGCCAGCATGACGGCCTTCAGACCCGACCCGCATACCTTGTTGATGGTCATGCCCGGCACAGCCGCGGGCAGCCCCGCCTTGATCAGCGCCTGGCGTGCCGGATTCTGGCCGGAGCCTGCCGCGAGCACTTGGCCGAGGATGACTTCGCTCACCTGCTCCGGTTTGACGCCCGCGCGTTCGAGCACTGCGCGAACGACGATCGCGCCCAGCTCGGGCGCGGGAATCTTCGCGAGCGAGCCGCCGAACTTGCCGACGGCGGTACGAGCCGCCGATACGATCACTACGTCAGTCATTTTGTGACTCCTTGCGGGTGAGGCGGCCGCGTTCCGCGGCCGCACATCGTAGTTAAAAATCTTCGAGCGCCAGGTCTTTCGCGACCTAGCCCTTCGCAGCCCGGCCTATCGCGGCCCGAGCTTTCGCGGCCCCGTCAATCCCGCGCTTGCACGTACCGCCCCGGCGCAGGCTCGATAACCGGGTACTCGGCCGATCCGAGCTGAGCGCGCACCTTGACCTTCTTGCCGCCGTACTGTTCGAGCCAGGCCATCCATTCCGGCCACCAACTGCCCGGCTTTTCGACGGCATCGTCGAACCAAGCGTCGGGACTTTCCGGCAGCGCCTTTTCGCTGCCCTCGTGCGACCAATAACTGCGCTTGCCCTTCGCCGGCGGATTGATAACGCCGGCGATATGCCCCGACGCCCCGAGCACGAATCGTTTCGGCCCGCTCAGCAACGGCGCCGAAGCGTAAGCCGTATGCCACGGCACGATGTGATCGTCGCGCGAACCGTAGATGAAGGTCGGCACGTCGATGCGGGACAAGTCCAGCGCTTCGCCGCAGACGGTCAACGCACCGGGTTCGCGCAGCTTGTTTTCCAAATACGTGTTGCGCAGATACCAGACGTACATCGGCCCGGGGAGATTCGTAGAATCGCCGTTCCAGTACAGTAGATCGAATGGTGCGGGCGTGCGGCCTTTGAGATAGTTATCGACGACATAGTTCCACACGAGATCGTTCGGCCGCAGGAACGAGAACGCATTGGCGAATTCGATGCCGCGCATGAGCCCCGGCGGCGTACCGTTGACGCCGCCGATCGCTTGCTCTCGCATGCGCACGTGGGCTTCGTCGACGAACACGTCGAGTACCCCGGTATCGGAAAAATCGAGCATCGCGGTGAGCAACGTCATCGAGGCCGCCGGGTGCTGGCCGCGCGCGGCCAGCACCGCGAGCGCCGTCGCGATCATCGTGCCGCCGATACAAAACCCGAACGTGTTGATCTGCTCGCGTCCGCTCACCGCTTTCACCACTTCGATGGCGGCGAGCACGCCGTCATTGATGTAGTCGTCCCATGTCTTGCCGGCCAGCGACGCGTCCGCATTGCGCCAGGAGATCATGAACACTTGATGTCCGCTCTCCAGCGCGTGCGCGACCAGCGAGCTTTCGGGCTGCAAATCGAGGATGTAGAACTTGTTGATGCAAGGCGGCACCATCAGCAGCGGGCGCTCGAAAACGCTCGGCGTACGCGGCTGATATTGGATCAACTGAATCAAGTCGTTCTCGAAGACGACCGAGCCCTCGGTCGCGCCGATATTCTTGCCCACGACGAAACGCGATTCGTCGCTCTGCGAAATCTTCCCGCGACGCATGTCGGCCAGCAGGTTCATCACGCCTTGACGCAGGCTCTCGCCATGCGTGTCGAGCAACGCCTTTTGCGCCTCGGGGTTCAGTGCGAGGAAGTTGCTCGGCGAGGTGGCGGCCGTCCATTGCTGTACGGCAAAGCGGATCCGCTCGCGCGTCTTCCCATCGGCATTGACGGCGTCGGCCAACGCTTGCAGATAGCGCGCGTTAAGCAGATACCACGCGGCGGTATACGCGAACGCCGGCGTCGCCTTCCAAGCCTCCGAGCTGAATCGCCTATCGGACAACTCGGGCGTGACCTTGTCGGGCGTGCTCGCCTGCTGCAGCAACGCAAGACAATCGCGCGAATAATCGGCCTGTAGCGCCTGCAACCGCTCGGGTGGAATCGATGCCACGGGCAGCTTCAGACCGGCGAACGCCTGCTGAGCATCGCCCATGGAAGGCAACCCCATCGCGGACAGGCCCGGCATCCCGGGCATTCCAGGCATTCCCGGCATTCCAGGCATCGGCGGCATGTTGAGCGGAAACGGAAACGGCATGCCGCCCGCTTGGCCCTTCATGGCCTGCTCCGCCATCGAACTCGCCTGAGCCGCCGACGGCCATTTGCTAGGGTCGGCCAGCGTGCGCCATGCGCCCGTCCAAGCCTCGAACATTCGCTGCAAGTCCGTATTGCCTGCTTCGGCTTGCTGCTCGTGACTCGAAGAAGTTTCGCTTTGAGAAGAAGTCGATCGACGTTTTGATGCAGTCATACCCGCTTTTGGCCGAGAGTCTAGGAAGACTGATTGAGAGGCGGGCGTCGAGCAGATGGGGCGAACCTTCGCGACCCTCGCTGCGCTCACCCTTGCGAGCGGTCATTCTTGCTCCCCGCCGTGAGGCGTGTCAATGCTTCGAACGGATTTTGCCGCAGCGCGATAGGTTTTTTATTATCGTTTTCCCCATGTCGATCGCGAACGCGCAAGCCAGGCGGCACCGGCATGTCGGCTCGATCGCGTTGCCGGCCGGGCCGCACAGGCAACCCTGCCCGGGGCGTTTGCGGTAGCCGTTCTTGTGCGGCGCAGGGACGCGCCGCCATCGGCCAGCCGCTCGGCGGTGAATTGGCTGATCAATCGGCCAGCCAAACGAGCGCCGCCATTCTGCCGGTTACACGGTCTCGACGATAAGAATAAAAACGTTCCCGATCCGTCACCGTGCAAGCGTCGCCGCCTGTGATGTGCGCCACGCCCAGCCGGGCGAGGCGCAGGCGAGCGAGCGCGTACAAATCGGCCAGATGCTTGCCGCTTGCGCCCTCCCGCGCGACGAACGCCCGCGCCGTCGCGCCGCGTTCCGCCGGTTCGGCGGCCGCAAGGAACGCCGCGCGCACGTCATCGCCAACTTCGAACATGGCTGGGCCGATCGCGGGCCCAAGATAAGCATGGAGCGTATCCGGCGCGCAATGCGCAAGTTCGGCCACGCGCCGCGCCGTTTTTTCGACGATGCCCGCCGCCAAGCCGCGCCAGCCCGCATGTGCAGCCCCGACCGCCCGGCCGTCCGCATCGCACAACAACACGGGCAGGCAATCGGCGACCATCACGAGGCAAGCGACGCCGGACACCGCCGTGACACTCGCGTCCGCACGCACGGGCGCATCGGGCGGCACTTCGTCAGCGCGAACGACGACATCGCCGTGAACCTGCTCGAGCCACGCGGCTCGCACGCCCGCCAACGACATTAAGCGCGATCGGTTGCATTCGACGCGCGCCGGATCGTCGCCGGTGTGCAGCCCCAGATTCAAGCCGCCCGCCGTTTCGCGGCCGCTCGCCCAGCGGCCGTATGGCGGCAAACTCACGCCGCCGGCCCGCGTCGTCACCAGCGCGCGCACGCGCGGCGACACGCGCCAGGCCGGTCGCAAACAATCGGCTTGCGTCAATCCAACGGCCGCGCTTGTCATCGCTTCATCGGAATTCGTCATTTCGTCGCTTCGTCCGTTCGTCGTTATGGGTGCGCCCGGGATTACTCGATGTCGGTGTCGTCGTCTTCGTAGCCGCCTTCCGCGCCTTCGACTTCGTCGTACGCGTCGTCGTCGAACTCGCCCGCCTCGAACGCCGACGCAGGTTGGCCGAAGCCGAGCGCCTGCACGAGATCGGCCATGTCGGCCGGCAGATCGGCACGCCAGCGCATCGGCCGTCCCGTGCTCGGATGCACGAGCCCGAGCTGCCACGCATGCAGCGCCTGTCGCGCGAAATCGCCGGGCAACGGCCCGTTCGCGCGGCGCCCGCGCACGTTGCCATAGACAGGATCGCCGAGCAATGGATGGCCCGTATAAGCGCAGTGCACGCGGATCTGGTGCGTACGGCCCGTCTCGAGATCGCAATGAATCGCGCTGATCGGTTGTTGCTTCCAGATCGTTTGATCGACGAGGCGAAAACGCGTGCGCGCACTCTTGCCCGAGGCGCCGGCGACCACGGCCATACGCGTGCGCTCGCGCGAATCGCGTCCGATCGGCGCATCGATGATGCCCTCCGCAGGCATGGCGCCCCATACGAGCGCGACGTAGCGGCGCTTGACCGTCCGCGCCTGCAATTGGCGCACGAGATCGGTTTGCGCTTGCAGCGTACGCGCGATCACCATGAGCCCCGACGTTTCCTTGTCGAGCCGGTGTACGATGCCCGCGCGCGGCAAGCCGGCCGCGTCGGGATAACGATGGAGCAGCCCGTTGAGAATCGTGCCGCTCCAGTTGCCGGCGGCGGGATGGACGACCAGGCCGGCCGGCTTATCGATGACGACAAGCGCATCGTCCTCGTACACGACTTCGAGCGGCACCGGCTCCGGGGTAAACGCAAGCTGCTCCGGCAGAAAATCGGGCGTAAGCTCGATGCGCGCATCGAGCGGCACCGCCTGACGCACTTTGGCGGGTGCGCCGTTCAGCAGCACTCGACCCGATTCGGTCCAGCTCTGCAAGCGGTTGCGCGAAAACTCCGGAAACAGTTTCGCGAGGACTTTGTCCAGGCGCTCGCCGGCCAGCGCATCGGGCACGAGCGCGATGCGAGGTGGGTCGTCCGACGGCTTGGCAGCGGCGGTTGCAGGGGCGGCGGCGCGTGCATCGACGGCGGCATCCGTATGAGCGTCGGCGGGACGGCTGCTTCGGCTATAATCGGCGCTTTCATCGACAGGGCCGAGCATGTTGCCGGAAGGACGTGTGCGGGTCATTGAAACTGGGTCACTGAGTGAGACTGATTGCTAGGATGCATCGAGAAATGCGGCGAGCCTTCAACACCATGATGCGCACGGCTTCGTGCGCGGCAAGCCGCGCGGCGAAGCGTGCGGTCCAATCCGCCTCGGCCGGCCTGGCCCTTGCCGCGGCCGCGTTGCTTGTGGCCGGTTGCCACGGGCTACCGCAAAAGACGGACGAGACGGCCGCATGGCCAAACCAGAAATTATACTCGGAGGCCCAAGATGCATTGTCGGGCGGTGACTGGGGCAAGTGCGCGAAGTATTTCGAAGCGCTCCAAGGCCGCGACCCGTTCGGGCATTTCGCGCAGCAAGCGGAAATCAACGATGCATATTGCAATTGGAAAGACGGCGAAACGGCCGGCGCCGACGAAGCCATCGACCGCTTCATTCGGCTGCACCCCGATCATCCGGACATCGCCTACGCGTACTACCTGAAGGGGATGATTCACTTCAACGACGATCTCGGGTTGTTCGGCCGCTTCTCCGGGCAGGACATGAGCGAACGCGATCCGAAGTCGTTGCGCGAGTCGTACGACGCATTCAAGATCGTCGTGGATAAATACCCCGACAGCAAGTACGCGCCCGATGCCGCTGCGCGCATGCGCTATATCGTGAACGCACTCGCCTCCTACGAAGTGCACGCCGCCGATTACTACTATCGTCGCGGCGCCTATGTGGCGGCAATCAATCGTGCGCAGCTCGCGGTCAAGGAATACAACAACGCGCCTGCGATCGAAGACGCGCTCCACATCATGATGTTGTCGTACACGAAGCTGAACGAGACGAAGCTGGCCGACGACACGCGCCGCGTGCTGGCGGGAACGTTCCCGGACAGCCCGTACATCACGGGCCACGCTCGCGCCGGTGCGAAGAAGTCGTGGTGGCAGTTTTGACGAGGGCCTAGCGGCATAGCGCGCCCGCACGGCGCGCGCTATCGCACTCGATTGCGTGCTATCGCTTCACCATACAACCCGGCCCTTGCGGCCGGGTTTTCTTTTAGGGCAGCGTCGCGTTCCTCGCGGGATGCCCCGGCTTCGCCCGCTACGCTTCGGCGGCCCTTTGCGCCGCGCTATCGGCGAAGAACTCACGGACGACCTCGATTTCGCGCGTGCGCTTGAACGGCGGAAGGCTTTGCCAGATGCGACGGCCGTAGGGTTTTTCGACGAGACGCGTATCGCAAATCATCAACACGCCACGGTCGGTTTCAGCGCGAATCAAGCGGCCGGCACCCTGCTTCAGCGTAATCACCGCCTGCGGCAACTGATGCACGGCAAACGGGCTCAGCCCCTTCTTCGTCAGCGCGTCGAGGCGCGCGGAGAGCACAGGATCGTCGGGGGGCGCGAACGGGAGCTTGTCGATCACCACGAGCGATAGCGCGTCGCCGCGCACATCCACGCCTTCCCAGAAGCTTTGACTGCCCACCAGGATGGCATTGCCGTAGGCACGAAAACGATCGAGCAACTCGGTTCGGCTTGCATCTCCCTGGACCAAAAGCGGCGTGGACCACCCTCGCGCCTCGATGACGTCGCGCAGCTTGCCCGCGATTCGATCGACGGCCCGCAACGTCGTGCACAGCACGAATACGCCGCCGCCGGCCGCTTCGATGGCCGGGAGCGCCGCATCGAATACCGCGTCGGTGAACGCCGGCGATGAAGGCTGCGGCAAGTTGCGCGGCACGTACAGCAAACCCTGCGTATCGTAATCGAACGGGCTGGGCAGCGTCATCGAACGACGCGCGTCGAGCCCCATCTGAGCGGCATAGTGCGTGAAATCGCCACGCACCGACAACGTGGCCGAGGTAAAGATCCAGGCGCGCGGGACACCCGCGCGCTGCTTGGCGAAGATGGGGGCCACCGACAGCGGCGTTTCGTGCAACTGCACCGACTGGGCGAACACTTCCACCCAGCGGATGCGTTCGTTGAAATCGGCGCGATCGGGCGCATTCGTCGGCGACTGGGCGGCGCTTGCGTCATCCTTGGCCGGCGCTGCATCGTCGGGTGAAGCCGTCCATCGCGACAGCTGATCTTGCAACTCGCGCGCGCGCCGCAAGCAGGCGCCCAGCGATTCGGCGCGCTCCGCCTGGCCGGCCAGCGCGGCGGCGACGGCATCCAGCGCGGCCTCTAGCGCATCGAGTGCGCCGTAAAGCGGGTGTTGTTCGCCGAGCTGCGCGGCGGACACACGCAACGTATCGTCCTTGAACGCAAGACGCACGTCGCGCGCGGCGCGCTCGAGCGCGGCGCCGAGCTTGACCCATTCGATCGCGTCGCGCGCATGCGCGAGACCTTCGGCGACGACGTCGCGTGCCAGCTCGAGCAATTGCGCCGTTGACAGCGTCTCGCCGAAGAACAGCGTGGCTGTCTCGGGCAACTGGTGCGCTTCGTCGAAAACGATCGTATTGGCCGTGGGCAGCAGCTCCGCCATCCCCGTATCGCGCAACATGATGTCGGCAAAAAACAGGTGATGGTTGACGACGACGATGTCCGCTTGCTGCGCTTCGCGCCGAGCCTGCATGACGAAGCATTCTTTGTAGTGCGGGCATTCCTGGCCGAGGCAGTTCTCGCGCGTCGACGTCACCATCGACCACACAGCTGCCGTCTCGGGCACGCTGGCGAGTTCGGCCTTATCCCCCGTCCGCGTGATCTTGGCGAAGCGCACGATGTCCTGCAGATAGGCGGTGTCCTGTCGCGAAGGCAAACGCCCATTGTCGGCAGTGCGCTGCAGGTAGTAGTGACACAGATAGTTCGCGCGCCCTTTGAGCATCGCGACCGATACCGGCACGGCCAGCGCATCGCGCACGGTTGGCAGATCGCGCTGAAAAAGCTGATCTTGCAAATGCTTGGTGCCGGTGGAAATCACGACCTTGCCGCCCCAAAGCATGGCTGGGACGAGATACGCGTACGTCTTGCCCGTCCCCGTGCCGGCTTCCACGATTAGCGTGTTTTCGCCGGCGGCGCCGTCGGCCTGCGCGCTCTGTTCGGGCGCGCTGGCGCCCGCATCCGCACGTGCCTCGCCGTCTTCTCGACGCAGGCGGCGGGCGGGACGGCGCTGCGCCTCGAACATGGCCGGCTCGGGCATGGCGCGCCCGGACGCCTCCATCGCTGCGGCCACGGCGCAGGCCATTTCGATTTGAGACGCGCGCGGCCGGTAGCCGTCGATGGCACGCGCGAGCAGGCCGTCGTTCGCGAAGATCGCATCGAGTTCGGCACGCCGGCGGGGGGCGAGCGCAGCCGCCAGCGCATGCGGCACACGCACGTCCGGCGCGGTAGGCGCCGGCTGCGCGGCACCATCGTGCTGCCCCTCGGGCAATGTGGGCGCCGCGGCGAGCGGCGCTCCGGTAGAGCGTTGGAGCGGTGAATTCAAGGCAAGCGTTTCCCTGCAATGGGCACCGCGGCGCGGCGCAAACGCCTGCCCGTTCGCCGCCTACGCGTGCCCGTCCGGTTCGAGCTGCAATTGCAGCAACAAGATGTCGTCTTTGACCTTGAGCTTGCGCTTTTTCAAACGCCGTAGCTCGAGATCGGTGATATCCGAGGAGATCGCCAGTTTGTCGATCATGCGATCGAGTTCGCTATGCTCCGACTGCAATTGCAAGATGCGATCGCGGAGCGTGTCCGGTTGGATCGCCTGATGGCCGCGCATAGTCGCCTCCTCGGTTCGTTAGGCGTGGCACCCGCGCCTTGCGAGGGCCACGCCTGAGGTTACCGTCCATCAGCAAACCGCCCTCTTGCTTCAGTCGCTGTCCTGCTCCTGCTGCAAGCGCTTTTGCTGTTCCTGCTGCTGTTCCTGCTGCAACTGGTCCTGCTGTTTTTCCTGCGTCTTTTGCGCAGCCTGTTTCTGGCGCGCTTCGACATCCGCCTTGTGCTGCGCGGCGTCGGCCTGCTTTTGGTCGTAGTGCTGCGCCCGCAGCGCACGCTCTTGCGCATCGCGCGCCGCGTTTTGCCGCGCCTGATCGAGCTTGCGTTGGAAGTCGGCTTGCTTGGCGTCATAGGCTGCTTGATTGGCCGTGCGCTGCGGCGCCTCGGCCCCTCGCTGAGCCTGCTCCAGCTCATGCTGGCGCTGCTTTTCCTCATACGCCTGCGCATTGTTCGCCGCCGTGGCGGCGCGCTGCGGCGCCTCCTGCGCATCGCGTGCGCGGCGCAGCGCATCCTGTTCGTCACGCAACTGCGCGTGCGCGGCCCGGCGCTCATCGTCGAGCGCAAGCTGCTCGGCGTGAATTCGCATGCGCTCGGCGCGCGCTTTGTCGCGGGCGCGATTCAGGCAAGCGTTGACGAAGAACTTGGCATAACAGTTGTGCTCGGCCACGCCGTACACATATTCGTTTTGCGCCGTACGCGCATCGAGCGCCTTCTGGCGCGTATCGAAATCGGGACCGGACGAAGCCGCGACATCGCTCGCGGACGATGGCGCGGCGGAAGCCTCAGCCGCCGCGGTAGCGGGCGTGGGTTGTGCAAAGGCAGCGGGCATCGCGAGCGAACACGCGAGCGCCGCCGCGGCCAAGATGGCGGCAGGCACGGAAACGAAGAAACGGGAGATCTGCAACGTCGTAGGCGGGGATCGGAACATGGTCGAAATTCTAACACCCGCGCTTGAGACCCCGGGCATTTGTGGCAAAATGCGCCGCTTCAGCAACCCGGCCGCCGGCCGGCGTTTCCCGCTATTGGGCGGGTGCGCCCCGGGGCCTCGCAGCCAAACGCATCTATGACGGACACCGTAGCACTCAAGATCGTTCAGCGCATCGCCGCCGAACTGAACGTGCAGCCGCGCCAAGTCGCCGCAGCTGTGCAACTGCTAGACGAAGGCGCCACCGTTCCGTTCATCGCGCGCTATCGCAAGGAAGTCACCGACAATCTCGACGATACGCACCTGCGTCAACTCGAAGAACGCCTGCTCTACCTGCGGGAGATGGAGGACCGGCGCGCCTCGATCCTCTCGAGCATCGAGGAGCAAGGCAAGCTGACCGACGAGTTGCGCACGGCCATCGGCGCCGCCGATAGCAAGCAAGCACTCGAAGATCTCTATCTCCCCTACAAGCAAAAGCGCCGCACGCGGGCGCAGATCGCCCGCGAAGCGGGGCTCGAACCGCTCGCGCTCGCTCTGCTGGCCGATCCGCGCCTCGATCCGCAAGCCGAAGCGGCAGCGTACGTCAGCGCCGAGAAGGGCGTGGCCGACGTCAAAGCGGCGCTCGACGGTGCGCGCGACATCCTGTCCGAGCAATTCGGCGAAACGGCCGAGCTGCTCGGCAAGCTGCGCGAATACCTATCGGAGCGCGGTGTCGTCTCCTCGTCGGTGCTCGAGGGCAAGGAACACGAAGAAAGCGAGAAGTTCAGGGACTACTACGACTACGCCGAGACGTGGAAAACGGTGCCGTCGCACCGCGCCCTCGCGCTGTTCCGTGGGCGCAACGCGGGCGTGCTGACGATCAAGCTCGGGCTCGGCGAGGAACTGGACGTGCAAGTGCCGCACCCTTGCGAAGCGCTGATCGCCCGCCATGTCGGCATCTCGAACCAAGGGCGCCCGGCCGATAAATGGCTCTCGGACGTCTGCCGCTGGTGCTGGCGCGTCAAAGTGCAGCCGCATCTCGAAAACGAAATGCTGACGCAACTGCGAGAAACGGCCGAACACGAGGCGATCCGCGTTTTCGCTCGCAACTTGAAAGACTTGCTGCTGGCCGCGCCGGCCGGCCCTAAAGCCGTGATCGGTCTCGACCCCGGCTTGCGCACGGGCGTTAAGGTCGCTGTGGTCGACCGTACGGGCAAAGTGCTGGCCACCGATACGATCTACCCGCACGAGCCGCGCCGCGACTGGGACGGCTCGCTTGCCAAGCTCGCCCGTCTAGCCGCGCAGACGCAGGCCGAATTGATCAGCATCGGCAACGGTACTGCGTCGCGAGAGACAGATAAACTCGCAAGCGAACTGATTACCCGTCACCCCGAGCTTAAGCTGCAAAAGATCGTCGTGTCCGAAGCGGGCGCCTCGGTCTACTCGGCATCGGAACTGGCGGCCAAAGAGTTTCCGGACCTCGATGTGTCGCTGCGCGGCGCGGTGTCGATCGCACGCCGCTTGCAAGATCCGCTCGCCGAACTCGTCAAGATCGAGCCGAAGGCGATTGGGGTGGGCCAATACCAGCACGACGTCAATCAGCGCGAGCTGGCCCGCTCGCTCGATGCCGTGGTGGAAGACTGCGTAAACGCGGTCGGCGTGGATGCGAATACCGCCTCGGTTGCCCTGCTCGCTCGCGTTTCGGGGCTGAATAGCACGCTTGCGCGCAACATCGTCGAATACCGGGATGCAAACGGCCCGTTCCCCTCCCGCACGCATCTGCGCAAGGTGCCGCGCCTCGGCGACAAAACGTTCGAGCAAGCCGCGGGCTTCTTGCGCATCAACGGCGGCGAAAACCCGCTCGATCGCTCGTCGGTCCACCCCGAAGCGTATCCGGTGGTGGAGCGCATGCTCGCGAAAATCCGCAAGCAGATCGGCGACGTCCTCGGCAATCGGGAAGCCCTGAGCGGCCTCTCGCCTGCCGAGTTCGTCGACGAGCGCTTCGGCCTGCCCACTGTGCGAGACATCCTTGCGGAACTCGAAAAGCCGGGCCGCGATCCGCGCCCCGAGTTCAAGACGGCGACGTTCCGCGAAGGCGTCGAGAAGATCTCCGACCTCGCGCCAGGGATGGTGCTGGAAGGCGTCGTCACGAACGTCGCGGCCTTCGGTGCATTTGTCGATATCGGCGTACACCAGGACGGCCTGGTTCACGTCTCCGCGATGTCGACCAAGTTCATCAAGGATCCGCACGAAGTGGTGAAAGCGGGCCAAGTCGTCAAGGTGAAGGTGCTCGACGTCGACGCCAAGCGCCAGCGCATCGCGCTGACGATGCGGCTTGCCGACGATGCCACGCCTGCCTCGCGCGACGATCGCGGATCGAGCCGTCCCGGGCCCGGCGCAGCCTCCCGGGCACCGCAGCAGCGGACGCGTGAGCCGGAGCCGTCGGGCGCAATGGCCGCCGCCTTCGCGAAGCTCAAGCAACGCTGAGCGCGCGGGTAGACGCCCCGAGCACTAGTGGACGCTTGGGGCGGCTCGATCCGTTAGCCGATATAAAAAGCCGCATTCCGATGGAATGCGGCTTTTTTACTGTCAGCAGCTTGACTGTCAGCCGCATAACGCATTGCCCGCCCTACGGGGCGGCGCACGCCACCGGGGGTTCGGACGCGCCCGGACTCGCCCGTTCTCCCCGGTTCGGCCTCACGTCCACCTCAAATTTCGATTTTCGTCCCAAGTTCGACCACACGATTGGCCGGAATCCGGAAAAAATCCGTCGGTTTTGCGGCGTTTTGATGCATCCAAGCGAAGATGCGCTCACGCAGGATCGACATACCGGGCAGTTGCGTCGGCACGACGGTTTCGCGCGCGAGGAAGAACGACGTGTCCATCAGTTCGAATTGCATGCCATACACCCGCTCGAGCTCGAACAGGACCGCTTTCACATCCGGCGTTTCGTTAAAGCCGTATGCAGCCCCCACGAGATACAACCCGCCGCTGACGTCCTTCAGCGTGATGCGGTCGTCGTCTTCGACGTAGGGAATGTCGCGGGTCACGAACGTCAAGAAGATCGTCCGCTCGTGCAACACCTTGTTGTGCTTGAGGTTGTGCAGCAAGCTGACCGGCACGAGCGAATCGCTACCCGTGAGATAGATGGCCGTACCCGAGACGCGGTGCGGCGGGTGCGCCAGCAGCCCTTGCACGAACGGTGCGAGCGGGATGCCGTCAGCCGCCGTCCGCTCCTTCACGAGCAGGCGTCCCTTATACCAAGTCATCAACAGGAAGAACAACAAGGCGCCGATGCCGAGCGGCAACCACCCGCCTTCCGCCACCTTGAGCAAGTTCGCGCCGAAGAACGCCACATCGACCGTCATGAACGCCGCGATGATCACGGCGACGAGCGCCTTGTTCCAATTCCACACCTTGACCATCACCACGCAGGCCAGGACGGTCGTCATGACCATCGTCGTCGTCACTGCGATACCGTATGCGGCCGCCAGGTTGTCCGAACTCTTGAAGCCCAGCACGACGCACAAAATGATGAACAGCAGCAGCCAATTGACGACCGGCACGTAGATCTGCCCGATCGCCAGCTCGGACGTGTGAAGCACCTTCATGCGCGGCACGTAGCCGAGCTGAATCGCCTGGCTGGTGAGCGAATAGGCGCCCGAGATGACTGCCTGAGAAGCAATCACGGTGGCCACGGTCGAGAGCACAACCAAGGGCAGCAGCGCCCAGTCCGGCACCATCAGGAAGAACGGATTGCCGATCGCCTTCGGGTTTTCCATCAGCAGCGCGCCTTGCCCGAAGTAGTTGAGCACGAGCGACGGCATGACCAGCACATACCACGCGAGGCGAATCGGGCGCGCACCGAAGTGCCCCATGTCCGCATACAGCGCCTCGGCTCCTGTCAGCACCAGGAACACCGACCCGAGCACCACATACGCTTGCAGCATATGCGCGTGCATGAAGGAGAACGCGTAATAGGGATTGAGGGCGGCGATGATTTGCGGGGCGCGCATGATATGCGCAACGCCCATCACGGCAAGCGTCGCAAACCAGACGAGCATGATCGGCCCGAACAGTTTGCCGACGAGCGCCGTCCCGTGGCGCTGGATCCAAAACAGCGCGACAAGAATCACCATCGTGATCGGCAGAACCAGATGCGACAGCTGCGGCGTCGCGATCTCCAGCCCTTCCACGGCTGAAATCACGGAAATCGCGGGCGTGATGACGGCGTCGCCGTAGAACATGCACGCGCCGAAAATGCCGAGCATCATCAAGATGCCGGCGACGCGGGAACCCATCGCGAACGGCCGCAACGAAAGCGCCATCAACGCCAACACCCCACCCTCGCCGTTGTTGTCCGCGCGCATCACGAACAACACGTACTTAATGGACACGACGAAGATGATGGCCCAAAACAGCAGTGAGATGACGCCGAGGATCGAATGATCGGTCAGCGCGATTCCATGGGCGGGGCTGAACGCTTCCTTGAGTGCATAGAGCGGGCTCGTGCCGATATCGCCGAATACGACGCCGATAGCCGCCAGCGCAAGTGACGGCAGCGAATGCCGACGAAGGGTGTCGTGGTGATTGTTTGTCATAAACGCGACCGGTCGTACCGGATAAGCCGAGAGCGAGCGCTATTCTAGCGGCGCATCGGTGTGGAATACACACAAAAAGAGCGGAGTCAGGCGACTCCGCTCAAATTGTCGATGCCAGCGCGAACGTTGCGGCCCAAAATAGAGCGCAACTTACGTGCCTGCAGGTGAGTCTTGCGCAACGCCGCGTTTGATCCAAGCACCGAGGTTATGGGGCCGGACGGTATCCCACTCTTCGAACGGCTGGTGAATCCAAGGGTTTGTCGGCAAATGCTGGACAAAGTAATCCGGCTTCACCGACGAACAGCCTTTGTACCAAAGCACGGCCGAGCGAATGGCCGTCACGGCGGGATACCGCTCCTTCAAATGCTGCTGGACGCGCGCCAGCGTGACGCCCGAATCGACGAGATCGTCGACCAACAACACATTTCCTGACAGATCGCCGCGCGTCATCGTGATGTATTGCGCAATATCGAGTTCGCCCTGCTGCGTGCCCGCGGCTTCGCGGTACGAGCTTGTCGCGAGAATGGCGAGCGGCAAGTCGTAAATGCGCGACAGTTGATCGCCGACGCGCAGCCCGCCGCGCGCCAGACACAAAATCTTGTCGAACTTCCAACCCGAATCGTGCACGGCCAGCGCCAACAGCTCGATGAGCCGGTGATACTCGTCCCAGTTCACCCAGAGGTTCTTGTCGTCGTTACGCGGATCCGTCATGGCGATCATCGTCATGTTCTGCGTCATCGCTCAAACCTTGAAGGGATGGCGCAACAAGATCGTTTCGTCCCGGTCCGGCCCCGTCGAAACCATATCGATCGGGATACCCGCCACTTCCTGCACGCGCGTGAGGTACGCCTGCGCGTTGGCCGGCAGTTCGCTCCATTGCGTAATGCCGATCGTGCTTTCCTTCCAGCCGCCGAACGTCTCGTACACCGGCTCGCAACGCGCCACTTCGGCTGCACCGCGCGGCAGCAGATCGACGCTCTTGCCGTCGATCTTGTAGCCGATGCACAGCTTCACCTCGTCGAGGCCGTCGAGCACGTCGAGCTTGGTCATACACAGCCCCGATACGCCGTTGATTTGGATCGAGCGGCGCAGCGCGGCGGCATCGAGCCATCCGGTGCGGCGCGGGCGGCCTGTGACCGAACCGAACTCCTTGCCGACGTTCGCCAGCGTGACGCCTACGGCTTCCTGGCGCTGCGGGTTATCCGCGTCATAGAGTTCGCTCGGGAACGGCCCCGAACCCACCCGCGTGCAATACGCCTTCGTGATACCGAGAATATAGTGCAGCTTTTGCGGCCCCACGCCGGCGCCCGCCGACGCGGCCCCCGCCACGCAATTGCTCGAGGTGACGAACGGATACGTGCCGTGATCGATATCGAGCAGCGTGCCCTGCGCACCCTCGAACAGCAAATTGCGGCCGGCCGCGTTCTCGTCGTATAGACGGCGCGAGACATCGGTCACCATCGGCGCCAGACGCTCGGCATACCCCAGCATCGTGTCCAGCGTTTGCTGGAAATCGACAGCGGCCGCACCCAGGTATTGGGTCAGCACGAAATTATGGAAATCGAGGTTCTCGCGCAGGCGATCGGCGAACGCTTCCGGCGTGAACAAGTCCTGGATGCGCAACGCGCGACGGCCCACTTTGTCCTCGTAGGCCGGCCCGATCCCACGCCCCGTCGTGCCGATCTTGCCGGCGCCGCGACGTGCTTCGCGCGCCTGATCGATCGCAACGTAGTGCGGGAGAATGAGCGTCGTCGCCTCGGAGATGAACAGACGCTTGCGCACGTCCACACCCGCGGCTTCGAGCTCTTCGATTTCTTTGAACAGCGCTTCGGGGGAAAGCACCACGCCGTTGCCGAT
Organism: uncultured beta proteobacterium; assembly: GCA_963838695.1. Classification (GTDB taxonomy): domain Bacteria; phylum Pseudomonadota; class Gammaproteobacteria; order Burkholderiales; family Burkholderiaceae; genus Trinickia. The sequence goes on along the minus strand of CAWIRZ010000007.1, from coordinate 171,998 downwards.
GTAGCAAGCGACGCCAGCGCGCATGATGCCCGACGGAATCAAGCGCAAGATCGTCTTCTTGCCGCCGATGATGAGTGTGTGACCGGCATTGTGGCCGCCCTGGAAACGTACGACGCCTTGCGCGTGGTCCGTCAGCCAGTCGACGATTTTGCCCTTGCCTTCATCACCCCATTGAGTCCCGACCACGACGACGTTGCGCCCCGGGGCTGCATTCACTGCGCTGGCAGACATGTTGTTTCGTTAGCTGGTTAAAAACGTATTCTACCCATGTTCGCTGAAGCTTCCGAATTTTTCCGTTTCGCTTCAACGGCATGGACCATTCGAGTGCTCGCCGGCGCCGCCTGCGAGCGCGCGATTCAAGCCCCCGCGTTCGGTTGACGCGCCTGCACCAGCCACGCCCCGTCGCGTTCGACGAGCACGCGATCGAACGCGAACTCGTCCAGTGCATGATCGTGCCCCGGCAACGCTTGAATCACGACTTCGCCCGCATCGCGCAGCGCGGCGACGCGCTCGCGCAACAGATCGTCGTGCTTCCACGGCGCGAGGATCGCGCTGCTGCGCGCTTCGATGGGCGAAATCCGAGCGACCTCGCGCAAATCGAGCGAAAAGCCCGTCGCCGGGCGCGCACGCCCGTAGGCTTGACCGACGTGGTCGTACCGGCCTCCGCGCGCGAGCGCGTTCGGCACGCCTGCCACATATGCCGAGAACATGACGCCGCTGTGGTATGCATAGCCGCGCAAATCTGCCAAATCGATCGTAGCGTGACCGCCTTCGACGCGTGCCGCGAGAAACGCCAGATCGTCGAGTGCTTGCGTGATCGCGGGCCATTTCGGCAGTTGCTGCCGCGCCAGGTCGAGCACCGACGCATCGCCGTAGAGCGAGGGCAACGCACGCAAAGCGTCGCGTACGGACGGCTCGAGATCGTGCGTCAGTTCGGCAATACGGGGCACGTCCTTTCCGGCCAGCGCTTCATACAGCGTTTCGCCGCGCGAGGCGGCAACGGCGTCGCGCTCAAACAGTGCGAGAAGCACGCCCGCATGACACAAGTCGAGCCGAACGTTCTCGATCCCCGCCAAACGCAAGACGTCGAGCATCAGTTGCTGGATTTCCAGATCGGCCTCGAGGCCGCCGTGGCCGTAGATTTCCGCGCCGATTTGAATCTGCTCGCGCGTGGCATGCAGGCCCCGCGGCCGCGTATGCAGCACGCTACCCGCATAGCACAGGCGCGTAACGCCCTGCCGGTTCAGCAAATGGGCGTCGATGCGCGCCACTTGCGGCGTCGTATCTGCCCGTAGGCCCAGCGTGCGCCCCGATAGTTGATCGACGAGCTTGAACGTACGCAAGTTCAGATCGGTGCCGCCGCCTGTCAGCAGCGATTCGAGGTACTCGAGCAGTGGCGGCATCACCATCTCGTACCCGTACGTGCGGAAGCGATCGAGCAGTGCGCGCCGCAGTTCTTCCATCTTGCGCGCCTCGGAAGGCAGCACGTCGGCGATATTTTCGGGGAGCAGCCAGGTCGACATCGATTGGGTCCTACGACGTTAATGAAGGCGCGCAGTGCGCAGCCGAAAGCGAGTCAAGCGAAGCGAAACGAAACGAACCGGGCTTGAGCGCCGTTCGCGCGAACCGTGGGCACCGTCTCAGGTGGCCGCGACAAGCAGCAGCAAACCGAGCGCCATGACGATCAAGCCGCCGATGCGAATGTGATGCGCCGGACGTTCGGCAATTCTACGGAAGGTCTCGCGCCACGCCGTCGGGAAGACGAACGGAAACATGCCCTCGATGATGAGCATCAGAGCGATCGCAAGCAATAACGAACCGGCCATGTTCATGAAATGCCGACGCCGCCGATCGATCGACGGCGCCCCTGAATCAATGTTTACGTGAAGCCGAGGCGGCCGGGGATGCTGGGGCGCTGCCCCCATCTGGGCTGCGCATGAAGCGGAAAAATTCGCTGTCGGGATCGACGACGATGACGTCGCCCGGCTTGAAAACACTCCGGTAAGCTCGCAAGCTCTCGTAGAACTGATAGAAGGCCGGATCGCTCCCGAACGCATCGGCCGCAATCGCGGCGGCTTTGGCGTCGCCCTCGCCCTTCACGGCCTGCGCGGTCGCATCGGCATCGGCCAGCACCGCTTCGCGCTGACGCTGCACGTCCGCCTTGATCTGGCCCACTTCGGTGGCGGTCTGCGCGCGCTCGTCGGCCGCTACCTGCTCTTGCACGGCCGCCATCCGCTTGTACACGGCATCGGCATTCGCCTGCGGGAAATCCACGCGCGCGAGCCGCAGATCGACGATCTCGATTCCGAGCGCTTTCGCTGGAGCGGCCAAGGCCGTCTGCGCTTGCTGCGCCACGTCGCGCTGATGCGCCAGGACGTCGGCGAGCGTCCGCTTGGAGAACGCTTCGCTCAGCGCGGCCTCCGTTTGCCCGGAAAGCTTGTCGAGCGCACTTTGCTGGTCCCCGTCGGTTTCGGAGAACAACGTCAGGGGATCCGTGACACGGAATTTCAGCACGGGGCTCACGAGCAGGTCCGATTTATCGGACGTGACGAGACGGTCGGCGTCGGACGGGGTCAGCGTACGGACCCGCGTGTCGACCAGCATCGCCCCTTGCAACGGCGCGGGCAGTTTGACGTGCAGACCGGGCTGCGCCAGTGTCGGATGCTCGCCGCCGCGCGAATAAACGACAGCGACATGCCCCTGATCGACAACAAGCAAGGTCGACGCCCCTGCAAACAAGACGGCTACCACCGCCACGACGAGCGCAACGATACGATTCATGTCGGGCGCTCCTTATTGCTGCAATTCGTCTTCGCGCGCGCGGCTGCGTAGCGTATCGCGCGAACGTAGGGTGTCGCTCGCCGCAGCGGCTTGGCTGGCGGGATTCGAGTCGGCCGGCGGCTGAGCGGCCGATGCGGCCGACACGCCCGATGCCGCGCTCGCGCCCACCGGAGCCGAAGCGGCTGGCGCATTCGCATCGGACGATGCGCGACGATTGGCTTCGACCAGCTTGTCGACGGACAGATTCACCACGCTGCTGCCGGGCTTGCCGCTAACGAAAATCTTGGTCGAATTGGCGTAGATGTCGCGCATGGTTTCCAGATACATCCGCTCGCGCACGACAGCCGGCGCCTTCGCGTATTGGGCGTAGACCTGCTTGAAGCGCTCGGCGTCGCCCTGCGCGTCGGCGACGACACGCGCGGCGTACGCCTTGGCGTCGTCGGTCGTCCGTTGAGCTTGCGCCTTTGCACCCGGCAAGACTTGGCCGGCGTAAGCGTCAGCCTCCGCTTTCGCGCTCGCACGGTCCTGCCGGGCGCGAGCGGCGTCTGCATACGCGCTTCGCACGGCCGCCGGCGGGTCGATCGACATAATCGTGACACCCGTCACGGCAAGCCCCGAGCGATACCGGTCAAGCGCGCTTTGGATCGATTGCATCAGCGGCTCGCGAATAGCATCGTGATTGCCGCCGAGCAAGCTCGCGGTGCTGCGCGCGCCCACGATCTCGCGCACAGCCGCCTGCGCCGCTTGTGTCACGCTCTGATCCGGGTCAGCGGTACTGAACAGGTAATCGGTGGCCGATTTCACCTGGTACTGAACGGCAAGGCGCACGTCGACGATGTCGCCGTCTTGCGTGACCACCGATGCGTCCTTCGTACTGGCATCGCTCATCGCATTGCCGCGACCGATTTCCACGGAGCGAATTTGGGACACATTGACGATCTCATGCGTCTCGAACGGATAAGGCAGGCGCAGATGCACGCCGGCCTCGACGGTGCCTTGGTACTTGCCGAACTGCAAGACCACGCCCGTTTGACCGTCTTGCACCACGAAGACGCCGCTACCGATATAGATTGCGACCAGGACACCGATGACGATACCGACGCCGATGCGCGCGGCGCGTCCGTTATCGGGCCGACGATCGCCGGGCCCCGAACCGGACCCCTTGCCGCCGAAGAAACGCGATAAGCGGCGGTTGAATTCGCGCCACATTTCGTCGAGATCCGGCGGGCCGTCGCCGTCGCCACCGGAACCGCGCTTCGGCTCATTGGGCCGCTGCCGGCTGCCATTGCCGTCGCCACGCCCCCAGCGAGGATCGCTGATGGACAGAATGGCGCGCGCACGCAGCCAGAAACTCCGCTCGTTGTATTCGTTCACCTGTGTTCGTTCGCTCGAGTTGGGAGAGCCGGTCAATGCAAATCGGAGCGCCATGCCCGCGCATCGGACGACGCCGATGTATCTGAATCTTCGTGCCCCTGCGCCGGCGGCGCCGCTTCCTGCGGCACGCGCCCGCTATCGGAGAGGTGTTCTGAGGTGGCGATTTCAGCGATGGCTGCGCGCAGCGTATCCAAACCTTGCCCCGTGCGCGCGCTCAAAAAGACGCGCGAAATATTACCATACTCGTCCCGTTCGACCGCGTCGCCACGCGCCGCGAGTTCGGGGACGGCATCGATCTTGTTGAAGACAAGAACCTGCCGCACCGTGTGTGCGCCGATCTCTTTCAAAACTTCGTTGACCTGATCGATTTGGTCGAGCCGCACCGCGCTCGATGCATCCACGATGTGCAGCAGCAAATCGGCGTGGATCGTTTCTTCCAGCGTGGCCCGAAACGCGGCGACGAGCTGGTGAGGCAATTCGCGAATAAACCCGACCGTATCGGAGATGATGACTTGCCCCGCCTCGTCGCCGAGGTAAAGCCGGCGCGAAGTGGTATCGAGCGTGGCGAACAGCTGATCGGCCGCGTAGGCTTGCGCCTTGGTGAGCGCATTGAACAACGTAGATTTGCCCGCATTGGTGTAGCCGACGATCGACACCGACATCGCGCGGTTGCGCGCGCGCTGGCGCCGCTGCGTACCATGCTGGCGGCGCAGCTTTTCAAGCCGCGTCTTGAGCATTTTGATACGTTCCCCGATCAAGCGGCGATCGGTTTCGAGCTGCGTTTCACCGGGACCGCGCAGGCCGATACCGCCTTTTTGGCGCTCAAGGTGAGTCCACGCTCGCACGAGGCGCGTGGCCAAGTACTGCAACTGCGCGAGTTCGACTTGCAGCTTGCCTTCGTGACTGCGCGCGCGTTGAGCGAAGATATCGAGAATCAGGCTCGTGCGATCGACGACGCGACGGTTAAGCGTCCGCTCCAAATTGCGCTGCTGCGCTGGCGCCAAAGCGTGGTTGAAAATGACGATTTCGACGTCGTTCGCCTCGCACGCGAGGCGCAATTCCTCGGCCTTGCCGCTGCCGACGAACAGCGCGGCATCGGGGCTCGAACGGCGCCCGGTCAAGGTCACGGCGGGATGGGCGCCCGCGCTTTGCGCGAGCAGGCTGAGTTCTTCGAGACTGGCTTCGAAGTCGATCTTTCCGAAATCGATGCCGACGAGCGCTGCGTTGATCAAATTGATGGGCGTCTAAATGGGAAGCGGCCGGCACCCGCGCCGATGAGTCGGCACCGTGCCGGCCGCTAGGATGGAATCAGGCCGTTTCCGAATCGGGGTGGAAATTGACCGGACGGGCCGGCACGACCGTCGAAATGGCGTGCTTGTAAACCATCTGGGTCACGGTGTTCCGGAGCAACACAACGTACTGGTCGAACGATTCGATGTTCCCTTGAAGCTTGATGCCGTTGACCAAGTAGATGGAAACCGGCACGTGCTCTTTGCGCAGTGCGTTCAGAAACGGGTCTTGTAACAGTTGCCCTTTGTTGCTCATAGCAAACTCCGTCGTTTTTTTTGCAGGTTGGATCCAGATTGGGGCGAAGAAAAAGAGATCCGCCGCCAATCGCTACACTATAGCCGATTTTCATTCCGGCCCGAGCCGCTCAGGCCATCCAGCCAAGGCTCAAGCCCGTACAAATCAGCCCTTGTCCGCGTACGGGTTCGTCGACGAGCGGAACTCTATGCGCAATGGAGTTCCCGTCAACGAGAAAGTTTCGCGGAAACGATTTTCGAGATACCGCTTGTAGGTCTCGGTCACGGCGTCGAGCGCATTGCCGTGGATGACGATGATCGGCGGGTTTTGACCGCCCTGGTGCGCGTAACGCAACTTTGGACGGACGGGACCGCGACGGCGCGGCTGCTGAAACTCCACCGCTTCGATCAGCGCGCGCGTGAGCTTCGGCGTCGGCAGCTTGGCCATGGCGGCCGCGTAGGCGTCATCGACCGAGCGCATCAGCGGACCGATACCGGTCTTCTCGGTGGCGGACACGAAGTGGAATTTCGCGAATTCCAAGAATTTCAGCTTGCGCAACAAGTCGGCCTTCGTCCGCTCCCGCACGTGCGCGTCGAGCCCGTCCCACTTGTTGACGCCCACCACGAGCGCGCGGCCTTGCTCGACCACGAAGCCGGCAATGTGGGCGTCTTGATCGGAGATGTCTTGCCGTGCGTCGAGCAGCAAAATCACGACGTTCGCATCGGCGATCGATTGCAGCGTCTTCACGACCGAGAATTTCTCGATCGCCTCGAACACCTTGCCGCGCCGGCGCAAACCCGCCGTATCGATCAGCGTGTATTTCCGGCCCTGCCGCTCGAAATCGACATAAATCGAATCGCGCGTGGTACCGGGCATGTCGAAGGCGATGACGCGATCCTCGCCGATGAGCGTATTGACGAGCGTCGATTTGCCGACGTTCGGCCGCCCAACGATGGCGATCTTGGTACCGCGCGCGCCGCTCTCCTCCTCCGGCTCCTCGGGGTGTCCGGCGTAAGCGATTTCAAGCGCGTCGTTGATCATTTCCGTGACGCCGTCGCCGTGCGCGGCCGAGATCGCGCGCGGATCGCCCAACCCGAGTTCGTAGAAATCGGACGCGACCGCCGTGTACTTCATCCCCTCGGCCTTGTTCACCACAAGCATGATCGGGCGACCGGTCTTGCGCAGGTAGTCGGCGATCGCCTTGTCCTGAGGCGCGAGCCCGTTGCGGCCGTCGACAATGAACACGACGACATCCGATTCCTCGACGGCCTGCCGTGTTTGCCGCGCCATCGCATGCAAGATCCCGTCCTTCGCGACAGGCTCGAACCCGCCTGTATCGACGACAAGATAGGCGCGCTCGCCCGTGCGTCCCTCGCCGTAGTGGCGATCGCGCGTCAAGCCGGGCAAATCGGCGACAAGCGCATCGCGCGAACGCGTGAGCCGGTTGAAAAGGGTGGATTTCCCCACATTGGGGCGCCCAACTAGGGCAATTACGGGTTTCATCTGACGTTATCTAAGTGAGGCAAGCGCCACCGCACCGGCTCGCCGGAGCGACGAGTTGCGGGACCATCGGCGCATCGAACTGCCGCGTACGGCACGAGCCGGTATGACGCGCCGGCCTCAGCAACGTCCTTTTATGCGAACGGCCGGGGCCAGCACCGGCGCACTCAAGCGCGCCGCTGCTCGAAAATTATCACGATACGGCAATGCGAGGCACGCGCGTATCGATGGGCCGGCCGCGCGCTGCGCGTGCCGGTACTTTAAAACGCCCGCGGCCGGCTACGCCGGCCGCGGGACAAACACTTACCGAAACGCCGCGCTTAGTGCGAGACGAACCCGTACAAGTGGCCGTCGTGCGTCTGCACGATCAGCGTGTTGCCCACCGCCACCGGCGCGGCCGTAATCGGGCTGCCGTCCGTCTTGACGCGTGCGAGGAACTTGCCGTCGTCGCGAGACAGGAAATGCACGTAACCCTGGTAATCGCCCACGACGACATCGGGCCCCAGCAAGTACGGCGTGCTCAAATCGCGATTCTTGAGCTTGTCGTTCTTCCAGAGCGGTTTGCCCGTCGTCGCGTCGAACGCTTGCAGCACCGACCAGTCGTCCGGGGCGATCACCGCGGTGCGGTCTGCGGCGAGGCCGGCTACGCCGGAAAACGGCTGCTCCCAGACGGGTTGGCCGCTATTCGCATCGAAGCAGCTGATGCGCCCTTGGAACGTGACGGCGCATGCTTCGGCGCCAACCAGCGTCGGAGCGCCCGTGACGTCGTTAATGCGCTCGACCTCCGTGACGCCCTTCGGGAACGAAACCGGCGCCTGCCAATAGTCGTCGCCCGTCTTCAAGTTGACCGCCGACAGCGAACCGCCCGGGAATCCGGCCAACACTGCCGCTTCACCGGCGAACGCCATCCCGGCGGAGACGCGCAGATTGAGCGGCACAGCCCGATTGTGATACTGCCAGCGCAATTCGCCCGTGGACGCATTGAAGGCACTGATCTGGCCGTCGATCGTGCGCACGATCACATAGCCGTTACCCACGAGCGGCGGCGAGACGATTTCGCCCGGCACCGACGTCTTCCAGAGCAGCTTGCCGTTGGCATCGAGGACATCGACGCCGCCCTTTTCCGCGCCGACCGCGGTGTAGGTGCCGTCGCTGCCCACGCCGGACGTCAAGTCGGCGTGCACTTTCGTACTCCAAAGCGTCTGCCCCGTTTTGCCGTCGATCTTGGCCACCGTTCCGTTCGAGCCGGCGGCATAGACGGCGTCGCCGACGACGATCGGGGAGAAGAAGTAACGCCCCGCCTTGCCGACGCTCGTCTTCCAGGATTGCTCGACATTGAAGACAGGCTTGAACTCGGTGAGCGGCACCGGATCACGGCGCAGGTCTTTCGTGGACGAGCAAGCCGCCATCGCGAGGACGGTCATCGCGCAAGCGACGGGCACGGCGAAACGTTTCAGCAAATTCATCGGTGAGCGAAGCTTCGTCAAAGGTTGTTCAGGTAAGACCGGCAGGCAGCGATGCAAACCCACGCCGCTCAGCCGCCGAGCGCGTCGAGCTTGAATTGGATGAGCTGCCGCGCGGAGGTATCGCTCTTGCCCAGCGACGACAACGCGAGCTGGTAGGCACTGCGCGCATCGGCACGCTTGCCCGCGGCCGCCAACAGATCGCCGCGGCGATCCGCCACAGGGCCTTGGAACCCCGCGACGGGCGTGTCGCCGAGCAGCGCAAGCCCCGCGTCATACGCCTTTTCGTCGAGCAGCACGGCCGCCAGACGCAGCTTCGCGATCTGCTTGTACTCGTCGTCCTTCGCGTGATCGATCGCCCACTGCAGCTGTGCTTTCGCGCCTGCCGCATCGCCCGCCTCATAGAGCGCCTTGGCTGCCGCAAGCGCCGTCATCTCGCCATAGGCCGTACGGCCATAGCGCGACTCCATATCTCCGGCATCGCGCGCGACGGCGGCTTTATCCTTGGCCGCGACGGATTGCTGCACTTGTTCGTACAGCACGGCTGCCTGAGCCGCCTGGCGCCGCTGCCAAAAGTGCCAGCCGTTCCAGCCGGCCGCGGCGACGAGCGCCGCGAGCACGATCCAGGTGGATGCATTGCCCCACTGCGCCCACCAAGCCTTGAAACTTTCAATCGATTCTTGTTCGTCGTGATAACTCATCGCAAAGCGATTCCTTCTTGTCTCGCGCCGTTCTTGTCGTGAGCGGCGACGGTTGCGTCAGTCGTCGCCGTCTTCGGCGGTTGCAACCATCGCATTGATTAGAAATTCGGTCAAGTTTTCGACCGCCACGGTGCGTTGTTCGCTCTTTTCGCCACCACCCGCAGTGTCGCGCAGCGGCTTGATGCCCACCGTACCGTTCGCGACTTCCTCTTCGCCGAGAATCACGGCAAAGGCCGCCCCGCTCGCATCGGCTCGCTTCATTTGAGATTTGAAGCTGGCCGAAGCGCCATCGGTGCTGCAATGGAGGATGACGTCCAGGCCCGTGTCGCGCAGGCGCTCGGCGATGATGAAAGCCTGCTCGCGCGCGCTATCGCCCTGGTGGACGACGTAGACATCGCACCCTTCCTCCTGCGGAACGAGCGATTCCTCCTTCAGCAATTCGAGGATACGCTCGACGCCCATCGCCCAGCCGCAAGCGGCCGTGGGCTTGCCGCCCAGTTGCTCGATGAGCGGATCGTAGCGGCCGCCGGCCGCGACGGTGCCTTGCGCGCCGAGCTTATCGGTGACCCACTCGAACACGGTGAGGTTGTAGTAATCGAGACCGCGCACAAGCCGCGGGTTGATCTTGAAGGGAATGTTGTTCGCCTTCAGCAACCGCTGCAGCCCTTCGAAATGCGCACGCGAGACATCGCCGAGGAAATCGATGAGCTTCGGCGCATTTTGCGCGATTTCCTGCAGCGCGGGGTTCTTCGTGTCGAGCACGCGCAGCGGATTGGTATAAAGCCGGCGCTTGGCATCTTCGTCGAGCAGGTCGACGTGTTTTTCAAGATAGGCGATGAGTTCGACTCGGTGCGCGGCGCGCTCCTCGGCGAGGCCGAGCGAGTTGATCTCGAGGCGAATGCCGGTCAAGCCGAGATCGTCCCAGAGCCGCTGGCACATCAAGATGATTTCGGCATCGGTATCGGGACCGGCGAAGCCGAGCGCTTCCACGCCCACCTGGTGGAACTGCCGGTAACGGCCGCGCTGCGGGCGCTCGTGACGGAACATGGGCCCGATGTACCAAAGCCGCTTCGGACCGTCGTAAAGCAGATTGTGCTCGATGACCGAGCGCACGACGGCGGCCGTACTCTCGGGACGAAGGGTAAGATGCTCGCCGTTCAGGGAATCGACGAAGCTGTACATCTCCTTCTCGACGATGTCCGTCACTTCGCCGATGCCGCGCGTGAACAACTGCGTATGCTCGACGATCGGCGTGCGGATGTTCTGGTAACCATACGCGCGCAGCATCGATTTGACCGTGGCCTCGAAGAAATCCCACAACACGGCATCGGCCGGCAGGATGTCGTTCATGCCTTTGACGCCCGCAAGCTTCTCGAGCTTTCTCTTCTGTTCTGTCATCGTTGTTCGGTGGACTCGTTAATTCGCGACGCTCGCGCGGCCATAGCGGCGCTCGACATAGTCGCTCACGATTTGCTGGAATTCCTCGGCGATCCGCTCGCCGCGTAGCGTCTTGGCCTTTTCGCCATCGATGAACACGGGCGCGGCCGGGTTCTCTCCCGAGCCGGGCAAGCTGATGCCGATGTTGGCTTGCTTCGATTCGCCCGGGCCGTTGACGATACAGCCCATCACCGCCACATGCATTTTTTCGACGCCGGGATACTGATCGCGCCAAACGGGCATCTGCGCACGCAGATAATTCTGAATCTGCGAGGCCAGCTCCTGAAACAGCGTGCTCGTGGTGCGACCGCAGCCGGGGCACGCGATGACCATCGGTGTGAACGAGCGCAACCCCATCGTTTGCAGGATTTCCTGACCGACGATGACTTCCCCCGTCCGAGAAGCGCCGGGCTCGGGCGTCAGCGAGATACGGATCGTATCGCCGATGCCTTCTTGCAGCAGCACGCCGAGCGCGGCGGTGGAAGCGACGATGCCCTTCGAACCCATGCCGGCTTCGGTCAACCCCAAATGGAGCGCGAACGCGCAGCGGCGCGAAAGCTCGCGGTACACGGCGATCAAATCCTGCACGCCGCTGACCTTGCAAGACAGCACGATTTTATTGCGCGACAAGCCGAGTTCGACGGCGCGCTCGGCCGAGCCGATCGCCGATTGGATCAGCGCCTCGTACATCACGCTTTGCGCTTCCCACGGCTCGCTGCGCGCGGCGTTTTCGTCCATCATCCGGGCGAGCAAATCCTGATCGAGGCTGCCCCAGTTCACGCCGATGCGCACCGGTTTGTCGTAACGCGCCGCCGCTTCGATCATCTGCGCGAACTGCGTGTCGCGCTTCGCCCCTTGGCCGACGTTACCGGGGTTGATCCGGTATTTCGACAGCGCCTCGGCGCACGCGGGGTGATCGCGCAACAACAAGTGCCCGTTGTAATGGAAATCGCCGACGAGCGGCACCGTCACGCCCATGCGGTCGAGCTGCTCGCGGATCGCCGGCACGGCTTGCGCGGCTTCCGGCGTATTGACCGTAATGCGAACGAGTTCCGAGCCCGCCTGCGCGAGTTCCTTGACTTGGATGGCGGTGCCGATCGCATCGGCGGTATCCGTGTTCGTCATCGACTGCACGCGCACGGGCGCATCGCCACCGATGGTCACGAGTTGACCGCCCCAGCGGACGTCGACCGCGTGCGAAACGCGACGCTGCGCGGAACCGCCGAAAATCGGCACGGAAGAACAAATCTGACTGCTGCTGTCGGTAGGCATCGAAAGACCCATGAGTCCTGGTTACGCTGCGTGCGCAGCTGTCCGAAGAGCTGCGCATCCGAATTGAGAACAGGCCGCAGCGTGCTCGCTGCGGCATTGGACGTTACGGCAACGTGAAACGCGCAACGTTGCCCTTGTTCGGACCGAATTTCGCCGCATCGACGGCTTGCCCGTCGAGCGTCATCGATTCGAGCCCTGCGCGGTTGCCCGCGGTGATCTTGAAGGGCGGCACGCCCGACACTTCCTTCGTGTCGCCTGCATGCACCAACCCCGAGAACAATTCCTTGCCGCTCTTGTCGCGTACGCTGAACCAGCTGTCCTGCGACACCTTCACCGTGATCGTCGCGGCACCGGACGCCGGCGCAGCCGATTCGGCTCGCGCAGCCGGCGTCGACGCCGCAGCAGCGGCCTCGGCTTGCGTCTGTACCGGCGTACCGGCGGCCGTGGAGGCCGGCGCAACCGCCGCAATCGACGCGCCCTGCGCGGCGGCCGGCTGCGAGGCAAGCGCCTGCGCCGTCGGTTCCAAGGGCGTGATCGCCGGTGTGCTCGCGTCGGTCGAAGCGGACTCGCTCGCCGACGGCTCGGAGGCAGCCGTCGCATCGGACGACGCACCCGATTGAGGCTGAGCCTGCACGACGCCTGTCGACGTGACCGTCGAAGCCGATGCGGCCGTGCCCGATGCCGCGCCCCCCGGACTCGCAGCCATCCCACCGGCGCGGGCCTTCAGGCGGGCGAGCCACGCCGGGGAATCGCCGCCCTGGTGCCACATCGCAAGCGCGATCACGACGATGACGCCCGCTGCAACGCCCCACCACCACGAACGGTGCTTGGGCGTGCCGCCGAGCGACACCGAGACGCGCCCGCGCGGCAAATCGGCGCCCGTCGAAGCCGGCATCGACAAATCGGGCTCGGGCTCGCCTTTCACACGCCGAAGCGCTTGCGCGAACGGCTCAGGATCGGTACCGAGCATCTTCGCGTAGCTGCGGATGACACCGAGTGCGAACGTCGTGCCGGGCAGCTTACTGATGTCGCCCGCTTCGAGTGCGCGCATCTTGTTCGGCGACACCTTCAACCGCGCCGATACGTCGTCGACGGACCAGCCCTTCGCCTCCCGCAATTGTGCGAGGCGAGCGCCTACTGCGGCCAGCGAGTCGAGCGGCGCATACGAGGCGCCCGGTGCTGCCTGCGGCGCGGTGGATCCCCGTCCCCCGCTCGCTTGTGTGCCTTCTGATTGCGGATGCTGCGACTCACTCATCCCTGATCCTCGCGTCGATTCTCTTTTTCCACTCCGCACTCCGTCGGGCTGGTTCTATGCCCCGATGCGCGGACCGTCTGTCTGACTGCTCGTCGGCGGCGCGCACACTGCGCCGCCCCATGTGCGCCCCCGCCTGGCTCAGCGCACCGGCCTTACTTCGATTACCTTACTCGCCCCGCCATCGGTAGCCCGGCCGCTCGTGGCCCGGCCGTTCGTGGCCCGTTCCATCCGCTCGACCACGCGCGTGCGGTCTTTCACCGCACCGGCAAGCTGGCCGCACGCGGCGTCGATGTCGTCACCGCGCGTCTTGCGTACCGTCGTGACCACACCTGCATCGATCAGTATCTGCGCGAAGCGCTTGATCCGATCCGCCTTGGAGCGGAAAAGCCCCGACTCCGGGAACGGATTGAACGGAATCAAGTTGAACTTGCACGGCACATCGGCCGTGAGCGCGAGCAACTCGCGCGCATGCGCGTCGCTGTCGTTCACGCCGTCGAGCATGCAATACTCGAACGTGACGAAATCGCGCGGCGCAACTTCGAGATAGCGGCGGCATGCGGCCATCAACTCACGCAGAGGATACTTCTTGTTCAGCGGCACCAGCATGTCGCGCAGCGCATCGTTCGGCGCATGCAGCGAGACCGCCAGCGCCACCGGCAGATCGGCCCCGAGCCGATCCATCATCGGCACGACGCCCGACGTCGACACCGTCACCCGTCGCCGCGACAGGCCGTACGCGTTATCGTCCAGCATGAGGCGCAGCGCCGGCACGAGCGCATCGTAATTGAGCAGCGGCTCGCCCATACCCATCATGACGACATTGGTAATGACGCGCTCGCCTTTGTTATCCGGCGCGTGCGGGCGGCCCAGCGCCGCGCGCAGCGCGAACTCGGCCATGCGCAACTGGCCAATGATCTCACCTGTGGTGAGGTTGCGCGAAAAACCCTGCTTGCCCGTGGAGCAAAACCGGCAATTGACGGCGCAGCCGGCCTGCGACGACACGCACAGCGTGCCGCGCGTTTCCTCGGGAATGAATACCGTTTCCACGGCGTTGCCGTTGCCGACGTCGACCAGCCATTTGCGCGTGCCGTCGGCGGAGACGTGATCGCTGACGACGGGCGGCATGACGATCGCCGCGCGATCTTTGAGCTTGGTGCGCAGCGACTTCGCGAGATCGGTCATGCCGTCGAAATCGACAGCGTTGTACTGGTGAATCCAGCGTTGCAGCTGCTTGGCGCGAAATGCCTTCTCCCCAAGGCTGTCGCAATAGGCGACGAGCCCCGCGGCATCGAGGTCGAGAAGATTGACGGAGGGACTGCTCGTCATGTCGGATCCTGCTGTTTCAATGCGGCTTGCCCGCGCCAAGCGTCATACGCTAACGTCGTGCCCGGCGATTAGCGCGAGTAGACGTTGATTTCCGGGAAGAAGAACGCGATTTCCACGGCAGCCGTTTCAGCGGCGTCCGAACCGTGGACGGCGTTCGCGTCGATGCTGTCGGCGAAATCGGCACGGATCGTACCCTTGTCGGCCTTCTTCGGATCCGTCGCGCCCATCAGGTCGCGGTTCTTCAGAATCGCGCTCTCGCCTTCGAGCACTTGCACCATCACCGGGCCCGAAATCATGAACTCCACCAGATCCTTGAAGAACGGACGAGCGGCGTGCACGGCGTAGAACTTCTCGGCATCGGCGCGCGAGAGCTGTGCCATGCGTGCTGCGATAACCTTCAGACCCGCGTTTTCGAAGCGGCTGTAGATCTGGCCAATCACATTCTTCGCCACTGCATCGGGCTTGATAATCGACAGGGTACGCTCGATCGCCATAAAAACTCCAAAAAATTAAGGGGTTACAGATTCTAATGAATCTGCAATTGTAGCATGTTCCAGTGTATGATTGCGATCGATCCCTAGCTCGGACGAAAGTTCGTCCGAAAATTCGTTAGGGCGCTTGAAACTCGCGCTCATAGGACCGATCTTAGGAAGCGGGTGCCCCGATGCGCGGCGCGCAAGCCGGCGCACATGGCATCCCGAATCGAGTGCGTTTTTACGCAAGGAGAAAGCATGAACGAGTACCCGTACAACGTTGCCCGCGGCGGAGCTGTCGGTTCGGCGGCCAGCCGCAACCGCGTGCTGCGGAACACATACTGGCTGCTCGCGCTGTCGATGGTGCCGACGGTGGTGGGCGCATGGATCGGCGTCGTCACCGGCTTCTCGCTGTTCGCCGCGACGAGCCCGATGATGAGCATGCTGGCCTTTTTCGCGATCGCGTTCGGCTTCATGTTCGCGATCGAGCGCACGAAGCAAAACGGGTTGGGCGTGGTCTTCCTGTTGGGATTCACGTTCTTCATGGGCCTGATGCTGTCGCGGCTCCTGACGATGATCCTGCACTTCTCGAACGGCCCCTCGCTGATCATGCTGGCATTTGGCGGCACCGCTGTCATCTTCGCCGCCATGGCGTCGATCGCCACGGTTAGCAAGCGCGATTTCTCCGGGCTTGGCCAGTGGCTGTTCATGGGCGTGATCGTGATTCTGCTCGCGATGGTCGCCAACATGTTCCTGCACCTGCCGGCTCTGATGCTGACGGTCTCCGTGCTCGCCATCGTCATTTTCTCGGGCTTCATGCTGTTCGACGTGCAGCGCGTCGTGAACGGCGGCGAAACGAACTACATCTCGGCCACGCTGGCGATCTACCTCGATCTGTACAACGTGTTCGTCAATCTGCTGTCGCTGCTCGGCATTTTCGGCGGCAACAACCGCAACTGATGGTACGTGCGGGTGGTAGCATCCGCCCCGCTCCGCCACACATATGACGAGTCGGCCCCACGGCTCGAAGAACCACCAGAAGCCCCCACCCGCATCGATGCGCGTGGGGGCTTCTTGTTGGTGCCCGCTTTTTGTTGACGTTCGGATATCGACGAAACGGTGAACGCCCGGCCGGACCCCACGATATCCGTGTTGCGCCTCCGTTGTCGACAAATAACGAGACGGCTACGATCGCCTGACCGCGGCACCCTGCTGCTCGTCCCGCGATCCACGCGCCTATGTCCCGATGCCACCCGAGCACCGCCCCAAGCGATGGCTTGGCGCGGCGCGCCCCTGTTACGCTAGCCCTCGTCACCGTCGCCGCAATCCACTTGTTCGCCTGGCGTTGGGTGATGGAGCATCCCAGGTCGCACACTTTTGAGCCTAGCGGCGCGACGGTGCCAGATCGCCCACTCATCGTTGCATTGCTGCCCCAAGCGCGCCCGCTTACGCCACAGCCGCCCGAACCCCGTAGCCTCCGTCTATTCGATCGACATACGGCGCGAACGGCCCCGGCCGAGCCCCGATCCGCACCTCCGCCCCGGGCACGGGCGGCAGCGAAAAAAGGGAACCCGCCCGCGGCATCGGCATCGATTCATTCCCGCGCCGACGGGCCATCCGCTGCACCCGAATCGGTAGCGCCTGCCACGCGCACGGACTGGCAGCGTGACTTGAGCAGCGTGGGCAAGCCGCGACGCTTCCAATACACGAGCCCCGCTGCTCGCGCTGCGGTCGCCGCAGGCGCCTCGATACAGCAACAAGCGAATGCGGCCAGCGAAAGCCCGCTCGAAAAGGAAGCCGCGAGAGCCGCCAAAATAGATTGCCGCGCGAATTACGCCGAGATGGGGCTACTCGCGCTCCCCATGTTGGCACGCGATGCACTGTCTCGATCGGGTTGCCGCTGGTAAGCGCCGCCGCACGGCAAAGCAATGGGATTAATCCCGCTCGAATAGCGCGATCGATTCCACATGGGACGTGTGCGGGAACATATTGACGACACCCGCGCCTTTGAGACGATAGCCGGCTTCATGCACGAGCAGGCCTGCATCGCGGGCAAGCGTCGCAGGATTGCAAGACACGTAGACGATACGCCCCGGTAACGGTCCCGCCCCGCTTTGCGCGATCTCCGCCAACGCCTTCGATACCGCTAGCGCACCCTCGCGCGGCGGATCGATCAGAAACTTGTCGAACGGGCCCAGCGCGCGCAAATCGTCCGCCGTTACCTCGAACAAGTTGCGACAGGCAAACGACGTGTGACCGTCGACCCCGTTGACCTTTGCATTCGAGAGCGCCCGCGTGGTGAGCGCTTCGCTGCCTTCGATCCCGACCACCTCGCGGGCCAGGCGCGCAAGCGGCAGTGTGAAGTTGCCGAGCCCGCAAAATAGATCCAGGACGCGCTCGGCACGCGTGGGCTTGAGCAGCCGCAGCGCCCGGCCCACCAGTACACGGTTGATGGCGTGATTGACCTGCGTAAAATCCGTCGGCTTGAACGGCATCCGAATCCCGAATTCCGGCAGCGTGTAATCAAGTTCGACGTCGAGCGGGTAGAACGGCACCGCCGTATCGGGGCCTTTGGGCTGCACCCAGAATTGCACGCCATGCTCGTCGGCGAACGCGCGCACGTGCGCTTCGTCGTCTTGCGTCATCGGCTCGAGCACGCGCAAGACGAGCGCGGTCACGCTTGCGCCGACGGCCAACTCGATTTGCGGCAATCGATCGCGGATCGACAACTGCTCGACCAGCCGGCGCAATGGCACCAGCATTGCCGAGACATGCGGGGGCAGCACCTCGCAGCTCTCCATATCGGCCACGAAACTGCTCTTTTTCTCGTGGAAGCCGACGAGCACCCCGCCCTTTTTCGCGACATGGCGCACCGTCAGCCGCGCCCGGTATCGGTAGCCCCACGATGGCCCGTGGATGGGCCTGAAGACAGTCTCCGGCCGTAGCTTCGACAAGTGCCAGAGATTGTCTTCCAACACCCGCTGCTTGATTGCCACTTGGGCGCGCTCGTCGAGATGTTGCATCGAGCAACCGCCGCAGGTGCCGAAAAAACGGCATTGCGGCGTCGTGCGCATCGAACTCGCTCGCAAAACCTCGACGATCTGCGCCTGCTCGAAGCTCGCTTTCTTGCGGTAGCTCGAATAGGTGACGCGCTCCCCGGGCAGCGCGCCTTCGACGAAAATGACCTTGCCGGGCTCGCCGGTTTCGGTCGTCAAGCGCCCGACCCCACGCGCTTCCATATCAAGCGAAGCGATCTCGACGACGGGCGGCTGGGCGGGCGATGCGCCGCCCTCGGGGCGACGCGCGATTTTACGGGGGGATTCGGACACCTGCGGTTTCCTGAGGGACGTGGGACGAAGGCGAGATTGTAGACGAACACGAGAATCGGACGACGCAACGCGTCGCGCTCGCGGCTGTCGTCGAAACGAATCGCGGCCCTCGAATCGGGCGATCTAACGGGTGACGTTCAGCGCGTTACGGTCGCGGCCGTCGCAGCCGGAGCGATGGCGGGCTCGGCAAAGGCCGCCAGATATTCGGCCCAATGAGGCGCGCTTTCCTGCCCGAGGGACTGCTTTACAAAAGCGATTTCGTCGGCGTACTCGTCAGGGGAAAAGGCGCCCCGCATGAGTTGAAAGCGGCAATACAGCAAATAGGTATTGACGACATCCGTTTCGCAGTAATTGCGGATCTCTTCGATACGCCCTTCGCGGAACGCGGTCCAAACTTGGCCACCGTCCATCCCGAGCTTGCCCGGAAAACCGCACAGCTTGGCCAGCGCATCGAGCGGCGCGTTCGCGCGCGCTTGGTACATCGCCAACACGTCCATCAAATCGGTATGGCGCGAGTGATACCGGCTGATGTAGTTATTCCATTTGAACTCGCGGTCGTCTTGGCCGAGATCCCAATAGCGCGACGCGGCGATACCGTGCACGAGCGCCCGGTAGTGCAAGACGGGCAGATCGAAGCCCCCGCCGTTCCATGAAACGAGTTGCGGCGTGTACTTTTCAATCACGCGGTAGAACGACTGAATGAGCGCCGCCTCGCCATCGTCGAGCGTGCCGAGCGACCGCACGCGCAACCCCGCCCGATCGCGAAAGACGCATGAGATCGCGGCAATGCGCTGCAAATGGTGCGGCAGGAAATCGCTGCCGGTTTTTTCGCGGCGTGCCGCGAATGCATGCTCGGCAACTTCGATATCGGACATCGAATCGGGCAGATCGTCGAGACGGCGAATGCCGGCGACATCGGGGATCGTCTCGATGTCGAAAACGAGAATCGGAATCATGAATATCTACAGTACCGCGCCCGGCTTGAGGGGCGCCTAGAGAACCGCATCCTTGCGCACGCCATTGGACGCAAAAAAGCGCTTCAAGCGGACAAGCGCTTCTTGTTGAATCTGCCGCACCCGCTCGCGCGTGAGGCCCATTTCGTCGGCCAGCTCCTCGAGCGTGGCCGGCTCGATGTGGTTCAGCCCGAAGCGCCGCTCGATGACGTGGCGGTGCTTGTCCGACAAACGCGACAGCCACGCGCGTGTCAGCGTTTCCAACTCCCGATGCTGCACCTCGGCGTCCGGAGACTGGCTCTGATCGTCGGACAACAGATCGAGCAAACTGCTGGCGGGATCGAGATCGAGCGGCGCGTCGAGCGACGCCGTATGCTCGTTGAGCGCGAGGATATCGGTGACTTCGTCGGTGGTCTTGCCCGTCAGGTAGGCGATATCGTCGATGCTGGCGTCGCGCCGCTCTACCGCCTCGCCCGAATTCATCGAATTCTTTTCAAGGTGCCGTTTCGCGCGCAACACTTGATTGAGCTCGCGAATGACATGCACCGGCAACCGCACGGTGCGCGCTTGATTCATGATCGCGCGCTCGATGCTCTGGCGGATCCACCAGGTCGCATACGTCGAAAAACGGAAGCCGCGCGTAGGATCGAACTTTTCGATCGCATGCATGAGACCGAGATTGCCTTCTTCGATCAGATCGAGCAGCGGCACGCCGCGATTCAAATAGCCCTTGGCGATACTGACGACGAGCCGCAGATTGCGCTCGATCATGACCTGCCGAGCATCGAATTCGCCAGCCTTCGCCAGCCTCGAGTAGCGCTGCTCTTCTTCGACCGTCAACAACGGCTTCACGCTGATGCGATTCAGGTAATGCTGAATGGTGTCGGCCGTCAGCTCAGCTTGCAACAGCGCGCGGAAATCGTCCGGGTCGGGCCCGGGCTCCGCCGCCGCTGCGCGCTCCTCGCTGCGTTCCTCCGCCTGCTCCGAGGCGCCTTCCTGCTCGAACTCGCCCTCTGACTCCGCTGGGTCGTCCTCGGCCTCGCTCGTCGAAGCGCCAGCGTCTTGCACCAGGTCGTGCGTGACGCGGCTCAGCGTGTCCGTTTCGGCTTGCTGCTTGCGGCGCTTCGATGTCGGCATGGTCGTATCGCTTATTGCGGCGGCAAGTATTTCATCGGATCGACAGGTTTGCCCTGTCGGCGGATCTCAAAATGCAGCATGACGCGGTCGGCATCGCTGTTGCCCATCTCGGCGATCTGCTGCCCCTTCGTCACCGCGTCCCCCTCTTTTACCATCAAACTGCGGTTGTGTGCATAGGCGGTGAGGTACATCGCGTTGTGTTTGATGATAATGAGATTGCCGTAACCGCGCAGCCCATTTCCGGCGTAGACAACCCGTCCCGCCGCAGCCGCCTTCACGGCCTCGCCCGGTGTCCCGCCGATGTTCAGCCCTTTGTTGGTGCTGTCGTCGAACGTATTGATCACCGGCCCGCGCACCGGCCATGCGAATGTCACGTCGCCGCCGGCGGCCGGCGAACTTGCCGCCGCGCCCGCGGCCGGCTGCGCCGGAATGGTGGTTGCGGTCGAGCCCGGCCCCGTGCCGTAGATCGGCGGCACCGTGGCGTTCGCAGCCGCCGTGCCCGGCGCACCGGGAGTTGCCGAAGACGCCAGCTGCGCGCCCTGCACGGTGCCGCCGGCCGTCACGGGCGCCGTTGCAACGCCGGGGGTCACCGCCGCCGCGTTGGCGCCGGGCGGCACCACGCGCAGCAGTTGATCGACTTCGATCTGATTCGGATTCGACAGATTGTTCCACGCGGCGATGTCGCGATAGTTCTGCCCATTTTCGAGTGCGATGCGATAGAGCGTATCGCCCGGTTTGACCCGGTAGTAGCCAGGCGGCGGCGGGCCAAGCGGCACGGCGGGCTGAGCCGCGCCGGGCGCGCCTAGCAGGGGCGCACCTGTCGTCGACAACGTAGTCGAACGATCGACGACGGGCGCCTGATCGAGCCGCGTCGCACATGCGGCGAGCGTAGTCAGGGCCAGCACACAGACGACGCGCTGAGCGGCAGCCAGCCAAGCCTGTTCGTTGTTTGTTTGCATCGCGCGCAACGTAAACATCGGTGTCAAATCACTCCGGATTTTAAAGGTACAAAGAAAACGCGATCAAGCCGAGACTCCCGCCACTGGCCCGCTGTGACGCGCTCGACGAGCGTGAGAACCTGAGCTTGCCCACTCTGTGAACCGACCGGCGCAACGAGCCTGCCGCCGATCGCCAATTGCTCGAGCAGCGCTTGCGGCACGTCCAATCCCGCCGCCGCAATCACGATTGCATCGAACGGCGCCGCCGCGGGTAAGCCCACGCGGCCGTCGCCATAGTGCAACCGGATATTCGGCACACGCAGCGGCCGCAGGTTGAGCTTGGCGCGCTCATAAAGCGGCTTGATCCGCTCGATCGAATAAACGTCTCGCGCCACGCGGCTCAGCACGGCCGCCTGATACCCGCAGCCCGTGCCGATTTCCAGCACACGATCGAGCGTGCGGCCCGCGCAGACAAGCTCGAGCATGCGCGCGACCACCGACGGCTTCGATATCGTCTGGTGATGCCCGATCGGCAATGCCGCATCTTCATACGCCTGCGTTGCCAGGCCCGGATCGACGAACATGTGGCGCGGCACGGCGGCGATCGCATCGAGTACGCGCGCATCGGCGATACCGTTCGTCCTGAGCCGTTCGACCATCCGCTCGCGCACCCGTTCCGAGGTTAGCGCCAGCGCGCTCGTCAATGGGACGTTGGGCGCGCCCATTTTGTCGCCCGTGTACGACGGATGCGTGTCAAGGCGCCGGGATGCGTTCTCGCGCGAGCGCAGGCGCTCGTCCGGGCGTGCGCGTGCATCGGCCGCCGCGCGCGGCTTGCGCTCGAGATCGGCCAGGCCGAGCGGAAAGCGTTTGGTGCGTTCCCCCGTCATGAATCGCGACGCCCCGCGCGGGCCCACTCGCGCGTGGCAGCCATCATCTGAGTGTGGGTAAGGTCGAGCTGCAGCGGGGTAATCGACACGCGGCCGTTCGCCAGCGCATGGAAATCGGTGCCTTCGCTGGCATCGAGCGCGTTTCCACACGGCCCGATCCAGTAGATCGGCTCGCCGCGCGGATTGTTTTGTCGGATAACGGGCTGCGACGGATGACGCTTACCGAGCCGCGTCACTTCCCACTCGCCGAGTTGGTCGTACGGCAGGCTGGGAATATTGACGTTCAGCAGCGGATGCGCCGGCAACGGATGCGACAGAAAGTGACGAACGATGTCAGCCGCCACGCGCGCCGCATCGTCGAGATGGGCCCAGTCCTTTTCGACAAGCGAGAACGCGATCGCCGGCACCCCGAACATCACACCTTCCGTGGCGGCCGCGACTGTGCCCGAATAGAGCGTGTCTTCGCCGACGTTCTGACCGTTGTTGATGCCCGATACGACCAGGTCCGGCCGGTGATCGAGCATGCCTGTCAACGCGATGTGGACCGAATCGGTCGGCGTGCCGTTGACGTAATAGAAGCCGTTCGCCGAGCGCCAGACCGAAAGCGGTCGCGAAAGCGTCAGCGAGTTCGAGGCACCGCTGCAGTTTTGCTCGGGCGCCATCACCGTCACCTCGCCCAGCGGCTGCAGCGCATGATAAAGCGCCGCCAGTCCCGGCGCGAGGTAACCGTCGTCGTTGCTCAGAAGGATTCGCATCCGACGATTGTAACCGAGGACCGGCACCGTCTGAACGCCGAGCCGACCCTATCCGCATCGAATCGTTCCTTTTTTAAAAGGCACGGTCGTTCGGCCCGCCGTGCCGGCATTAAACGACCTGGCGCATGCGCAAATCGGCAATCGTCGCACTATCGTAGCCGAGCGCGGCCAGCACTTCGTCGGTGTGCTCGCCAAGCGCCGGCCCGAGCCAACGCGTGCCCCCGGGCGTGTCCGAGAACTTCGGCGTCACGTTCGGTAGCGCGATATCGAGGCCGTCTTGCCACTTGAAATGCTCGATCATCTTGCGCGCCGCGAACTGGGGATCGGCGAACATATCGGCAGCACTGTAAATACGGCCGACCGGGACGTCGGCCGCGTTCAGCACATCGAGCGCTTCGCTGATCGTACGGGGCGCGAGCCACGCCGCGATCGCATCGTCGATCTCGCGCGTGCGCGGCACGCGGCCGTCGTTGTGCGCAAGCGCCGGATCGTCGGCAAGATCGGGGCGTCCGATCGCCGCCATCAGCCGCTTGAAAATCGGATCGCTGTTGCCGCCGATCACGATGCTGCCGTCTTTGCATGCGTAGGTGTTCGACGGCACGATGCCCGGCAGCGATGCGCCGGTGCGCTCGCGCACGGCCCCATAGACGCCGTACTCGGGCACGATGCTTTCCATCATGTTGAACACCGCTTCGTAAAGCGCGACGTCCACCACCTGCCCTTTGCCGCCGTTCGCCTGCCGATGGTGAAGCGCCATCAGGGCGCCAATCACGGCGTGCAGCGCAGCGATCGAATCGCCGATCGAAATGCCGATTCGCGGCGGCGGCAATTCGGGGTAACCGGTGATATGGCGCAAACCGCCCATGGCTTCGGCGATCGAGCCGAAGCCGGGCCGATCGCGGTACGGCCCGGTCTGCCCATAGCCCGAAAGGCGAACCATGACGAGACCGGGATTGTCGGCACTGAGCACGTCGTACCCCAGCCCGAGCTTTTCCAGCAAGCCCGGCCGAAAATTCTCGACGACGATATCGGCTTCGCGCGCGAGTTGCAGCAGGATCTGCTTGCCTTCCGGCGCTTTCAGATTCAGCGTCACCGATTTCTTGTTGCGCGCCTGCACCGCCCACCACAGGGACGTTCCGCCTACCTCGGGATACAGCATGCGCCATTTACGCAGCGGATCGCCGCCCTTCGGATCTTCGATTTTGATGACCTCGGCGCCGAATTCGCCGAGCAAACGCGAGGCGAAGGGCCCGGCGATCAGCGTGCCGAGTTCGAGCACCTTGACGCCCGCGAGCGGGCCAGGCGATACGCTCATGTCTATCGTCTCCTTCTCCTGCAATGGTTCGCCGAGCACGGCTGCAGCCGCAGGCCGCTAGAGCGTGCGTCGATCGAGCATCGCTCGCGCGATGGTGCCGGCATCGACGTATTCGAGTTCGCCGCCCACCGGCACGCCGCGCGCGAGGCGCGTCACGGACAGGTCGCGCGCTTTCAGCGTCTGTGCCAGGTAGTGCGCGGTGGCTTCGCCCTCGTTCGTGAAATTCGTCGCGAGCACGACTTCCTTGACGACCCCGTCGGACGCGCGCTTGACCAGCCGCTCGAAATGGATTTCCTTTGGCCCGATCCCGTCGAGCGGGCTCAGGCGGCCCATCAAGACGAAATAAAGGCCCCGGTAGGTCATCGTCTGCTCGAGCATGATCTGATCCGCCGGCGTTTCGACGACGCAAAGCAGCGTCGGGTCGCGCGACTCGTCGCTGCACACGTCGCACACCCGTGCTTCGGTGAACGTATTGCACCTATCGCAGTGACGCAGGTGCTCGGTGGCGAACAGCAGCGAACGCCCGAGCCGTTCGGCCCCCTCGCGATCGTGCTGCATCAGGTGATAAGCCATACGCTGCGCGGATTTGGGGCCAACGCCCGGCAGCGTGCGCAGCGCCTCGACGAGCGCAACAAGGGCGGAAGGCTGTTTCATGTGGCCGATAGCATCGCCAAGTGGATCAAGGGCGGGGCGTCGTTCAGAACGGCAGCTTGAATCCCGGCGGCAGCGGCAGGCCCGACGTCATGCCGCTCATTTTTTCCTGCGCGGTCGCTTCGGCCTTGCGCACGGCATCGTTGAACGCCGCAGCGACGAGATCCTCGAGCATATCCTTGTCGTCGGCGAGCAAGCTCGGGTCGATCGACACACGGCGTACGTCGTTCTTGCAGGTCATCGTCACCTTCACGAGACCGGCGCCCGATTGGCCCTCGACCTCGATCAGCGCCAGTTGCTCCTGCATTTTCTTCATGTTTTCCTGCATCTGCTGGGCTTGCTTCATGAGCCCGGCGAGTTGGCCTTTCATCATGGATGTACTCCTTGGATCGTACGAAGTTGCAGCGGCTGTCGCATCGGTACGGGCGACGCCGCATAGGGTTCAGAGAAAATAGTGTCGGCTCGCGCGGTATGCCCCCGCCGATGGATCGACGCTTAGTGCGCGCCAGCCCCGGCTTCGGCGTCAGGCGCGACGGGGCGCACCGAGCCCGGAACGATGCTCGCCCCGAACTCGCGAATCAACGATTGCACGAATGGATCGGCGCCGATTTCGCGCTCGGCTTCGCGCTGACGCTCCGCGCGAGCGGCCGTCTCCAACAAGGCCGCGGTGCGGCGGGCGGGGCCGACGGTCACGCGCACGTCGACGGCCAGGCCGAGCTTTTCCTCCAGCGCGGCCTTCAGTTTCGCGACTTGCACTGCATCGGCGTACTGAGGGACAGGCACGCTCAGCGCCAGTGTCCGACCGTCCAACTCGGTCAGCTCGCTATTGAACGCTAACTGATGCGCGACGCCGGTCAGCCCGAGGCCGACCGCGAGCGCGGGCCAATCGCCCGAGAATCCAATCGCGTCGAGCGGGATAGACGGCGGCAGCTTGCTGAGATCGACGGCCGGCGTCGACGGCACGGCGGGCGAATCGAAGCGCGCGTCCAGCCGCACGTCGTCAGGACCCGGGCCGAACGCCGGAACGAATCCTTCGTCGGGCGGCCCCGCGAAATAGTCCTCCTCCGAGGACGGCGGCGGATAGTCGTCGAGCGGCGGCATGTCGTCCCAGGGCGCGGGGGCCGCGGCCCGCTCAGGCGCGGCCGAGCGCTCGGCCCGCGCCTCAGGGGCGCGCGGACGCGGCGTCGGTACGACGACGGGAGCCTTCGGCACCGGCGGCTTGAGCGGCGCGACTGTCGCCGCGGACGGTTTGGCCGCGGCCGTTCGGTTGCGGTCCGTGGAGACGCGCAAGCCCGCATTACGCAAAACGTCGAGCGCCGCACTCGCGCCCCCCGTCCGCGCGCGCGTTTCCGATTCCGGCTCGGGTTCCGATTCCGCTGCGGACTCAGGCGACGGCTCCGCTGACTTCGGGGGTGGAGATGCAACAGGTTGCGCGGCGGCGCGCGCGGCTCTTGTCGCGGTGTCCGGCGCGGCAGGGCCGGTGGGCGTAACCGTTGTCGTTGTGTCCGCTGTCGCTGCGTTGCGCGGCTCCGAAACGGAACGCGGTTCGGCTACCGCCGATTGCGACACACGGGCCGTTACGACGCCGCCCGTCTCGTTATCGTCTTCGTTTGGACCTGCGGCGGACGGCGCGACCGGGCGCTCCGGCTGCGCGGAGGTAGCGACGGGAGGCTCCGGCTGCACGGATGCTTGGCCGGACGCTTCACCGGACACTTGGTTCGATCCTTCGCCGGACGCGATCGGTGCGGCCGCTTCAATCCTCGCGGTTGGCGTGGATCGACTAACCGTCTCGGTCGACGCGGCGTGTATCGGAGACTTCGGCGCTAGCGCGCCTGACGAGCGCGCCGGCACGTCGGTCGACACCGCGGGCGGCATCGCACGCGCCGTCGCCGTTGCGCTCGCCGAACCTTGATTCGCCTGCGCGGTCACGGCACCGCGTTGTGCTGCCCCTGCTGCCCCTGCTGCCCCTGCCGGCGCGCCGGCACGCTTCGGCGCCGACCCGGCCGCGCCGGATCCTGGCGGGGTGATCGGCTCGAACGCGAGCATGCGCAGCAGCGTCATCGTGAAGCCCGCGTATTCGTCCGGCGCAAGCCCCAGCTCCGAGCGCCCGAGCGTCGCGATCTGATAGAACAACTGGACTTGCTCGGGCGTCATCGCTTCGGCGAATCGGCGCAGGTCGCTCGCCTCGGGCCATTCCTCGAGCACCGTAGCCGGCGCAAATTGCGCCCATGCCACACGGTGAAGCAGACTTGCCAGATCTTGCAGCGCGGTGGAAAACGACAAGCTGCGCAAGGCCATTTCATCGGCGATCGACAAGACGAGTTGGCCGTCGCCCGCGACGATCGCATCGAGCAACCGCACGAGGTAGCTTTGATCGAGCGCACCCAACATGCCGCGCACGGCTTCTTCGGTCACTTGGTTCGCCGAGTAGGCAATCGCCTGATCGGTCAGCGACAGCGCGTCGCGCATGCTGCCCTCCGCCGCTCGCGCCAGCAGGCGCAGCGCCTGCGATTCGAAAACGATCTGCTCAGCCGCCAGAATCTTTTCGAGATGACCGACGATGTGCCCGGCCGGCATCTGCTTCAGATTGAATTGCAGGCAGCGCGACAGCACCGTGACGGGGATCTTTTGCGGATCGGTCGTCGCAAGGATGAACTTGATATGCGGCGGCGGCTCTTCCAGCGTCTTCAACATCGCGTTGAAGGCGTGGTTCGTGAGCATGTGCACTTCGTCGATCATATAGACCTTGAAGCGCGCATCGACGGGGGCGTAGACGGCGCGTTCGAGCAGCGCGGCCATTTCGTCGACGCCACGGTTGCTCGCCGCATCCATTTCGACGTAATCGACGAAACGGCCCTCGTCGATCTCGCGACAGGCCCGGCAGACGCCGCAGGGCGTGGCCGTGATGCCCGTCTCGCAATTAAGCGCCTTCGCGAAGATGCGGGAGAGCGTGGTCTTGCCGACCCCGCGGGTTCCGGTGAACAAATAGGCGTGGTGCAGACGCGCGCCGTCGAGCGCGTGCGTGAGCGCGCGCACGACGTGTTCTTGTCCGACGAGCGAAGCGAAATCCCTCGGTCGCCACTTGCGTGCGAGAACTTGATAGGTCATCGCGAAATTGTATCAGCAACACCGCGCCGCCAATGCGCGACGCACTCGCGAAGTACGGCAATGCTGCAAGCCACGACGCGACGAGACCGAATAGCGCACGGCATAAGGTGGTACAAGACAACGAAGCGGGATGGAGAAAGCGGGATGGAGCGGGATTGAAGCCGGAGGGGAAAAACGGCGCCGAGAAGCGGCAAGAAGCGGCAAGAAGACAACGTCGGCAAACAGCAATGCGAACGATGCGAAAGCGAAAGGTGACGAGCCTGACCCTCGGCACTGGTGGAAAACGGCTGTGGCTGCTTCGTTCCCGACCTGACCAGGTTGACCGCCCCTCCATGCGAGGAGGCCCGTCACGACGCATTCTATCACCGGTTCCCGGACGACGCGAGTTCCGCGCGTGGATTGTTTCTCGACGCTGCCGCAAGTCACGCAAGACATTGCCCACGGCCTGCGCCGTCGCGATGCCAATCCAAAGAGAGAACACGCGAGGAGTAGGAGCACGAGCGAATGCAAGGACACAGCCGGAAAAAACCGAGGTGCGGCAGCACGCGTATCGCGACTATCGCTTCGTACGACGCATAGCGATTTGGGCTAATATGGCACACAGACGACCCGCAACTGAGCGAGCCTCGCGCATCGGCCGGCTTGCCAGGCTTCCCGCGAAATCAGCGCCGCGTCCGCTTCCGGCCCATCCGATCGACCGCGCGTTCAGAACGATTTCCCGTTTTGGTGTATTGTGGCGAGCAATTTCAGACGCGGGCCTCGAACCCGAAGAGGTACTTTTACATGAGCGAACAAATCAAGCACATCAGCGACGCATCGTTCGAACAGGACGTCGTGAAATCCGACAAGCCCGTGCTCCTCGATTTTTGGGCCGAGTGGTGTGGCCCGTGCAAGATGATTGCCCCGATTCTCGATGAAGTCTCGAAGGATTACGGCGACCGTCTTCAGATCGCCAAGATCAACGTCGACGAGAACCAGGCCACGCCAGCGAAGTTCGGCGTGCGTGGCATTCCGACGCTGATCTTGTTCAAGAACGGCGCGGCGGCGGCGCAGAAGGTCGGCGCCCTGTCGAAGTCGCAATTGACGGCGTTCCTCGACAGCCACCTGTAATAGATCCGGCCGGGCCTGTTGCAATACGACAACAGGCCCGGTGCGCAACGCGGCGGCAAATCGAGCCGCACGCGGCGTGTGCTATGCTAGAATCATAAGACTTCAAGACGTATAAGTCTCTGAGCGGTTCCGCTCAACTCTCCTCCCACATTTCTTTTCGTCGCACCTTCCCCGGCGGGATTTCCGTATGCATTTATCCGAGCTTAAGTCTCAGCACGTGTCTCAATTGATCGAGATGGCGAACGGCCTCGAGATCGAAAGCGCGAACCGCTTGCGCAAGCAAGAACTGATGTTCGCCATTCTGAAGAAGCGCGCCAAAACCGGCGAGACCATTTTCGGCGACGGTACGCTCGAAGTCCTGCCCGACGGGTTCGGCTTCCTGCGTTCGCCTGAAATGTCGTATCTCGCGAGCACGGACGACATCTACATCAGCCCGTCGCAGATCCGTCGCTTCAATCTGCACACCGGCGACACGATCGAAGGTGAAGTGCGAACGCCGAAAGACGGCGAGCGCTATTTCGCCCTCGTCAAAGTCGACAAGGTCAACGGACAGCCGCCCGAGGCCTCGAAACATAAGATCATGTTCGAGAACCTTACGCCGCTGCATCCGAACAAGCCGCTCTTGCTCGAGCGCGAAATGCGGGGCGAAGAAAACGTCACCGGCCGCATCATCGACATGATCGCCCCGATCGGCAAGGGCCAGCGCGGGTTGCTCGTCGCCTCGCCCAAGTCGGGCAAGACGGTCATGCTTCAGCACATCGCGCACGCGATCAAGCAAAACCATCCGGACGTCGTGCTGTTCGTGCTGCTCATCGACGAGCGCCCCGAAGAAGTGACCGAAATGCAGCGTTCGGTGGCCGGCGAAGTGATCGCCTCCACGTTCGACGAACCTGCCACGCGTCACGTGCAAGTGGCCGAGATGGTGATCGAAAAGGCCAAGCGTCTGGTCGAGATGAAGCAGGACGTCGTCATTCTGCTCGATTCGATCACGCGCCTGGCACGGGCATACAACACGGTCATCCCCGCCTCGGGCAAGGTGCTGACCGGCGGTGTCGACGCCAACGCGCTGCAACGCCCGAAGCGCTTCTTCGGCGCGGCGCGCAACATCGAGGAAGGCGGCTCGCTGACGATCATCGGTACGGCGCTCATCGAAACGGGCAGCCGCATGGACGACGTCATCTACGAAGAGTTCAAGGGCACGGGCAATATGGAAGTGCACCTCGAGCGCCGCCTCGCCGAAAAGCGTGTGTACCCCTCGCTCAACCTGAACAAGTCGGGTACGCGCCGCGAAGAGTTGCTGATCAAGCCCGAAATCCTGCAAAAGATTTGGGTGCTGCGCAAATTCATCCACGACATGGATGAAGTCGAGGCGATGGAATTCTTGCTCGACAAGATCCGCCAAACGAAGAACAATTCCGAATTCTTCGATATGATGCGCCGCGGCGGCTAAAGCATCGCACCGCCTTCCTCTAGCGAAGAAGGCGGCCCCTCTTTCGACGGTCGTCTCTTCCCCGATGTTCTCCAAGCTCACGCGCTGGCTCGATACGCGCCGTCGCGAACGGGCGTTGCGTGAGCACGCGATCGACGACGCACTGTGGCAGGCCACGCTCGACGCACTGCCATTTCTCGGTTATCTCGATGCAGCCGATCTCGCTCGGCTGCGTGAAATGACGACCCTGTTCATCGCGCAAAAGCAATTCTCGACGGCGCATGAGCTCGAACTCTCGGATCGGATGATCGTCGGTATCGCCGTGCAAGCCTGCCTGCCGGTGCTGAATCTAAGCCTCGATCTGTATCGCGGATGGGTGGGCATCACCGTCTATCCCGGCGAGTTCGTGATCCGCAAAACCGTCGAGGACGAAGATGGCATCGTGCATGAAGTCGAGCACGATGCGAGCGGCGAGGCATGGGAAGGCGGCCCGGTCATCCTCTCTTGGGAAGACGCCCAGCTAACGGATAGCCAGGACGCGTATAACGTGGTCATTCACGAGTTCGCGCACAAGATCGACATGCTCACCGGCGAAACGAACGGCTACCCGCCGCTCTTTCGGCGCTGGCATGCACCGCTCGACGCGCAAGCCTGGGCCGACGTGTTCGATCATGCGTACGACCGTTTTTGCGCGAGCGTCGATGCGGTCCCGCGCCGCCGCTGGGCCCGATTCGAGCGCGAATCGCTGATCGATCCTTACGCAGCCGATCACCCGTCCGAGTTCTTCGCCGTATGCAGCGAAGCGCTGTTCGTCCAGCCTCACGCGTTCGAAGCGCAATACCCCGAGCTATACCGGCTGCTCGCTTGCTACTACCGCCAAGATCCGGCTCGCAAAGGCGTACTCGCCGGCAGTCCGCCGGAAACAAGCACCCGCTGATCGACATCCCCCGCCCCGCGCACAACCCACGAATATTTCGTCAACCGCCTGATTTTCTGGCATAATCGCCGTTTTTCGACCTTAGGCAAGTGGCTCGCGCCTTCGGCATGTCGAACGTTCGCTCCTGCTTTGCGGGCCGCATCGGGCGACTATGCAGCGTGGGTTGGCTACCGCCAGACTAAAGGAAACATCATGAAAGAAGGCATTCACCCCAATTACCGCGAAGTCGTTTTCCACGATCTGTCGAACGGCTTCATGTTCGTGACGCGCTCGACGATTCAAACGCGCGAAACGGTCGAGCACAACGGCAAGACCTACCCGCTCGCCAAGATCGAAGTCTCGTCGGAATCGCACCCGTTCTACACGGGTCAGCAAAAGATTATGGATACGGCAGGCCGCGTCGAGAAGTTCAACAAGAAGTTCGGTGCGCGCGCAGCCGGCAAGGCCGCGAAGTAATTTCGCGCCGCGAACTATGCGCCCGGCCTTGTCGCCGGTTGGCACAAAAAGGGCAGCAAGGCGCTGCCCTTTTTTCATGAAATGGGCAGCCCTTTGCTGCCCATTTTCTTTGGCGAACGGCAGGCGTAACGGCGCATTTGCCGCACCGCATGGCGGGCAAGGCTCGGCGCGTCTACAATGCCGCATCGCGCGCGGAGACGCCCGCGTATAAGCATGCCAACCGCCGCATGAACAATTGCCGCATGACAACCGCCGTCCGAGATCCGCAGCCTGCATGAGACCCGTCGTTCGCCTCACCGCTTCCGCCACACGCGCGCTTCCGCGCTGGCTGTTGCTCACGCTTTGCATCGTCTACGCCGCGTTCGGCCTGTTCGGCCGCGACCCGTGGAAAAATGAAGATGCCGCGGGCTTCGGCGTCATGTGGACGATGGCCGGGGGTAATGCGCACGATTGGCTGCTGCCCAATCTCGTCGGCAAGTTCATCACCGAAGACGGCCCCTTGGGCTACTGGCTCGGCGCCATCTCGATTCGCGCTCTCGCACCGTGGGTCGATGCGGCCGACGCCTCGCGCGTTGCCACGGGCTTGCTGTTTTGCGCCGCATGCGCGTTCATCTGGTATGCCGCCTATCTGCTCGGCCGCCGCACCGAAGTGCAGCCGTTCAAATACGCCTTCGGCGGCGAACCCGAGCCTCGCGATTACGGGCGCACGCTGGCCGACGGTGCCCTGCTGATCCTCGTTGCCTGCTTCGGGCTGGCCGAGCGCGGGCACGAGACGACGCCGCAACTGTCACAGTTCACGGGCGTCGCCATGCTCGTCTATGCGCTCGTGCGCAGCGCCGACAAACCATTGCAAGGCGCCCTCTACTGGGCGCTCGCGCTGGGCCTGCTCGCGCTATCGGGCAACCCGTTGCTCGTCGCCGCGCTGCTCGTCAGTACGCTCGTGATGGTCATCTTCGTGCCCGAGCTGCGTTCCGCTTGGTTGCCGCTCCTTGGGCTTCCGCTCGCTGTCGCGCTCTCGCTCGCCTGGCCGCTGATCGTTCTGCATCTCTATCCTGACGATGCCCATTGGTTCGTCGAACAGTGGATCAACGGCAGCATCGATCGTTTCTCCGCACCGCCGGGCCATGTCTGGCTCTACGCCCTTAAAAACCTGCCGCTGTTCACGTGGCCCGCATGGCCGTTGGCACTGTGGGCCTGGGCGAGTTGGTCTGGGCTGCGCCGCAAGCCGCACATCGCGATTCCCGTGTCCGTCGCGCTGCCGCTGCTGTTTCTCGCCGTCCTGCAAAGCCATCAAACGAATCGGCTCTACATGCTTTTGCTGCCGCCGCTCGCGACGTTAGCCGCGTTCGCGCTGCCGACGCTCAAGCGCGGAGCGATCAACGCAATCGACTGGTTCGCCGTCCTGAGCTTCTCGATTCTCGGCATCTTCGTTTGGCTGGTTTGGCTCGCAGCGCAAACCGGTTTCCCGCATCCGTTGGCGCGCAACCTCGCGCGCCTCGTGCCGGGCTTCGTGCCGCATTTCAGCATGCTGTCGTTCGTTTGCGCGGTAGCGGCCACGCTCTCCTGGCTCCTGCTGGTGCGCTGGCGCATCGCGCGGCATCCGAAGGTACTTTGGCGCAGCGTCATCCTCTCGAGTGCCGGCACGACGCTGATGTGGGTCCTGTTGATGACGCTGTGGCTGCCCATGGTGAACTACAGCCGTACCTATCGCGACGTGGCACTGCAAATCGCCGAACACCTTCCCGACGATTACACGTGCATCTCGCCCGTCAGGCTTGGCGATGCGCAGCTCGCCTCGCTCGCCTATTTCGCCGACATGCAGTTCTCGTTCAGTCAGGACTGCGACGTGCTGCTCAGGCAAGACTCCGCCGATTTCAGCGCGCCCAGCCCGATGCTGAACTACGCCTGGAAGCTTGTCTGGGAAGGCCGACGCGCGGCCGACCGCGACGAGCGGTTCCGGCTCTACGTCCGTGTCGATCGGCCGCAACCGAAAGTGGAACAGCATCGGCCCCACGCTCGCAAGCGTCATCGCTAACGCCCTTCCAGTTCAATGTTCGCCGACATACGAAAGATCGCCGGCCTCGCATGGCCGGTGCTGATCGGGCAACTCGCCGTCATCGCTTTCGGGGTGATGGACACGGTCATGGTAGGCCGCTACTCGGCCGTCGATCTCGCGGCGCTCGGGCTCGGCTCGTCGATCTACATCTCGGTGTTCGTCGGCTTGACCGGCGTTGTCCTAGCCTTGCAGCCGATCACCGGGCAACTCTTCGGCGCGCGGCGTTACGCGGAAATCGGCGAGGAAGTTCGCCAAGCACTATGGTTATCGGCGGCGCTGACCGTCGTCGGCTGCTGCGTGATGTTCTTTCCGGGGCCTCTGCTCTCGATTTCACACGTGCCGCCCGGCGCTGCATGACCGAACCGAAGCCTATTTGCGGATCGCCGCGCTCGGCTTGCCCGCGAGCCTGAGTTTTCGCGTCTATACGTCCCTCGCGAACGGCGTCGGCAAACCGCGCCTCGTCATGATGCTGCAGGTGTGCGCCCTGCTCATCAAGATCCCGCTCAATTATTGGTTTATTTTCGGCGGCTTCGGCGTGCCGGCGCTCGGCGGTCCCGGATGCGCGCTGGCAAGCACCGTCATCAGCTATGCACTCGCCGGGATCGGCCTGGTGCTGCTCGCGAAGCTGGATTTTTTCGAGCCGTTCGAGATTTTCAAGCACTTTTGCTGGCCGGAGCGTCACCGGCAAATGGCGTTGCTCAAGCTCGGCGTGCCGATGGGGCTGTCGTATCTGATCGAAGTGACCTCGTACACGTTCATGGCATTGTTCATCGCGCGCTTCGGAACAACCACGTTGGCCGGGCACCAAATCACAGGCAACTTCGGCGCCGTGCTGTATATGACGCCGATGTCGATCGGGATCGCCACTTCGACGCTCGTGGCCCAGGCGCTGGGCGCGCACCGGCACGAGGATGCCCGCACGCTCGCCCGGCACGGCATCGTCATGGCCTGCACGATCGGGCTCGGTTATGCCTCTCTCGGGTATCTGCTGCGGCCGGCGATTCTGTCGGGCTACACGACCAACGCCGCCGTCATCGCCGCGGCGATGCCCCTGCTGCCGATCATGCTCGTCTATCACATCTTCGATACGTTCCAGACGGTGACGGCCTTTGTCCTGCGTGCCTACAAAGTCGCCGTGGTGCCCACGGTCATCTATGCGATCGCATTGTGGGGCGTGGGCCTAGGCGGGGGGTATTTGCTCGGCTTCGATATCGGCGGCGCGATACCGCAATGGCTGACGGGCGCACGCGGCTTTTGGGCCGCGAGTGCCGCCAGCCTCGCCGCGGCCGGCTGTGGGCTATTCCTCCATTGGCGTTCGATCAGCAAACGCCGCGCGTTGTCGGAACCCGCAGTGCAATAGCGCTGCGCCTGGCCCCGTTCATGCCCGGTTCGCAGTAGCCGCATCGCGTGCGTCGAACACGTCCCGCGCGGCAAAAAGCGCATTCAGTGCCGCCGGAAAACCCGCATAGAGCGCCATCTGCATGAACACTTCGACGATCTCCTCCCTCGTGCAACCGACGTTCAGCGCGCCTTCGATATGTACCTTGAGTTGCGGCTGCGCGTTGCCGAGCGCCGCCAAGGCGGCAATCGTCGCGATTTCGCGCGACTTCAGATCGAGCCCGGGCCGGCTGTAGATATCGCCAAACCCGAATTCGACCAACAACCGCGAGAAATCGGGCGCGATCGGGGCCAGCGAAGCGACGACACGCTCGCCGATATCGCCGTCGACCTCCTTCAGCTTTGCCCATCCGCGGGTGTAGCGCGCATTGTCTGCGTTTGCGTCGTTTGCCATGGTCTGTCCTTTGACGGTTGAGGGTTTGGCTTGTCATCCGTCATGTCGCGCACCATCGCATCGTAGTCGACGATTTTCTGCTCGATCGCAGCCAAGTTCGCCTGCCACTGCTGTAGCTCGGCAAGCACCGCCTCACGGTGTTCCACGAGGAGCGCGCGCCGCTGCGCCGCCGTCACGGGGCCTTCGGCCCGCAACGCCGCAATCGCCTGCATGCGAGCGATCGACATACCCGTTGCCTTGAGACGCATCACGAACCGCAGCCATTCGATATCGGCCGGCGAGTACAGGCGATGTCCTCCGCCCGAACGCGATACAGGCCGAATCAGGCCCGCTTGTTCGTAAAACCGCAAGGTATGAGTCGAAACGCCGAGTGCTTCGGCCATGCGACCGATCGTGAGTGCTTCCGACATGACGACCTCAACGTTAAGACTTCGAGTGCACTCGAAGTCAAGCGCGTTTGCGCGATTTCAAAGCAAACGGCCGAGCGCATTCCGCTCGGCCGTTTGCGATACCGACGACACCGGCTCGGCGCCGAGCCTTCGCTCGGCACCTGGCTCAATGCACGACCCGCTCGAACACCAACTCGCCACCCTCCAGTTCGACCGGAATCACGTCCTTCGGACCGAACCGCCCCGCGAGAATCAACTTGGCGACCGGATTCTCGATCTCTTGCTGAATCGCTCGCTTGAGCGGCCGCGCGCCGAACAGCGGATCGTAGCCGACCTTCGCGATCCGCTCGAGCGCGGCATCCGATATCACCAGTTCCATGTCGAGCTTCGCAAGCCGTTCCTGCAGACGCTGCAACTGGATCTTCGCGATCGACTCGATGTTGCTGCGATCGAGCGAGTGGAAGACCACAACTTCATCGATCCGGTTCAAGAACTCGGGACGGAAGTGCTGCTTGACCTCCACCCACACCGCATCGCGTACGGCTTCCTGCGGCTCGTCGCTCATCGACTGAATCATCTGCGAACCGAGATTCGACGTCATGACGATGACCGTGTTCTTGAAGTCGACCGTCCGCCCCTGGCCATCCGTCATGCGCCCGTCGTCAAGCACTTGCAGCAGCACGTTGAAGACGTCCGGGTGGGCCTTCTCGATTTCGTCGAGCAGAATCACGCTGTACGGCTTGCGGCGGACGGCCTCCGTCAAATAGCCGCCTTCCTCGTAGCCGATATAGCCCGGCGGCGCGCCGATCAGCCGAGCTACGCTGTGCTTCTCCATGAATTCGCTCATGTCGATGCGGATCAGATGTTCTTCCGAATCGAACAGGAACGAAGCCAACGCCTTGCACAACTCCGTCTTGCCGACACCCGTCGGGCCGAGGAATAGGAACGAGCCATAGGGCCGGTTCGGATCGGCCAAGCCCGCGCGCGAGCGACGAATCGCATCGGCCACCGCCACGATGGCTTCGTCTTGGCCGACCACGCGCTCATGCAGCTTCGACTCGATCTGCAACAGCTTTTCGCGCTCGCCTTGCATCATGCGCGAAACCGGGATGCCCGTTGAGCGCGAAACTACTTCGGCGATCTCTTCCGCGCCCACTTGCGTGCGCAACAGCCGCGGACGCATCGGATTGTTCTGTTCGATGGCTTCCGCCTGCGTGACTTGCTTCAAGCGCGCCTCGAGCTCGGGGAGCTTGCCGTATTGAAGCTCGGCCACTTTTTCGAGTTTGCCTTCGCGCTGCAAGCGCGTGATTTCGGCGCGCGTCTTCTCGATTTCTTCCTTGAACTGCGCGCTGCCCTGCACGGCCGCTTTTTCTGCCGTCCAGATCTCTTCCAGATCGGAGTACTCGCGATTCAACCGCTCGATTTCCTCTTCGATCAGTTGCAGCCGCTTTTGCGACGCTTCGTCCTTCTCCTTTTTCACCGCTTCGCGCTCGATCTTCAACTGGATCAAGCGGCGGTCGAGGCGGTCCATCTCCTCGGGCTTGGAGTCGATTTCGATCTTGATCTTCGCGGCGGCCTCGTCGATCAGATCGATGGCCTTGTCCGGCAAAAAGCGATCGGTGATATAGCGATGCGACAACTCCGCCGCCGCGACAATGGCCGGATCGGTGATGTCGACGCCGTGGTGCAGTTCGTATTTTTCCTGCAGCCCGCGCAGAATCGCGATCGTCGCTTCGACCGAAGGCTCGTCGACGAGCACCTTTTGGAAGCGCCGCTCGAGCGCCGCGTCCTTTTCGATGTACTTGCGGTATTCGTCGAGCGTGGTCGCGCCGATGCAGTGCAGCTCGCCGCGGGCGAGCGCCGGCTTCAGCATGTTGCCCGCGTCCATCGCGCCCTCGGCTTTGCCCGCGCCGACCATCGTGTGGATTTCGTCGATGAAGACGATCGTCTGGCCTTCGTCCTTCGCAATGTCGTGCAAGACGGCTTTCAGCCGCTCCTCGAACTCGCCGCGGTACTTGGCGCCCGCGAGCAGGCCCGCCATATCGAGCGACAAGACGCGCTTGCTCTTCAGCGATTCGGGCACCTCGCCGTTGACGATGCGCTGCGCCAGCCCTTCGACGATCGCCGTCTTGCCGACACCCGGTTCGCCGATGAGCACCGGATTGTTCTTGGTGCGACGCTGCAGGATCTGGATCGACCGGCGAATTTCGTCGTCGCGGCCGATGACGGGGTCGAGCTTGCCCGCTCGCGCGCGCTCGGTCAGATCGATCGTGTACTTCTTCAGTGCTTCGCGTTGGCTTTCCGCGTCGGCGCTATGGACCTGAGCA
The DNA here is from genome assembly GCA_963838695.1 of uncultured beta proteobacterium. GTDB lineage: Bacteria > Pseudomonadota > Gammaproteobacteria > Burkholderiales > Burkholderiaceae > Trinickia. The sequence goes on along the minus strand of CAWIRZ010000007.1, from coordinate 133,323 downwards.
CCGCCGCGCACGGCCGCGATCGCGGATTCGAGCGATTTGCGCGCGAGACCGTACTGGCGTGCGAGCCGCCCCGCCTCGCCCTTATCGTCGGCCACGGCAAGCAGGAACATTTCGCTCGCGATGAACGTATCGTTTAGTTGCTGCGCTTCCTTATCGGCTTGGTTGAGCAAGCCATTGAGCTCGCGGCTGATTTGCACGTTGCCATCGGTGCCCTGCACTTGCGGCAGACGCGAAATGGCCTCGTTCAGTGCGGTTTGTAGCGCTTGAACATGCACGCCGGCACGCGAGAGCAACGAGCGCGCCGAGCCGTCTTGCTGAGCGATCAGCGCCGCCAGCACGTGCATCGGCTCGATGTATTGCTGACCGCGGCCGACCGCGAGGCTCTGCGCATCGGCGAGCGCTTCTTGAAACTTGGTGGTGAGCTTGTCGATTCTCATTGAGAGACCTCCAACTTTTAACTACCCCCAAATGAGGCGCTCTCGCCGCGTTTTCAAGCATTTTTTGCAGTTGCCGCACGCGAAATGCCTAAGTCCGGCCCGCTAAAGGGGACTGCGCCGGCCCCCGTCGTCGAATGATGGCTGCTCTACGCCGGGGTGATCGGCACAACGGGCCTTGCTTTGGCGCGTTCGTGAGCGGCGGACAGGCCCAGCAAGTCGGCCAGCGGCGCCCCCGGTGAAGACAGATCGCCGAGCGTGTACTTGTCGAGTTCCGCAAGGAACGCACCGCGGGCGGCCTCGAAGACGTGCTTGAGGCGACACTGCGGCTCGATGACGCAGCCACGCGGTTCGGCGCCCTCGCGCGGGAAACAACCGACGATCGCAAAATCGCTTTCCGTGCCGCGCACCACCTCGCCGATCGTCAACGCGAGCGAGCGTGCGTTGAGGCGTAGCCCGCCGTGCCGGCCGCGGACGGTGTCGATCCACCCGAGTTCCCCGAGCCGCTGAACGACCTTCATGAGGTGGTTCTTGGAGATACCATAGGCGTCGGAGATGTCTTGAATCGTCGTCAGCCCCTCTTCGTGCACGGCCAGGAACAGCAGCACGCGCAGGGCATAATCGGTGTAGTCGGTGAGTCTCATCGGCGGGCAACAGCTCGATTCGGGCTCGGCAGGCGTGCGTCGGACGGATCGCGTCCGCCGGCAAGACCGCACCAAGCAAAGGGTTGTATAGACGGCAGCTTGACCATAACATGCATTGGGCGCGCAGGTATGCTAACTGCTGGGCGCCCCGTATCTTCCGATAATTTAGCTTGCTTTGCGCGCCGTTTGCGGCCGATCCAGCCCCAAACTGCGCGCGATCCTCATTTCGATGTCTACTTCTACGAATCCGGACCCCGGGACATCCCCCGTGCGCTATGCCGAACCCACGGAAGCGAATATCCGCGAGCTGGTCTACGCGTTCTACGATCGCGTGCGCGCCGATGCGCTGCTCGGCCCCGTATTCGACGCGGTGCTAGAGGGCCGATGGGATGCGCATTTGCCTAAGATGTGTACGTTCTGGGGCAGCCTCGTGCTGGGCGATAAGCGTTACCGCGGCAATGTCCAACAGGCGCACCAGCCGCTTGAAGGCGTGGAGCCGCGCCACTTCAGCCGCTGGCTGCATTTGTTTCTCGACACGGTGTGCGAGCGCTATGAACCGGCGGCCGCGGTGCGCTTCATGGAGCCTGCGCTGCGCATTGCGCAAAGCCTGCAACTGAGCCGATTCGGTTGGGATTATACGATCCCCCCCGAGCAGCAGGCGTTGCTGGATCGCGTCGCGCCGAAACGCCATCCGCGCGAAGATACGCCCAACGCCGAATCGGACCGCCGACGCGAGCCGTTTCCTGCAAAGATTATCGGCCGCCCGACGCAAGAAACCGAAACGGACGGCGACGACTGAACGGGCTCGACGGCCAGATCACCGCGCGCGATGCTGTAGCGCTGGGGCTAGGCCGAATGCTGGACGCTGCGCACCGCGAGACCGGGGCGGACTATCAAGCGAGTATGGAAACCAGCCCCGAGGCGCATGCCTGACGGTATGCGCGGCGGCTTACGCGCAACGATGCCGGCTATCAATTGTCGCCGAGCGCCTCGGGCTCGGGGGTGCCTAAAGCTACCGAGCCGGCACCGCTCCATTTGGAGAGTGTGCTCGCAACAGCAGCCGCGGCGATTGGCGCCACCACTGCGCAGCCAAAGGCCGTTTGAAGTTGACCGCGCGCCGCGAGCGAACCGCCTAGCAGTGCCCCGATGCCGGAGCCGAAGTTGTACGCTGCGCCGTTGCCATCGAGAAAAGCGGCAACGCCCTTCTCGCGCCATGACGGTCGATGTAGCGGCCGCGCCAAGGGGCCGTCGAGGAACTCATAAACATAAAGCAGACGGCCACGATCCCCGCCGACAGATATCGCTCGCCCTGCACAAAAAGCGCGGTGAGGCCGAACGGCAACAGGCCAGAGGACAATCGGCCGACTGACACTGCCAGTAGCAGACCGGGAAATCCTCGTTTTGCTAGCAGCGTTCTATAGGATGTTTGGGAATGGCTCATCTTTCATCCGAGTGTCAGCAGTTCCGTCGAGGCTTCAAACGCCGTGGCTTCGCTCCAGGCTTGCAAAGCCTGCAACGCCCTCTCGATAACAGGCAGATCCAGCGCCTCATCGAATTCGCAAGCTTCGATCGACACTTTATGCTTGCTCCGACGAGGGGCAAACCGGCCCACGATCTTGTTGCCGGACAGGATCGGCATAAAGTAATGACCAAAGGCGCGTTCGTCCGGCCGCTTATATGCCTCTAGGGCATACACCTTGCCAAACAGTCGTTGCAGCCTTGGGCGATACCAGACTAAAGAATCAAACGGCGAGAGGGGCGCGAGACAGTCGAGCGTTGCCGTAGCCCACGTTTCGGCACCGCGGGACAGCCATACCGGCTCCTGCCACCCTTCGACGGAAGCTCTTGCGCAGTCGATGGCGCATAGCGCCCGCTCAACCGTTTCGCGTCTCAAACGGAAGTAGTCTGCGACATCATCTGACGTCGCAACGCCCAGGACGTCGATCGCCTCGCCGACGAGGTATTCGAGGCAATCGCTGTCGGTGGGCTCAATGCGCAGATACGCCTCGGGCACAATTTTCCCCGTCAAGGCATATTCGCGATGGGTGCCATTACGCGACGTCGAGATCGCCTCGCCAGTCCACAGTAACCACTCCGCGGCGATTCGCCACCGAGATGATCGGCCCCAACCCGAGCCGGTTGCCTTGGGGAAGTCTTTCACGGTTACCACGGCGCGCTCTCGGAGCAGCGCGCGCACAGAGCAGACGGCGTCAGCATCGACATCAGGGCCGCGCCATCCTTTGGCCAGCAATTGTCTGCGCATGAAGGCGAACCAAGGCCACAAGCGCAGCGGCAGAAGCGCCATCGCATGGCCCGGATATGCGAAAACGCTTATCTGGCAATCGTTCGTCAATAACGATTTCGCCTGTGGGAGCGATACGCCGCGCGACAAGCAAACCAGTTCATGCGACTCGCGGATCGCCTTCAACGGATCGAGCTGGACGCACCTTACGCGGTCGAACACCTGAACCAAGGAAGGCCGATCGAGCCCGAATCCTTGGCTCGCCACTGCAATCGTGCGTGTATCGTTAAGCGATAGAGTAGTCGGCACTGGGGTCGTGATTTCGTTTCTGAAAACTATCGCATCGCAATGGCCTCGAACCCGCGGAATCGGGACCGGACATCATCCGACCGCGAGATCAATGTTGCCGTCGTCCATCGCTCCAGGGCCTAGCACCTGACCGATTCCTCGGCCAATGCTTACTCATCCGTCGGCGCGCTGTTTGCCGCCGCCACGCCCCAGCGCGCGAGCGCGGCGTCATCGGATACTCGCGCATCGACCCAGCGCTCCCCGCTCGGCGTCGTCTCTTTCTTCCAAAACGGCGCCTGCGTTTTCAAGTAATCCATGACGAACGAGCAAGCGTCGAACGCATCCTGGCGATGCGCCGACGTAGCCGCGGCCAATACGATTTGGTCACGCGGATAAAGCTTGCCGACGCGGTGCACGATCAGCACCTCGGAGCCGGGCCAGCGTCGCTTGGCGTCTTCGACGATCGCTTCAAGCGCTTTTTCGGTCATGCCCGGGTAGTGCTCGAGCTCCATCGCCGTGACGTCTTCGCCGTCGTTTAAGTCGCGCACCGTTCCGATGAACGCAACGACAGCGCCGATTTCAGGATTTTCACCCCGCAGCGCTGCAATTTCGGTCGATAAGTCGAAGTCTGCTGTTTGAACGCGGACAGTCATGGTCGCTCCAATCGGTACGGGGCGGTAGAGCCGGTATGAGCCGGCGGCGCACTGTGCGCGTTCAGCCGCCGGTGACGGGCGGGAAGAACGCGACTTCGCAGCCGTCGGTCAGGCGCGCCGCGGCGTCCGTCATAGTGTGATTGCAGGCCATCCGCAGCGCCCGGCCCTCCGCGAGGGTCTCAGCCCATACGCCGCCTCGCGCACGCAGCCAAACCCGCACGTCACCGACGGTCGCGATGCCTTCGGGCACCTGCACCGCTTCCTGTGCGACACCCAACGCCTCGCGCACGCTTGCAAAATATCTCAGCTCGATTTTCATGTCGAATGCCGCCTCGGATGCCGGCCGATCGGTTCGCCGTCAGCCGAGCAATTCGGAAAAGGGAAGAAATCGCACCGTATCACCCGCGCTGATAGCGTGATTGGGCGGATTGTCGATGAGGCCATCGCCCCAGACCGTCGACGTCAGCACGGCCGAACTCTGATTTTGGAACAAGTCGAGCCCGCCCGCCGCATTCACGCGCGCCCGCAGAAACTCATTGCGGCGATCGCCCTTGGCCTGTGCGAAGTCCGCCCGCAGCGAGACGGCTCGCGGCGTAACGTCGCGCACGCCGGCCAGGCGCAGCAAGAACGGTCGAACGAACAGCAAAAAGGTGACGAAGCTCGATACCGGGTTGCCGGGCAGACCGATGAAATGCGTCTCGGCGCATGCCTGGCCTCCCGCTGCTTCCGCCTTTCCCGCACCCGCTGCATCTTTGCGCACGGCACCGAATGCCAACGGCTTGCCGGGCTTCAGCGCGATTTGCCACAGCGCGAGGCGGCCCAGCGATTCAACCGCCGGTTTCACGTGGTCCTCTTCGCCGACGGACACCCCTCCCGACGTCAAGATCAGGTCGTGCTCGCGCGCTGCCGCGGCGAGCGCCTCGCGCGTCGCATCCAGACGATCGGGCACGATGCCGAGATCGGTTACCTCGCAATTCAGGCGCGTCAGCAGGCCCCGCAACGTAAAGCGGTTCGAGTTGTAGATCCCGCCTGGTGCGAGCGGTTCGCCGGGCATCGTCAGTTCGTCGCCCGTGAAGAACACCGCAACTTTCAAACGGCGCGTCACCTCCAACCGAGCGCAGCCCACCGACGCCGCGAGCCCGAGCGCCTGCGGCGAAAGCCGCGTCCCTGCCGGCAAAATCACAGCGCCGCGGCGGATATCGGCGCCCTGCGCCGTGATCCATTCGCCGGCTTTCGGCGTATGGAGGATCGAGACGACGTCACCCTCCTGCGCTTGCGTCTGCTCCTGCATGACGACGGCGTCGGCACCCGGCGGGACCGGCGCACCCGTAAAGATGCGCGCCGCCGTGCCGGCCGCCAGCGGCTGTGGCGATTGGCCCGCAGCGATACGCTGCGAGATCGGCAAGCGCCGGTCGTCGCCCGCCAGGTCGGCCACGCGCACCGCGTAACCGTCCATCGCGCTGGTCGCCACCGGCGGCACATCGAGTTCGGAGACGATGTCGGCGGCCAACACTCGCCCGAGTGCGTCGAGCGTCGGGACGGATTCCGTTTCGGCAATCGGACCGGCCGCGGCTAGCAGCGCGCGAAGCGCCTCGGCCGTGGACAAAAGCGGTGCGCGGGCACCGGGAGCAGTGGGTGTGGACATCGGCAAACGATCCGGTCAATCGCCCGTGTGTTGGGCAATGAACGCCTTGACGAGCGCCGCATCGGCGGCGAGCACTTCAAAGCGTTGCGGCAGCGCTTCGAGGCCGGCGAAGGCAGCCGGCCGCTGCGGATCGTGGCCAAGCGCTTCGCGAATCGATTCGCCGAACTTGATCGGCTGCGCGGTTTCGAGCACGACCATCGGCACGCCCGCATCGAGATGCTCGCGCGCGACCTTCAGCCCGTCCGCCGTGTGCGTATCGATGACCTGGCCATAACGCGCATGGACGTCGCGTATCGTGTCGATCCGGTCGTCGTGCGAGCTGCGGCCCGACACGAAGCCGAATTCGCGCACGCGCGCGAAATCGCCGCTCGCAACCAGGTCGAAACCGCCCTTTTCCTCGACGTCGCGAAAGAGTTGCAGCACGCGTGCCGGGTCGCGGCCGAGCAAATCGAATACGAAGCGTTCGAAGTTCGATGCCTTCGAAATGTCCATGCTCGGGCTGCTCGTATGGTAAGTCTGCGCCGCACCGCGGACACGGTAAGCGCCCGTGCGGAAGAACTCGTCGAGCACGTCGTTCTCGTTCGTCGCAACCACGAGCTTCTTGATCGGCAAGCCCATCATGCGCGCGATATGCCCCGCGCAAACGTTCCCGAAGTTACCCGACGGTACCGTGAAGGAAACGTATTCGTCGTTCGACTTCGTCGCTTCGAAGTAGCCCTTGAAGTAATAGACGACCTGCGCCACGACGCGTGCCCAGTTGATCGAGTTGACCGTGCCGATGCGATGCTTGGCCTTGAATGCGTGATCGTTCGAGACGGCTTTGACGATGTCTTGGCAATCGTCGAACACGCCTTCGACCGCCAAGTTGAAGATGTTCGGCTCTTGCAAGCTGTACATCTGCGCTGTCTGGAATGCACTCATCTTGCGGTGCGGCGAGAGCATGAACACCCTAATTCCCGCTTTACCGCGCATGGCGTATTCCGCAGCGCTGCCGGTATCGCCCGACGTCGCCCCGAGGATGTTCAAGGTCTGCCCGTGCTTGGCCAGTGCGTACTCGAACAGATTGCCGAGCAACTGCATCGCCATGTCCTTGAACGCGAGCGTCGGCCCGTTCGACAGTGCGAGCAGCGACAGCTGCGCGCCGTTCTCGACGCCGAGCCGCGTGAGCGGCGTGATCTCGCTGGCATCCTCGCCGGCGCGCACGTTGGAGTAGACGTCGGCCCGATAGGTGCGGCGCGTGAGCGCATGCAGATCGGCGGCGGGGATATCGTCGCAGAACTTGCTCAGCACTTCGAAGGCAAGATCCGCATACGGCAGCGAGCGCCAGCGCGCGAGTTCGTCCGCCGTCGCGCGCGGATACTCGGCCGGGAGGTAAAGACCGCCGTCCTTGGCCAGGCCCGTGAGCAAGATGTCGGAGAACGTGTGGCGCTCGCCGATGCCGGCGCCGCGCGTGGAGATGTAGTTCATGTTCGGCTCAATAACTTCGATTTCGGTGGCGGGCTCGGCACTAGGCTTCGATGCGCAGCTTCGTGACCTTCGAGACGACGGTCGTCAGCGCTTCGATGCGTGCGATCGCCGCATTCGCATTCTTCTCGAGCGTATCGTGCGTGATGATGACGACATCGGTTTCGCCGTTGTCGGCCACCTGCTCCGCTTCCTTTTGCAGCAGCGCATCGATGGAAATCCCGGCGTCCGCGAGCAGGCGCGTGATGTCGGCCAACACGCCTGTGACGTCGGCCACGCGCAAGCGCAAGTAATAGCCGCTCGTCACTTCGTCGATCGGCAGCACCGGCGTATCGGCCAAGCTTTGCGGCTGGAACGCCAGATGCGGCACGCGGTGGCCCGGATCGGCCGTATGCAGGCGGGTGACGTCGACGAGATCGGCCACGACGGCCGATGCCGTCGGTTCGGCGCCCGCGCCTTTGCCGTAGTAAAGCGTCGTGCCGACGGCGTCGCCGTGCACCTCGACGGCATTCATCGCGCCTTCCACGCTCGCGAGCAGACGCTTGGCCGAGATCAGCGTCGGATGCACGCGCAGCTCGATGCCGCGCTCCACCCGACGCGTGATGCCGAGCAGCTTGATGCGGTACCCGAGATCCTCCGCGTATTTGATGTCGATGGATGCGAGCTTGCTGATGCCTTCGATATACGCGCGATCGAACTGCATCGGAATGCCGAACGCGATCGCGCTCATGATCGTGAGCTTGTGCGCGGCATCCACGCCTTCGATGTCGAACGTCGGATCGGCCTCCGCGTAACCGAGCGCCTGCGCGCCCGCGAGCGCCGTCGAAAAATCGAGGCCGCGCTCGCGCATCTCCGACAGAATGTAGTTCGTCGTGCCGTTGATGATGCCCGCGATCGACTGAATGCGATTGGCCGTCAGCCCCTCGCGCAGCGCTTTGATGATCGGGATACCGCCGGCGACGGCAGCCTCGAACGCCACGATCACGCCTTTCGCGCGCGCCGCTTCGAAGATTTCGGTGCCGTGCACGGCAAGCAGTGCCTTGTTGGCGGTGACGACATGCTTGCCGTTCCCGATGGCGCGCAGTACGAGTTCGCGTGCGATCCCGGTGCCGCCGATCATTTCGGCGACGATGTCGATGGCCGGATCGTCGGTCACGGCTTCGAAATCGCTGCCGACCTGCGCCGCGTTCCCGGCGTCGCCCAGCGCGGCGAGCGCCTTGGCCGGATTGCGCACGGCGATGCGCGCAACCTCGATCCCGCGGCCCGCGCGGCGTTTGATTTCTTCTTGGTTGCGGCGCAGCACCGTGAAGGTGCCGCTACCCACCGTGCCGAAGCCTAATAAGCCAACTTTGATCGGTTCCATGCAGGGTTTTCTGTCTGGTTAAATGATTCGTCAATGGATCAAGCGCGCGATGCGCGCTGGCGTGCAACACACGACTAGGTGCCGCAACGCTTGCGATAGCCTTCGAGAAAGCGTCCGATGCGGTCGATCGAATCGGTCAGATCGTCCACGTTCGGCAAGAACACGACCCGGAAATGATCCGGCCGCGGCCAATTGAAACCGCTGCCCTGGACGAGCAGTACCCGTTCTTCGAGCAGCAGATCGAGAATGAACTGCTGATCGTTCTCGATCGGATAGATCTTCGGATCCAGCCGGGGGAACATATACAAGGCCGCTTCCGGCTTGACGCAGCTCACGCCAGGAATTGCGTTGAGCATCTCGTAAGCCACTTGCCGCTGGCGATACAGCCGCCCGCCCGGTGCGATGAGATCGTTGATGCTCTGATAGCCGCCGAGCGCCGTCTGGATCGCATACTGTCCAGGCACGTTCGGACACAGCCGCATCGATGCGAGAATGCCGAGCCCTTCGAAGTAATCCTTGCCGCGCCGGCGATTCTCGCCCGTCAGCCCCGAGACGTACATCCAACCGGCCCGATAGCCGCACGAGCGATAGCTCTTCGACAGGCTGTTGAACGTGACCGTCACGACATCCTCCGACAACGCCCCGACCGACGTATGCTTCTTGCCGTCGTAGACGATTTTGTCGTAAACCTCGTCGGCAAACACGATCAGCCCGTGCTGGCGCGCGATCTCCAGCAGATCGAGCAGCAACTCGTCGGAATAGAGCGCACCGGTGGGGTTGTTCGGGTTGATGACGACGAGCGCCCGCGTACGCGGCGTGATTTTCGCACGCAAATCGTCCAAATCGGGCATCCACGCGTTCGATTCGTCGCACAGATAGTGCACGGGCGTGCCGCCCGACAAGCTGACCGCGGCTGTCCATAGCGGATAGTCGGGCGCCGGCAGCAGCACTTCGTCGCCGTCGTTGAGCAAACCCTGCATTGCCATCACGATCAGCTCGGACGCGCCGTTGCCGATGTAGATGTCGTCGAGTTCGACGCCGGCCACGCCCTTTTGCTGCGAGTAATGCATGATGGCTTTGCGCGCCGAGAACACCCCTTTCGAATCCGAGTAGCCCGACGAGGCCGACAGATTACGAATCATGTCCTGGATGATTTCGTCGGGCGCATCGAACCCGAACGGCGCCAGGTTGCCGATGTTCAGCTTGATGATGCGATGCCCGTCGTCCTCGAGACGCTTGGCGTGTTCGAGGACGGGCCCGCGGATGTCATAGCAGACGTTGAGCAGCTTGTTCGATTTAAGAATCGGTTTCACGGCGGACACAGTTCCTGGGGAGAGCCGAAAGACGGGGGGCGCAGGCCGAGCGCGCGCCGAAGCGTTGCTGCGCCCTAGCGGCGACGGGTTCGCCGGATAATACGCGCGTTGGATTCGGCCGCTTTACTGCCTGCTTGCGGCGCGCTCGTGGCGCGCTGCTCGACGCGCTTTTGGCGCGCGCGAAGGGCGACGAATGGGATGGACTCGCGCGCGTGCTCGATGCCGGGCGCCGCAGAGCGGCTAAAAAGTTATAATTTAGCGGATTTCGGCCGACTTTCGCAATGCACCATTTGCCGCGAAAGCCCCTTTCGGCCTAAATGCGGTCGTGGCGGCCACGCCCCGCCCGACAGAACCACGGAAACCGATTTGAAATTACACCAGGACTCGAGCGGTGCGCTCAATACAGTGACCGCCTACGGCGCCCATTACGTTGACGTCAACCTCGTGCGTCACGAAAGCAGCATCTTGCTGCTGCCCGACACGCCCGTGCTCGCATGGCCCGTGTCATCGTTCGACGCACTCGCGCCCGAGCATTTCGAGTTCGTCCTCGCGCAAGCGCCCGAGCTCGTCGTATTCGGCAGCGGCGCGCGCCTGCGCTTTCCGCATCCCCGGCTCACGGCCTTGCTCTCTGCCCAGCGCATCGGCGTCGAGACGATGGATTTCATGGCCGCTTGCCGTACCTACAATATCCTGATGGCCGAAGGCCGGCGCGTGGCCGCCGCCCTGCTCATCGAACAATGAACGCGCGTGCGGCCCGCCAGCCCGCGCCCGGTCGCACCGATGCTTGCCCGCGCCGGCCGGCGAGCCGCAGTATGCGCCATGTCCAACGCCCAGACCGATAGACCTCCACGCCGCCCTATGCCCCTTCAACGTTACTCGCGCGCGGACAGCGCCGTACGATCCGACAGCACTTCGCCGCCCGGCGCCGCCGCCCGCTGGCCCGTCAGCGGATGGACGATCGTCCTGCTGCTCGTCGCGCTCGCCCTCGTCTGGTTCATTCCCCTCGGCTGGCGGCATCTCGTGCCGAGCGACGAGGGCCGCTATGCCGAAATGGCGCGCGAGATGTTCGTCACGGGCGACTGGATTACGCCGCGCTACAACGGCTACAAGTACTTCGAGAAGCCGCCGCTCCAAACCTGGATGAATGCGCTCACGTTTGCCTGGTTCGGCATCGGCGAATGGCAGGCGCGGCTCTACACGGCATTGGCGGGATTTGCCGGCGTGCTGGTCGCCGGCTATACGGCCGCGCGCCTGATCAATCCGGCGGCCGGCTTCGCGGCGGCGGTCGTGCTGGCCGGCGCCCCGTATTGGCAGCTGATGGGCCACTTCAACACGCTCGACATGGGGCTGTCGTTCTGGATGGAGGTCACGCTGTGCGCGATGCTGCTGGCGCAGCGCGTCGGCGTCGGCGCACGCGAAGCGCGCCGCTGGATGTGGCTGTGCTGGGCCTCGATGGCGCTCGCCGTGCTCTCCAAGGGGCTCGTCGGCATCGTGCTGCCGGGCGCGGCGCTGGTGATCTATACGCTCATCGAACGCGACTGGGCGCTCTGGAAGCGCTTGTATCTGCCCAGCGGCCTGGTTGTCTTTTTCGCGGTCGCGACACCCTGGTTCGTGCTCGTGCAGCAGCGCAATCCCGAATTCTTCAATTTTTTCTTTATCGTCCAGCAATTCGACCGCTATCTGACGCCCGGCCCAGAACCGGCCCGGCCCCGTCTACTACTTCGTGCCGGTGTCTTGCTCGTCGGCTTGCTGCCTTGGCTGTCGGTCGGCTGGCAGAGCATCCGCCACGCCGTCGCCCAGCCGCGCCAGTCGAACGGATTCGCGCCGGGCAAGCTGCTGCATCGTCTGGTCCGTCTTCATTTTCCTGTTCTTCAGCGCGTCGCACTCGAAGCTGGTGTCGTACGTGCTGCCCGTCGCGCCGGCGCTCGCGCTCGTCATCGGCATGTACCTGCCGCGCGTTTCGCGCACGGCGTGGCGCCGCCATTTGATCGGTTACGCGGTGTTTCTCGTCGTCGCCGCCATCGGCGCTGTCTTCATCGCACGCTTCGGCGAGCGCCCGCACGCCCAATGCGCTGTATCGCGAATTCCGCCTTTGGGTGTTCGCTGCGCTCGCGTGTCGCATTCGTCCTGACGCTGGCCGCGCTGGCCCTGCTTCGGCGCACCGAGCGCGGCATCCTGCCCTCGGCCGCCACGTTCGGCTCGGCTTGGATCATGCTCGTGCACGATCGCCGGCTGCGGGCACGACGTGTTCGGGCGCCAGAGTTCCGGTGCGCTGCTCGCGCCCGCCGTCAAGGCCGAGACTCGCGACGGCTGCCGGCCGATACGCCGTTCTATGCCGTCGGCTTCCTCGATCACACGCTGCCGTTCTACGTCGGCCACACGATGATCATGGTCGAAAGTCCCGACGAATTGGGCTTCGGCGTGGCGCAAGAGCCCTCGAAGTGGGTGCCGACCATCGCCGACTGGATCGCCCGCTGGCGGGCCGATCCGCTACGCGCTTGCCGTGATGCCGGCCGGAGCGCTACGCGGAACTCGCGGCCCAACACGTGCCGATGCGCGTCGTTGCGCGCGATGCGCGGCGCGTCGTCGTCGAAAAACCCTAACCGCCACCGAAGCCCAGTCTGCGCCCTTTTGCCTGACTCGATGAACCCGATCTCTCTTTTTTGCATCCTGGCGGGCGTCGCGCTGAACGCCTGCGCGCAATTGCTGCTCAAGGCAGGCGTGAATGCCGTTGGACACTTCGAATTCACCCGTGCGAACATTGTGCCGATCGGCCTGAAGCTCGCCATGCAGTTGCCGATCATCGGCGGGCTGGCGTGCTATGTCGTCAGCGTCGTCGTCTGGATCGTCGGCTTGTCGCGCGTCGATGTATCGATCGCCTACCCGATGCTCTCGCTCGGCTATGTCGTCAATGCATTCGCAGCCTGGTACTTGTTCGGCGAAGTGCTGACCTGCAACGCCTCATCGGCATCGGCATCATTCTGCTTGGCGTGCTCGTATTGGCGCGCAGTTGATCCCGCGCGGCATCGATCATCGCGCACTACAACGCCTTGCGACGCATCGCAAGGCAACGCAATACACATAAGACGACGGCGTCGAGAACGCCGTCATCGCCCTAAAGAATCCAATACTCGAGCGGAGCCCATGACCCAAGATTCACTTCCCTTCCTGCCGTTCGTGCGTCCCGAAATCGACGAAGAGACGATCGCCGGCGTCGCCGACGTGCTGCGCTCGGGCTGGATCACCACCGGCCCGCAAAACCAGGCGTTCGAGGCGCAGTTGTCGGCGTTCTGCGGAGGCCGTCCCGTGCGCACCTTCAACTCGGGCACGGCGACGCTCGAAATCGGGTTGCGTATCGCAGGCGTGGGGCACGGGCGACGAAGTGATCACGACGCCGGCGATCGTGGGTCGCGACGGCCAACGTGATTCTCGAAGTGGGCGCGACGCCGGTTTTCGTCGATATCGATCCGGTCACGCGCAACATCGATCTGACCTGCTCGAAAAGGCGATCACGCCGCGCACGAAAGCGATCATCCCCGTCTACCTCGCCGGGCTGCCCGTCGACATGGATCGGCTGTACGAGATCGCGCGCGCGCACAAGCTGCGCGTGATCGAAGACGCCGCACAGGCGTTCGGCTCGACCTGGCGCGGCGAACGCATCGGCAAGCTCGGCGACATCGTGTCGTTCAGCTTCCACGCGAACAAGAACCTGACGTCGATCGAAGGCGGCGCACTCGTGCTGAACGATGAGGACGAAGCGGAACTCGCGCGCAAGTACCGGCTGCAAGGCGTCACCCGCAAGGGCTTGGACGGCATGGACTGCGACGTCCTCGGCGGCAAGTACAATCTGACCGACGTCGCGGCGCGCGTCGGCCTGGGTCAGCTTGCGCAAATCGAGCGGTTCGTCGGCGCAGCGCAGGACGCTCGCGCGCGCCTACTTCGCGGGGTTCGAAGGCGGCGCGGCGTCGGCAACTCGGCGTCGGCCTGCCGGTCGCCGAGCTTCGAAAACGGCAATTGGCACATGTTCCAGATCACACTGCCCGCTGGAGCGCCTGACGATCGACCGCGCCGGTTTCATGCAGAAACTGAACGACGATTACCGGATCGGCTCGGGCGTGCACTACCCGGCGATTCACTCTGTTCACGCTGTACCGCGCGCGCGGCTTCACGCACGGCATGTTTCCGCATGCCGAGCGCTTCGGCGCAACGACGGTCACGCTGCCGCTGTTCACGCTGATGACCGAGCGTGACGTGGCGCGCGTGTGCGGCGCGGTCAACGAGATCTGCGAACAATATGGGAAATAAGCGGACATGAGTTATTCGGAACACCGCCCGGCACCACCGGAAGTCTCGGTCATCATCCCGGTCTACAACGAAGAAGCGGGGCTGCATGCGCTGTTCGCGCGCCTGTATCCGGCGCTCGACGCGCTCGGCACGCCCTACGAAGTCATCTTCATCAACGACGGCAGCCGCGACAAATCGCGCCGCGCTGCTCGCCGAGCAGTTCCGCGCGCGCCCCGACACGACGCGCGTCGTCCTGCTCAACGGCAACTACGGGCAGCACATGGCGATCCTCGCGGGCTTCGAGCAGTCGCGCGGCGAGATCGTCATCACGCTCGACGCCGACCTGCAGAATCCGCCGGAAGAAATCGGCAAGCTGGTCGCGAAGATGCGCGAAGGCTACGATTACGTCGGCTCGATTCGCCCGCAGCGCCAGGACAGCGCTGTGGCGGCGCAAGGCATCGCGCGCGATGAACCGCCTGCGCGAGCGCATCACGCATATCAAGATGACCGACCAGGGCTGCATGCTGCGCGCCTACAGCCGTCAAATCATCGATACGATCAACCGCTGCGGCGAAGTCAATACGTTCATTCCGGCGCTCGCCTACACGTTCGCGCAGAATCCGATCGAGGTCGAGGTCGCGCACGAAGAGCGCTTCGCGGGCGAGTCGAAGTACTCGCTGTACAGCCTGATCCGCCTGAACTTCGATCTCGTGACCGGCTTCTCGGTCGTGCCGCTGCAGTGGCTTTCGTTCATCGGCGTGATTTTGTCGATGGGCTCGGCGGGCCTGTTCCTGCTGCTGGTGGTGCGGCGCTTCGTGATCGGCGCGGAAGTTCAAGGTGTGTTCACCCTGTTCGCCATCACGTTCTTCATGCTCGGCGTGATCATCTTCGCGCTCGGGCTGCTCGGCGAATACATCGGCCGCATCTATCAGCAAGTGCGCGCGCGGCCCGCGCTACCTCGTGCAGGCCTTGCTCGAAGCGCGCCCGGGCGACGCCGCGCCCGCCCCACGAGCGTCCGCCGTGGCCGGCGAGTTCGGCGAGTTCGGCGCGCAGCCCCATGTCCAGCCCGAGGATCGCAACCGATGAAACCGCGCGCAGTCGTCTTCGCCTATCACAACGTCGGCGTGCGCTGCCTGCGCGTGCTGCTCGCGCGCGGCGTCGATGTCGCGCTCGTCGTCACGCACGAGGACAATCCGGCCGAGAGCATCTGGTTCGGCAGCGTCGCGCAAGTGGCCGCCGAACACGGCATCGAAACGATCACGCCCGCCGATCCGGCCAGCGCGGCGCTGCGCGAGGCCGTCGCCCGCGCGCGACCCGATTTCATCTTCTCGTTCTACTACCGCCACATGCTGCCGGCCGAGGTGCTGGCGCTGGCGCCGCGCGGCGCGTACAACATGCACGGCTCGCTGCTGCCGAAGTATCGCGGCCGCGTGCCCACGAACTGGGCGGTGCTCAACGGCGAAATCGAAACGGGCGCGACGCTTCATGAAATGGCGGCCAAGCCGGATGCCGGTGCGATCGCCGCACAAACGAGCGTGCCGATTCTGCCCGACGACACGGCGCAAGAAGTGTTCGACAAAGTGACCGTCGCCGCGGAACAGACGCTCTGGCGCGTGCTGCCCGCGCTATTGGCCGGCAGAGGCGCCGCATCTGCCCAACGACTTGGCGCGCGGCAGTTACTTCGGCGGACGCAAACCCGAGGATGGCCGCATCGACTGGTCTCAGCCCGCGCAGCAGGTGTACAACCTGATCCGTGCCGTCGCGCCGCCGTACCCGGGCGCGTTCACCGACGTAAACGGGCACCGCTTCGTCATCGCGCGCGCACGCCTGGCCGGCTTGGACGGCATCGCGCCCCGCACCGGCCCGGTCGACGGCGCCCCCGGCCGCCTCGCCCTGGCCCACGGCGGCCGCACCGATTTGCCCCCGGGTCTGCACGTAAGCGATAATACGTGTTTCGGCGTGTGCGGCGACGCGCGCGCCATCGTCATTTCCGAGCTGCGGCACCAGCACGACGGGCAAGAAACCGTCGTCACGCCAATGCAGTTCGCCCAGCTTACTTATCGTTCCCCTCATCCATGACCTCCGCCAAAACCGAACGCTCCGCCAAGAAAGTCCTGATTCTCGGCGTCAATGGCTTCATCGGCCACCATCTGTCCAAGCGCATCCTCGAGACGACCGACTGGGAAGTGTTCGGCATGGATATGCAGACGGACCGCCTCGGCGATCTGACGCAGCACGAGCGCATGCACTTCTTCGAAGGCGACATCACGATCAACAAGGAGTGGGTCGAATATCACGTCAAGAAGTGCGATGTGATCTTGCCGCTTGTCGCCATCGCAACGCCCGCCACCTACGTGCAGCAACCGCTGCGCGTGTTCGAACTCGATTTCGAGGCGAATCTGCCGATCGTGCGCTCGGCGGTCAAGTACAGCAAACACCTCGTCTTTCCGTCGACGTCGGAAGTCTACGGCATGTGCGCGGACGAGGCGTTCGATCCGGAAGCCTCCCCACTCACGTACGGCCCGATCAACAAGCCGCGCTGGATCTACGCTTGCTCGAAGCAGTTGATGGACCGCGTGATCTGGGGCTACGGCATGCAAGAGGGGTTGAACTTCACGCTGTTCCGCCCGTTCAACTGGATCGGGCCGGGCCTCGATTCGATCTATACGCCGAAGGAAGGCAGCTCGCGCGTGGTCACGCAGTTCCTGGGCCATATCGTGCGCGGTGAAAATATCAGCCTCGTCGACGGCGGTTCGCAAAAACGCGCGTTCACGGATATCGACGACGGCATCAGCGCACTGATGAAGATCATCGATAATCCGAACGGCATCGCCTCGGGCAAGATCTACAACATCGGCAATCCGACGAATAACTTCTCGGTGCGCGAACTCGCGCACAAGATGCTCGCGCTGGCGGCCGAGTTTCCCGAATACGCCGAATCGGCCAAGGCGGTGAATCTAGTGGAAACGTCGTCGGGCGCGTATTACGGCAAGGGCTACCAAGACGTCCAAAACCGTGTGCCGAAGATCGAAAACACGATGGCCGAACTCGACTGGGCGCCGAAGGCGACGTTCGACGAAGCGTTGCGCAAGATTTTCGAAGCGTACCGCGGCCACGTGGGCGAGGCCCGCGCGCTCGTCGAACAGCAGTAATCGCGAAGCAGGAGCAGGCGCAACCGTCTGCTCGCCATCCGCCCGCAGTCAGCCCGCCGAGGATCGCCTTGCCCCGTATCGTTCTGAAAATCGACGTCGACACGCTGCGCGGCACGCGTGAGGGTGTGCCGAACCTCGCACGTATGCTCGACCGCTACAAGGCGCGTGCGACGTTCCTGTTCAGCCTCGGCCCGGACCACACGGGCTGGGCGCTTCGCCGCGTGCTGCGGCCGGGGTTCCTGAAGAAAGTCTCGCGCACGTCCGTGGTCGAGCACTATGGCATCAAGCAGTTGATGTACGGCGTGCTGCTGCCGGGCCCCGATATCGGCCGGCGCGCAAGCGCCGAGATGCGGGCGATCCACGAGGCTGGCTTCGAATGCGGCATCCACACGTGGGATCACGTGTATTGGCAAGACAACGTGCGTGGGCGTGACCGCAACTGGACCTCGGGCCAGATGCAAAAGAGCTTCGCTCGCTTCGTCGAAATCTTCGGTGCCTCGCCCGCCACCCACGGATCGGCCGGTTGGCAGATGAACGAGCACGCCTTCGAGCAGATCGATGCCTGGGGCATGCGCTATGCCTCGGACGGGCGCGGCCACTCGCCGTACCGGCCCGTCGTCAACGGCAAAGCGCTGAATCACGTGCAATTGCCCACCACTCTGCCGACATTGGACGAATTGATCGGCGTCGAGGGCTGCGACGAATCGAACGTCGCGCAACGGTTGCTCGCGGCCACCGAGCGCAGCCCGCAAGACCAAGTTTTTACGCTGCACGCCGAACTTGAAGGACAGAAGCTCGCCCCGATTTTCGAGCAGTTGCTCGCGGGGTGGCACGGGCAAGGTCACACGTTTGCGACCATGGGCGATTACCATGCGGCGCTGGACCGCGACCAGTTGCCATCGTACCCTGTCACCTGGGGCGAGATTCCCGGCCGCTCGGGCGAGTTGATCCTGCAGCCGGACTGAACGGCAGGCCCGCCGGACGATCTTTCGGCCCGGTGCTGTCTCCCCGCCACTCGATCGCTCGAGCACTGCCCCCTCGACCATTTGCGCGATAACAACAGGAGAAACACGTGCCCATTGCAGTCGACCAACCCGTCCCCGATTTTTCAGCGCCAGCGACGGGCGGCGATATCACGCTGTCCGGCCTGCGCGGCAAGAAGCTCGTGCTGTATTTCTATCCCAAAGACAACACGCCCGGCTGCACGACGGAGGGTTTGCAGTTTCGCGACCTCTATCCGAAGTTCACTGAAGCGGGCGCGGAGATCGTCGGTGTCTCGCGTGACAGCTTGCGTTCGCACGAGAACTTCAAAGCCAAATTGGAGTTGCCGTTCCCGTTGATCTCGGATGCCGACGAAGCACTGTGCACGTTGTTCGGCGTCATCAAGATGAAAAAAATGTATGGCAAGGAGGTTCGCGGCATCGAGCGTTCGACCTTCTTGATCGACGCGCAAGGGGTCCTTCGGCGGGAATGGCGCGGGGTAAAAGTCCCTGGCCATGTGGATGAAACGCTGGAGGCTGTACAAGGACTTTGACGCGCGTTATATTGCGTTGCAATGAGTTCCTGTTCACTTCGTCTTGTCCGCTCCAGCGCTGTCGATTTGGCCGATGGTTCAGCCGTCCAGCGCTGCGCGACGCTCGAAACCGAGCCGCTTGCTCCATCGCAACAGGAGCGGCGGCTTTTTTGTTTTTCGGCGGCGGGGCCGTTTCCTGCCGTCGGATTCTTGCGAAGGAGCTGATCGAAATCTAGGCGAACCGGCGAACCCAAACCTGAAACGCGCTGCGTGACGGCTCGCTCCCGGGAACGAGGAACGAGCCGCCGGCGGCGCACGAGATGCGACCCGATTCTTTGAGGGAAACCATGCCTTTGCCTACCCCGCCCAGCAAACTCGGCAGCTTGTTGCCGCCCGATGAATTCAAGGCCAAAGCCAGGCCGGCGCGTGGCGCCAAAAAACAGGGGTCGATGGAGGAGCAGACCGGGACCGCCGAATACGGCTCAACCACGCCCGTGGCCGCCCCGATGGGCTCGGCCGCCAATGCCGGCGCGCCGTTGCGTCCGTTGGCGTCCTCGCCTGCCGCCGAACCCGCTTCCACCGCACGTAGCCGAAAATCCAAGCAAACCGCGGTGCTCTTGCAACCCGCGGCGCCTGCGCCGGCAGCCATTCCCGTGCAAGCGCGCCAGCAAACCCCGGCCGCTGTCTCCGAGCCCGTTCAAGCGCCGGCCCCGCGCGGGGCCGTCAAGGCGCGCACGACGAAGGCCGCGGGAGTCGAAACCGAATTGCGCAAGCTCTTCGTGCTCGATACAAACGTGCTCATGCACGATCCGACTTGCCTCTTCCGCTTCGAGGAACACGACGTCTATTTGCCGATGATGACGCTCGAGGAACTCGACAATCACAAGAAGGGCATGTCGGAAGTCGCGCGCAACGCACGCCAAGTCAGCCGCACGCTCGATTCGCTTGTGGCGAATGCGGGCGCGATCTCCGACGGGCTTCCGCTTGCGGGGCTCGGTAGCCGCGAGGCGCTGGGGCGCCTGTACTTCCAGACGAAGCTGGCCGATATCGAGCCCGTCGAAGGGCTGCCCCAAGGCAAGGCCGACAACCAGATTCTCGGCGTCGTACGGGCACTGCAACGCGATCGTGAAGATCGCCAAGTCGTGCTGGTGTCGAAAGACATCAACATGCGGATCAAGGCCCATGCGCTCGGCTTGCCGGCGGAAGACTATTTCAACGATCAGGTGCTCGAGGACAAGGATCTCCTGTTCTCGGGCGTGCGCGCCCTGCCCCAGGATTTCTGGATCAAGCACGCGAAGGGCATGGAAAGCTGGCAGGACAACAAGGCCGGCACCACCTATTACCGTGTGACCGGCCCGTTGTGTCCGTCGCTGCTCGTCAACGAGTTCGTCTATCTCGAGCTGCAAACGGGCGAGCCGCCGTTCCAGGCGATCGTGCGCGAACTCAACGGCAAGACGGCGGTGCTGCAGACGCTGCGCGACTACAGCCATCACAAAAACAACGTCTGGGGCATTACGGCGCGAAACCGCGAGCAGAACTTCGCCTTGAACCTGCTCATGAACCCCGACATCGACTTCGTGACCCTGCTCGGTCAAGCCGGTACCGGTAAGACGCTCGTCGCGCTAGCCGCCGGCCTCGAGCAAGTGCTCGACGAAAAGCGATACAACGAGATCATCGTCACGCGTGCCACCGTGCCCGTCGGCGAAGACATCGGCTTTTTGCCCGGCACCGAGGAAGAGAAGATGCAGCCCTGGATGGGCGCGTTCGACGACAACCTCGAAGTGCTGCAACGCACCGACGATAGCGCGGGCGAATGGGGCCGTGCTGCCACGCAGGAGTTGATCCGCTCGCGCCTGAAGGTCAAGAGCATGAATTTCATGCGTGGACGCACGTTCGTCGACAAGTACCTCATCATCGACGAAGCGCAGAACTTGACGCCCAAGCAGATGAAGACGCTTGTCACGCGCGCCGGCCCCGGCACGAAGATCGTGTGTCTCGGCAACATCGCGCAGATCGACACGCCGTATCTGACCGAAGGCAGTTCCGGGCTCACGTACGTGGTGGATCGCTTCAAAGGTTGGACGCACAGCGGCCACGTCACGCTCGCACGCGGCGAACGTTCGCGGCTCGCGGATTACGCATCCGACATTCTGTAAGCACCCAAACGGCCGTCGGGACGGAACGTTCGCGCCGGCCTTTCATACTCGCTCGACACTCGGCGCCCGGTTGATACCGGGCGCTTTTGTTTTTAGGGGCGGTTCATCGCGAACCTTCGCTCGCCAAGCGTATCGGAAGGACAACGCTTGCGCGCGCAACTTCAAGTAATCCATTAAGAATTCTTGCCCAAGCCCCGTCGGCAGGGCTACTATCGGCCGCAATAGCTAGCGGGCGCAGGCACCATTCGGCGTGCGCGCCGTTCGATCGACCTATTGGCATCTGGCGCCATGCGCGTCAGGACTACGCATTCATGCTGCGACTTTGGCTTCTCGTTCTCGTTGCGTTGTCGTTGGCCGCGTGCTCCAGCGCGCCGCCCAGGAGCGCGCGCGTGGGCGGCAGCGCGTCCGGCGAGAACACGCTGCGGACGATGCCGCCCGGCTCGCCGCGGTTCGTCGATCACAGCATCGGGCGCGAGGAGATCTCGATCGAGGCGATGAGCCTGATCGGCATCCCTTATCGTTGGGGCGGCAATACGCCCGATAGCGGATTCGATTGCAGCGGCCTGGTGAGGTATGTCGTCGCCCGTGCGGCCGACGTCGATCTGCCGCGAACGACGGCCGATATCAGTCGCCGAGGCGAATCCATCGAGCCCGACGAGGTTGCGCCGGGCGACCTTATTTTCTTCAACACTACAGGCCGGGCCCATTCGCACGTGGGCATCTATGTCGGCAAATTGCGCTTCGTCAATGCGCCGTCGACGGGCGGTACGGTCCGGCTCGATTATTTGACGAACCCTTATTGGGCCAAGCGCTTCGATGGGATTCGGCGCGTTGCGCCGGCCCTGAAGGGACGATCGCCGTTCGATGCGCCGACCGAATTGGCCGCGCCTTCTGGTTTGCCGCCCGCGCCGATTACGGCCGCTGCGCCCACCGCATCCTCCACATCTAGCCCGCCGGTTGGCGCCGCGCGCCGCGAGGACCCGATCGATGCGGCAGCGGATGCGTTCGAACCGCCGCCGCCCGCCGTTACGCAAGCGGCAGGTCAGGCTCGACAAGCCGGCGCGGTCGCGGTGCAGCCGACGCCCGCGGGCTCGGGCGTACCAGTGATGGGAACATCCGAGACATCCACCGGCCAGCCCGCCCCCACTTCGACCAGCGACGACCCTATCGCACGATTCGCGAACAACGGGGAGTGAGACGGTACCGGTGCGACCAGCAAGACGACGGCGCTTTGTCGCCGCCTGCTACGCTCGCAGCCTAGAGGAACCTGTGCCCAAGCCACCACGCGGCGGCGGAGAGCAGCGCCGAAGCCGGGATCGTCAACACCCATGCCCAAACGATGCTGCCGGCGACGCCCCAGCGCACCGCGGACAGCTTGCGGGTGGCACCGACGCCGACGATCGCACCCGTAATCGTATGCGTGGTTGAAACGGGCACACCCATGGCCGAGGCCATGAACAAGGTGATCGCGCCACCGGCTTCTGCGCAGAAACCGCCTACCGGCTTGAGCTTCGTGATCCGTTGCCCCATCGTGCGCACGATGCGCCAGCCGCCGAACAGGGTACCGAGGCCCATCGACAGATAGCAGGCACCGATGACCCAAACGGGCGGCGCAGCCGCCGTGGCCGAAGCGTAACCGGTGGCGATCAGCAACATCCAAATGATACCGATCGTCTTTTGCGCGTCATTGCCGCCATGCCCCAGGCTGTAGAGGCCGGCCGACAGGAACTGCAAGCGCCGGAAACGGCGATCGACCTTGCTGGGTGGCGTTCGAAAGTAGATCCATGACACGGCCGTCATAAAGAACGACCCCAGAATGAACCCGAGCAGCGGCGAAATGAAAATAAACGCGACGGTTTTCAGGATGCCGTCGATGTTCAGCGCCCACCAGCCCGACTTGGCCAACGCCGCGCCGACGAGGCCGCCGATCAACGCATGCGACGAGCTGGCCGGAATGCCGAAACGCCAGGTGAGGATATTCCAGACGATCGCGCCGGCCAGCGCGCCGAAGATCACGTAGTGATCGACGATTTTCGGATCGATCGTGCCTTTACCGACGGTTTGGGCGACCTTCAGGTGGAAGATGAAATAAGCGATGACGTTACACGCCGCCGCGAACGCGACAGCCTGCTGCGGCTTGAGCACACCCGTCGACACGACGGTTGCGATCGAATTCGCGGCATCGTGGAAGCCGTTCATAAAATCGAAGGCGAGTGCGACGACGATCAGCGTCGCAAGCCCCCAGGTGGCGATCTGGATCGATGGCATCAGTGTGGTCCGCCCGCGTTACGCGTTTTCCAACACGATGCCTTCGATGATGTTCGCGACATCCTCGCACTTGTCCGTGATCGACTCCAGCAATTCGTACACGGCCTTCAACTTGATCAGCGTCTTGACGTCGTCTTCCTCGCGGAACAGCTTCGACATCGCCGCCCGCAGCACGCGATCGGCTTCCGATTCGAGTCGATCGATCTCCTCGCAAGCCAAGAGGATTTGGCGCGCTTGGCTCATATCCGACAGCATGCTCACGGCCTGTTGGACGTGCTTGGCCGTCTGGGTGCAAATGTGAGCAAGCTGGCTCGCCTCCGACGTCATCGCCTGCACGTCATACAGCGAAACGGCCGTGGCAACG
Source organism: uncultured beta proteobacterium (assembly GCA_963838695.1). Classification (GTDB taxonomy): domain Bacteria; phylum Pseudomonadota; class Gammaproteobacteria; order Burkholderiales; family Burkholderiaceae; genus Trinickia. The sequence continues at coordinate 109,540 of CAWIRZ010000007.1, read as the reverse complement.
TCCTCCATCAAATCGAGGATGTCGTCCATCGTCGTGATGAGCTTGTGGATTTCGTCGCGGTCGAGCGGCGTGATGAACGTCTTGTGCAACAGATCGATCGTTTCGTGCGTCAGCTTGTCTGCCGCCTTTTCGTTGGCCTGCACGCGTTGCTTGTGAATTTCGGCGTCGCTGAGGTTATCGACCAAGCGCTCGAGTTCCTCGCTCGCGGAGACGATGCACTTCGCGTGCTCGTTGAAGATTTCAAAGAACTTGCCCTCGGTGGGCATGAAACGACCGAACATTGAGATCCCGATAGGTGGTCATATTGGGTGCCCCGGCGCGCGACCCGTACGGACCGGCGGACCGAAAAGAATCCGCTGCGCTGCGCGCGAGATCCGCCGGTTCGAAGCGAAGCCGCGTGCAGCTGTGATCTGGGGCTGACATAAAACTGCAACATTGTACCGGGTCACGCGGCTAAGCCCAACGCCCGGTTGCACCCGAGAACGAGAATCCAACAGACGCCGCCTTCCGGTTGCACCGCCGCACGCGCGTCTTACTCGCCGCCGTGGAACGTCTGCGGGCCGGCGAAGTTATCGAACTTCGTGTATTGCCCCAGGAACGTGAGCCGAACAGGGCCGATCGGGCCGTTACGCTGCTTGCCGATGATGATTTCAGCCGTCCCTTTATCGGGACTATCGGGGTTGTACACCTCGTCCCGATAAATAAACAAGATGATGTCCGCATCCTGTTCGATGGCGCCCGATTCGCGCAAGTCCGACATGATGGGACGCTTGTTCGGTCGCTGTTCGAGCCCGCGGTTCAGCTGCGACAGTGCGATCACGGGTACGTCGAGTTCCTTGGCCAGACTCTTCAGCGAGCGCGAGATTTCGGAGATCTCGGTTGCCCGGTTCTCCCCTTGCGACGAGCCCGACATCAGCTGCAAGTAATCGACGATGATGAGCCCGAGCTTGCCGCATTGTCGCGACAAACGCCGTGCGCGCGAACGCAGCTCCATAGGGTTCAGGCCGCCCGTTTCGTCGATGAACAGTTGCGCCTCGCTCATTTTCTGCACGGCGTGCGTGAGCTTGGGCCAATCCTCGTCGGTCAGGCGCCCGGTTCGCATACGATGCTGATCGAGGCGCCCGACCGATCCCAGCATCCGCATCACAAGCTGCGTACCCGGCATTTCCATCGAGAACACGGCGACGGGCAATCCGTACTCCACAGCCACGTATTCGCCGATGTTCATCGAAAAGGCGGTGTTGTGCGTGACGACGTAATCGTCCGTGAGGTAAAGCCGCATCGGGTGCGATACCGAGATGCATTGAGCGTCGGTGCGCCGCGTAGGCTCGATCGAGACGACCACGGGCATCTTGCGCCGTAAACGTCCCCCCTCCAGCCGCTCCCGCTTGCCTTCGAAAAGGAACAGGCTTTGCGGATCCGGGTGACTGATCGTGCATTGGTAGGCGATCGCACCGTCCTGACGCACGCCGTCGCGTACGAACGACGCGCGCTTTTCCGACACTGTGCACCAGCCGCCGAGCGAGCGGCCTAGTTCGCAGACATCCTGCGCAAGCTGCGCGCTAGCCGTGGCATACCGAACCGTGCCCCAGGATTCGATTCTGCCGCCGGTGTCCAGCAGCCCACGCAGCAAGTCGAGCCGTGCCGATTTGGAGGCATCGAGATACGCACGCGGGATGAACTTGTCGGCGGTTGCGCAACCCCACAGGTTAAGGCGCGCCAAAGCCTCCTCGATAGCGTTGACGCTAGCGCCCGCCGTATCCGGGCTCGCGGGCCGGCGCTTGATGCAGCCATCGGACTGGCCGGCTTCGTCGAACGGCATGCCTTCGCCGACGCGAGCACGCATTCGTTCGAGCGTCTCTTCCGCCTTGACGCTGAAGCGAACCGAGGTGCCGTCGACCGTGCCGGTGCCCAGCAACGCGCCGAGTACCCAAGGATCGACAGGCAAAGCTTCTTGGTGGCCGAAATCCCCGCTGGGCAGGTCGATCCATAGGCGGTTTTGGTAGCGCTTGCGCGCCAGCAGCGTGCGCAATTGCGCCGTATCCACCACGCGCGGCTGCGACCAGCCCCGGAAGTGCACGCGCCACAGGTGCTCATCGCAGCACTCGGCCGAGCGGCCGTCCGAGAACCGCACCCGGTAGATCTGGCGCTCGCCTTGCGGATAAATGCCCGTGACCATCGACGGCGCCCCATCCACCGACGCCAGCGCATCGCCCAGTTCCAGATCGCCCATGCGCTTCCAGCCCGTGAGCGTCTTCACGCGGGCGTCGAGCGGCTGCGCCTTACCCATCGACGGGCGCCCGGCCACAATGATGAGTTCCCCACCGTGCATCCCGGACGTCATGCGGTCCAGATCGACGAAGCCCGTCGGCGTACCGGTCACATCGCTCGGATTGGCAGTGTGATAAAGGGTGTCGATCCGTTCGACGACCTGGGTGAGCAGCGGCCCGATCTCCAGGAAGCCCTGCGTGCCCCGTGCGCCATCCTCGGCGATCGAAAACACGCGCGCTTCGGCCTCGTCCAGCAGCTGCCGCACCTCCTTGCCTTGCGGATTGAACGCATCGGCCGAAATTTCATCGGCCACCGACACGAGCCGGCGCAGCACTGCGCGATCGCGCACGATTTCGGCGTAGCGCCGGATGTTCGCGGCGCTCGGCGTGTTTTGTGCCAACGCGTTCAAATACGCGAGCCCGCCGACTTCGTCGGCCTTGCCGGCACTTGTCAGCGATTCGTAGACGGTCACGACGTCGGCTGGCCGCGTCGCGGCGATCAGCCGCCCGATGTGCTCGTAAATGAGGCGGTGGTCGTACCGGTAGAAATCGCTCTTGGCGAGGAAATCAGCGATACGATCCCAGGCGCCGTTGTCGAGCAGCAGGCCGCCGAGGACCGATTGCTCGGCCTCGATCGAATGCGGAGGGACTTTGAGCGATTCGAGTTGCGGGTCGTGGGACGGTGCGTTCATGGGGAGGCATTATCGCGAAATGGCTGCGCGTTAGCCAGCAGGCAAAACGAGGCCAAAACAAAAAAAGGCAGGAACCGGTGAGCCGGTTCCTGCCCTCTTCAATCTGTGCACCAAACCGGGCAATGCCCGATTCGGCCGGCACGCACTCGCGATACTTACGCGTGCTCGCCAAGCACCGACACGGTGACGTCGACAGCGACGTCCGTGTGCAGCGACACTTGCACCGGGTGGTCGCCCACCATCTTCAGCGGACCGTGCGGCAGGCGAACCTGCGCCTTCTCCACTGCGAAGCCTTGCTTCGTCAGCGCTGCGGCGATATCGGCGTTCGTGACCGAGCCGAACAAACGGCCGTCCACGCCAGCCTTCTGGCCGATTTGGATCGTCAGGCCACCCATCTTCTCGCCTTGCGCTTGCGCAGCGGCGAACTTTTCGGCAGCAGCCTTTTCGAGTTCCGCGCGGCGAACTTCGAATTCGGCGATCGCAACCTTCGTCGCACGACGAGCCAGCTTTTGCGGAATCAGGAAGTTACGGGCGTAGCCGTCCTTGACCTTGACGACGTCGCCGAGATTGCCGACGTTGACGACTTTTTCCAAAAGGATGATTTGCATTCGGATTCTCCTTATCGCGCCGTCTGATTAGGCCTTGTGCAGGTCGGTGTACGGCACGAGCGCGAGGAAGCGTGCGCGCTTGATTGCCGTGTCGAGCTGGCGTTGATAGTGGGCCTTCGTACCCGTCAGACGAGCCGGCGTGATCTTGCCGTTTTCGCCGATGAAGTCCTTCAGCGTTTCGAGGTCTTTGTAGTCGATGTGATCGACGCCGGCAGCCGTGAAGCGGCAAAACTTCTTGCGCTTGAACAACGGGTTTTGTTGCTGACGACGCTTGTCGAATTTCTTACCAGTCGGGCGGGGCATGTTCAGTCCTTTCCAATGTCCTGCAATTCTGTGATGTGAAACACCAGGGTTCTCGCGTTGCGGCTTTTCTTCGCCAGGAAGCCCGTGAAGAGCGTTTCGACGCCCAACTCACAGGTTTCGAGCTTCCCGCTCGCGGCGCCTGCGGCCAGCGCGGGCAACGTCAGTTCGACTTGCCGGACAATGCCGGCCTCGACGACTTCCCCGCGGTGCTGCAGCGTACAGCTGGCGATCGGCACGCCCGCCGGCGTATAGCGCAGCGGCTCGCGCTCGACCACGCTGGCCATGAGTTGCAGCCTGTTCACGTGAGCGGCGAAAAACCGATGGAACCCAGGTGGCTTAAACCGTGGATACCGTTAAGCCTGCGCTTCGGACGGCTGCGACGACGCAGCTGCCTTCTTGGCTTCTTCGCGCTGCACTTCCTTCATCATCGGCGACGGGCCCGTTTCGGCCTTCTTCATCTTGACGATCAGGTGACGCAGCACGGCGTCGTTGAACTTGAATGCGTGCTCGAGCTCTTCGAGCGTAGCTTGATCGCATTCGATGTTCATGCAGACGTAGTGAGCCTTCGCGAGTTTCTCGATCATGTAGGCCAGTTGGCGACGGCCCCAGTCTTCGATGCGGTGGATATTGCCGCCGCGCGCGGTAATCGTGGATTTGTACCGCTCGATCATCGCGGGCACTTGCTCGCTTTGATCGGGATGTACGACGAAAACGATTTCGTAATGACGCATACACACTCCTTGTGGGTAGAAGCCACCCGGGCGTCGATGGCCGATTCAAGGATCGGACCAACCGGTGTGGCAAGTGAGAAGCCGGAAAGTATAACCGAAGGCGCGCCTGGGCGCAATTTCAGCGTAGGTTCGCTTGGGTGGGGGGCTGCATCCCGCCCCAATACCCGGGCTGCGCGTAGACGTCCTTCAGGTAATCGATGAAATACCGCACCTTCGCCGGCACGTAACGCTGCTGCGGATAAACGGCCAGGATGTCGTACTCCGGCAAAGCGAACTCGTCGAGCACCGTTTCGAGTTCGCCGCGTGCGAGCTGGTCGGCGATTTCCCAAGTCGAGCGCCACCCGAGCCCCAGGCCCTCCGATGCCCAACGGTGCAACAGCTCGCCATCGTTGCAGTCGAGCGAACCGGTCACCCGCATCGTGACCCGCTTACCGCCGCGCTGAAAATACCAGCCGCGGTTCTGCCCGCCTTGCAGGTTGAATGCGAGGCAATTGTGAGCCAGTAGGTCTTCCAATGAGCGCGGCCGGCCGTGCCGCGCAAAATACGCGGGCGTGCCGCAGACGACGCGCCGATTCGTCGCCAGCGTCACGGCAACGAAGTTCGGATCCACCGCCCCGCCGATCCGGATCGATAAGTCATACCCCTCGCGCACGAGATCGACGACGCGATCGGTCAGGTTGAACGACACTTGCAGGCCCGGCTTGTCGACCACAAACGCGGGGGCGTGCGGCGCCACATGCTTGCGACCGAAGGCGGCCGGCGCCGAGACGATCAAGTGCCCGCTGACAGCACGCCGCCCGGCTGCCAGCTCGTTTTCGGCCTGATGCCAATCGGACAGCAACCCTTTGCAGCGTTCGAGAAACGCGGCGCCTGCCTCGCTAACGACCAGCCTGCGCGTCGAGCGGTACATGAGCTTCACCCCCAGTCGCTTTTCGAGCGCATCGATACGTCTACCCAGAATCACGGGAGACACGCCCTCCTCCAGCGCCGCTTGAGCCAAGCTGCCGGCTTCCGCCACCCGCACGAACGTTTCGATTTGCTTGAAGCGATCCATCTTCGCGTCCCTTCCACCGCTTGTTCTAACGTTTACTCCACCGCGTTTCCCACCCACGCCGCTGCGCACCGCGCGGCGCCAGCCTGCCCGGCACCGTCCCGGCCCCCGCACCATCGCCTCTCGCGGGGGCCCCACCCGGCTTCATTCAATACTTTTTGTATCGAAATACCGAACTTCAAGCGATCTTATCAAACCTTTTCCGTAGTTCTACAGTGCACCTAACCCGCGATTTGCGCATTGAACGAAAGGACAAGGAGACACGCATGCCCAAGATGAGAGCCGTCGACGCCGCCGTGCTGGTGCTGGAAAGGGAAGGCATCGACACCGCCTTCGGGGTGCCTGGCGCCGCGATCAATCCGCTTTACTCGGCACTGCGCCGCGCGGGCGGCATCAGCCACGTGCTGGCCCGTCACGTCGAAGGCGCCTCGCATATGGCCGAGGGCTACACGCGTGCCGCCCCCGGCAACATCGGCGTATGCATCGGCACGTCGGGTCCCGCCGGTACCGACATGATTACCGGACTCTACTCGGCGCAAGCTGATTCGATTCCTATTCTCGCTATCACAGGTCAAGCACCCCGCGCCCGGCTCTATAAGGAAGACTTCCAAGCCGTCGACATCGAATCGATCGCCAAGCCGGTAACCAAGTGGGCCGTCACGGTACGCGAGCCGGCGCTCGTGCCGCGCGTGTTCCAACAGGCGTTCCATCTGATGCGTTCGGGCCGTCCCGGGCCGGTGCTGATCGATCTGCCCATCGACGTGCAACTGGCCGAGATCGAGTTCGATATCGACACGTACGAGCCGCTGCCGGTCTACAAGCCGAAGGCGAGCCGCAAGCAGATCGAAGCCGCACTCGAGCTGCTGGCCGCTGCCGAGCGTCCGCTCATCGTTTCGGGCGGCGGCGTGCTCAATGCGGGCGCCGAGGCGCTGCTGGTCGAATTCGCCGAGACGGTGGGCGTGCCGGTCATCCCGACGCTGATGTCGTGGGGGGCGATCGCCGACGATCACCCGCTGATGGCCGGCATGGTCGGCTTGCAGACGTCGCATCGCTACGGCAATGCGACGATGCTGGAATCGGACTTCGTGCTCGGCATCGGCAACCGGTGGGCCAACCGCCATACGGGCAGCGTCGAGGTCTATACCAAGGGCCGCAAGTTCGTGCACGTCGATATCGAACCGACGCAAATCGGCCGTGTGTTCGGCCCGGATCTCGGCATCGTCTCCGATGCGAAGGCCGCGCTCGAGCTGTTCGTCGAAGTGGCCAAGGTGTGGAAGACGGCCGGCAAGTTCAAGGATCGTTCGGCGCTGGGTCGAGTCCTGCCAGGCGCGCAAGCGCACGATGCAGCGCAAGACGCACTTCGAGGAGGTGCCGATCAAGCCGCAGCGTGTTTACGAAGAGATGAACAAGGTGTTCGGCCGCGATACCTGCTACGTCAGCACGATCGGGCTGTCGCAGATCGCCGCCGCCCAGTTCCTGCACGTGTACAAGGCACGCAATTGGATCAACTGCGGACAAGCAGGGCCGCTCGGCTGGACGATTCCGGCGGCGCTCGGTGTGCGTGCCGCGGATCCGTCCCGGCCGATCGTCGCGCTCTCCGGCGACTACGACTTCCAGTTCATGATCGAGGAGCTGGCTGTGGGCGCGCAGTTCAAGCTGCCCTATGTGCATGTCGTCGTGAACAACTCGTACCTGGGGTTGATCCGCCAAGCGCAGCGCGCGTTCGAGATGGACTACTGCGTGCAGCTCGCGTTCGATAACGTCAATGCGCCCGAACTGAACGGCTATGGCGTCGATCACGTGGCCGTGGCCGAAGGTCTCGGTTGCAAGGCGCTGCGCGTGTTCGAACCGGACGACATCGCGCCTGCGCTGCACAAGGCCCAAGCGCTGGCCGCCGAATTCAGCGTGCCGGTGGTGGTCGAGGTCATCCTCGAGCGCGTGACGAATATCGCGATGGGCAACGACATCAACGCCATCAATGAGTTCGAGCCGCTGGCCGATTCGCGCAACGATGCACCCACGGCCATCTCGCTGCTCGACTGAGCGCCAGGTGAGCCGTGCTGCTAACCCACCACATCGAACGACCCGACGTGCACCGCTTCGGCCGTGCTCGTCGGCACCTTGACCGACCGAAAAGTGACAGCAACATGCCGAAATTCGCAGCCAACTTGACCATGCTGTTCAACGAAGTGCCGTTCCTCGACCGTTTCGAGGCGGCGGCACGCGCAGGATTTACCGCAGTCGAATTCTTGTTCCCGTATCCGTTCGCCGCCGCCGAATTGGCCGAACGGCTCGAGACGAACCGCTTGCGTCTCGTCCTGCACAACCTGCCGGCCGGCCATTGGGAAGCCGGCGAACGCGGCATCGCGTGCTTGCCCGATCGCATTGCCGAGTTCCGCGACGGCGTCGGCCGCGCGATCGAATATGCGAAGGCGTTGCGCGTCCCGCAGTTGAACTGCCTGGTCGGCATTCCGACCGCCGGCGTGACGGCGGAACGGCGCCCGTTCGACGCTCATCGAGAACCTGCGCTTCGCGGCCACCGCGCTCAAGAAAGAAGGCATCAAGCTGCTGGTCGAGCCCTGCAACTCATACGACATCCCGGGCTTTGCGCTCAATCGATCGAGCGAGACACTCGACGTGATTCGCGATGTCGCCTCAGACAACCTCTACTTGCAGTACGACATCTATCACATGCAGCGGATGGAGGGCGAACTGGCCGCGACGCTGCAAAAGCTGTTGCCGCGTATCGCCCATATTCAACTGGCCGACAACCCCGGCCGCAACGAACCCGGCACCGGTGAAATCAACTACGCGTTCCTGTTCGATTGGCTCGACCGGCTCGGCTACGGCGGCTATATCGGCTGCGAGTACAAGCCGCGCACGACGACGCTCGAAGGGCTCTCGTGGATACGCGATATCGCCGGCGCGCGCAGCGCGCGCTAACGGCAAGCCGTGCAACCTCGAGACGACAAACTAAACGGACTATATCGACATGGCAAAGATCGGTTTTATCGGCCTCGGCATCATGGGCGCGCACATGGCGCGCAACCTTCTGAAAGGCGGCTACGAGCTCGTCGTCACCGGTGCCTACCCGGTACCGGACGATCTGCGCGAACGCACGCTCGTGGTCGCCGATTCGACCGCTGTCGCACGCGAATCGGACATCGTGATTTCGATGGTGCCCGACACGCCCGACGTCGCCAAAGTGCTGTTCGCCGACGACGGCGTGGCCAAAGGACTCTCGGCCGGCAAGCTCGTGATCGACATGAGTTCGATCTCCCCGCTCGACACGCAGGATTTCGCCAAGCGCATCAACGCGCTCGGCTGTGACTATCTCGATGCGCCCGTCTCGGGCGGAGAGGTCGGCGCACGGGAAGCGACGCTGTCGATCATGATCGGCGGCCCCGAAAAAGCGTTCGCGCGCGCCAAGCCCTTGTTCGAACTGATGGGCCGCAATATCACGCTCGTCGGCGATAACGGCGCAGGCCAGACCTGCAAAGTCGCGAACCAGATCATCGTCGCGCTGAACATCGAGGCCGTCGGCGAGGCACTGCTGTTCGCCGCCCGTTCGGGCGCGGATCCCGAACGCGTTCGCCAAGCGCTGATGGGCGGCTTCGCGTCGTCGCGCATTCTCGAGGTGCACGGCAAACGCATGACGGCGCGCACGTTCGCCCCCGGCTTCCGCATCGATCTACATCGGAAGGACCTGAACCTGGCCCTGGACGGCGCGCGCAAGCTCGGCATCGCCTTGCCGCATACCGCGAGCGCACAGCAGCTGTTCAGCGTCTGCGCCGCGCACGACGGCGGCGGTTGGGATCATTCGGCCATGGTGCGCGCACTCGAAATCATGTCGGGCTTCGAGATTGCCGAACCGAAGCAAGACTGACGGCGCAACGCCGTCCAGCAAGATTCGGCCGTTCGAGGGGCGGTACGCACCGAACGGCCGGCACGTGGGGCGCCTGACGGGCGCGTGCACGGCAAGACCGAGGGACACCCTGTGCATCGCGAGAGGCACAGCGCGAACGAGGTCGACACCGAGCACCAGCACGGCAGGCAAAAAGCCGCTTTCGGGCTGAGAGCGGCAGTGGGGTCCGCAGCGGCACCCGGGGACGCCGGGGAAGCCTTGGTCGGTCAGACGTCGTCGTCGGGTGTCCGCCTGTCGGATCGATACGTGGTCGAATCGCAGCGAGGCATCTATCGCCTCGCATTGGGCGCGTTTCGTTCCTTCGTTCGTTTTGCTTCTTCGTTTATATCGAGCGTGGGCGCGAACGCGCTTGCGTTTGCGCGGGCCGTCGCTCCTTCAATAGGTATCGAAGATTCGCTGCAAGGCGGCCGGTTCGCGTTCGCCGGCAGCCAAGGCCAGCATCAACAGCACACGGGCCTTGTAGGGATTGAGCGAGCCGGCACTGACGAAGCCGAGCGCGTCATCCGGCGCCGCGCCATTGCGCATGACGTGCCCCGAACCGACGCGTGAGGCACGCACGACCGCAATGCCGCGCGAACGGGCGTCGGCAAGCGCCGCTTGCACGGACGCGTGGATCGAGCCGTTGCCGGTGCCGGCGACGACGATGCCACTCACCCCGGCGGCGACGAGCGCATCGACAACCGTGCGCGACGCGCCCGCGTAGCTCGCGACGATATCGACCTGCGGCCACCCCGCACTCGCCACGAAGGGCGTTGCGCTCGTATGCGGCCGCACGACCGTCCGCTGAAACTCGACACGCCCGTCTTGCACCCAGCCGAGCGCCCCGATCTCAGGGGAATGAAATGCGTCGACGGCGTAGGTACTCGTCTTCACGACGTCGCGTGCACTATGGATTCGATTGTTGAACGCGACGAGCACGCCCTGGCCGCGCGCGGCTGGCGAGCCGGCGACAGTGACGGCGCCGAGCAGATTCAACGGGCCATCGGCCGACAGCGCGGACGATGGCCGCATCGCCGCGGTCAGGACGACGGGCTTGGCCGTCTTGATCGCCAGATGCAGCGCATAGGCCGTTTCCTCGAGCGTATCGGTGCCGTGCGTGACGACGATACCGTCGATGTCCTCGCGCTGCGCAAACGCTGCGATGCGCTGCGCCAGGGTAGACCACAGCGCGACGTCGAGATCTTTGCTGTCGATGCTTGCCACTTGCTCGGCCTCGATGCGCGCCACGTTCGACAGCGCCGGCACCGCGGCCAGCAACCGGTCGACACCGACCACGCCGGCCTGATAACCGGACGTTTGCGAAGCATCGGCGGCCGAACCGGCGATCGTGCCGCCGGTCGCGAGCACGGCAATGCGCGGCAGCGCCGCGGGGGAGGAAGAAGATTGGGTCGTAGTCATGGGCGCCATTTTAACCGCGCCGCGTGCGGGCGCGAACGCCCTGCTTTCACCTACGCGCCCGACGCTCGCCAGCCACGATGCGGCCCGCCCCCTGCCGCTTCGCCCGCGATGCCCGCTATGCCGCTTCGCGCAGTTGGCCCGCCATGCCGGCCTCGGACAGTTGCGGCGCGAACATCTCGATGAACCGGTAGGCGAACGCCCGCATGAACGCCCCCTTGCGCAAGCCCACGCGCGTCGTGCTGCCTTCGAACAGATGCTGCGTATCGAGTGCGACGAGTTCGGTGTCGCGCTTCGGATCGTAAGCCATCGCGGCGACGATGCCGACGCCCATCCCCAGTTCGACGTAGGTCTTGATGACATCGGCATCGATCGCGGTCAATACGACGTCCGGCAGTGCGCCGATCTTTGCGAACGAGGCGTCGATATGCGAGCGGCCCGTGAAATCGCGGTCGTAAGTGACGATCGGGTATTCGGCGACGTCCTCGAGCGTGACGTTCGCACGGCCCGCCAGCGGGTGATTCTTCGGCACGACCACGATGTGATGCCACGAATAGCAAGGAAACGTGACGATCTCCGAGAACCGATCCAGCGCCTCGGTGGAGATTGCGATATCGGCCTCGCCCTCGAGGAGCATCTGCGCGATTTGCTGCGGATTGCCTTGGCGCAGCGCGAGCTGCACTTTCGGATAGGCGCGCGTGAATTCCCGCACGACCTTCGGCAGCGCGTAGCGCGCCTGCGTGTGCGTCGTCGCGACCACAAGATGGCCGGTATCCTCGTCGGCGAATTGCCGCGCAACGCGGCGCATGTTCTCCGCGTCGAGCAGCATCCGCTCGATCAGCTGATGCACGGCCTTGCCGGGTTCGGTCAGCCCCGTGAGCCGCTTGCCGCGGCGCACGAAGATGTCGACGCCCAATTCGTCCTCGAGATCTTTGATCTGTTTGGACACGCCGGACTGCGAGGTGTAGAGCGCATTGGCCACCTCAGTCAGATTCAAATTGCGGCGCACCGCCTCGCGCACGAAGCGCAGTTGCTGAAAGTTCATGTGAACCTCTCTGTCCGACAAAGTGCGGGTTTGTAGTCTATCGATGTAAAGCGGCGCGGGCCACGCTCCCGCATCCGCTCCATGAGCTGCCTCACTGCGGTGATGCAAATGCTCGCCAGGACTTCGGCACGACGGTGACGCCGTCGCCTTCGCGTAGACCGAGCGCATGCCACGCCTCGCGCTCGATCTCCGCTTCCAACGGCCCCGTCTCGCCGGCCAATTCCACGCGCACCGAGCCGCCGCGCGCGATGACGCGGCGCACCTTCGCGCCGATCCCGTCCGCGCGCGCCGAGCGGTGCGGATGAATTTCGAGGTCGTGCGGCCGCACGAACGCATGAGCAGGTTCCGCCGGAGCCAGTTCCGGCCGCGCGCCGACACCGTCGGCCGCGAACGGCGCGCTCGCGCCTTCGGCCACGAATCCATGCGGCCCTAAGCGCCCGACGAACCGGTTGGCGGCACCCAGAAACGCGTAGACGAACGGCGTGCGCGGATCGTCGTAGACGCTTTGCGGGCTGCCTGTCTGCTCGACCTTTCCACGATTCATGACGACGATGCGATCGGCCACGTCGAGCGCTTCTTCCTGATCGTGCGTGACGAAGATGGTCGAAATGGCGAGTTCGTCGTGCAAGCGGCGCAGCCAGACGCGCAACTCTTTACGCACCTTCGCGTCGAGTGCGCCGAACGGCTCGTCGAGGAGCAGCACGCTGGGCTCGACCGCGAGCGCCCGCGCAAGGGCGATCCGCTGCCGCTGCCCGCCCGAGAGCGCCGACGGATAGCGATCGGCGAGCGGCGCAAGCTGCACGAGCGCCAGCAGCTCGTGGACGCGCGCGCGGATCGCGGCTTCCGAGGGCCGCTCCCGGCGCGGCTTCACGCGCAAGCCGAACGCGACGTTTTCGAACACTGTCATATGGCGAAACAGCGCGTAATGCTGAAACACGAAACCGATCTGACGCTCGCGCGCGTCGAGCGCGCCGACATCGCGCCCGCCCAGAATGACGTCTCCGGTATCGGGCGTTTCGAGCCCTGCGATGATCCGCAGCAGCGTGGTTTTGCCGCAACCGGACGGACCGATCAGCGCGACGAGCTCGCCCGGGGCGAATTCGAGCGAGACGCCGTCGAGCGCGGCGAAATCGCCGAAATGCTTGGTCAAATTGCGAACGGTGATGCCCATTTATACGTTCCTCGTCGAGAAGTTAGCCACGGGCGAGCATGTCGGCCGCGAGACGGCGTTCGGCCAGCAGCTTCAGACCGAGCGTCACGAGCGCGATCAGCGCTAGGACCGACGCGAGCGCAAACGCAGCCGCGAAGTTGTAGTCGTTGTAGAGAATTTCGACGGCCAGCGGCATCGTATCGGTCAGTCCGCGAATGTGCCCGGACACAACGGAAACCGCACCGAATTCGCCCATCGCGCGCGCATTGCACAGGATAACCCCGTACAGCAAACCCCATTTGACGTTCGGTAACGTGACACGCCGCCACATCTGCCAGGCAGAGGCGCCGAGCACGCGCGCGGCCTCCTCCTCCTCGGTGCCCTGCGCCTGCATCAGCGGAATCAACTCCCGAGCGACGAACGGAAACGTGACGAAGACGGTCGCGAGCACGATCCCCGGCACGGCGAAGACGATCTGCACGTCGTGCGCGGCAAGCCACGGGCCGAACCAGCCCTGGGCGCCGAACAGCAAAACGTAGACGAGGCCCGAGATGACCGGAGAGACCGAAAACGGCAAATCGATCAGCGTCGTCAGCAGCGCCTTGCCCCTGAAATCGAATTTTGCAATGGCCCACGATGCGGCGAGCCCGAAGACGATGTTCGCCGGCACGGCGATGATCGCAACCGTCAGCGTCAACATGATCGCGGCACGCGCATCGGGATCGGCGAGCGAGGCGAGATAAAAGCGCACGCCCTTGCTGAGTGCTTCATCGAAAACGGCGACGAGCGGGACGACCAGAAAAAGGCCGAGAAACGCCAGCGCGGTGGTGGTCAACGCCCAGCGGACGAGCCGTGATGGGCCGCGCCGGCGCGCGGTGTCGGCCCGGTCGTGACGAGCGGTGTCGGTGTCGGTGTCGGACGGTGGCAGTGCGGCTCATTGCGATACTCCGGTAGCTTCGCCGGGCGCGGCCGAACCTGCGGCGAAGGCTCCTTTCCTCGCCCCGCCTTTTGCATTTTTCGCGCTGTCCGCGCTCATGCGGTGCTGCCAGCGCCACTGCAGCGCATTGATGACAAACAGCACGAAGAAGGAAGCAACCAGCATCACCACCGCCAACGCCGTCGCCCCCGAGTAGTCGTACTGCTCGAGCTTGGTGACGACCAGTAGCGAAATCACCTCCGATTTCATCGGAATGTTGCCGGCGATGAAAATGACTGAACCGTATTCGCCGAGCGCCCGGGCAAACGCGAGCGCAAAACCCGTGGCCAAAGCCGGCGCGAGAGCGGGCAGCACCACGCGCACGAACGTCTGCGCGCGCGTCGCCCCGAGGCATGCCGCGGCTTCCTCCAGCTCTCGCTCGAAGTCTTCCAAGATGGGCTGCACCGTACGGACGACAAACGGCAAGCCGATGAACGTCAGTGCGACGAGCACCCCGAACGGAGTAAAGGCGATCTTCACGCCGAACGGCGCTAGCCAGCGGCCGATCCAGCCGTTTTCGGCATACACGGCCGCCAGCGAAATACCGGCAACGGAGGTGGGCAAGGCAAACGGCAAGTCGACGATCGCATCGACGATCCGCCGGCCCGGAAACGGATACCGCACGAGCACCCAGGCGACGAGCATCCCGAATGCGAGATTGATGAGCGCGGCCAGCCCGGCCGCGCCGAACGTGAGCCGATACGCCGCCAGCACGCGTGGCGCCGTGACGGCGGCGATGAAACGCGCGCCGTCGAGCGTCGCCGTCTTGAGAAAGATCGAGGCGAGCGGAATCAAAACCACGAGGCTCAGGTACGCCACCGTGACGCCGAGCGTCACGCCGAATCCCGGCAATGCGCTCGCCTTACGGAAACCGAAGGTCGTCATGCTTATCGCTCTACTTGGACAGGGTCGGCCGATGAGGGCCGTTGCCGGTGGGCGCCGTGGCGCACACCGATCGTTGTTATCGCGCAGCGTCGTCGCACCGCGCTAGGTATCGCCGAATACGCTTACCACGCCTAACACGCTCGACCGGGACGACGCTCGCGCGCCCCGATCGCCGGTTCTACTTCGGCTGATAGATCGAATCGAATACGCCGCCGTCGGCGAAATGCGTCTTTTGCGCCTTTTGCCAACCGCCGAACTCTTCGTCCACCGTGTACAACTTCAGCTTCGGGAACTTGGCCGTCAGTGCTGCCGGCACCTGCGGCGAGCGCGGACGATAGAAATTGCGCGCGGCGATCTCCTGCCCTTGCTCGGTGTAAAGGAAACGCAGATAGGCGTCGGCGAGCTTGCGTGTGCCGTGCTTGTCGACCACTTTGTCGACGACGGCCACGGGCGGCTCGGCCAGAATGCTCGCCGACGGCACCACGATCTCGAACTTGTCCGTGCCGAATTCTTTCTGCGCGAGGAACGCTTCGTTTTCCCAGGCGATCAGGACATCGCCGAGGCCGCGCTGCACGAAGCTCGTCGTTGCGCCGCGCGAGCCCGAGTCGAGCACGCCGGCGTTGCGGTAGAGCTGCGTGACGAACGCTTTCGCGCTCTCGTCGCTGCCGCCCGGCCGATGGCGCGCGTATGCCCACGCCGCCAAATAGTTCCAGCGGGCGCCGCCCGACGTCTTCGGATTCGGCGTGACGATCGAGACCCCCGGCTTCGCGAGATCGTCCCAATCCTTGATGTGCTTCGGATTGCCGTGGCGCACGAGGAACACGATGGTGGACGTGTACGGCGAGGCGTTGTCGGGCAGGCGCTTTTGCCAATCGGGCGCGATGAGGCCCCGGCTCGCGAGCGCGTCGATATCGTAGGCGAGCGCGAGCGTTACCACGTCGGCCTGTAGGCCATCGAGCACCGAGCGCGCTTGCGCGCCGGAACCGCCGTGCGATTGGCGAATCGTCACGGTTTCGCCGGTCTGCGCCTTCCATACCGGCGCGAACGCTTGATTGATCTGCTCGTATAGCTCGCGCGTCGGATCGTAAGAAACGTTCAGCAACGTTGAATCGGCGTGCGCCGGTACGGCTGCGACCGTCAGTGCGGCAGCCGCCGCGGCCAGCGCGGCGCGCCAGGCAGTTTTCCCTCGCCGCAGGTCGATTGCGATGCGCCGTACGACGGCGACTTGGCTCCAAAGACTCATTTGTTTCCCCGTGGCCGACATGGCGCCTTTTTGATGGTCGGGCCAGTTTAGCCAACAGCGCTTATTCTCAAAACGAATATAACTTCATTTCTTAATGAGATTTTCTGCTAAGGAAGCGCGCTGCCGGGGTCGCAACATTTGACTTGTGTTCTGTCGAATACTGTATAAAAATACAGCCAACCTGTCTATCCATACAGTGGCCATGACCAAA
Source organism: uncultured beta proteobacterium (assembly GCA_963838695.1). Classification (GTDB taxonomy): domain Bacteria; phylum Pseudomonadota; class Gammaproteobacteria; order Burkholderiales; family Burkholderiaceae; genus Trinickia. The sequence continues at coordinate 93,055 of CAWIRZ010000007.1, read as the reverse complement.
CTCACCGCAAGACAGCAGCAGGTTTACGATTTGATCCGCCAATCGATCGAGCACAGCGGCTTTCCGCCCACGCGTGCCGAGATCGCCGCTGCGCTGGGCTTTTCGTCGGCCAATTCGGCCGAGGAACATCTGCGCGCGCTTGCGCGCAAAGGCGTGATCGAATTGGCGGCCGGCGCGTCGCGCGGCATTCGCCTGCTGGCGCCCGAAGACATGCCGCACCAGTTCTCGTTGCCTCACCCGGCCTTGATGCAGCTGTCGCTTCCGCTCGTCGGACGGGTCGCGGCCGGCAGCCCGATCCTGGCGCAAGAGCACATCTCGCACCACTATGCCTGCGACCCGGCGCTGTTTTCCAGCAAGCCCGATTACTTGTTGAAAGTGCGCGGCCTATCGATGCGCGATGCCGGCATTCTCGACGGCGATTTGCTCGCCGTGCAAAGGCGCACCGAAGCGAGCGACGGACAAATCATCATCGCCCGGCTCGGCGACGACGTGACGGTCAAACGCCTGAAGCGGCGCCCGAACGGAATCGAACTCATCGCCGAGAACCCCGATTACGAGAACATCTTCGTGCAGGCCGGCAGCGCCGATTTTGCACTCGAAGGCATTGCGGTCGGGCTTATCCGCCCGACCGAATTCTGATTCCGAACACGCTAGGGAGACGTCATGGATCGCCTTGCCCGCCTCATGCCTTTTCGCACTTTCGGCCGCTTGCGGCATCTGCGCAGCCTCATTCCGTGTCCGCCGCTGGAAACGGCTGCCGCCCATCACGCGGAGCAAAGCAACGACGCATCGCGAGCCGACATGCAGCCCTCGGCGCTGCCGGCGTTCGCACGCGTGTCGCTCAACAGCGCATTGCATGCCGAACCGGCACGGCGGGCGCCCGTGCGCGTGTATCACGGCGCATCGCGCGTTATTCTCGTCGGCACGATCGACGCGGTCTGCAAAATGATCGATCGATGCATTGACGACGAGCGCGCCGGCACACCGGCTGCGCAGTGGGGTTGAGGTTAGGGCTAGGGATCGTTTCGGCGCAATCGCTGTCGATTAGCATACGACATTGATAAAGGCCGACATCTCATGACGAACGAACACCGCACGCCCGCCCGGAATCCGCTGACAGCCGCCGCTATAACCGGCATCGTGCTCATCGTGGTGGCGCTAGCCGTCTATGCTTACGCTTCGCCTTATCTTGCATTGAGCCGGCTGCGCGATGCCGTGCAAGCCCGCGATGCAGACTCGATCAATCGCTACGTCGATTACCCGGCGCTGCGGGTCAGCCTCAAGCAGCAAGTGACGCAAATGTTGAGTCAACGCGTCGATTCGGAAAAGCTTCAGCATCCGCTCGCGGCGCTCGGCGCGCTCGTCGGCATGGCGTTCGTCGGTCCGCTCGTGGATGCCTATGCGACGCCAGACGGCGTCGCCGCCTTGCTCAAGGGAATGCCGCCTCGCGGAGCACCCGGCGAAGCGCCGGCCCCCGTGGCGAGCGAGCAGCCTGAGCAGTCCGAGCAGGCACCGCAGTCCGAATCGCAAGTCGCGCCATCGTCATCGGCTCAATCAGGTCAATCAGGTCAGCCAGGTCAATCGGCATCTGCATCGGCACAGCCGAACACACGGCAAGCGAAGGCCAGCGCAGGATACCGGGACATGAACACCTTCGCCGTCACGTACGCACGCGGCACCGCCGGCGCGCCTTACAGTGTCATTTTCCATCGTCGTGGCTGGTTCTCTTGGCAAATCGACGCCGTCGAACTCAACGCATGACGCTTCGCTCGTGCGCGGCTTCGGGGTGATGGCGCAGGTTCGCCGGCGCATGCAGTCCATGCATGCCTACGCCGCAAACCTGTTCGATGCCGAACCCGCTCACCCGCCAGCGCCGCTGTCCGAGGTGGTCGAGGTTGTCACCGGCGCCGTTTCCACGGGTTCCTGTTCGTGAGCCGTGGAAACGGCCACGAGAATGCTGCACGAAATACGATCGAGGAGCAGCGTATTGCCCGATCCCATCCACCATCGCGACAATCCGCTGCGTGCGCGATGGCCGACAACAATGAGATCGACCTTCAATTGATCGGCAAGATTGGCGATCTCATCGATCGGATGACCGAACGCGAAATGCCCCTGCGCGAGCACCCCTCGCTCCGTCAGCCAATCGACCCCCTCTTGCAGGATCTCGCGCGCGGCGTCCTCGAAGCGGCCGCATGCGACGTCCGTAAGCAGCCCCGCGCTTTGCGCGATGCTTGTGCGCATATCGACGACCGACAGCAAGTGCGTTTCCGCTTTGAGATCCAGTGCGAGGTTGGCCCCGCACCGCAAAGCCTTGCGCCCCTCACGGCTCCCGTCGTAGCAGAGTAGGATTTTTTTGTAGCTCGCCATCATGGCCTCCGAGCCCGCGCTGATCGCGGTTTGTCATTTCAATCATGGTGCGCCGCACTCGGACTTGCAAGACTAGGAAAACGCCTAGCTCTCGGTCGTCCCAATCCAACCGCCCTCGCACCGCACCGTATCGCCCGGTGCCGGCGTTGCGGCGCACCAGCGGCGCATATCTGTGCCGACGCAAAGCAATTCATCAGCAATGCAATAGAATGAGGCACTCTCCGCCTCGAATTTGTGCGCCACCTCGCGTTCGCCCTCATGTCCCACAACACCATCGAATTTCATGAAGTGGTCAAGCACTACGGCGACAAGACGGTTGTCGACGGTTTGTCGTTCCACGTCCGCGCCGGCGAATGCTTTGGCCTGCTCGGGCCGAACGGCGCCGGCAAAACGACGACCTTGAAGATGTTGCTCGGCCTGGTCGAACCGGACGCGGGCACGATCGCACTATGCGGCGAAGCCATTCCTTCCGGCGCGCGCTTTGCGCGCCAACGTGCGGGCGTCGTACCGCAATTCGATAATCTCGACCCTGATTTCAGCGTACGGGAGAATCTGGTCGTGTTCGGCCGCTACTACGGGCTATCCGCGAGCAAGAGCCGCGCCATGGTGCCCGAGCTACTCGAATTCGCGCGACTCGAAAGCAAGGCCGACGCGCGCGTGGGCGAGCTTTCCGGCGGGATGAAGCGCCGGCTCACACTCGCGCGCTCGCTCATCAACGATCCTGACGTGCTGATCCTCGACGAGCCGACGACGGGGCTCGATCCGCAGGCGCGCCATCTCATCTGGGATCGGCTGCGCTCGTTGCTCGCCCGGGGGAAGACCATCCTGCTGACCACCCATTTCATGGAGGAAGCGGAGCGGCTGTGCGATCGGCTTTGCATCATCGAGGAAGGACGCAAGATCGCCGAAGGTGCGCCGAGCGAACTCGTGGTGCAAGAGATCGGCTGCGATGTGATCGAGGTTTATGGGCCTGCACCCCAAACGTTGCGCGACGAGCTTGCCCCGTTTGCCACCCGCACCGAAATCAGCGGCGAGACGCTGTTTTGCTACGTGCGCGACCCAGCACCTGTGAATGCGCGTCTGGCGGGACGGGCGGGCTTGAAGTATCTGCACCGCCCCGCGAACCTCGAGGACGTATTTTTGAGACTCACCGGGCGAGAGATGCAGGATTGACCTGTCGGTAGAGCGGCGAAGATAGCGACGGGCGCAGCGGCATGCCCCCAAGAACGACGCAGAACCCAGCACCCTGCACGCAACACGCGAATCACGAGAACCTAACGATGGATGTCCCTCCCTACGATACGCCGGCTCGCACACGTCACGTAGCCAAGGCCGAACGAGCCAACCGCTGGCGGCTTGCGCTGCCTGCGAATGCAACGAACTGGACCGCGGTGTGGCGACGCAACTATCTTGTGTGGCGCAAGCTCGCCGCTGCGTCGATGATCGGCAACTTGGCCGATCCGATGATCTATCTCTTCGGGCTGGGCATGGGGCTCGGCCTGATGGTCGGGCATGTCGACGGCGTCTCGTATATCGCGTTCCTGGCGGCCGGCACCGTGGGTTCGAGCGTGATGATGTCGGCGACCTTCGAATCGATGTATTCCGGCTTCTCGCGCATGCACGTGCAGCGAACCTGGGAGGCGATCATGCATACGCCGCTCACGCTGGGCGACATCGTAGTGGGTGAAATCGCTTGGGCCGCAAGCAAGGCCGTATTGTCGGGCGCGGCGATCATGCTTGTCGCGGGTGCGCTCGGCTATGCCGAGTTTCCGTCGATGTTGCTGGCGCTACCTGTCATTGCGTTGGCCGGGCTCGCATTCGCGAGTCTTGCGATGATCGTGACGGCACTCGCGCCGTCATACGATTTCTTCATGTTCTACCAGACGCTCGTGCTCACCCCGATGTTGCTGCTGTCGGGCGTGTTCTTCCCGCTTGCGCAATTGCCCGAAGGGATCCGTCGCGCCGCCATGGTGTTGCCACTGGCTCATGCGGTGGAGTTGATTCGCTCGGCGATGCTGGGCCGCCCGCTCGAAGGCGTCATCGTGCATGTGAGCGTACTGGCCTGCTATGCGATTCTGCCGTTTTTCGTCTGCGCGGTGCTATTTAGGCGCCGGTTGATGCGGTAGCGCTAGTGTTAACGCATTGCATCGCCGCCCTCGGCGAGTGCATCCGCGCAGCCGATCGGCGCGCGGCTCGCGCACCGCGTCAATCCTCGTCGTCGCTCCATGGCACTTCGACATCGCTGAGGAAAGCGACCATCGCGAAGGGACGTGCCTCGTGCCGGCCCAGCTTGCCGTCCGCTCGCTGCCATTCCACCCGGTACATGACCGAAGGCGTATCCGCTAATAGGAACACCTTACGGATTTCGTCCGGGTCGGCATCTTCCACGGGGCCATCGAACGAGATCAACAGCGCTTGGGGCCAAACGCCGCCGTCCGGATCGTAAATGCGATCGCCTTCGGGAATCGACGTGGACGCGTCCACGCCGATCGTGGCGCTCGCGTCGACGACCATCTTGCCGAGCGCTTGCAGAACCGCGGTGGCGCGAACGGAATTCGCTTGCCGGATCGCGAGATCGCCGCGGGTCAATGCTTGCTCGAGTTTGGGGTGGGTCTTGTGTTTGCCCATGGTGGTGTCTGGCTCGTTCGTTTCTCGGGTTGTTTCGTCGGCGCCCTCGCGGCCGCCGTCCAATTGACGAATCGTACCACCTAGGTTGCGCCGGCCCGTGGCTCGTTGGCCGATCGGATGGTCAACGCGGTTGCTTCTACCGAATCCACGCGATCGGAATCGATCGAGGATACCGATAGCATCTCTAGTTTGAGTGACGGAAAGTCGAGCGTGGCGAAATCCGGTTACACAATGTGCCATACCGCTTCCCAAAACAAAAAGCCCAGTCGCAACGACTGGGCTTTTTGCTGAAATTCTCTGGGGTGGCTGATGGGACTCGAACCCACGACGACAGGAATCACAATCCTGGACTCTACCAACTGAGCTACAGCCACCACTGGTACCGCTTGTTCTTCGCCGGCATCGCCAACGAAGAAGCGAGATTATACGAATAGATTTGCCGCTTGCCTAGCCCCTCAGTCGATAATTTCCGCCGGATCGCGCAGATGGCTGCGCGCCTCCTCGAAAATCGACAGATCGCGAGCCGCGAGGCGTTTGTTGTCCGAGAGCACGCGCCGCCAGCCGCGTGCACCAGCCGCGCCGCGATACAACCCCAACGCATGACGCATCACGGCCCCGAGGTATGTCCCTCGCGCGAGTTCGGCTTCGCAGTACGCGATCAACTCGGCTTCGACTTGCTCGCGAGTCTTGGCAGGCCCTCCGCCATAAAAGCGAGCATCCACCTCGGCCAGCACAAACGGATTGTGATACGCCTCGCGCCCCAGCATGACTCCGTCGACATGCTGTAAATGCAAGCCGACTTCGTCGAGCGTCTTGATCCCACCGTTGATGATGATTTCCAACGACGGAAAATCCCGCTTCAGCCGGTACGCGTAGTCGTACTTCAACGGCGGAATCTCGCGATTTTCCTTAGGTGACAAGCCCTTCAAAATCGCATTGCGCGCGTGAACGATGAACACTTCGCAGCCTGCCTCGGCAATCGTCCCGACGAAGTCGCGCACGAACGCGTAATCCTCGACGGCGTCCACACCGACGCGGTGCTTCACCGTCACCGGAATCGACACGGCATCACGCATCGCCCGCACGCAATCGGCGACGAGTTGCGGCTCGTTCATCAAGCAGGCACCGAACGCGCCGCGCTGCACGCGCTCGGACGGGCAGCCGCAATTGAGATTGATCTCGGCGTAGCCCCACTGCTCGCCGAGCTTCGCGGCACGGGCGAGATCGCCTGGCTCGCTGCCGCCCAGTTGCAACGCGACGGGCGCTTCCTCGGGCGTGAACGCCAGGTGGCGCGCGACATCGCCGAACAAGAGCGCGCCCGTCGTCACCATCTCGGTATACAGCCACGTATGGCGAGAGATGAGCCGGTGAAAGTAGCGGCAATGGCGGTCGGTCCAATCCATCATCGGGGCGACGGATACACGACGTGGACTGATTGGGAAGCGTGGGGACATGGAGGAAAAGACCAAACCGAGACAAACGGCGAGCCCGCAATTTTACCTCAGCCGCTAGAATGGTGTCCGCGCGAACGCGGCGGCATCTGCCGATGCACCGCCTTGCCCGCCGCCGGACATATAGGAGCTTGGCCAATGAGCGACGGATCGTCCCGTCTGCGCCTCCCCGGGCGCGCCTTTCTCGTTTTACCGCTAGCCGTGCTGGCCGGGTGCAGCACGTGGTTTGCCGGGCGGCCCCCGACGCCTGCCGAACTCCCCGAACTCAACGTCATGCCCGTCGAGCCCACGCCGACGGAGCCCGCATCGGAACCGCAGGTCTCCGCGCCGGTGCCGGCATCCGCACCGCGCGAAGCGCCCGAACACAAGCACGCGGCGCCCAAGCCTGTCTACCGTCCCGCGCCCAAGCCACAGCCGGCGCCGCCGCCCAAGCCGGTTAAGCCCGTCGCGCCGCCGCCCTTGGTCGCGACCCGCGCACTCGCAGCCGGCGATATCCACGGTTTGCTCGATGCGCGTGTGCAACGCGCCGACGGCAAGGTCATCGGCCGCGCCATCGATATGTTCGTCGATACAACCGGCAAACCGCGCGAGATGCTCGTCAACCTGGCGGGCTTCATGGGCATCGGCGATCGCAAGATGCGCTTCCCGTGGAGCGACTTTCGTTTCGATCCCACCCACCGCAGCGCACCGATCACGCTCTCGATCGGGCCGAACGAAGCGCCCGCGGCAGCCGCAGCTAAGCCCAAGGAGAACGGTGCCGGCAAGGCGGCGGGCGCTGGCGCGGACGATGCGCATTTGCTCGGCGTAATCGACGCCACAGCCGAACGCGGCAACGGGACACGCGTAGGCCGCGTCGTCGACGTATTGATCGACATCCACGGGGAGCCGCAGGCAGCCGTTGTTGATGTCGGCAGTCTCATTCATGAGCGGCGCAGCATCGCGGCCGATTGGTCCGCGCTCAAATTCGTGCCGAAAGACGACGCCCTATCGCTGCAAACGGACTTGTCCGACGTGCAGGTCAACGCGTCGCCGCCGTACGCGCCGAACCAACCGGTGCGCGCCGTCGCACCGCCCCCGGGCGATGCGGCAGCGTCGGCCGGCCATCCTACAAAATAACGAACGCGCAGATGGCAATTTCACGAAGTCTTCGCGGGCTCGATTGGTTGAATTTCTTCCTGGCCAATGTCCAGACGGGGTTCGGACCATTCATCGCGTCATACCTGACCGCCAATAAATGGACGCAAGGTGAAATCGGCGTGGCCCTGAGCGTAGGAACCGCCACGGCCATGTTGAGCCAAGTGCCCGCCGGTGCGCTCATCGATAACTTGCGCAACAAAAAGGCCGCCGGCGCCGCGGCGATCGCCGCGATCGCCGCGTGCGCGTTGCTGCTAGCGGCCAGCCCCACCTTGTTGCCCGTGCTCGCGGCGGAGCTTTTTCACGGCTTCGCCAGTTGCATGCTGACGCCGGCGATCGCCGCGATCTCGTTCGCGCTCGTCGGCCGCCACGCATTGGGCGATCGGCTCGGCCGCAACGCCCGCTTCGCCTCGATCGGCAGCGCATTCGCCGCCGCGGCGATGGGAGCGTTCGGCGAATATTCGTCGGCGCGCGCCGTGTTCTGGCTGACGGCTGCGCTCACGGTGCCGGCACTGATCGCATTGGCGATGATCGAGGATACGGGCCGCGCGGCGTTCGGCGCGCTGCGCGATACGCCGGATCAGCCGAGCCCACCGGCACCGCCCGCCTCGGAGCATCGCGAAAGTATCGGCTCGCTGCTGCGCGACCGCCGCGTGCTGATTTTCGCGGCTTGCATCGCGCTATTCCACTTGTCGAACGCCGCGATGCTCAATCTTGCGGCCGGTGAAGTGACAGCGCACATGACCGACAACGTTCAGCTCGTCATCGCGGCCTGCATCATCGTGCCGCAAATGGTGGTGGCCGCGATGTCGCCCTGGGTCGGGCGCTCGGCACAGCGTTGGGGCCGTCGCCCCTTGCTGATATTCGGCTTCGCGGCACTGCCCTTGCGCGCGCTGCTGTTCGCCGGCGTATCGAGCCCCTATCTGCTTGTGCCCGTGCAATTGCTCGACGGCATTAGCGCAGCCGTTTTCGGTGTCATGCTGCCGCTCATCGCGGCCGATGTCGCCGGCGGCAAAGGACACTACAACCTATGCATTGGATTGTTCGGGCTCACGGCCGGTATCGGCGCAACGCTGAGCACGCTAGCCGCCGGCTTCATCTCGGATCGCTTCGGCAATACGATTAGCTTCATGGGGCTGGCTGCGGCCGGCGCGCTCGCGGTCCTCCTCGTATGGGCGGCACTGCCCGAAACGCGCGATGCGGACGAGGCCGATCCAACCCAAGGGACCCACGAGCCCTCGACGACCTAGCAAGCCGGACCGGCAACCGGCGGCGGTGCCAGGGGCACACCGCCGGACGCGTGCCGGCATGCGGTCAGCCCCCGCGCGGCCACTCGCAGAGGAGCTCCGCGTCCACCGCGGCGCGTGCCATGTCCAGCGCATGCTGCGCGGCATGCCGTTCCGTCGGCCATGTTTCACTTGCGCGTACCAAGCGCCAATCGAGCGCGATCTCACTGTCTCTCAGCACGCGGTAATGCGATTTCAGGCCCGTCATGACTTGCTCGATCGCAACCTCCAGCGTGAAGCCGTGGTAGCGCTCGACGTAATCGCCCATGTCGATACCGGTCGGTTCCATGGTTACCTCCCGAACACCTCCGTTCGCCTTCGCGGCCAACCGCACGCGGCCGCACCCAACCGCACTCACACCCCGCCGACCGCCGCCTAATCGCAATCCCCGGACAAATACTTCCGTCCATCGCAGGTGATCTCGATGACGCCGTTGCCGTTCTCGTCGGCAAGGCCCGCGCCGAGCAATTCGGCTGCAATCGAAGTCGAGACGAGCGGCGGTGCTTGACCGATACCGACATCGCTCAAGCGCCGCAACGCCTCGACCGCCTCCGGACTCAAGGTTTTGGACATGGCCCGCTCCTCATGGCATGCAATCTCTTGTTCAATTTAGCACTTTCCGAGCACGGCGCCCGCCTCAGTGCCGCAACGAACCGCCTCGGAAGAAACGCCCGCCTATAATGTCGCTCGTTCCGATTCTCGCGAACTCGCACAGGTGCCGCGGCCGCGCGCTAATCGGCCCGCACCGGACATGTTCGCCGCGCCCTACATGCAAAAATTCATTCTGCCGTTCGTTTCGGGATTTCTCGCCTCGCTGTTCTTCCGAGAGGCCACGCTCGGGCTGCTCCATGCAGCTGGCCTGATCGCCCAAACGGGCTTTTCGACGGATCCGTTCTTGCCGCTCGGCATTCCGGAGTTCATCGCCAACGCGATGTGGAGCGGAGCATGGGCCGTCCTGATGGCGTGGCTGCTGCGCGTCTCGCCGGAACGGGCGGCGCCGTGGGTCCAGGCGTTCGTGTTCGGCGGAATCGTGCTGACCGCGGCGCGCGTGTTCATGGTCGATCCGGCTCGCGGGATCTGGCCGAGCGGCAACATGCTGCCGCGGCTCGCGGTGGGCTTCGCTGCCAATGCTGTCTGGGGCTGGGGCGCGCTCGTGTTTATGCGCGCCTTCATGCGCCCCGCGGATGACGACTCTTGACGACGTCCCGACAAAATAGAGGCGCGGCGCTGCTCAGCCCATGCCGAGCCGTAACTTGACATGCGGTGCCCGCCCTATTCGCCCAACGGCTATCCCAGCAAATGACGCAGCGGATGCGTATCGGGCGCCCAAGCGCTGACGAACATGTTCTCGACCTCGGCGCGCGTCACATCCTCGATACGTGCAATGCGCCACGCGGGACGATCGTCCTTGTCGATGATGCGGGCCCGCACGCCTTCGATAACATCGCCGTGATCGAAGATCGACCGCGTCAAATCCAGATCGCGTCGCAGGCACTCGGACATCGGCCCCTCCGCGCGCGTGACGACTTCGAGCGAAACGGCCATCGACAGCGGCGAGCGCTCGCGCATGGCGCGTATCGTTTCTTGCGCCCACTCGCGCGCGCCGGACTCGCTCTCGGCCTCGAGCGAAGCGATAATGCCAGAGACGTCCGGCTGGGCGAAATGCCGGTCGATCCATGCCCGCGTCACGGCGAGCGGCAGCGCACCGCCGGGCCGTCCCCCCGCAGCAGCCGGCAGCGGAGGCGCCGCTCGGCTCACAAACCGTTCGATGCAGCCAAGGACGTCGCTCACCTCGGACAACTGCGCCGTCGCCAGCGCCTCGATCAACGCCGGCATGGCCGACGTATCGAGATATGCATCGGCCAGCCCCGCATAGAGCGCATCGGCGGCATCGATCGTGGCGCCGGTCACCGCTAGATAACGCCCGATCGCTCCAGGCGTACGGGCGAGGAACCAACCGGCACCGACGTCGGGAAACAGGCCGATACGGGTCTCGGGCATTGCCATCTTCGTCGTCTCGCTGACGATGCGCAGGCCGCCGGTGCGATGCGCCCCTTGCGAGATGCCCATGCCGCCCCCCATGACGACACCTTCCATCAGCGCGATGTAGGGCTTGCCGTAGGTGAAGATCGCGTGATCGAGCGAATATTCCTCGATAAAGAACGCATCGCGTGCCGCGACATCGCCGCGGCGCCCCGCTTCGTAAAAGAAGCGCACATCCCCGCCTGCGCAAAACGCGCGCGGATGCAGGCTTCGCGCAACGACGGCCAGCACCTGCGGATCGTCGCGCCATGCATCGAGCGCCGCATGCACGGCGCGAATCATCGGCCGGGACAGCGCATTGAGCGCTTGGGGTCGATTCAGCTCGATGAAACCGATGCGGTTCTCGACTCGGGTGCACACCTCGTCGCAAGCGACGGGGATCGGTTCGGGCATGGACATGAGAAGCGAACGAAAAGGAGGCCGCGAAACGCAAAAGGTAGCATGCGCGCGGCGCCCGTGGTGGGCCGCGTCGTTCGCGCGCGGTTCTTGCTGGCGCTGTGGCTGCAAACGCGTTCGCTACCACCGCCATGGATCAATACTTTCTCGACGACCACCCGATCTCCGAGGCCGACGCTTCGACAGCCTGGTTCGGCTACGCGGAGCGCAACGGCATCGACCTGCCGCGCGCCATCAGCCTATGGGAAGACGCGTCGACGCCCGAGGGCGAAGCGAGCCGGCGAGCCGTGGCGCAAGCCGGCATTCGCGTGGAAGTCGATCGAAACCGCAACCGTTAAGCCCCGCCTCGAGCCGGATACGCGGCTTCAATGCGCCTGCATGTTCGAAAAGACGTTGAGCACGACGACGCCGGCCACGATCAACGAGAGCCCCGCCACCGCCGCGAGATCGGGAATTTGACGGTAGAGCACCATGGCCACGAGCGTGATCAGCACGATGCCGACACCGGACCAGATCGCATAGACGATACCGACCGGCATCGATTTCAGGGTCATCGACAAGCAGTAGAAAGCGAGGCCGTACCCCGCCACGACGACGAGCGCGGGCACCAGCCGAGTAAAGCCTTCCGAGGCACGCAACGCCGAGGTGCCGATGACTTCGGCGACGATCGCGATCGCCAGCCAAACGTAGCTTGAGCCGCCCATGGGTCAGACCTTGTCGAGCGCGAGCTGGGCGAAATCGACTTCGAGTTCGGCGCACAGCGCTTCGACGACGAGTTCGTGATCGGCACGCTGAGTGAGCCCGGAGACCGTGACCGAGCCGATCGCGCCGACGCCAGCCAGGGTGATGGGGAACGAGCCGCCCGCCGCCGCGTACTCCGCGGCGGGCAAGCCGTATTTGTCGGCGAGCGTCGCGCCCGTGTGCTGCAAGCGCAGCCCGACCGCGTACGAGCTACGCCGGAAGTGGGCGACGATGTTGCTCTTGCGTCGCACCCACGCCGAATTGTCAGGGGTCGTGCCGTCGAGCCCGCAGAAAAAGAGCGGGACGCCAAAGGTACGCACGTCGATCGCGATCGCGTGGTTGCGCGCGATCGCCAACTCGCGCAAGAACGTACCCAACTTCCACGCCCGCGCCGCGTCGAAGCGCGGAAACACGAGCGTATGTTCCTGGTGGGCAATGGCTTGGAGGTCGTGTTCGAGGTTCATGCGGCGATTCTAGCGCACGGCCCACGCCCGCCCGTTCGCGGACACGACGCGGATTTGGCCTGCGCGTCGATTTGTGTTGCATCGCCTTCGGGATTCCCCTATAATCTCATCTTTCGACGGACGCGGGGTGGAGCAGTCTGGCAGCTCGTCGGGCTCATAACCCGAAGGTCGTAGGTTCAAATCCTACCCCCGCAACCAAAATGCCGGAAATCGCAACAGCAGCAAAACCCATTCGCGAAAGTTGAACGTTGAAAGATGTGCGCCGAAGCGCCCTTTTATTCGTATCGCGAAAACATCGAAGCCCGATCGCCAGATTGGGCTTTTTTGTTTGTGCGTCCACTATGTGGCGAGCGTACCCCTACGCTATCCGGCACAACCCTTTATGCATTTCGGTTTCCTATTGCGGGCACTAGTCTCCCTACATATTGTTGAGCGCGCGACAACCGCGGCCGCATGACGATTACCCGTGCAAACGGCCGTCCAACGACAACGATATGAGATGGAGACCTCCGTGAGCAGCACGACCGACTCGACCGGCACCGCCGGTTCACCGCCATTCCTGTCCAAACAAGCCACCGTCGCGAATCCGGGATTTTCGCGATGGATGGTGCCTCCCGCCGCCCTGGCAGTTCATCTGTGCATCGGACAGGCTTACGCCTTTTCGGTGTTCAACGGGCCGCTGACGAAAGCAATCGGCATCACGCAATCCGCACCGGGCGACTGGTCGCTCACCACGCTAGGGTGGATCTTCTCGCTGGCCATCGTCTTTCTGGGGCTATCGGCCGCCTTTGCGGGCAAATGGCTCGAGCACGTGGGCCCGCGCCGCACGATGCTGACGGCGGCGTGCTGCTTCGGGGGCGGCTTCCTCGTTGCCGCGCTCGGCGTATGGCTACACCAGATCGTGCTGCTTTATCTCGGCTACGGCGTCATCGGCGGAATCGGGCTCGGGCTCGGCTACGTCTCGCCCGTCTCCACGTTGATCCGCTGGTTTCCCGATCGCCGCGGGATGGCAACCGGCATGGCGATCATGGGCTTCGGCGGCGGCGCGATGATCGCCGCGCCGCTGTCGGTCGCCCTCATGAACCACTTCAAAAGCGCGACGAGCGTGGGGGTGGCGGAAACGTTCGTCGTACTCGGTATCGCGTATTTCATCTCGATGACGATCGGCGCGCTGGCCATCCGCGTGCCGCCCGCCGATTGGAAGCCGGCCGGCTGGGTGCCGCCCGATACCGCCCATAAGATGATCACGCGCAATCACGTGCACATCGACCGCGCCTTGACGACACCGCAGTTCTATCTCCTTTGGCTCGTCCTCTTCTTGAACGTCACGGCAGGTATCGGCATCCTCGGTCAAGCCTCGGTCATGATCCAGGAAAGTTTCAAGAATACGGTGACGCCAGCGGCGGCCGCCGGCTTCGTCGGCCTCCTGTCGCTGTTCAACATGGGCGGCCGGTTCGTCTGGGCCTCTTCCTCCGACAAACTGGGCCGCAAGAACACCTACTTCGTCTTCTTCGTGCTTGGCGCCGCGCTCTACTACCTCGTGCCGAGCTTCGCGACATCGGGCAACATTGCGCTGTTCGTGCTTTCCTACTGCGTGATTTTGTCGATGTACGGCGGCGGCTTTTCCACCGTTCCGGCTTATCTGGCCGATCTGTTCGGCACAACGTTCGTCGGCGGGATCCACGGCCGATTGCTGACCGCCTGGGCCGCGGCCGGCGTGGCGGGGCCCGTCCTCGTCAATTACATCCGGGCTTATGAAGTCGCACACGGCGTGGCCAAAGCCGATGCCTACACGATGACGGTGCACATCATGGCCGCGCTGCTCGTCGTCGGCTTCATTTGCAATTTGCTGGTGACGCGCGTCGATACCAAGCATCACATGACCGAAGCCGAACTCGCGGCCGAGCGCTAAGGAGACGACCAAAATGGACAACGCTACGCAAACCAACCCGCGCACGAGCGCCGTCAGCCTCGTCGTATTTTGGGCCTACGTGCTCATTCCTTTGACATGGGGCGTCGTCAATACACTGAAGCAGGCGATGAAACTGTTCGGCTGAACGGACGAGCGCAGCGACACCGAGGGAGCCGGGCCGAGCCCGGCTTTTTCGTTGGGCGGCACGACGTCCGAACCTCATGGTGCCCCGCTGCGCCGAGCACGCCCGGTGATACACTCGCGTCACCCAGTTCCGCACTCTCCCTATGAAATTCTGCTCAGTCTGCGGCGAAGCAGTCAGCTTACGCATCCCCCCCGGTGACAACCGCGAGCGTTTCGTTTGCGAAAGCTGCGGCACCGTGCATTATCAGAATCCGCGCAATGTCGTTGGCACCGTCCCCGTGTGGGAAGACAAAGTGCTGCTGTGCCGGCGCGCGATCGAACCGCGCTACGGTTATTGGACGCTGCCGGCCGGTTTCATGGAGATGGGCGAAACGACGGCGGAAGCCGCCGCGCGCGAAACACTCGAGGAAGCCGGCGCGCGCGTGGAAGTGCAACACCTGTTCTCGCTGCTGAACGTCCCACATGTGCACCAGGTGCACTTGTTCTATCTTGCACGTCTGCTCGATATCGAGGTGGCGGCAGGCGAAGAGAGCCTCGAAGTGCGCCTATTCGACGAAGCCGAAATCCCCTGGAACGATATCGCCTTCCCAACGGTGGGCCAGACGCTGCGCTTTTTCTTCGCCGATCGCTCGGCCGGCAATTACGGGCTGCACACGGGCGACATCTTCCGCTCGCTGCGCGACGGCTGATCGCGCCCCCATTGCCACCGTGAACCGGCCTTAGCATGGTCCCTTGGCTCGGCCCCGACGATCCCTTTCCGCCCGTCGAGCGTGCGCTCGGCCTAACGAGCGGCGCGCCGGGTTTGCTCGCCGCGAGTTCCGACTTGCTGCCGTGGCGGCTTGTCGATGCTTACCGCCACGGCATCTTTCCGTGGTATTCGGACGGCCAGCCCGTTTTGTGGTGGAGCCCCGATCCCCGGATGGTGCTACTGCCGCAGGAATTCAAAGTTTCGCCGTCGCTACGCAAGACGCTCAAGCGCGTATTGCGCGACCCGCGTTGGGAAATCCGCGTGGACGCCGACTTCCCCGCCGTCATGCGCCGTTGCGCGCAAGCGCCGCGCCGCGGCCAGCGGGGCACGTGGATCACGGCCGAAATCATCGACGCCTACGCTTCGCTGCACCGCATCGGCGAAGCGCACAGCATCGAAACCTGGCTCGACGGCCAGCGCGTGGGCGGTTTGTACGGCGTGTCGATCGGCCGCATGTTCTTCGGCGAATCGATGTTCGCCGAGGTCAGCGACGCCTCGAAGATCGCGCTGGCCGCGCTCGTCGGCCACCTGCGCCGTCACGAAATAGAAATGATAGACTGCCAGCAAAACACGCCGCATTTAGCGTCCCTTGGCGGGCGCGAAATCGCGCGCAAGACGTTCGTCGCTCACGTGCGCACCGCTGTGGCCGCGGCCCCCATCCCGTGGCAGTTCGATAAAGCGGTGCTGCTCGAAGTCCTGCCGCATGCGGTATAGGTTGACGCCCGCGCCGCTCGCCGATGGTTGAGGCGCCCGTCAGAACAACGGACGATGCATTGAGAGCCGCCGATGACTCACCCGAATGAGCTGCCGCTTTCACCGCTTTCCGCACTGCAGTTTTACGCGACCGCGCCCTATCCCTGCAGTTATCTGGAAGGCCGCACCGCGCGCTCGCAAGTCGCGACGCCAAGCCATCTGATCAACTCCGATGTGTACACCGATCTCGTCAAGGCCGGCTTCCGGCGCTCGGGCGTGTTCACTTATCGGCCGTATTGCGAGGGTTGCCGCGCCTGCGTGCCCGTGCGTGTGCCGGTAGCCGCGTTCGCACCCAATCGCACGCAACGGCGCGTATGGCGGCGGCACGGCACGCTCGTCGCCGCCGTTTCGCCGCTGCACTACGAGGAAGAGCACTACGTCCTCTACATGCGCTATCAGGCGGCGCGCCACGCCGGCGGCGGGATGGATCGCGATAGCCGCGATCAATACGAGCAATTCCTCTTGCATAGCCGCATCAACTCGCGCCTCGTCGAATTCCGCGAGCCGCCCGATGCACCCGATGCGCCGCCCAATGCGGGCGTGCTGCGCATGGTCAGCATGATCGATATCCTCGGCGACGGGCTCTCCTCGGTCTACACGTTCTTCGAGCCGGAAGCCACCCACGCGAGCTACGGCACCTACAACATCCTCTGGCAGATCGAGCAGGCAAAAAGCCTAGGGCTGCCGTACGTCTACCTCGGTTACTGGATTCAAGAGAGTCCGAAGATGGCGTACAAAGCCAACTACCGGCCGCTCGAAGGGCTCTTGGACGGGCGGTGGGCCCCGCTCGCCGGCGCGGCCCCCGATGTCGACCAAGCCTGATGCCCGACGCGACCGGGTGCGCGCTGTATCCGGCCGCTGTCGGGTTCACGGGCGTGCTTCGCACGGCTCGGCGCACGCGCTTGGCGGCACCTGCGCCGAAATCGCTAAAATAGCGGGTTATCTTTTTCCCCACCGACCGCTCAAGTGCTCAGCTCCCTTTACCCGTTAGTGCGCGCCCGCCTCTTTCGCATGGATGCGGAAGACGCCCACCACCTCACGCTCGGCACGCTCGGCGCCGCCGGCCGCACCGGGCTCGCCCGTCTGCTCGCGCCGCACGTGCCCGACTTGCCGCGCACCGTCATGGGCATCGCGTTCCGTAATCCGGTCGGGCTCGCGGCGGGGCTCGACAAGGAAGGCGCCTGCATCGACGGGCTCGCCGCGCTCGGCTTCGGCTTCATCGAAGTGGGCACCGTCACGCCGCGCGCGCAGCCAGGCAATCCGCGGCCACGGATCTTTCGGCTGCCCGAAGCCGGCGCGCTCATCAATCGGATGGGCTTTAACAACCGCGGCGTGGATCAGTTCGTCAAAAACGTGCAGGCCGCCCGTTATCGCGGGCCGCTCGGGTTGAACATCGGCAAGAACGCCGATACACCGATCGAACGCGCGGCGGACGATTATCTGTATTGCCTCGAACGCGTCTACCCGTTCGCGAGCTATGTGACGATCAACATCTCTTCGCCGAATACGAAAAACCTGCGGCAGCTGCAAGATGCGAACGAACTCGACGCGCTGATCGGCGCGCTCAAAGACAAGCAACAGCGCCTCGCCGATCTGCACGGCAAGCTCGTGCCGCTCGCGCTGAAGATCGCCCCCGATCTCGACGACGAGCAGATCAAAGCGATCGCCGATACCTTGTTGCGCCATCGCATCGAAGGCGTCATCGCCACCAATACCACGCTGTCTCGCGCCGCTGTCGCGGGCATGCCGCATGCGGACGAAACCGGCGGCCTATCCGGCAAGCCCGTGTTCGATGCGTCGAATGCCGTGATTCGCAAGCTACGCGCGGAGGTAGGCGATGCGGTGGCCATCATCGGCGTGGGCGGCATCGCATCGGGCGCGGATGCGGTAGCTAAGCTCGCCGCAGGCGCTTCGCTCGTGCAGCTCTACACGGGATTCATCTATCGCGGCCCGGCGCTGGTAGGGGAATGCGTCGATGCGATCGCCCACACGCATGCGGCGCGCATATAGACATAAACAAACGGTATTTATGGCGCGATTGCTATTTCGCTATGATGGCGGCACCCGCGCAAGCCCTCAGGGGTACTCAGCACAAGGAGACTGACACGATGAAATTTGCGACGTTCAAGAAGATTCTGACGGCCGGCGTAATCGGCATGACGTTCGTGGCCGCTACGGCTCACGCCGAGGATCTGCTCGACCAAGTCAAGGCACGCGGCACGCTGCGGATCGGCTGCGAAGGCACCTTCCCGCCGTTCGATTCGAAGGCGCCGAACGGCGACCTCGTCGGGTTCGACGTCGACATCGCCAAGGCCGTCGCCGCCAAGCTCGGCGTGAAGCCCGAGTTCGTCACGACGGAATGGAGCGGCATCATCGCCGGCCTGCAAGCGGGCAAGTTCGACGTGATCGTCAATCAGGTGGGCGCGACGCCCGAACGCCAGAAGGCGCTGGACTTCTCGCCAGGCTATACGTTTTCGGGCGCGGAACTCATTCAGCGCAAGAACGACGACCGTTCGTTCAAATCGCTCGACGATTTGAAAGGCCATAAGCTCGGCGTGGGCCTCGGCACGAACTATATGGATATGGCGAAATCGGTATCGGGCATCGATATCAAGACCTACCCGGGCGCGCCCGAGTATTTGAGCGATCTCGCGGCCGGCCGCATCGATGCCGCGCTGAACGACCGCTTGATGGTGGCTTACCTGCTCAAGAACTCGCCGCAATTGCCGTTGCGTGCGGGGGCCATGGTCGGCTCGGCGGCGCCTTCGGCAATTCCGTTCAAGAAGGGCAACCCGAAGTTCGCAAAAGCGATCGACGATGCGGTGAACCAGCTCGAAGCGGACGGTACGTTCGCGAAGATCTCCGACAAATGGTTCGGTATCGACGTGACGAAGCCGGCTGCCAAATGAGCGGTCAGGCATAGGCGCGTAGTTCGGAACGCACGAGGGCGGCATCGCGACGATGCCGCCCTTCGCTTTTTGTGTCGCTCGGCGCGAGCGGCGGCGCACGGCGAACGCACATCCGGTTTGCGTCGCGTATATCATGTGCGCTCGCGCGCCCCGCGCCTACTTGCTCGCTTCGTTAGCCGTCCTCAACAATAAACGACATGTCCACCACCACGCTGCTCGTTCGATCGATGCCCGTGCTCGCGCAGGGCGCCGTCTTGACGGTGAAGTTCGCCGTCCTCTCGATGATCTTCGGCCTCATTGCGGCCGTGTGCCTTGCGCTAATGGGCATCAGCCACAGCAAGCCGCTCAACTGGATGGCACGCATCTATGTCAGCGTCATGCGCGGCACGCCACTGCTCGTACAGATTTTCGTGGTGTATTACGGGCTCCCAAGCATTGGGATTTCCCTCGATCCGACGCCGGCCGGCGTCATCGCATTGTCGGCCAACGTCGCGGCCTATCTCTCGGAAAGCATGCGTGGCGCGATCAACGGCATCCAGCGCGGCCAGTGGCTCGCCGCTTATAGTCTCGGCCTCTCGCGCCGTCAGACGCTGCGCTACGTAATCGGGCCGCAGGCGTTGCGCATCGCCGTACCCAGTTTGTCGAACAGCCTCATCAGCCTCATCAAGGACACCTCGCTCGTATCCGTCATCACCGTGACCGAGCTGCTGCGCAGTGCGCAGGAGATTATCGCTTCGACGTTTCAGCCGTTGCCGCTGTACCTCGCCGCGGCAGCTGTGTACTGGGTGCTGTGTCAGGTGCTGGAATGGGCGCAGCACCGTTACGAACGCCGGCTTGCGCTGCCCACGCGGCATTGAGCCGAAACGAGAAGACAGCCGCCGCGACGTGCTCGATGGGCCGCTTTGCCGGAGGGTGAGGTTACGCCGCTATTCGCCCGGAAATTTCACGCCGAGCGCCGCCCGTGCCGCATCGCACATCGATATCATCTGCAACGATTTCGCATGCGTCATGATGGGGCTCTCGAGCGCGCCGGCGCGAATCAGTTCGCAAAAGTGCTCCGTCTCGTAGTTGAGCCCGCCGCCGTCGAACGGCATGTTCAGTTCGACCACTCTGCCACCCACATAACTCACCGTTGCTCGCACGGGATTCCACCATTTTTCGTGAATCCAAACGTGTCCGAGCGGCCCCGCCAGCAGCGCATCGCCCTTTCCGTCGAGATCGAGCCCGCAAAAGAGCTGGGCGATACCGGTTTCATGACGGCTATGCACGCTCGCGAACGTATCGACGCCGGTGGCCCCTTTGCGCCCGAACGTCTGCACGTCGAGCGGGGCCCCGAGCCAATCGACCGCCAGGAAGATCTCGTAGATGCCGATATCGAGCAACGCGCCGCCGCCCTCGGCCAGCGAGAACGAGGGATGGTCCGACGGCACGTCCGCCAGCGAACAGCCCGCGCGGACGAGGCCGACCGGGCCGATCGGGTCGTCGCTTAGATGCTCGCGCAGCTTGAGATACAGCGGGAAAAAAGGCGGCTTCATCGCCTCCATGAATAGCCGCTGCGACGCACGCGCCGTATCGAGAACGGCTGCGAGCTGACGCGCGTTCAGCGTCGCAGGCTTTTCGCAAAGCACGTGCTTGCCGGCCTCGAGCGCGGCCTGCGCGAAATGCATATGGCTGTCGTTGAGCGTCGCGATGTAGACAGCATCGATATCGCTAGCGAGCAGATCTTCGAACCGTTCGCTGGCCTGGCCGCCGTGTCGCTGCACGAATGCATTCCTGCTTTCGGCGCGGCGCGACCATACATGGGCGAGCCTCGCATCGCGCACATACCCAAGCCCTTGAGCAAAGCGATGCGCAATGTGTCCTGCGCCCACGATGCCCCAATCGATTCTTCCTACCTCGTTCATCGCCGCATCCCCCATTCAATTCGTTTTCATCTCGGCTCGCTCGCAATCGCGACTTTCCTCGATTAAAGCGTTCGACATGATAAGACGGCCGAGATCTGCATTCGTTCTGCTTTCACGCCATGATAAGTTCAATAAATCATTGCCTTAAATGAAAAGACCGACACACAATGGCGCCGGCCTTTCATTGAATGAGTGAAACGCTATCGTCGGTTCGGCATTTCCACCGAAAACTCACGACTGATTTCATCGGCTGCAAAGTCGATGACGGCAAGCGCCGCTACCTCGGCCTCCTTCGGGTCGCGACGCTCGATGGCTTCGACGAGTCGCTCATGCGTGCGCACCGAAATTTCCCATGCCCCCGGTTTCTGACTGAGCATCGGATGAGTTGCCGCTAGTGCACCTCGAATGATCGCCGCCATTTGCTGGAAGAACTGATTGCCGCTCGCATGGACGATGCGCGTATGCAACAGTTCGTCGGCGGACTGATACCCGGCATCGCCGGGGGCGAGCGTTTTAAACGCTTCAAACGCCTCGCGGATCGCCGCAACCTCGGAAACGCTAGCCCGTGAGGCCGCTTGTGCCGCGGCGCGTGGCTCGATCAGCATCCGAAACTCGATCACGTCGCGCATGAATTGCGGATCGGGCTTGGCGCGAAAACGCCAATTCACGACGTCCTCGTCGATCATGCGCCAATCGCGCATCGATCGGATCCGCGTGCCCACCTTCGGGCGAACGTCGAGCATATCGCGTGCGAGCAGCATCGAAAGCGCTTCGCGCATGACCGTCCGGCTCACGTCGAATTCTTTCGATAGCACGTCTTGCGGCGGCAGAATTGCACCGTATTTTTCTTCGACAATCCCACTAACGAGCCCGTCCATGACCTTGCTCACTAGCGAACGGTCTTTGCTCTGCTCCATCACTCCCCCCGATGCGCCGTCCGACGCTTCTTTACGTGTTTCATTGCGCACCTCCCGCTCAACCTGGCCGGTAAGCGATACGGTGCTTGGATCCGTCCCGGTACGCCATCGGGAAACGCCTGAAGAGGGTTATCCCTCTGACGAAATCAGTGCATTGCGCGCACCGCTTTTGCGCCCCGCACCGACGCGCTTCCATTCGTTTCGGATACCTACGTGATTTCGCCAGAATGCGACTCATTCTTTGACGCGCCTCATCTCTATAAGACATTCGACCATCATAAGGACGTTTCGTTGTCCGAAACAATGTACGACGAATTGCTATGGCTGCAAGGTACGTCCCGGACACCCGCAAGACCGTTCGTCATCGCACCCATATAGAGGACTTCGTTGCCCATTGGGGAAACCCCGCAAGCGCAACGCTTTTCACGCATGTCTCAACAATGAGTCATTTCCGACACGCCGCTTTTTATGGGCATGCCCAACGCCCGCCAAGCCCGTCTTTGCCATGCTGGACGGGTTGCGCCGCAGGTCGCGAGGGGTCCGTTTGAAACGGCGCCGGGGGCGGCGCCTCGCCCATCGCGCGCGAGCCAGGTCTGACGAAACGAAGCGTCTTGCCATGACATGTGCGCCCGGCAACACAACTGAATCGTTTCGCCCATTCGCGGCCGGCTAGCGGCGCCTGGCCGTCCGCAAGTGCCAGGCTGTGCCCGCGGCACGACATGCCCTTCAACGCCAAGCCAATCAACGACTTGAGCGCACCACGCGAGCCGGACCGATACGCGCCGGCAGTCCCGGGCGTTGGTGCAGATTTGAAACAAAAAGCGGGGGTAGCCCACATTGCACACGATGCAACGCTACCTGCGACCTGCGCCAGCCCGGCGCCGTGGGGCTTGGCATGATCCTCGCACCACTGGGCCCGCAAACCGAGCGCTGCCGCACAGACGGCGCCGCGGCCAAGGAGAAACGGCCGACACGATGCCGGCAAGCGCGAGCATGAAGCCGACGATTCCGTCGTTCGGCGAGGCGCGCGCGGAACCCGGCCCAGTAATGAACAAGCCGCCAGAGCACGTGCGTAGACGCACGATGGGGCAAGCAACGAGGACCGATCATGTTGACGCTACAATCCGACCTTCACGGCAATCATCTTCTCGGCGCACTGCCGTCACACGAATGGCAAGCGCTGACGCCGCACTTAGAGTTGGTCCATTTGCGCACGGAGCAACTGCTTTGCGACTGCGGCCATAAGATCCATCACGTCTACTTTCCCACCACGGCCATCATTTCGATCCTATCGATGATGGAAGACGGCGGCTCGGTGGAACTCGCTGCCGTGGGCCGCGAGGGCATGACGGGCGTGCAAGTATTGACCGGCGGCGAAACGATGCCTAGCCGCGTCCAAGTGCAATGTTCGGGCTTCGCCTATCGGATGAGCGCACAACAACTCAAGCAGGAAATCGCGCGCTCGGATCTGCTGCGCCGGCTTATGCTGCTCTATATGCAAGCGCTGCTGACACAAGTGGCGCAAACGGCCGCCTGCAACCGGCACCACTCGTTGAGCAAGCAGCTATGCCGTTGGCTGCTGATTGAAATCGACCGAGCGGCGACGAACGAACTGGCGGTTACGCAGCAGTTGATCGCGGATATGCTCGGCGTACGGCGCGAGGGCATTACCGAGGCCGCCGGCAAGCTGCATAGCCAAGGCTTGATCCACCACAGCCGCGGACACATCAAAGTGCTCGATCGAGAAGGTCTCGAAGCCCGCGCATGCGAGTGCTATGGGCTCGTGAAGCGCGAGTTCGACCGCTTGTTGCCGACCCTTCACCAAACAAATACGGTGAGCTAAGCCAGGCGCAACCGAGAACGAGGGGGCGAGCCGATTGTTTGGCACCCCTAAGTATTGTCCCGCGATGTACGCACGCCATCGACAAGCAACCGCCCGCGCCCGTGGTCACGTTCGCCTTCACGCTCACGGTGAACGATCGGCGCGGTCAATGCGCGTCGGAATCGATACGGAGCCGCGCTTGTACCTCGAACAAGGTGGCGAGCATGCCTAAATGCGCGCGTTCGTCGGCCGCCTCCGCTTCGGTCATTCCGCCGCAGGCTTGTCCGCCGACGACGATACCGAGCCCCAGCGCGTAGTTGCTTGCGAACGTGGTAGGTTCCGCCTGCCCGTCCCTCAGCCGCGAATAGGCCGTATCGAGGGCCTGCCTGAGTTCGCGTTGCATGATGGGTTCTATCCTCAAAACGTGGAAACGCCGCCGCATTCGTGCGCGAATCGGGGCTTCGAGCCGAAGCCGTCGCGATTTGAACGAGCTGGGCGGTCGGACGGCAAAGTAGCCGATCGCGGCCCCATTGCCGCCGCGCACGAACCCTGACAATCTCCTTTCAGAGTGCGAAGGGGTTGCAACGCTCCGCGGTGCTTGCCGCTATGCCGGTTACGCGGTACTACGGCAAAAACCGCACCACCCTTTAGCCCCGCGAGCGGTAATCGATCGTTTCCACGCCCGCATCCGATCCCAGCAAGCAAAGATCGGCGCCACGGCTTGCGAATAGCCCAACGGTCACGACCCCAGGCCACGCGTTGATCGCGGCTTCGAGCGCGCGCGGTTCATGAATCGCCAGGTGCTTGACGTCCAAAATTTCATTGCCGTTGTCGGTGATGTACGGGGCGCCGTCCTTCGTGACGCGCAGCATCGGCACGCCGCCGAGCGCCGTTAGCCGGCGCCCCACCGCGGTGCGCGCCATCGGCACAATCTCGACGGGAAGCGGGAAGCCGCCCAGCACCGGAACGCGTTTGGACGCATCGGCAATACAAACGAACACGTCGGATACCGAAGCGACGATCTTCTCGCGCGTCAACGCGCCGCCGCCGCCCTTGATCATGGCGCCCGTCGAGTCGATTTCGTCGGCGCCGTCCACATATACCGGAAGCGATTCGATTTCGTTCAAGTCGAACACCTTGATGCCATGCTGTTGCAGCCGCGCCGTCGTGGCGATCGAACTCGAAACGGCGCCGCGATAGCGGTGTTTGTGCACGGCGATCGCATCGATGAAGCAGTTCGCAGTCGAGCCTGTCCCGACACCGATCACGGTGCCTTCGGCTACGTTGGCGTTGACATAATCGGCGGCAGCTTGGCCGACCAATCGCTTGAGTTCGTCTTGAGTCATGGAGGAAGAAAAATGCGGGCGAAAGACGTGAGTTTAGCGGAGTTGCGCCTACACATCGCTATCCGTGCAGTAGGGCCGTGCGCCTGCTCGTCACGCGCTTTGGCGGGCGGGCATCGGCGCCTAAGCCGCGCCTAAGCCGTGACCTTGCCCGCCGCGATCACGCCGCTGGCGTCGCGGCTAGCCCGTGCGCGGGGCGCCGCTTGAGCGCGACATCGAAGGGATTCGTCAGCGGGCCGATCGAATCGGCCTGGCGCTTTAGCAGTTCGACGACCATCGGTAAGCGGTCGTCGCCGAGCCGCGAGGCGAGCGTGCCGACGCTCAACGCCGCGACCGCCGTGCCCGTGCGATCGAGGATCGGCACGGCGACACCGGCCATGCCCTCGAGGACACCGCTGTTGCGCGCCGCATAGCCCAGCTGCCGCACGCGCTCGATTTCCGTGCGCAGATAAACTTCGTCGAGAACGCCGAAGCCGCGGATGCGCGGTACGTTATAGCGGATGATCTCTTCGCGCTCCGCCTCGGGCAAAAACGCGAGAATCGCGAGGCTGCCCTGCCCGACGCCGAGCGCGATTCGGCCGCCCACGTCGTTCGTAAACGAGCGAATCGGAAACGGCCCTTCGCATAGATCGAGACACACCGCATCGAAGCCGCTCTTGGCAAGGAGAAAGATCGTCTCGCCCAGGCTCGCGCACAGCCGAAGCAACGCCGGACGACACAGCGCGCGCATGCCGCCGGGGTTGCCCGCTTGCGCCGCCAGGGCGAAGAAGTCGACACCGAGCCGATACAACTTCGAGCGCTCGTCTTGCTCGACGATCCCTTCCCCGATCAGCGCACGCAAGATGCGGTGCGTCGTACCCTGCGTGAGTCCTACCATCTTCGCGAGCTGAGTCACACGCACGCCGCTCGTTTGCAACGAAGCCAGCGCACGCACGAGGGCGAACGCGCGCGGAAGCATCCCAGCGCCCGGCGTATCCGCGCCGTCGTCGGCGGCTACCGGCTCGTCGTCTTGCGTTGCATCGCCGATCATCTCGTGCCCCCTTTGCTCTCTTTGTTCTCTTTGTTTCATTGAATGGAATGCGTTTGACCGATTCACTCGTCCACGCAGTATCGCAGCTTTTATTAGCCGGTGTCGTATGGCGGCATCGGTCGAGGGAAAACCCTCAATCGTGCCCATGAAATCCATTCGCCCTAATTTAGCCATATCGTTCCGTTGTACGGAATCTTTTTGATATTCCTACCGTTCACCGGAATTCCAAATTGACTCGCTCTATATGGCTGGACAGAATCGGCACTGCCCGATGCCCCGATGCCCTGCGCCCTACTATCGATGCCGCTCGCCGGCCGGGGCTTCGCACACAAGGAGCTGAATCATGTCGTTCCTCACGCTCGCCGACGTTTCGAAGTCGTTCGGCCCTCTGCATGCGGTCGCCGATCTGAACTTGTCCGTCGAGAAAGGCGAGTTCGTTTCTCTGCTCGGCCCTTCGGGTTGCGGCAAAACGACGACGCTGCAAATGATCGCCGGCTTCGTGCAAGCGACGAGCGGCCGCATTGTGCTCGACGGCCGCGACATCACGGACGTCAAGCCGAATCAGCGAGGGCTCGGCATCGTTTTCCAAAGCTATGCGCTATTCCCGCACATGACGGTCGCGCAAAACGTGCGTTTCGGGTTGGAAATGCGGCGCGTCGGCAAGGCAGAAAGCAACGCGCGTGTCCAAGAAGCGCTCTCGCTCGTACGGCTCGACGCACTGGCGGACCGATTCCCGCGCGAACTGTCGGGCGGCCAGCGCCAACGCGTGGCGATCGCCCGCGCGATCGTCATCGCCCCGCCCGTTCTCTTGCTCGACGAGCCGATGTCGAATCTCGACGCCAAGCTGCGCGAGGAGATGCAGTTCGAACTCAGAGCGATTCAGCGCCGTATCGGCACGACGACGATCATGGTCACGCACGATCAAACGGAAGCGCTGTCGATCAGCGATCGTGTGGTCGTCATGGAGGCCGGACGTATTACGCAAGTCGACACGCCGTATCGGGCTTACGAGCGCCCCGAGAATCGCTTCGTTTCAGGGTTCATCGGCAAGGCCAATCTGTTTTCCGGCACCCTGGTTGCCCATGACGATACGAGCATGCAGGTGGAAGTGGGCACGGACCGTATCGAAGTGAGTCATACGCCGCCACTTCGGCCAAGCGATACACCGCAGCTCGGCGATGCCGTGACGCTCTGCATCCGCCCCGAGAAGGTCCGTCTCGACCCTTCCGGGCCCGGCCGTTTATCGGCGACAGTCACGAGCCGTTTCTTTCTCGGCAGCCAATGGCTCTATCGCGTCGATTGCAGGCTAGGGGAAGTACTCGTGTGTTGTCCGAACGCGGGCGATGACCCGATTGCGGAAGGCCAATCCGTCGGCATCGATTGGAAGCGCGAAGCCGTGCGGTTGGTGCCGAAGGACGCACGACATGGCTAATGCAACGCTTGAAGCGAGCGAGACCGGCACCGCCGCACCGAAGCCGGCGGCCATCGCCGTGCGCATGTCCTGGCGCGCCTACGCACCGATGTGGCTGCTGTGCGCCCCTGCGTTCGTGCTGCTCGCCACGCTCGTGCTCGTCCCGCTCGCCATGACCTTCCTGCTGACGTTCTACCGGTTCGATCCGTCGGTAGGATCGATCGCCGCATTTCAGTTCGGCAACTACGTCAACGTATTAAGTTCTTCCTACTATCAGACGATCTTCTTGCGCACGTTCGCCATCGCCGCGGTTACCACGGTGCTGTGCGCGGCGATCGGGGCCCCCGAAGCTTATGTCCTGTCGAAAATGCGCGACCCGTGGCGTTCGGCGTGCTTGCTTGTGATCCTCGCTCCGCTGCTGGTTTCGGTCGTCGTGCGCGCCTTCGGCTGGAGCATGCTGCTCGGTACCGCGGGCGTCGTCAATCAAGCGCTGGGCGCATTCGGCCTCGGCCCCTACAAGCTCGAATACACCAATTTCGCGATCGTCATCGCGCTGGTGCACGTGATGTTGCCGTTTATGGTGATTCCAGTCTGGACCGCCCTGCAAAAGCTCGATCCGCAAACCGAACACGCCGCGCTCTCGCTGATGGCCTCGCCCACCACCACGCTGCGCCGCATCGTGCTGCCGCAGGTGATGCCCGGCGTGCTTTCGGGCAGCCTCATGGTATTCGGGCTGTCTGCGAGCGCCTTCGCGATCCCGGGCCTGCTCGGCGGCCGGCGCCTGAAGGTGGCCGCCACGGCTGTCTATGACGAATTCCTCGGTTCGTTGAATTGGCCGCTCGGCGCCACGATCGCTCTGTTGCTGCTGGCGGCCAACCTCGCCATCATGCTCACCTACTACCGCATGCTCGAGCGCCGCTACCGGCGCAGCATGGGCTGACGCGAAGGAGATCGATATGCGACGCAACGGCCCCTTCGCTCTCGCCTTCCATACGCTTGTCATCGCATTCGTGCTGGCACCGCTCGTCATCGTCGTGCTCGTCGCATTCACGCCCGAGGAAACGCTGACACTGCCGACGCACGGATTGTCGTTGCGATGGTTTCGCGCGATCTTGAACTATCCCGATTTCATCTCGGCGTTCTTCACGAGCGTGAAGCTCGCGTTGATATCCGCCACGCTATCGCTGGCCGTCGCATTGCCTGCGGGCCTCGCGATCGCCCGGGCGCGGTTTCCCGGGCGCGATTTCATGAATGCGCTGTTGCTCTCGCCGCTCGTCATTCCCGGGCTCGTGCTCGGTATCGCGCTGCTGCGCTTCTTCGCGCTCGTCGGGGCGACGGGTTCGTTCGCCTGGCTCGTGCTCGCCCACACCGTGATCGTGACGCCGTTCGTCATGCGGCTCGTGCTGGCGGCCGCCACCGGGCTCGACCGCAGCGTCGAACATGCGGCTCAATCGCTCGGAGCGGACGCTTGGACCACGCTGCGGCGGGTAACGCTGCCGATGATCGTGCCCGGCATCACCGGTGGGTGGCTCCTTGCGTTCATCAACAGCTTCGATGAACTGACGATGTCGATTTTCGTCACGTCGCCGCAAACCGTCACGCTACCGGTTCGCATGTATATGTACGCGACCGAATCGATCGATCCGATGATGGCGTCCGTGTCGACCCTGGTCATCGTCATCACCGCGGCCGCGATGCTGTTGCTCGATCGTGTCTACGGCTTGAACCGCATCCTCATCGGCCAGCATTGAAGGCCCCCGTCCGATCGATGCTTAGGACAACCAACGAACCATGCCCTACGACGAAGCGCAACTCGTGCGCCTGGCCGAAACCGGCCGCGCCCCTATCTCGTTCACGCTCGACGGCGCGCCCTGCTGCGCACTCGAAGGCGACACCGTGCTGACGGCGATCCTGACGCAGCGGCGGGCGCTGCGCGCCTCCGATTTCAGCGGCGAGCCCCGCGCGGGATTCTGCCTCATCGGCGCGTGTCAGGATTGCTGGATTCGCACGGAAGACGGGCAGCCGCTACGCGCGTGCTCGACGACGCTCCAAGCTGGAATGCGGCTGCTCGCGCCGGTGCCGGATACGGACGGTTCACGCCGGGAGCCGGCCTAATGACGCACGACGCCAAGATCGTCATCGTCGGCGCGGGCCCCGCAGGCGTGCGCGCGGCACAAACGCTCGTCGATGCCGGCATGCATCCGATCGTGATCGACGAAAACGCGCGCTGCGGTGGGCAAATCTACCGTCAACCGCCCGAAGGCGCAGGCTTTCGACGCGCGCCGCGCGACCTTTACGGCTTCGAGGCGCGTAAGGCTACCGCGCTGCACGATGCGATGGCCAGACTGTTGCCCCGCATCGACTACCGCCCTCATACGCTCGCTTGGGCGTGCGATACCCAAGTTGCGACCGATGAAACACGCATGCCGATCGATAACGCGGGGCGACCGCTGGTCGGCCGCCTTGCGACGCTCTGCGGCACGCGCGAGCAAAGCGTGCCGTTCACCCATCTGATCATCGCAAGCGGCGCGACCGACCGAGTCCTGCCGCTGCCCGGATGGACGTTGCCCGGCGTCTACACCCTCGGCGCGGCGCAAACGGCGTTGAAGTCGCAAGGCTGCGCCATTGGAAAGCGCATCGTCTTCGCGGGCACGGGCCCCCTCCTCTACCTTGTCGCCTATCAATACGCCAAGGCCGGAGCACAGGTACTTGCCGTGCTCGATACGGCCGATACCGCTGCGCAGGCCGCGGCATTGCCCAGGCTCGCTGCGCGCCCGTCCCTGCTCGCGAAAGGCTTGTATTACGTCGGTTGGCTCCGCGCACACGGCGTGCGGATCGAGCGCGGCGTATCGCTTCAAGGCGTCCTCGGCGATCGCCACGTCACGGGCGTGGCTTGGCAAGCGGGCGCGAACTCGCCGGCGTCGAAGAACGGCAGCGCGCAAACATTCGAATGCGATGCCGTCGGGTTCGGCTACGGGCTGCGCCCCGAAACGCAGCTTGCCGACATCGCCGGTTGCCGCTTCGGCTACGACACGCGCAGTCGATGCTGGTTGCCCGAGCGCGACGAGGCGGGACGCACGTCGATCGGTGGCATCTATATCGCCGGCGACGGGGCCGGCATCGCCGGTGCCGATGCGGCGGAGCACGCAGGGCGTCTTGCCGCGCTCGCGGTCCTCGATGATCTGGAGTTCGAACCCGCTGCGCAGCACAAGCCCTCCCGCGTCGACGCTGCCGCCTCGGAACGCCGCTCACTGCAGCGCATCGCCACTTTCCGCGCGGGCCTGGAAGCCGCCTTTCCCGCTCCGTTCGAGCGCGCGTCCACGTGGCCCGATGCCATGACGGTATGCCGCTGCGAAGAAATCGACGCGGGCACGATTCGCCAATGCGTCCGCTCGGGCGCCGCGCGCGAGATCAATCGCGTGAAGGCATTGACGCGCGTCGGCATGGGTCGCTGCCAGGGCCGCCTGTGCGGCGAGGCGGCGCTGGCGTTGCTCGCCGACGAAACCGGACTACCCTTCGACGCGCTCGGGCGCTTGCGTGCCCAAGCGCCGATCAAACCCATCCCGTTGGCGGCGGCCGTGTGGGACGAGCGTGTCGCCGCCGTGCCCGAGGATGCGCGCGATGAATGAGCCGGTGCGACATTTCGACGTGGCGATCGTCGGCGGTGGGCTGGTCGGCGCCTCAGCCGCGCTCGCCCTCGCGCGCAAAGGCATGCGAGTTCTGTTGCTGGAACAGCGTTATTGCGGTGCGCAGGCAAGCGGCGTCAACTACGGCGGCGTACGTTGCCAAGGCCGCCCCGCCGAACAATTGCCGCTCGCCATGCGAGCCAGACGAATTTGGGATCGACTGCCCGAGCGGATCGGCATCCACGGCGAATTCGTCGTGTCCGGACACCTGCGCCTGGCGCGGAGCGAAGCCGATCTCGCGGGACTCGAACGCTATGCGCAAATGGCTGCGCAATACGGGCTGCCGTTGCAGTTGATGTCGGGGGAGACGTTCAAGCGCCGTTATTCCTGGCTCGGTACGGCGGCGATCGGAGGTTCGCTTTGCGCGAGCGATGGCCACGCGAACCCGCGTCTGGTCTCGCCGGCCTTCGCGCGCGCCGCGCGTCAAGCAGGGGCACTCGTGCGCGAACAGACCGCGCTGACGCAGGCCGAGTACGACGGCAAACGTTTCTCGCTGCGCGCCGGCGAAGAGACCTTCGAGGCCAACTGGCTCATCAACGCAGCCGGCGCTTGGGGCCTCACGCTCGCGGAACGTTTCGGCGACACCGTTCCGATGAAGCCGATCTATCCGAACATGTGGGTGACCGAACCGCTGCCGTTGTTTCTCGAACACAACCTCGGCGTGTTCGGCGGCGGCATTTACGCGCGGCAAGTCGCGCGCGGCAATTGCGTGATCGGCGGCGGACGTGGACATGGCGACGGCGACTTCGCGCAGCCCTCGTCCGATACCACACGCGCCGTCATGCGCGATGCCTGCGCGCTCTTGCCGGCGCTACGGCAAGCGTTGCTGATTCGGACGTGGAGCGGCGTAGAAGGCTGCACGCCCGATCACAATCCGATCCTAGGCGCGAGCCGCAAAGTGCCACGCCTGTTGCACGCATTCGGTTTTTCCGGTGGCGGGTTCCTGCTCGCGCCGGGCGTTGGCGAAGTGTTAGCCGATCTCGTAATCGACGGTGCCACCGAGACGCCGCTCGACGCGTTCGACATCAATCGTTTCTCGGCCGTCCCCGCATGACGCTTCGCTCTTTCAATGATTAGGAGACCTCAATGAACGTTTTCCGCATCCTGTCGGCCGCCGCGATATTGGCCGGGTTGACGCTCGCCGCGACACCCGCCGGCGCGCAATCGAAAACCATCTACATCGGCATGAACGGCGGACCGATGGAGAAAGCCTATACGACGCAAGTGCTGCCTGCCTTCGAAAAAGCGAACAATGTGCAGGTCACGGTCGTACCCGGCACGTCATCGGACATCCTGGCCAAGTTGCTCGCCAATCGCGCCCACCCGCAAGTGCATGTCGCGTTCCTCGACGACGGTGTGATGGCGCGCGCCGTGAGCCTTGGCCTCTGCGAAAAGCTCGACGACGCCCCGGTTCTCAAAGAACTCTATCCGTTCGCGCGCATGAAAGACGACGTCGGCGCTGGCGTGCAGCTCGGCATGACGGGCATCGCCTATAACAAGAAGCTCTTCGCCGAAAAAGGCTGGGCCCCGCCCACGTCTTGGCTCGACTTTGCGGATCCGAAGTACAAAGGCAAGGTCGTGTTCCAATCGGCCTCGAGCAGCACGTTCGGGCTGCATGGCTTTTTGGCGCTCAATCGCATCTGGGGCGGCAGCGAGCAAAACGTCGAACCCGGCTTCACGAAGTGGGCCGGCACGGTCGGACCGAACGTGGTCGAATACGTCCCGAACTCGGCGAAGATTTCGGAGATGGTGCAAACCGGCGAAGCCGCCCTGTTTCCGCTGACACCGACGGGTGTCGCCGACTTGCAGGACAAGGGCCTGCCCGTTGCCTACGTCAGCCCGAAGGAAGGCCCGGTCTTGCTGCTCGTCGACGTCTGCGTCGTGAAGAACAACCCCGACGATCAACTTGCTCAGAAGCTTGCGCAGTTCCTGCTCTCAGCGCCCGCGCAAGAGAAGGCGGCCGAAGCCGGCAAGCAAATCCCGACGAACCGCCTCGCGAAAATGCCCGCTTCGATGCAGCAGAGCCTCGGCAATGTCGACAGCCTCGTTCACAAAGTGACCGTGGTCGATTGGGATGCGATCAACGCGCATCGCGCGCAGTGGGATACGCGTTGGAATCAACAGATCGAGCGCTAAGCGATTTTTGCTTAGGCGTTAGGGGGCGGCCCTCGCGGCCGCCCTTGCTCGGCACTACTGTGCGCTCGCGCGCTGCCGTACCGCCTCGAACAAACACACCCCGCTTGCGACAGAGACGTTCAAGCTTTCGACCGTCCCCGCCATCGGGATATGCATGACCTCGTCGCAGGTGTCACGCGTCAGGCGCCGCATGCCCTCGCCTTCGGCGCCCATGACGATGGCGACGGGGCCGTCGAGCTTCGTTTCGTAGAGGCTGGGCTTGGCGTCGCCGGCCGTGCCGATGACCCAAACGCCGGCATCCTTCAATTCCCGCAGCGCGCGCGCCAGGTTCGTGACCGTGATGTAAGGCACGGTATCGGCGGCGCCGCTGGCCACCTTCGCGGCGGTGGCGTTCAAACCGACGGCTTTGTCACGCGGCGCGATGACGGCATGCGCGCCCGCTCCGTCCGCGACGCGCAAACACGCGCCGAGGTTGTGAGGATCGGTCACGCCGTCGAGCACGAGCAGCAGCGCCGGCCCGTCGATGCCGTCGAGCAATTCCGCGAGGTTTTGCGCGAGCGGCAAATCGGTTGCGCGCGCAACGACTCCTTGGTGCCGTTCGGTATGGGCGAGCCCCCATAGGCGCGTTTCGTCGGCCGCGATCAAGCGCGCACCCGCTTCCTTCGCCGTTTGCAAAAACTCCTGCATGCGGCGATCGCGGCGCGTCGCATCGTAGAACACTTCCTCGACCGTCGATGCATCGTGTCGCAAACGCGCGGTTACCGCATGAAAACCGTACAAAACCTTGAGACGTGCCATAGCTGAATGTGGATCTGTGAATCGGATTGCGTCGAGCCTAAAAAGGCGAAAGCACAGCGGCGCGCAGTGCGCTCGCTGTGCCGAAGAAACATCGCGACGCGGCCCGCTTCATCGCAAGGCCCACGCCGCCGAGCGAGGGCTAAACCTTTTTGCGCGGACGCGCCTTCGGTGCCCCCTTGTTGGGCGTTCCGCTGCGCTTGCGGGCGGCCTGAGCGCGTGCCGTGCGCGCCTCGACCACGGCCATCGACTTACCCGGCGCGGCGCTCTTGCGCCGCCCTTCATCGTTCGATGCCAACGCGCGCACGTGCGGCGCGCTAGCTGCCGGCACTTCCGGCTCGCCGACAGGCCGAGCCGTACCGGTTGCGCGCGACGCCCCGGTGGGCTTGACCGGCGTATCGCGCACTAACCGAAAATCGATCTTGCGCGCATCGAGATCGACACGGCTGACCTGGACGCGCACGCGATCCGACAAGCGGTACCGAATGCCCGTACGCTCGCCGCGCAGTTCGTTCTTGATTTCGTCGTATTGGAAGTAATCGGAGCCGAGTTCGGTGACGTGCACCAGCCCTTCGATAAACAGCGAATCGAGTTGCACGAAGATGCCGAACGACGTGACGCCGCTCACCATGCCGCCGTATTCCTCGCCGAGCTTATCGCGCATGAAGTAGCACTTGAGCCACGTTTCGACGTCGCGCGAGGCTTCGTCGGCGCGCCGCTCGTTGGCCGAGCAGTGCAAGCCGAGCTCCTCCCAGAGCGCCGTGTTTTCCCGCGCACGCGGACGCGTTTGCTCGTCGGCCTGCTGCAGCGCGCGAGCGCGCGGCGAGAGCGCCGTATTGAGCTCGACGCCGTTCGGCGCGGCGGGCCGATACTTCGTGCCCGACAAGATCGCGTAGATCGCGCGGTGCGTCAGCAAGTCCGGATAGCGGCGGATCGGGCTCGTGAAGTGCGCGTAGGCCTCGTAGGCGAGGCCGAAGTGGCCGATGTTGTCCGGGCTGTAGACGGCCTGCTGCATCGAGCGCAGCAGCATCGTTTGCAGCATCTGCGCATCGGGCCGATCGCGCACTTGTGCCATCAGTGCCGCGTAATCGCTCGCGTGCGGCGTTTCGCCGCCGCCGAGCGACAGGCCCATGCCACGCAGGAACGTGCGCAGATTCTCGAGCTTCTCCGCGGTCGGACCAGCGTGAATGCGGTAAAGCCCCGGATGCTTGTTGCGCTTCATGAAGTCGGCCGCGCAGACGTTCGCCGCGAGCATGCATTCCTCGATCAGCTTGTGCGCATCGTTGCGCTGGCGCGGCAGGATCTGCTCGATCTTGCCTTGCGCGTTGCAGACGATATAGGTTTCGGTCGTATCGAAGTCGATCGCGCCGCGCTTTTGGCGCGCGGCGACGAGCGACTTGTACACGCCGTACAGATTCTGCAGCTGCGGCACGAGTGCCGCCCGGCGCGCTGCCTCGGGGCCCTTCGTGTTCGTCGAGGACCGCGGCGACTTCGGTATAGGTGAGCCGCGCCGCCGAGTGCATCACGCCCGGATAGAACTGGTACGCCTTGATCTCGCCGCGCGCGGTGATCAGCATGTCGCAGACCAGCACGCAGCGGTCGACCTGCGGATTGAGCGAGCACAGCCCGTTCGACAGCTTTTCCGGCAGCATCGGAATCACGCGGCGCGGGAAGTACACCGACGTGCTGCGTTCGACCGCATCGGTATCGAGCGCCGTCGTTCGGGCTGCACGTAATGCGAGACGTCGGCGATCGCGACGATCAGGCGGAAGCCCGTCGCCGCGCCCGACTTTCGCCGGCTCGCAATAGACGGCATCGTCGAAGTCGCGGGCGTCCTCGCCGTCGATCGTGACGAGCGGCACGTCGCGCAGATCGACGCGATGGCGGATATCGCCCGGCCGCACCTCGTCGGGCAGGTTGGCCGCTTCGGCCAGCGCGGCATCGCTGAACTCGTGCGGCACGCCGTACTTGCGCACGGCGATTTCGATTTCCATGCCGGGATCGTCGATATCGCCGAGCACTTCGGCGACGCGGCCTAGCGGCTGCGAATGCCGGCTCGGGAAATCGGTCAGTTCGACGCACGACGATCTGGCCGACCTTGGCCTTCTTCGTGTTCTGCGTCACGAGGATGTCGTGGCTGATGCGCTTGTCTTCCGGGGCGACGATCAGGGCGCCGTTCTCGCTGAGCAGCCGGCCGATCACGCGCTTGTTCGCGCGCTCGGTGACTTCGACGATATGCCCTTCGGGGCGGCCGCGGCGATCGTAGCCGACGATGCGCGCGAGGACGCGATCGCCGTGCATGACCTTTTGCATTTCGGCGTTCGGCAGAAACAGATCGTCTTGCCCATCGTCGCGAATGATGAAGCCGTAGCCGTCGCGATGGCCTTGGACGCGTCCGGCCACGAAGTTGGACGGATGGGTGAGTTGGTAGTAGCCGCGCTTATCGAGCCGAATTTGGCCGTCGCGTTCCATGGCGCCTAGGCGCTTGAAGAATCCTTCGCGCTCCTGGCGCTTGATCGACAAGGTCTCGGCAATGTCGTTGGCGGCGAGCGGCGATTCGCTCGTGCGGAGCACGCCGAGAATTTCCTCGCGGCTGGGGATCGGGTACGGGTATTTGCTCAAGGGGCGCTTGTCGATGATTGTTCTGGCTCGATACGTTGGACACGGCAATGCGCGCCATTCTAGCACCCGCTGGGGGCGGGGCGGAGGGTGGGCGGGCGTCGCTTGCTTACCGGTTTGCTTGCCTGTGGGCGGTGATGCCGGACCGAGCGCAAATGGGGGCATGAATGTTTGGATGCGGGGGCGTGACGTAAAGTGGCGACTGAAAATGCTTGACAGTTCAATCAGGGCCGATATAATGGCGTTCTTTGTTGCAAGACGCACACCTGCCCAGGTGGCGGAATTGGTAGACGCACTAGGTTCAGGTCCTAGCGGTGGCAACATCGTGGAGGTTCGAGTCCTCTCCTGGGCACCAAAATTTGAAAAGGCCAGCGATTAGCTGGCCTTTTTTCATTATTGCGCCCAGGAAGCAAAGTGCCTGCGCACTTTGCGCGAGGACTCGAAAGGCTGCGCTTGCAAGCGCAGCCGGGGTCGCGCCCGTGTGACCGAGTCCTCTCCTGGGCACCAAAATTTGAAAAGGCCAGCGATTAGCTGGCCTTTTTTCATTATTGCGCCCAGGAAGCAAAGTGCCTGCGCACTTTGCGCGAGGACTCGAAAGGCTGCGCTTGCAAGCGCAGCCGGGGTCGCGCCCGTGTGACCGAGTCCTCTCCTGGGCACCAAAATTTGAAAAGGCCAGCGATTAGCTGGCCCTTTTTCATCGTCAAACTGCCCTCCGCTCGTCAAACTCCAGTTACGCCGCAAACCGGCATTCGCGGTGCGCGGCGAGCACGAATTCCTCGCAGCGGGGTGCGGTGAGAGGACGGCTGAAGAAGTAGCCCTGGAACCGCCTGCAACCCAATACCGAAAGACGCCTGAGCTGCGACTCGTTCTCCACGCCCTCCACTACCAAAGAAAGATTGAGTGTTCGGCTCAGGTCGGCAATGCTCCTGACGATGTGTTCATTGACGCTGCCCGGCGTGACATCGGTCAACGACCGGTCTACTTTCACGGTGTCCAGCGGCAGTTCGCGCAAATAATGCAGCGACGTATGCCCCATGCCGAAGTCGTCCAATGCGATCTTTACACCCACCTCCCGAAGCCGTGTCAGGTTGCGGATGGTATTGACGTCAGGCAGTACCATCGTGGATTCCGTGATCTCGAGTTCGAGCAGGCGAGGCGACAAGCGTTCTCGCTGAAGAATGCCGATCACCTTCTGATGAAACTCCCGGTCCATTAATTGCCGTGGAGACAAATTCACGGCAATCACGAAATCATCCGGCAGAACGCCGACCCATGCGCTTCGCTGACGGCATGCGAGCGACAAAATCTGCAGACCCAACCGGTCGATCTGGTCCACGTCGTCGGCAATCTTGACAACGATGGGCGGCGCCACGCGCCCGAGAAACGGATGCTGCCAGCGCAGCAGCGCCTCTGCGCCGAAAACCCGGCCAGTCTGGAGATCGATTTGCGGCTGAAACTCGAGAAAGATCTGCCCCGGCCGTTTCATTGCATCGCCCAGATCGCTCGCCAATGCCACGGCCATTCTGCCCTCGCTGCCCGGCAAGTCGAAACAGCGTTTCGCCTTGAACCCCGCGTCGG
Source organism: uncultured beta proteobacterium (assembly GCA_963838695.1). Taxonomy (GTDB): domain Bacteria; phylum Pseudomonadota; class Gammaproteobacteria; order Burkholderiales; family Burkholderiaceae; genus Trinickia. The sequence continues at coordinate 54,835 of CAWIRZ010000007.1, read as the reverse complement.
GCGATTCAGCGAAGCGAAGCAGCGATTCGAGCACTTCCTGACTTTTTCTTGCAGCGAGACGCTCGGACAGACGGACGAACGGCGCATAAACCATCGCCCCGACCGCCAACGAAAGCAATTGCACCAGCGTACCGGCAAAAGAACCGGTGACTGCGTACCCGTTGTAAAGCGCCGGCGTCGTCCATACGACGCTATGCCCAGGCATAGGCATCACATGGGCGATGATCGCCGTATAGGCAATGACAATCTGTATGATCGGCACTAACACGAATGGAATCGCATAGACCGGACTGAAAACGATGGGCAGCCCGAAAAGCAGCGGCTCATTGACGTTGAAGAGCGCCGGCAACATGACGATAAGTGCAAGCTTCCGTCCGCGAGCCGTGCGGCTGGTCGTCAAGAGCGCGAGAATCAGGCTTAGTGTTCCGCCGGAGCCGCCCATGCGCGCGAACGACGGGAAAAAGTCTTCCGTGAAAATAAACTTCGGATGCCCGCCGCTGGCGAGCGCAGCCACGTTCGCGTGCGATGCCGGTATCAAAATATCGTGCTGAATAGCATATAACGCGTTCGGCCCATGAATGCCAAGCAGCCACAGGATCTGCGCGAGTGCCTCATAGGCGACGCTAAAAAGCAGGCTGTTGGAAGACGCCGAGAACGGCGACGAGAGCAAGGAACTCAATGCTCGGCCGACGTCCGGCCAGCCCGCCAAAACAAGCACTTCTCTCAACACGGCAAAGCAGAAAATGGTCAACATCCCGGCCGGAATGACGGTAAGCACATCGCCAATAAGCGGGTCGTTGCTGAGGTGATTGAGCGGAACACGCAGCATGCGAATGCTGCAGAGCTTGAGAAAGAAAACGCCTGCGAAAGAAGCGACCAGCAGTGCGCCGAGCATGCCCTGGCCCAGAGAAAGCGATGCCGGCAAGCCCCCCTCGCCGTCTCGCACGACTACCATAAAGAAGCACGACACTACGACAATCGCAGCGGCGGCCGGGCTGACATGGCGATCGGCGAGCCGCTGATTATGAAGCGTGGTGAACGCGTCGGCAAAGCCGAGAAGCGCGACGAGCCCGCCGATCCCGAAGGTACCGGCGATTAGGCTGTCGGCGAACGAATCCAGATGCGAACCCAGGTGCTCCGTCAGGAAACGCTGCATACCGGTGGATGGCGGGTAACGCAGCAGTAGCGCTAGTGCACCCATCGCGATGAGCGGAAGCGGAAGCGCAAGCCCACGGCGAATGGCAACGAAATAAGGCAGGTTGTCGATTCGGTCAACAAGGGCTACAAAGCCAGGGCTGCGTGCCAACGCCATTTTTATCATTCGTTCACCCCGGTTCCGTTTGCGTGGGCGATGTGCCCCGAGTCTGCGCTCACTGCCACGCGCAGGTGCACCGCCGTGCCGCCATCCGGGCGGCTATTGATTTTCAATTGAGCGCCGATCAGTCGCGCACGCTCGCGCATGCCGAGCAGCCCATATGAATGTTCGTCGCGCGCCGCTTTCGTGTTAAAGCCGCGGCCGTTATCCAACACGACCAGTTCGAGCGCGGAATCCATGTTCTTCAGTGTCACTTCCACGCTCGTTGCGCCAGCATGACGCAACACGTTCGTTAGCGATTCCTGTGCGATTCGGAACATCGCCGTCGCGCGTTCCTCCGTGAGGTCGGGTTCCGCGCCCACCGAACTGAACTGGCAGCTGATGCTCGAGCGACGGCCGAAATCGACAGCCAGCCATTCGAGCGCCGACGCGAGTCCAAAATTCAGCGCGGCGGGACGAAGCTGATTGACGAGACTGCGTACGATCCGAATAGTCCGATCCACCAGCTCGCGCATCTCATGGGCCTTGTGAAAGGCCGCCGAGTCGGGCGTCAACTGCATCGCGATCAAGGACACGTCGATCTTCAACGCCGTGAGAAGCTGCCCAAGCTCGTCATGAATCTCCATCGCAATGCGCTTTCTCTCGTCCTCGCGAACACCTTCCAGATGCGCCGACAGTTCCTGCAATTGTTCTCTCGAAGCGCGCGTTTCTTCCTCGCTGCGTCTGCGGTGTCGCACCTCAACGGCTAATTGATCGCGATGACTACGCAAACTGTCAAGGGCATATCTACGGCTCGTGATATCGGTCAGTAGACCTTCTAGAAAAAGCTTGCCACTGCCGTCGGCACTGACACCGCGTGCATTGAGCAGCACCCAGACCGGCGTACCATCGCTGCGTTTCAATTGCAGCTCGAGTCCGGCAATCTCCCCTTGCGCGCGGAGCAGACTGAATAATTGCCGGGTTTGCGCCGGCATAAACAGGCGCGGATTTGCATCGGCACCCTTACCGCGAACGAGTTCGCTGAATTCCCTATAGCCCAGCAGCCGCGCGAGAGCCGGATTCGCTTCCTCCAGATGGCCGCTTTCGTCCAGCCTGAAAATGCCTTCCAGGGAGTTCTCGAAGATGCTTCGGTACTTGCGCTCGCTCGCGCGCAGGCTGGCGGTGGATTCACGAAGGCGCTCTGCCATCGTATTTACACGTGCCGCGAGCCTGCCGATCTCGTTGTCGGCTTCGATCAGGCAGCGTGCGTCGAGGTCGCCGCCCGCGATGCGGTCGACCATTGCCTCCAGACGGCGGATGGGACCGCTCACGTGCCGCGTCAACACAAAGTACGTCGCCACGCCGATGATAGAGACGACCAGGGACATTATTGCGAGTATCGCGTTGCGTGTGCGGTCGATCGCCTCCTGCGCGACGGCTCTAGTCAAAACGACGCGGATTTCGCCGATGGTTCTCTTCGATGCCTCGCCGGACGGTTCATACTCTATCGGTCGAACACGCACGATACGGTCTTCCGCAGACGGAAGCTCGCTGCCGTTGGTTCTCGAAACCACCACGCCAAAGTGGCCGGCCGTCACTTGCATTTGCACGATTTCGGGGCAACGCGACAGCGCCGCGAGCTGGCTGTCGATCGCGCTGGAATCCACGTTCCACATGGGCTCGGAGAGAGAGCGGCTAAGGAGGTCTGCCACGCGGGTGGCGCGCTCCTCCAACTCTCTATCGCCGCGCTCGCGCGCCTGTTCGATGAGAACACGTGCCGACGAAAAAACCACCAGCGTGACAAGCACGACGAGCGCAAGCGTAAGCCTGGTATGGATGCGAAAGGACGCCCGAGGAAGCCGCTCAATGAGTTTCATCGTGTGCCCCGGGGCCGATTGCCGAAAAAATCGGCGGCGATAATCGCGGGCCACCATTGCGGCGCGCCGGCCGTCGGCGAGTTGTGTGAGCACGCGCGGCCATTCATAACGTCACGCTACTCTCGGGCTCGGCGATCACCGCCTGGTTGCGTCCCGCGGCCTTTGCGCGGTAAAGCGCACGGTCCGCGTTGAGCAACAACTCCTTCTGCGTCATCCGCTGAACCGGCGTGGACAGCGCGATCCCGATGCTGAGCGTGACGCGGGCGAACGGTGATCCATCATCGGCGATCGCCGCCTTTTCCATTGCGGCGCATAGTGCGTGACCGATGGCGCGGGCATCGGCGCTTTCGAAAACACGCGCGACGATCGCGAATTCCTCGCCGCCGTACCGTGCGACAAGATCGTGTTCGCGGCGGACGTTGGCAGCGAGTATCGCCGCGATATCGCGCAGACACGCATCGCCAGCGGGATGCCCGTACCGGTCGTTGTATTTCTTGAACCAGTCCACGTCGATCATCGCCAGCATCATCGTCCCGCCCGTACGTTCAGCGGTTGCGATCTCGTCCGCGAGGACTTCGTCGAAACGGCGGCGATTTGCAACCCCCGTCATTTCGTCGGTCATGCTGATGGTCAGCAACGCGCGATTCGCCAGCTCTAGTTCGTTGGTGCGCTCCTGAACCTTCTGTTCGAGCGCCGCCTGCGCGTCCGCAACCCGCGCGGCCATGGAGGCGAAATCCCGCGCTAGTTGGCCTATTTCGTCATGCCGTCGAGTGGGAAGCGCGCTGCTGCTGAACGCGACGCCTGCGCGTCCGACGGTCTGCGTCGCGTGAATTAGCCGGGTCAATGGATCGGCCACCTGCTTCTGCAGAATCGAGCGCAGAATAAAAATCTCGACGAGCAGTGTGAGCAACCCCACCACCACGACAATCGCCAGGTTCGTGAAAACCGCGGTCCTCATCAGCGATTTCGGGTAGTGAATCGCGAGCATCCACGGCGTTTCGGGAATTCGTCCAATGGCCACTATTTCGCCACGGCCGTCGAGCACCCTGACCTCGCCCTCGGTAAGATGCGTTGCCGTCTCAAGCAACGGTTCGTAGCCTGCAAGGCGAAGTGAAGCAATCGACGCCTTGCCCTCGCTGCTTTTGATCTGGTCCGCGTAAGAGCCGTCGAAAATCAGGGTTCCTTCGACATCGTCCGCAAAGATGGTACTGCGCGAGCCGGGCAGCGTCGGCTTTGCCGCATGGCGCATCAGATCGTCTAGGAGCACGTCCACGCACGCCATGATTCGATGCTTGCCGGAAGCGTCGACAGCATCTGGCGTCGCAATCGTCGTCATCCACGCGTGGTTCGAAAAGTCCCAATAGATGCGTGTAAAAAACGTTTCGCTGCGCGTCGCGTTAAATCCTCGCGAATAGAATTCGTAAGTCTCGAGCCGCAAAGCATCCGGTCCGTCGTATTTGAAGACTTTCGCGATATCCCGTGACTGATAGATCGGAAAGCCTTTCTCCGGTACAACGCCATAGACATTGAAAAGCCGTCCCTTGACGGTCGAGCCATACTTATAGGAGAGAAGAAAAGAAAGCGCGAAGCGCGCCTTCACGTCATCGTCAGGTGGGAAATCCGGTGCGTAGGTCGCCGACATGTGGGGAAATCGCCGGCCGTCGGCGAGCGGCTTGCCTTCGAAGATCCCCGAGCGCTGTGTGTAGGAACCGTCCGCGTGCCGATAAAAGATCTGGTTGAAGTCGTTCGCGAGTGCTCGTCTGTTGCCGGTCAGCGAATAGGTTTGCGCGAATTCATCGAGAAAGTTTCTCTGAAGATCCCTAACCTCGCGAAACGGAAGCGCTTCCCGTTGCAACACTTGTCCGGTGGAAAGCAAAAGCTGCGTTCGTACCGCATTCTCGAGCGCTCGGTGATTGATGAAATACGAAACCGCGCCCGCGCAGACGCATACGAGTGCAATCCGTAAAGCAGCGAGGCGTAGCGCGCGGGACGCCACACTGCGGCGGCTGGACTTGGTCAATGCGTGCCCCGGCGCTCTTGCGCGGCGAACCGTCTCCGGCATCCCGCGATGAAGTCAAGATTTCGTGCGGTACGGCTTTCCGGCGCGCTCATCATCCGTTGAGTGAGCGGTCCCCTTGCAGACATTCAATGACTCCATCGCGTAATCGAGATGCTGACAGTTCAAGCGCCATAACCGACGGCAGTCAGCAGAACATTGGACCGTTGCACATGCGATAAGGCCGCGCGCCGGTCACGTCGCGCACACCCGCAACGTGAAGATGCGTGCAACAAGTGTCTTACGACCTGGACAGAACGTTCTGAAGTCGGACCACGCTGATTGAATGGTAAGGATTTCCTTAGCGCCGTGGGTTGGCGGCGGGCGGCGCGCGGTGCCAGCTCTCGAACGTGATCGGCTTCGCTGGGTTTTCTCGCGTCATGCTGGTTTTGTCGGGCGTGTCACCTAGTGGGTCGAACGCGTCGAAGATCTCGCTATGGAACACCCATGCACGTCTGCCGGTGTCGTAGCGGAAGGTGACGAAATCGGTCCAATGAGCCCCACACGCAACGTCGTTTTGCACCGTGAAGTAACTTCCCTTGACGGCAATTCCGTTGTCACCGTCGTCAAACGGGTCGCACTGCCCCCCTTCATCGGCCCGAAGAACGACAGTGTCGTTGCGAGCGGCAACCTTGTAGGCGCCTTTGGCGCCTTCCTCGAAAATCAAAAATGGACGCGGAGATGGCGTATCCGCCGTATCGTCGTGCCGGTGCGCGACGATGAGCCACGTGTGCCGCTCACCATCGATCGTTGGCCCCTTCTCGAAGACCATCGGCTCGAAACCTGCCGGCAATTGAAACGTGATACCAACCGGAAGATCCGCAGCACGCGAAGGCGTGACGGCAATAAATAGAAGCACGACTAGACCACGCAGTAGATGTCTCGCTGAAAACATGCAGATCTCCGTCCTACTATTGTCGACACGGCATCTTAACGCCCGTTATTCAGTCGAATTCGACCGATAAGCCGATACGGCCGAGGTAGTTCTTCTGCCCGCAAGTAATGGGTCGGACTCTGGTTACCTTTCACGCATGTTCTCGTGCATATTCTCGTGCATCTTCTTGTATACGTCATGGGCGCAGGCTCGCGGGAACCTCGACGGCAAACGGAGTCGGCCCCCTGCCGCTCGGATCATCGCGTTCGGACATAAGATCGAACTGCCCTTTGATCACCAGCCGGCTTCTCTCGAGCTTGAAGTTATCGGCCCCCATATCGACCCATGATGTGTAATCGGCCGAGACATTCGGCACGTCGATAAACTTCGACGCCGCCACGGCACCGGTCTTTCTGCGCAGTGCGGCCACTTGCAGGAGCGTCCGATTCGCGCTCTGTAACGAATCCGTGTCGATCTGCAGCAGCACATAGACCTCATTGGCCGACGCAACGCAATGCGTGACCCGGCCCTGGTACGCGCCCTTGAGAATGTGCAATTGCACATGCCACGCGAATCCCCCCCTGGCGCTGGCGAGATAAACAACGGGCTTTTCGTTCATGCCTTCCTTGTCGGACTCGCCCACCAGGCAGCGCTGGCCACCACCGATATCCGTGGCGGCATAAATGGTGACATCCCGCGGCAACTTAGCGCGGTCGTCCGTTCCCTTTGCGTGCGGCGGCGCGACCGCAACAGCGCTTGCCGGCGGACGCGCCTGCGCGCGACCTGAGCCGGCCAATGTCAGCGAAGCGACGATCGCGATGAGCCAAGCAGCGTTGATGTTTTTCATGGCCTATGTTCGATGCGTGAAGCGGTTCGCAGCCATCGCGCATGGCGCAATCCGAGAACCTCACGCTGTTCGTATTTGATACCGGCTTGCAGATGGCATACCGAGCACCCTCGCGTGACGACTGACTGTCCAACGCGCACGCCAGCGCGTGGATCGTCAACGGTAGGTCGTCATCGTCGACTGCAATCTCGAAAACGCACCACTCTTAAAACGAAACCAGCCTTCCGAGCTTTGCATGACGACCTCATCGGCCTGCCAGAAGACGCGCCTGATCGTCACGCGCTTGCTCGAGCGCTCCACGAGCGCAGGACGGCGGCGAAAGTCGTACAGCACCGGGCCCGAATCGGTCTGTACCAGCAAGCGCGTGACGGTATCGTTGGCGCGATCGATGTCATCGAAATGCGTCAGCGTGTTCGTGCCCAAACGATCGAACATCTGCCCGTCGAGCATCGCCGCCAAACCGTAATCGACCGGCACGAATTGCAGCGTGCCCGCGGGGGTGACGAAGGGCCCCGATGCGTTGCTTTGCGCCTGTGCGCAACTCGCGAAATGGGTTGCAGCGAGCACGACGAGGAACAATCGTTTCATCTTTCCTTTGACTCAGTGATTGACGGCGTACGGTGCGAGGCCGAAGCACCGACGATGGTGTTCGCTTCGCGCGGCGGGCACCGTGATTGCTACGGTGCGCCAATAGTCCCACACGAGTATCAAACCGCACAAGGCCGAGCGTCCCCCCTTGCGCAAAGCAACGCTATCCGCATGTAACGAATACTAAGGAGGCACTCGTGAAGAACATCGTGTCGCGCTTGATCATCGTATCGGCAAGCGCACTGGCCAGTTGCTCCGGAGGCGGCGACGGAAATGGCGCCCCGGCCAACAGCTCGGCGCTTGCATTTCAAATGCAAGCGGGCGGCCAAACCAATGCCTTTTACCGCCAGGGCAACATCTCGGCGCATTTGCTGATGCGCTCGTCGACGAAGCCGAGACTCCTCGTCGTGTTTCCCGCCGGAAACAGCGGTACGGGAATGTGGTTCGAGGACACGGCACTACCGGTTAGCTGGGGGCTCGATTCACCGATTGCTTCAAGCGTGAAGCTCGATACCCAAGGCCGCAATCTGTACGGAATCTCGGCCAATGTTTCAGTCAATACCAATCGATTGACACTGCGCGGCGCGTTGCTAACTTCCGTGCGCTTCATGCGCGACTATAACGGCGGCAACTCCGTGCCGGCTCAAGTTCAAACGCAAGGCGTCGTCAACCAGAACACGATTAGCTGGCAACGCGACCGCGTCGACGGCGCTCCCGGCTATGCAATGGACGTGCAAGTCTTAAGCGGCGGCACAGTCGCCACCGATCGGACCGGCGCGCTCACGCTACAGGCTGCCGGCGGCAGCAATACCCTGCATTTGCAGGTGCGCGCTTGGACCGGCGAGACGCCGCTCACGCCCATCACGCTTTCGAACTTATTCAACGACACGGTCAACCCCGACACCCAGAGCCAAGACGTCGTCGCCTTTCTAAGCTATCAGGACAAGCTCCTTGCCGGCTCGTGGCAGTACGACACCTACTTTGGCCGCGACACGCTAATCTCGGTACGCATGCTGATGCCGGTATTGCAGCCCCCCGCCATCGAGGCGGGCCTGACGGCCGTGCTCACTCGCCTCTCGCCCGACGGCATCGTGGCCCACGAAGAGGGCATCGGCGAGTTTGCCGTCATCGACAACTTGAAAAATGGCCGCGGCGATAACGCCACTCCTACCTACGATTACAAGATGATCGACAGCGATTACTTGCTTCCGCCAGTCATGGCCGCCTGGTTCTTGGACGACGCGCGGGGCGCCACGCGCGCAGCTACCTACCTCGCGCAGCGCGAAGCCGACGGACAGACGAACGGTAGCCGCTTCGTGACGAACCTCGTGCACGTCGCCGACACCGCACGCGCGTTCTCTCAGCAAAGCATCGCGACCCATCTTATTCATTTGCGCCCGGGGCAGATCGTCGGCAATTGGCGCGACAGCACCGACGGCCTCGGAGGCGGCGTCTACCCGTATGACGTCAACGCTGTACTTGTGCCGGCCGCGCTACGCGCGGCGAGTCGGTTTCTCGATAGCGGACTGTTCGATCCCTATCTGAACGACAGTCAGCGTGCCGCACTCGCTGACGCCGCGCAGCAAGCGTCGATTTGGGAGTCGGCCGCCCCTGCCCTGTTCGAGGTGTCGGTTCCCGCATCGCAAGCAGCGGCAGACGTGCCTGCTTATGCCGCGCAGACGGGCGTTCCCGCCGGAACATTGCCGACTTCGACCACCTCGTTTTATGCGCTTTCGCTTGATGAGCAGGGCAATCCGATCCCTATCCTGAACTCCGATGGCGGCTTCGCTCTTTTGCTCGGCACGCCGTCGGCCGATGTCCTTACACGCATCGTGAGCGCTGCCGTACAACGATTCCCGGTCGGCCTCACCACGGACGCCGGCATGCTGATCGCGAACCCTGCGTATGCAAGTACCTCGTTGTGGTCGCGCTTTACGAATGCGGCCTATCACGGCACGGTGATCTGGTCGTGGCAGCAAGCGATGTGGGTGGCCGGCCTCGATCGGCAACTCGCGCGCCAGGATTTGTCTGCCGACGTTCGAACGCTGCTCTCGAGCGCACGGTCGCAAATTTGGCAAGCGATCGCGAATGCATCGGATATGCGTGCATCGGAGATGTGGACGTGGTCTTATACCAACGGAACTTATCAAGCGGAAGCGTTCGGCACGCATAGCGCGGATGCGACCGAAGCGAATGCTGCCCAGCTTTGGAGCACGACGTATCTGGCCATCGCCAACCCGAGTATTGGCTCACGGAAATACTGGTGGCAAGTGGCCAGTGACGAAGTGACGAAGTGACGAAGTGACGATTGGGCGAGGGCTTTTCTCTCGCGCCGACACGCGCTCGAAAGGCGTGTCGGCAACCCAACGCTACAACGGCGGCACGTTTCTTAGATAGGCGAGCTCGGCACCACCAACGTCAACGGAACAAACGCCGCGGAGCAATCGACGGGCGACCCATTTCCGGGTGCGCCCTGGATTGTCGTATCCGTCGCAGTCGAAGTCACGATCTCGTTCGAGAAACTCACAGGCCCGCTACCGAGCGTGAAATGCGTCGCTTGCAGCAACTTCATGACAGGCTGCGTGCCATCGAACACGACGTTATCGAGCGTAATGACGAGCGGATTTTTCTGCCCGTGCTGCTCATAGCCCGAGAACGTAACTTGCCCGCCGCCGTAAGCCGCGCTACCGAGGTAGTGGAAGCCGCTCACCGTCACGCCCGCGAAATTCGGATAAAGCGTGCCGCTGGCCGAACTGTAGAACGGATCGAAAACCAGCGGCTGCGCGACATTGCGCATGCAGACGTTCGAATAGCGAATTCCGTCTACGATCCCGCCTCGAGAAGCATCGGACTTGATGCGCAGGCCGTTGCCGTTCGGGGAATCATGGCCGTCCACCGACAACTCGGTGACGACGACATCGTGTACGCCGGCGTTCGTCTCGCTGCCAATGGACATGCCGTGTCCATAGTAAAAATGATTCCGCGCGAACGTCATGTGATTGCTGCCGGGGGCGGCGCTCGCCTTGATCGCGACATCGTCGTCGCCCGTACTGATAAACGAATAGGCGAGTAAAACGTTGCTCGACTGCCCTGGATCGAAACCGTCGGTGTTCTTGACCGTATCGGGCGTAAAGCAGGTGGCTTTCGTCGTGTTGGCGCTCGGCATCGTACCGGACGCGCATGCATAACGCGGAACGCTGTATTCGAGACTAGGCGACACGATTTTGATGCCCCACGCCGTCACGCCCGAGGTGCCGTCGGTCACCACGTGGAAATTCGGCGAGTTGAGCAAGGTGACGTTGTGCAGCGTAAAGTTCTGCCCGCCCGTCACTTGTATGAGGCGGGGATTCTGTTGGTTCAACCCTTGCGTCTTGTTCTCATAAGCGACATCCCACCAACTGCGCTTGCCTGCATTCGGGCCGGTGGTCAGCAAGCTGCCTCCCCGTCCGTCGATCGCACCCGCACCGACGATTGCGCTGCCTGTCGTGCCCTTCGCCAAGATCAGCGGATTGCACGACTTCTTGTTCGACACAGTGGCCGTGCCGCAAGTACCCACGCCGTTGTCGAAATCCGCGGGATTGCGCGACGCGGCCAACGTCACGCCGCTGTCGATCCAAAGCGTCACACCCGACTTCAACTGCAGCGGCCCGCTCACGAATGCGGATTCGCCCGCGGCGCCCATGATCAGCTTGACAGCCTGGCCGGCCGGGCACGCGTCGATTGCGGCTTGTATCCGGGCGGTGTCGGGCTGGGAATGGTGCGGATCCGTATCGACCGTATCCAGCGAACCGGCGACCGGTTTCAACGACGCCGTGAGCGGCGTGCCGCAAACCGCAGTTGGCACGGCCGGCTCTGAAACGACACCCCATTGAGTCTGCACGGCGGCATCGGAGCTGCTCGCATTGGCAGTACCGGATTGGCCGGCGCTCGCTGAAGATCCCGCGGTGCCGCTGGCATTACCGGACTGCGCGCCGCTCGTTTGCGAGCCCGAGTGCTTGTGCTTGTGCTTCTCTGAAGGCGAGTGACTAGCGTGCGCCGCAGAGGCCGCGAACGTCAGCGTGAGCATCGCAGCAACTGCAATAGCCCGATGCCGAATCGGCGCGACACCTTTCGTTTTGATTACGATAACTGGGTTTTGCATGGATTCTCTCGTCTACATGGAAAAAGTCGCGATCGGCTCCTCGCGGCACTCGTCGTCCACAGCGGTTGCTAAGGAAGCAGGTTCCAGCTGCAATGACTTTCTTTGCAATGCACAATTCAGCGCGATTATCGATATGCGAAATGCATTGTATTGGGAAATACAATGCGGATTTTTCTTGTTATTTTGTAAGGAAATTCGCAAAAAGAAATGCCAGTGCTCACATACTGAACATGCGTGGACGTGCGTGGGCACTGAGGGCGGTTCGGTCCTATTGAAGAAGGCACCCTTGCAGCCCGCTCGACGAGCCGTTACCCAAAAGGATCGCTCAAAGGCCAATCTCGTTTATTCGTATTCGCATTGAGATTGGGGACACGTATCGTCCGGTGGGAGCCCAGATGGCCATTCGAAGCCGCTTGGACAAGCCCACCCCTCCCGGGCTAGACGCCCTATTGCGCGCGACGCGAGGCGCAGACCAACGTCATTCATTCGTCCATCAAACGGGCCCGCACCTTCTTGCCTTTAACCTTGCCAGCATTCAGTTTGCGCAGCACTTCGCGCGCGATGCTCCGCTCCACCGCGACGTATGTCGAATATTCGGTGACGTTGATCTTGCCGATCTGCGAACCGCTAAAACCCGCTTCGCCTGTCAGTGCGCCAAGCACATCGCCGGGGCGGATCTTCTCCTTGCGCCCGCCGAGAATCTGTATCGTTTCCATCGGCGGCAACAATGGCGCGTCGTCGGTGCTTTTGAGCTCGGCCAGCGGATGCCATTCGACCTCGCGCTTTTGCGCCTGTTCGATGCCGCCCACCCGGCCCATCTCGTCCATGCTCGCAAGGCTCAGCGCCCAGCCGTCCTGATCTGCGCGGCCCGTACGGCCGATCCGATGCACGTGCACCTGAGGATCGGGCGTCACGTCCACATTGATGACGGCTTCGAGCTGGACAAAATCCAGCCCGCGCGCAGCAACGTCAGTCGCCACCAGCACCGAACAGCTGCGGTTCGCAAATTGAATCAGCACCTGATCGCGCTCGCGTTGATCGAGTTCGCCGTGCAACGCCAACGCATGGAACCCCTGCGCGCTCAGCACATCGAGCAAGTCGCGGCATTGTTGCTTCGTGTTGCAAAACGCCAGCGTGCTGACAGGTCGATAGTGATTCAGCAGCATCCCCACCGCGTGCAGCCGCTGATCTTCCGTGACCTCATAGAAACGCTGACGGATCTTACTGTCGTCGTGGTGCTCTTCGAGCCGCACTTCTTTCGGGTTGCGTAAAAAACGCTGGCTCAGCTTGGCGATGCCCTCGGGGTAAGTCGCCGAAAACAACAACGTTTGCCGCTCCTTCGGACATTGACTCGCCACTTTCGCGATATCGTCATGGAAACCCATATCGAGCATCCGGTCCGCTTCGTCGAGCACGAGCGTATTCAGTGCACCGAGGGCAAGGCTGCCCCGCTCCAAATGATCCATGATGCGCCCCGGCGTGCCGACCACCACGTGCGCGCCATGTTCGAGGCTGGCGACCTGTGGCGCCATCGGCGTGCCGCCGCACAGCGTCAGGACCTTGATGTTTTCCTCGGCGCGCGCGAGCCGGCGGATTTCCTGCGTGACCTGATCGGCAAGCTCCCGTGTCGGGCAGAGCACCAGTGTCTGCACGTCATAGCGGCGTGCGTCGAGCCGCGCGAGCAGCGCGAGCGAAAATGCGGCCGTCTTGCCGCTCCCCGTCTTCGCCTGAGCAATCAGGTCGTGGCCCGCGAGCGCGATCGGCAAGCTCGCCGCTTGGATCGGCGTCATGGCGACATAGCCGAGCCGATCGAGATTGGCAAGTGCGGCGGGCGCAAGCGGGAGCGCGCTAAAGGACGTGGCGGTCGGTGTGTTGGTCATTAAATGGCGTCGTTCGTCAATGGTGCGGATTCGGCACGTTCAATATGGATTGAACATCCGCGCATCATGAACAACAACGCCGGACTGATCAACTCTTTCCAGAACGAGGCCGACTCAAGTCGTGATCAACGGCCGGCATGCGCTGACCGTTCGTTCAAAGCAATCGATCGCAAAATCGACGTCTTCTTGCGTGGTATACCGGCCCAGGCTCACGCGGACGGTGCGGCTCGCCGCGGCTTCGTCCAGGCCGATCGCGGTTAATACATGCGAAGGCGTGCCGGCCGCCGAGTTGCAGGCCGAGGTGGACGAGACGGCGAGTTCGCCGCCCAACATGAACGTGAAAAACCCGGGCAAGCCGATCGTGAGGCTCAACGTATGAGGAATACGACGCGCCGCGCCTGCATTATGCGTGACGCCGTCGAGCGCCAGCACCGCATCCAGAAAGCGGGCACTGAGTTTCGCAATTCGCTCGCTATCGCTGCTCATCATGGACGCAGCCAATTCGCATGCTGTCCCCATTCCCGCGATCTGATGCGTCGCAAGCGTGCCGGATCGGATTCCGAACTCATGGCCGCCGCCGTGCATCTGCGGCGCAATTCGGTGCGCCGCCTCGCGACTGACATATAACGCCCCAATGCCTTTCGGCCCGTACACTTTATGAGCGGACATCGACATCAAGTCGATTCCCAGCGTCTTGACGTCGATCGGCGTTTTGCCGAGCGCCTGCGCGGCATCGACGTGCAGCAGCGCGCCAGCCGCGTGGACGATCGGGGCAATCGCAGCGATATCCGTGAGCGTGCCCAGTTCGTTGTTGACGAGCATCAGCGACACCAATCCGGTGTCTGGACCGATCGCGGCCGCAACGGCATCGGCCGTGATCTCGCCGCTAGCCGTCGGCCCCACATAAGTAACCGACATGTCACGCTTTTCGAGGCTGCCCATCGTATCGAGGATCGCTTTGTGCTCGATCCGGCTCGTCACGAAGTGCCGCTTTGCCACGGCGTTATCGGCGTAGCCCTTCAGTGCAAGATTGTTCGATTCCGTCGCACCGGAGGTCCAGACAATCTCGTTCACCTGCGCACCGATCAAGTCGGCGACTTGGCGTCGCGCACGCTCGACTCTCTCGCGCGCCGCCGTACCCGCCTCGTGCGAGCTCGACGCGGGATTACCGAATATGCCGTCGATGCCCAAGCATTCGGACATCGACTGAATGACCTTCGGATCGACAGGGGTCGTGGCCGCATAGTCGAAATAGTGGAGTTTTTTACGTTCGCTCATGATGGTCGTCATCGTCCAATCCATCGGATTGCGCCACGTTTCGAAAACCGATGGGCGCTCGCCGAAGAATTTTTAACTGGGAAGTGCTGCGCTATCTGTCGCGTCTCGACGAGCACACCGATTGTTCCGATGCCTCGTTCGCCGGCCCATCCAGGCGCTACTCGCGTGTCAGGCTGCGTCATATAGCTGCGACGCCGCTCGCGGTGTGACCCATCTTAGTTGTGCGACCGCAAAAATTGCTTCCAAATAATCCCGAAAACGTCGTTGGCGATAGGAAAATTTTCTAGCGGGAACGTAAGACCGCGTTCAACCGGCCCCTGGCGCCGTTAACTGACGTGCGATCGCAAGAAAATTTTCGACTTTCGATGTCTTGGGCTCAGCCTGCGATGCCAACGCTAGACGGATTGTTATATTCGCGCCGGCGACATCCGCATACACCACCCCCTCGACCTGAATCTGGCAAACCGATGCCGGCACCAGAGAGACGCCGAACTCGGCCGCGACGAAGTTGACGACCGACGACAGTTGCGGCGCCTGCTGCCCCAGTACCGGCTCGAAACCCGCGTTGCGACAAGCGCCGACGATGACGTCGTGAAGCGTGGGGCTGACGTCGCGAGGCAGAAGCACAAATGGTTCGCCTGCCAGCATCTCGAGTTTGATGCGCTGCTTGCGCGCTAAACGGTGGGTGGCAGGCAGCACCAAACGCATGCGTTCCGCCGCGATGTGATGAAACGTCATCCCTGCCGGCGATTGCGCGCCAAGGCGCACGAACGCGACATCGACACGGCCCGATTTGAGATCGTCCAGCAGCTCGGCCGTATTGCCTTCCGACAGCGTGAGGTTCACGCCGGGATAAGACTGACGAAACTGCCGAATCATCCTAGGCACAACCGGATTGAAGGCGGCGGAACCGGTAAAGCCGATGTTCACTTGGCCCGTCTCGCCTCGTCCCGCGCTCTGCGCATTGGCGACGGCTTGGCCGGCGCTTTCCAGGAGCCGGCGCGCGTCGATGAGGAACGCTTCGCCCGCTTCGGTCAGCACGACGCCGTGGCCCGTGCGACGGAATAGACGCACGTCCAATTCGGCTTCGAGCGCATGGATTTGCTGGCTCAACGGCGGCTGACCGATGCCCAACTTCTCCGCCGCCCGCGTGACGTTTCGTTCCTCGGCGACTGCCAGGAAGTAGCGAATGTGTCGAAGCTCCATGCCGATATCTGTAAAAAGTATTTCTGGAATACAAGATAGATATTGGACAGCATATCAGCATGGGAAGACAATACCCGCAAAATTCGTGGCACGGCACCGCCTTACGCTGCGCTTACTACCCGCCCCTCATACCGTCGCTTCGTGCGGCCCGGTTCGAAGATCGCCCATCGCATGCTGCGGCTGGGTGAGGCGGCGGTAGCCAAGTTCCGGTTCGATACGACAAAGGGGTATGACATGGCAGGACCTTTAGAAAAGCAGAGACCGAGGCCGGAATTCCGGAACATCGGGATCGGCGACATTACGATGAACTATCGTCTGCCGTTGGCGGCGAAGATATCGATCCTGCACCGGGTCAGCGGCGCGCTGCTCTTCGTTTCCCTTCCCTTCCTGCTGTACCTCTTCGATCAAAGCCTCACCTCGGAAATCAGCTTCGAAACGTTCAAGCTGTTTCTGTCGAACATCGTCGTCAAGCTGATCACGCTGGTGCTGGCGTGGGCCTTTCTCTTTCACTTCTGCGCCGGTGTCCGTCATCTGGTCATGGACACCAACCACGAAGCGGTGACGAAGGAGAACGGCAAGCGTACCTCGATCGTCGTTTTCGTCGTGTCCTCGGTCCTGACGATCGCCTTCGCGCTCAAACTGTTCGGAGCATTCTAAAAAATGGCAGCCAATAACCGAATCGGCTCGAAGCGCCTGGTCGTAGGCGCGCACTACGGCCTGCGCGATTGGCTCGCGCAGCGCGTGACCGCCACCATCATGGCGGTGTACACCGTGATCCTGCTCGCGTGGTTCTTCGTCGCACAGGCTTTCTCCTACGACGGCTGGGCCTCGATCTTCGCCACTCCCTGGATGAAGCTCGCTACGTTCGTCGCCTTGCTCTCGCTGCTGTACCACGCGTGGGTCGGTATGCGTGACATCTGGATGGACTATGTGAAGCCCGTCGGCACGCGGCTCGTATTGCAAGCGCTGACGATCGTCTGGCTGCTCGGGTGCGCGGGCTACGCTGTACAGATTCTCTGGAGAGTGTAAAAGAATGGTTGCAATCAAGAATGCTCTGCCGCGTCGCCGCTTCGACGTGGTCATCGTCGGTGCGGGCGGCTCGGGTATGCGCGCCTCGCTGCAGCTCGCGCGTGCCGGCCTCTCCGTTTGCGTGCTCTCGAAAGTGTTTCCCACGCGTTCGCACACGGTCGCCGCGCAAGGCGGGATCGGCGCTTCGCTGGGCAACATGAGCGAAGACAACTGGCATTACCACTTTTACGACACGATCAAGGGCTCCGATTGGCTCGGCGATCAAGACGCGATCGAATTCATGTGCCGTGAGGCGCCGAACGCCGTCTATGAGTTGGAGCACTTCGGCATGCCGTTCGACCGCAATGCGGACGGCACCATCTATCAGCGCCCGTTCGGCGGGCACACGGCCAATTACGGCGAAAAGCCGGTCCAGCGCGCCTGCGCGGCCGCCGACCGTACCGGCCACGCGCTGCTGCACACGCTGTATCAACAAAACGTCGCGGCCAAGACCCAGTTCTTCGTCGAATGGATGGCGCTCGATCTGATCCGCGACGCCGACGGCGACGTGCTGGGCGTGACCGCGCTCGAAATGGAAACGGGCGACGTCTACATCCTCGAAGGCAAGTGCACGCTGTTCGCCACGGGCGGCGCGGGCCGTATCTTCGCGGCCTCGACGAATGCGTTCATCAATACGGGCGACGGCCTGGGGATGGCCGCTCGTGCGGGCATCGCCTTGCAGGATATGGAGTTCTGGCAGTTCCACCCGACCGGCGTGGCCGGCGCGGGCGTGCTGATCACCGAAGGCGTGCGCGGCGAAGGCGGCATTTTGCGTAACGCGAACGGCGAGCGCTTCATGGAGCGCTACGCGCCGACGCTGAAGGATCTGGCGCCGCGCGATTTCGTGTCGCGCTCGATGGACCAGGAAATCAAGGAAGGCCGTGGCGTGGGTCCGCACAAGGATCACGTGCTGCTGGACCTGTCGCACATCGGCGCCGAGACGATCATGAAGCGTCTGCCGTCGATTCGGGAAATCGCGCTGAAGTTCGCGAACGTCGACTGCATCAAGGAGCCGATCCCCGTCGTGCCGACGATCCATTACCAAATGGGCGGCATCCCGACGAACATCAACGGTCAGGTGGTGGGCACCCCGCGCGGCCATGAAGAAGTGGTGAACGGCTTTTATGCCGTGGGCGAATGCTCGTGCGTGTCGGTCCACGGGGCGAACCGTCTGGGCACGAACTCGCTGCTGGACTTGGTGGTGTTCGGCCGCGCCGCGGGCAACCACATCGTCAAGCACGTCAAGGACATCAAGGAGCACAAGCCGTTGCCGGCCGATGCGGCCGATTTCGCGCTCTCGCGCCTGGACAAGCTCGAGAAGTCGAGCTCGGGCGAATACACGCAGGCGATCGCGGGCGATATTCGCACGGCGATGCAGTCGCACGCCGGGGTGTTCCGCACGTCCAAGCTGCTGGCCGAAGGTGTGGAAAAGATCAACGAAGTGGCCGAGCGCGTGAACCACGTGCACTTGAAGGACAAATCGAAGGTGTTCAACACGGCGCGCGTCGAAGCGCTGGAGTTGGCCAACCTGATCGAAGTGGCGCGAGCCACGATGGTGTCGGCCGAAGCGCGTAAGGAAAGCCGCGGCGCGCACGCCCTGAGCGATCACGAAGAACGCGACGACGTCAATTGGCTGCGCCACACGCTGTGGTTCAGCGAAGGCGATCGCCTCGATTACAAACCGGTGCATATGCAGCCGTTGACGGTCGAATCCGTGCCGCCGAAGGCGCGTACCTTCTAAGCCGGTGCAATCAAAGGACACACGCGAAATGGCAAAACGTACTTTCGAAATCTATCGCTACGATCCGGACAAGGATGCCGCGCCGCGCATGCAGACGTACGAGCTCGAGATCGGCCCGACCGATCGCATGTTGCTCGACGCGCTGGTGAAGCTCAAGGCGCTGGACGAAACGTTATCGTTCCGTCGCTCGTGCCGCGAGGGCGTATGCGGCTCGGATGCGATGAACATCAACGGCAAAAACGGCCTGGCCTGCCTGACGAATCTGAACGATCTGCCGCAAAAGATCGTGCTGCGTCCGCTGCCGGGGCTGCCGGTGGTGCGCGATTTGATTTGCGACTTCACGCAATTCTTCAATCAGTACCACTCGATCAAGCCGTACTTGATCAACGACACGCCGCCGCCCGAAAAGGAGCGTCTGCAGTCGCCGGAAGAGCGCGAAGAGCTCGACGGCCTGTACGAATGTATCTTGTGCGCCAGCTGCTCGACGTCATGCCCGAGCTTCTGGTGGAATCCGGACAAGTTCGTGGGCCCGGCGGGGCTGTTGCAAGCGTATCGGTTCATTGCCGATACGCGCGACGAGGCCACGGGCGAGCGTCTGGACAACCTTGAAGATCCCTATCGTCTATTCCGTTGCCATACGATCATGAACTGCGTCGATGTATGCCCCAAGGGCCTCAATCCGACGAAGGCGATCGGCAAGATCAAGGAATTGATGGTGCGTCGTACGGTTTAAATCGGCCGCCGTGCATTGGCTTCCCTTCCAGCGCGACGGGAAGCGGTAACCGGCCCCGGTCCATTTAAAAACGAACGAATCGTTCCGATCGAAGGCCAGCGCTAGCTGGCCTTCGATTGTCCGCGCATCGAAAGCAAGACGCTGTGCGCCCTGCGCAACGACTCAGGCCGATCCTCGTTATTGGCCGAACAACTTCTTATACAGCGCCGCCGAATTCGGGACGGTGACGGGCGCGGTACTCGAGTAGCTGTAGATCACACCGTTGGGCCCACCCGCCGACGTATCCCAGTAGCCCTGATAGAGCACGTTCGCGCCGCCGGCGGCGATCCAGTCATGCATGCCCTGCACAAACGCAGTGTCGTCGCCATGGCCGTTGGGATCGGTCGCCACGCTCCACTCCGTATAAGCTTCGAACTTATTGTGCGCACGCACGAACTGCCGGAACGCCGTCAACCCTTGCGTCCCGCCGACGACATCGCTCCAACCGTGGTTGTAATCGTCGTAGACGTCCATTGAGATGACATCGACCACATCGTCACCCGGGTAAGCCGCGTTCCAATCCAATGCCCTCCCCGTCCGCGACAGATTCCATTCGAAACGCAGGACGTTACAAATCGAGCGCATCGTTTGCACGACGTGCCGGTATGCTGCGGCATAGCTGGCGGGCGCGTTCAAGGCATTCCACGTATACCAGTCGCCATTTAACTCCCAGCCCAGCCGCACGATGATCCGCTGAGGCGCACCGGTCTTGGTCGCCAAATTCTGGGCAAGCTCGCGGAAGTAGCTGTCATAGGTGCCTGAGGCGATAGCGGCAAGCGTAGCGTCGTCGGCCGCGATGTTTTTGTTCGCAATGGTTCCCGGCGGGTCAGGCATCAGCGGAATGGTGATGACCTCGTAGCGCGACGGGTTCGAAGCCAGCCACTGCTTAGTGCCGGTACTCAGGATGTACGGGGCCGCAATCGAGTCCCATGAACTCGCATCGGCGAACGTCACACGGTACATGACCGGTTTACCCAGCCAATTGCCGAAATCTTCATATTGCGAGATGGTGTCGTCGTGACCGGCATGCAACCCGATGGCCGCGCTATACGCGGCTGAACACGCGCCTGCCGTCAAGGCGGCGCAAACTGCAATTTGACGGAATGGGCCACACGATCGACAATATCAGCGTTGCGCCCATCTATTCCGGGTTCAACGGAGAGGAGATCTCGGCGGCGGCCGGACTATTTGGCGTAATCGATTCAACCGGCGTCGTCCGCAACCTGCAACTCACGAACAGCCAGGCATTCTCGTTCGCCTACCTCGGCGGAGCGCAACTCGGCCTGCTGGCTGGAATCAACCGCGGCCACATCGAGAACGTGTTCGCGAGCGGTGGCCTAAGCTCAGCCGGCGGAAACTACATCGGCGGCCTGGTAGGAGTCAACACCGGGCTGATCGAGCGTTCGGCCGCCAACGTCAGCGTCGACGGCAGCCAGAGCTACCTCGGTGGCCTCGTCGGCTGGAATGCCGGCACCATCTCCCAATGCTATGAAACGGGCAACGTTTCGGCGCCACATCCGTCAAGTCCCGGCGGCCTCGTCGGCTTCAATACGGGTGTCATCGAGCAGTCGTTCGTGACGGGTGCGCTCCAGGGTGACTGGCAATATACCCCGCCAGCAATCGCGAGCACCAACGAAGGCACCATCACGGCGGATAACTACTGGGACATCCAAACCACCGGCGTGCAAAACGGAGGCGGCGCGCCGCAAGCGAACGGCTTGACCACGGCGCAAATGAGCAATCCGGCGAGCTTCGCGACATGGGATTTCAGCGCGAACGGCGCTTGGGCCATGCCGGCAGGCGCCACGCACCCGGTGCTGGCCTGGCAAGTGAATCCCAACTGATTCGACGTATTAAAACGATCGCCGCCGCGCTCGATAAGGTAGGATCGGGCCTTTCGGTTACCTACCTTTTTCCGCATGCTGCTCGCTCTCGTTATCGTGGCCGGGCTTTGGGCCGGCCTGCAAAATGCCCTCGCCGGCGGCGGCTCGTTCGTCACACTGCCCGCCTTGATCTTATCGGGCATGACACCGCTCGCCGCCAATATCACTTCGACGGTCGCGCTCTTTCCAGGCCAAGTCATGTCGGGTTGGGCCGGGCGACGTCTCGTCACCGGCGCGAACCGGTTGCCTTTCTCGGTCCTGTTCGGCGTTAGCGTGGTGGGTGGCGCACTGGGCGGCATCTTGCTGCTTGTCACGCCCTCCTCGGTATTCACCCGCCTCGTTCCTTGGCTCGTGTTGTTCGCTACCGCCGTCTTCGCCTGGGGCAGTTTCTTCCGTCGAGCGCAAGCGGCGCCCACGCATCTTTCACCAATCGCCGCCGCATTCGTTCAATTTTTGATCGCCATTTACGGCGGCTATTTCGGCGGCGGCATCGGTTTCTTGATGATGGCGGCCCTCACGATGGCAGGGCTACCCACGCGCAATGCGGGCGCGACCAAAAACGCACTGGCCGGCGTGATGAATGCGGCCGCCGTCGCCCTCTTCGTCACGTCTTCGCTCCTTCACTGGCGCGAAGCCATCGCACTCGGTGCGGGCGCTATCGTCGGCGGCTTGGCGGGCGTATGGGCGTTGCGTCGAGTCAACGAGCGCATTCTGCGAATCGCCATCGTCTGCATCGGCATTGCATTGACGGTTGGGCTGTTTCTTAAACCGATCGGCTAATTTCAGCCTCCGAACCTTAGAACGTCACGCCTGCCACAAGCATCAAATTGGCGTAGGGCGTGCATTCGCCGGTGCGCACCACCGCCCGCGCACGACGCGACATGTGCTTGAGTTCTTCATGCGTGACGACCTGGCGTGAACCGATCCGGCCCATCCAATCGCTGGCGAGCCATGCATCGTTGCGTGCAAGCGTTTCATTGGCCAAGACATGCGACTCGACTTGCATCTCGCTTAGTAGAACCCGGACGGTGGTCGCGAAATCCGGTATGCCGGGCGTCAGCGCGAGATCGATGATTTCCACCCCCGATCCATGCGGCGCAGGCATCCCGGCATCGGCGACCAACACGGTATCGCCGTGTCCCAGCGTCGCGACGAGGCGCGACAAGGCGCTATTGAGCAAGTCCGTTTTCTTCATAGAGGTGCAGCGCTTTAGAGCGTGATTTCGGATAGATAGGGAATCGACGTTTGAGCGCCGGCACGTGTGACCGACAGCGCCGCCGCGGCCTGCCCGAAACGCACGGCCTCGTCCAGCGTGCGCTTCGCCGCGAGCGCCGCACAAAACCCGCCTACGAACGTATCGCCGGCCGCCGTTGTATCGATCGCCTCGACGTTGGCCGGAAGATAGTGCGTGCCGCCGTCGCCGGCGCGGTCGCCCTCGGTCAGTACCATCACGCCACGCTTACCGAGTGTGATGATTACGTTACGCGCGCCGCTTAGCTGCAGCGCCTTTGCCGCCTCGCGCGCGCTATCGGGCGAATCGACATGCACGCCGGAAAGCGCCGACACCTCCAATTCGTTAGGGATCAGGAAATCGGCGGATTCGAGCCAATTTCTCGCGAGCGGTTTCGTCGCCGGTGCGGGATTGAGCACGACGATCCGACCATGCTTGCGCGCCACGCTCATCGCAGCGAGTACGGTGTCGTCGGGCACTTCGAGTTGGCAGACGAGCACGTCGGCCCGTTCGATCGCCGGCTCGTACTCGGCAATGGCGGCTGTCGTCAGCGCACCGTTGCTGCCCGCCACGATGACGATTGCGTTTTGGCCGGCATCGTCGACGACGATCATCGCCACGCCCGTCGGGAGCGATGGATCCGTCGCGACGCCGTGACAGTCGATCCCGTCGCGACGCAGCCCGGCGACGAGTTGCCTGCCGTTGTCGTCGTCGCCGACACGCCCGATCATCGCGACCTGCGCCCCCAGCCTCGCGGCAGCCACCGCTTGATTGCCGCCCTTTCCGCCGGGCACGTTGACGAACGAACGCCCGGCCAGCGTCTCGCCCTCTTTCGGCAAACGCGAAGCACGGATCACGAGATCCATGTTCAAGCTGCCGACCACGGTGACACGGCCGGCTTGCGGCCCCGCTGCTGTTGTTTTCATCGATGTCATGAGTCGATTCGATTGGATTGACGTTCCGCTTATGCTGTCCAGCGCGCGCTGGACTCACGCACGAGCAAGCGCGGTTCGATCAGATGCGTGCGCGCGGGACCGGTGACGGTTCCGTTGATCCGTTCGAGCAAAGTCGCGGCGGCCGCGTCTCCCAACCGCAATATCGCCTGGCCCACGGTCGATAACGCCGGGTACACGTACCGGCTCATTTCGACATCGTCGAACCCGACGATCGAACAGTCGGCCGGAATGCGCAGCCCGCGTTCGGCCGCCGCGCGCAAGGCGCCGATCGCCATCATGTCGTTGCTCGCGAAAATGGCCGTCGGGGCCACCGTTTCGAAGAGTTCGCGCGCTGCGGCGTAACCGCCCGGGCAAGTAAAGTGGCCCTCCACGACCGCACCCGGTAAGACAGCGACGCCGCGCTCAGCCATCGCGCGCTTGAACCCGGCGACGCGAATCGCGCTCACTGCCGTTTCGCGCTCCCCGGCAATACAGCCGATACGCGTATGACCCAGATCGAGCAGATGATGCGTCGCCATCATGGCGCCGGCCTCGTGATCGATCTGGACGAGATCGGCATCGAGCCCGGCAATCGGGCGATCGACGATTACGACGGGCACGCGTACGGCCGCCAAATCGTCGGCAACGGACTCATCGTCGTCAACCGATGCAACAATCAGTCCGTCGATGCGATTCTGGTGCAGCGCGCGCAAACACTCGCGCTGCGTCACCCGGTTATTGTCGGAGTTGCAAAGGAACACGCAATAGCCGCGACGCTTGAGCGAACCTTCGATACCGCGCGCGAACTCCGCGAAATAAGGATTGGTATTGTTCGGCACGACAAGGCCGATCGTCGACGTGGTTTTCGCCTTGAGCGAACGTGCCGGTGCGGACGGGACATAGTTCATCTCGGCGATCGCCGCCTGCACGCGCGTGCGCTTGTCCTCGCTAACGGGGCGCGTATTGTTCAGGACGTGAGAAACCGTCGTGTACGACACGCCTGCTCGCTTCGCTACGTCTCGGATCGTCCACATGTTCTTGTTGCGTTTCGATTGACGTCAGGCACGGTTCGCACCGCGGCGGCTGCGGTAGGTATCGAGCACGACGGCAATCACAATGACCGTGCCGGTGATGATCCGCTTGGTCGGCTCGTTCGCGCCGATCTGAGCGAGCCCCGCCGCGAGCACGGAGATGATGAGGACACCGAAGAACGTGCTGATGACCGAGCCGCGTCCGCCCATCAGGCTCGTGCCGCCGATCACGACCGCCGCGATCACTTGCAGTTCAATGCCCACGCCCGCGTTCGGATCGGCCGCTTCGAGGCGAGACACTTGGAACAGCGAAGCCAGCCCAGCCAGCGCGCCCATCAATGCGAAGACGATTACCTTATAGGGACGCGGATCGATACCGGCCAATCGTACCGCGGTTTCATTCGTGCCGATACCGATCAAGCAGCGGCCGAACACGGTCCGCCGCAGTACCAGTTGCGCCACGATCATGACCATCATCGCAATCAGGAACGCAGGCGAAATACCGGCCGCGAACGGATTGGCGAGCCAATCGAACGTACTGCCGATATAGGACGTGCGCGAATTCGTCAGTTGATATGCCAACCCGCGCGCCATTTCGAGGACGCCGAGCGAGACGATGAACGACGGGATGCGCCATGCGACCGTGACCAGTCCCGTCACGCTGCCGGCGAGCGCGGCGACGACCAGCCCCGCGAACGCGGCCGGGATCGCGCTCCAATGCCATTGCAACGCGACTACGCTTACCGCCGACGCGGACAGCGCGAGTACCGAGCCAACCGACAGATCGATCCCGGCGATGATGAGCACGAACGTCATGCCCACCGACATCACGACGAGATCGGGAATCTGATTGGCGATCGTCACGAACGTTTCGTAGGTGAAGAAATGCGAACTGAGCGCCGAAAAAAGCGCGATCATCGCGGCCAACGCGCCGACGAGGCCAAGGTAGCTCGTGAGTTCCGCGCGGGCACGGCCCTTGATCTGCGGAGCCGCGACGCCCGCGGGGGTATTTGAGGAAATCGTCATGATGCTTCTCTCGTCAATAGTGCCTCACGCTTCGCATAGCCGGAAAAAGCCGCGGCCAGCAAATCGTCTTGGGTCCATTCGTTTCGATCGAAAATGCGAACCAGCTTACCGGCCGACATGACGCCGATACGATCGCAAATGAGCATTAGCTCGCGCAGTTCGCTCGATACGACCACGAGCGCTTTGCCTTTCCGCGCCTCTTCGCCCAGGAGGCTATAGATCTCGAACTTCGCGCCCACATCGATTCCGCGGGTCGGTTCATCGAACAGCAGGATGTCGGCATCGCGCTCGAGCCAGCGTCCGATTACCACCTTCTGCTGATTGCCGCCCGACAGCTCGTCCACCGGCTGCTGTTCGTCGGCACAGCGTATCCGCATGGCGTCGATGTGTCGCTTCGCGAGCGCCCGTTCGCGGCCGCCGTCGATCCAGCCGAAGCGCGACAGCGCGCCGAAGTTGTTCAGCGCGAGATTCGATGCGATGGATTGCGTGAGCATCAACCCTTCGCTCTTGCGGTCTTCCGTGATCAATGCGATGCCTTGCTTCACGGCATCCGCCGGCGAACCGATCCGCGCGGGCTCGGCTGCGCCGCCGACCGATACCGAGCCGCCATCCTTCGCATCGGCGCCGAAAATCGCGCGAAGCAACTCCGTGCGCCCCGAGCCGATCAGGCCACTGATGCCGAAGATCTCTCCGCTCTTCACCTCGAACGAGACGTCCTGCACGGCGGCGCCGCGTGAGAGCTTGTCGACACGCAGCATCGGCGCCCCGATTTTGCGCTCGCCGAAATCGATCGTCTCGCCGATATCGCGGCCGACCATCTGCGTCACGAGCCGCTCGCTCGTGTAATCGGCAATCGGCCCGACGCTGACGAGCTTGCCGTCGCGCAGGACGGCGATGCGATCGGCGATGCGCGCCAACTCCTCGAGCCGATGCGAGATATAGACGATCGACACGCCTTCGTGCTTTAACCGCTCGACTTGACCGAACAACAGGTCCACCTCGCGACCGGTCAACATGGCGGTCGGTTCGTCGAGGATCAGCACACGGCAGTCGCCGATCAAGTTACGGGCGATTTCGACCAATTGCTGATGACCGATCCCGAGTTCCGCGACGAGCGTATCGGGATCGAGCGAATCGAGCCCGACGCGAGCCATCGCCTTGCGTGCGTCTTCACGCAAACGCTTGCGCGAAATCCAGCCGATCCCTTTGACGGCCGGCAGACAATTCAAGAACAGGTTCTCGGCGATCGAGAGCGTCGGCAAGAGATTCAGCTCTTGCATCACCATGCGAACGCCGAGCGCTTCCGCATCACGGCGGCTTGCGGGCGCATAGGGCTGCCCGCGATAGTGCATGACGCCGCACGTCGGCGCCACTAGCCCGCTGACGATCTTCGACAATGTGCTCTTGCCCGCGCCGTTCTCACCCGTGAGCGCCAGGACTTCGCCTGCGTTCAGCGTTAGATCGATGCCCGCGAGGACCGGCACCGCATAGGTCTTGCCCACGCCGCCGACCGTCAGCACCGGGACGCGTGGCGGTGCGCTGCGCGCGCTGTCCGTTGAAACTGCTTTCATGCCCCCTCCTTCGCAAGCGTGGCCGGGCGAAGCGCCATCCGCGCTTCGCCCCGACTATGCGCCGAACTGACTCACTTCTTCGCTGCTTTGTTTCTCTATTACTTTGTTTCTTTATTTCTTCACGACCAGCTCGACGGGTGTTTCGACGAGGCTCGACAGATCGCTTTGCTTCTTGTGTGTGCGGATGGCTTTCAGTGCTGTGTCGATGCCGAACACGGCCTGCTTGGCGGCGAACTGATCGACGGTCGCCAAGACCCGGCCGTCGGCCAGCATCGGCTTCACCGCGGCGATGTTGTCGTAGCCGACCACGGCCACTTTGCCTGCGCGGCCGGCCGCGCGAATCGCAGCGACGGCGCCCAGCGCCATGTTGTCGTTACCGCACAACAGTGCCTTCAGATTCGGATACGCATTGAGCATCGCCGACGCGACGGCGTTGCCCTTGTCGATTTCCCAATCGCCCGATTGCACCGAGACGACCTTGGCGCCGGCTTTGTCCATCGCGTCCTTGAACCCGGCCGTGCGTTGCTGAGCGTTCGTCGTCGTCGAGACGCCTTCGATAATGCCGACCTCGTCGCCCTTGTTCAGCTTCGCGGCGAGATAGTCGCCCGCGAGGCGCGCGCCCTTGCGATTGTCCGGGCCGACGAACGGCACCGTCATCCCCTTCGACTTCAATACGTCGGGATCGAGGCGGTTGTCGATGTTTACGACGATGATGCCGGCGTCGATCGCTTTCTTGAT
This sequence comes from uncultured beta proteobacterium, assembly GCA_963838695.1. Classification (GTDB taxonomy): domain Bacteria; phylum Pseudomonadota; class Gammaproteobacteria; order Burkholderiales; family Burkholderiaceae; genus Trinickia. The sequence continues at coordinate 26,798 of CAWIRZ010000007.1, read as the reverse complement.
GACCGGCACCATGGCCTTCGAATCGGCAGGCGCGATCACGATCGCATCGACCTTCGACACGATCATTTGATCGACGATGCGGATTTGCGCGGCCGTATCCGTTTCATCCTTGATGCCGTTCGACACGAGTTCGAAATCGGCCGCGTGCTGTTTTTGATAATCCTTGGCGCCATCTTCCATCGTGAGGAAGAACTCGTTCGCCAGCGACTTCATGACGAGGGCGACCTTCGGACGGGCCGCGTTAGATTTGTGCGCGGCGTCTTGCGCGCAAGCGCCGACGGGCACCATCAGGGCGGCGGCCAACCCGATGCATGCGGCAAGCACGCGGCGACGGACGGGGGTCTTCATGCGATGTCTCCTAAGAATCGTTCGATATGGTTGTTGTTGCGACTACCTCTTTCCCTTCGCGGTGCTGCCCGCAACCGGTTGCGCCTACTGTTGCGCAACCAATTCCAGCTAATTCTCCGGCAAACGCACCGCGCAACCGGTTGCGGATCCGATGTTCGGGGAGGCATTGCCTAAAGTCAACCGTCGGACGTTGTGCAGTGCGGCATGCGGACGACGCAACCGAACTCATCGGCGCAGTCGAACCGTCCAGCCAACACCGCGCCGGGACCGCCAGGTTCATTCCATCGGTTCCCGTTCCGAGCGGCGCATCGTGCGTTTCGCCGCAGTCGCCGCATTTTCGTCGCTCGCTCGGACGGATTCGAACCGGCGTCACGAAAATGCCCGACTCGTCGAATTTCCAGATCCGATCGGCGGGTTCACCTCATTCAGCAGGTGAAATACCGGGTCCTTTTAAAGCAAAACGTTTTATGAACTGAGGCAGCGTAATGGTAAGAAATATCAGCGGTTCATCCGGCACCCAGTCTTCTTATTACTCCCAAGCCAACGACACCCCCACCACCCGATCCGGTACCGCATCGCAGCGAAGCGTGCGGTCGGCGGGTGGTCAATTTGGTCCGCTCGCCGCACGCCAGGACACGATCAGCGAGTTCGGCTCAGTCGCATCCGAAGGACCAGTCGACTATTCGGACTATCAAGACAATCCCTACTTCGATGGGAATGCGTATTCGAAATGGCGCGGGGCCGCGTCCAACTCGAACGCATCGAACACCTCAAACAGCAGCAGCGATGTATCCTTCGCGTCCGCCGAGAATCGATCGCTCGGCGCTTTATCGGATGCGGGAAGTCAAGCGTCTTCGCATCTGCCGCTGTCCTCCCACTCGAGTTCGTCGAGCCAACGCCCCCCCCGTACAAGCAGCGACGTGAGCATCGCCCTGTCGCAAGCCGGCAGCCGCCATTCGTCCGCGCGCCCTTCGTCGCATTCCAGCGCAAGGAGCGGAGGCGGCGATCAGAACCGGCCAGCATCGGTGTCGGACGGAAGCTATCAGCGCAGCCTGACCGGCTCGGACATCCAAGCGATCGATGCTGCACGCGCAGACGGCCGCTTCAACAGTGATCGCGGTCGGGCGTTTTACCCTCACAGTGCGTTGGGGTCGGTTGCCAGCAGCTTGAACGACTCAGAGCGCGCAGCCGTCACGAGAGCGTTCAGCAACGGACGATTTGGGGTGCGCGGGCGCGCTCCAGGATCGGAGCGCAGCGATAGTTCGCTGCATTCGATCAGCAGCGATAGCCCGTTGCATTCAATCAGCAGCGACAGCCCGTTGCATTCGATCAGCAGCGACAGCCCGTTGCACTCGATCAGCAGCGACAGCCCGTTGCACTCGATCAGCAGCGACAGCCCGTTGCACTCGATCAGCAGCCGCAGCTCGGCCCGTTCGGTCGCTGAAAGCCTCTCCCAGGCCGGCAGCAATAGCAGCGCCGAGCGCGAAGCGTTAATCGCGCGCCTGAATGCGCTGCGCAATATCGAAGGCTCCATCCCAGCGGATAGCCCGTCTGTTACCTACCGCCCCAACATGGACCTGAGCGTATCGGATATACGACTCTCAACCGCCCCAACCGAGGTGGGCCCACCGTCGCGTCGCCCACCCCTTCCGCCTTCGCGATTGCGCTCAGCCGCGTTCACCGAAAGCGAAGCCTCGACAACGGCACCGTCGTATCAGCCGTCTGTTGCGCCGACGCGCCGCGGGCCGTCCATCTACGGTCGGCAGTCCTCGCTAGGCCGTGCATTTAGATCATTGAACCGGCGCATAAACAAAGGGTAAGCCGCGCCGATTCCCATATCGGCCCTCGCCTTTGTCGTAGATCGCACTTGCCGTGCGCTCCCGCCGATTCGGCTGGAGCGCTAAGGCCCGCGCTCGCCCTATTCGCTTCGATGCAAATGAGGCGAGGGCAAGCTCGCGTCCCGCGATCGTGCCGCACCTCGCCCAAAGCTAGGGGCGTGTCATTGTTAAAACCTGATGAGGTCATCAGATGTATTGCAAAAAAGTATCGGGTGTTTCGATCCCGATCAGCTTATCGAAGAGAAACGAAAACGAGCGCGCCGCGACATCGCAAGTGCGCCGAGACGATCCTCAATATCTAGAGGCACTCAGTTGGATCAATGCGAGACGGCGCGGGAACGAGCGCCGGCAAACCGCAGCCGATCGGTTGGCGGACGCGAAACCCGGGCAGGAGGTCAAGCTCGATCATCTCTCGTTGACGTCACTGCCCGAATCGCTTTTGATTCGCGCTCAATCGGCCAAGAGCCTATCGCTGTTCGGCAACAACTTCACCGCGATTCCGCGCGCGATACTGAGCTTCGACGCGGTCCAAAAGCTCGATGTTTCATGCAACGAGCTGCCGTCGTTACCCGCCGAGATCGCGCAAATGCAAAATCTGCGCTCGTTGGATGCATCGCATAACGCGATTGCAACAGTGCCCACCACGATCGGCGACCTGCAGAACCTGGAGTCGCTGAATCTGGGAGACAACGCGCTCACCGAACTGCCGTCGACGCTCGGCAGACTTAGCAAGCTCAAAGCACTGAAACTCAGCGGAAACATGCTGAACGATCTTCCGACCCAACTTGCGCAATGCGCGGCGGTACGCACGCTCGACATCTCACGCAATCATTTCGAAGCCCTGCCGCCTGAGATTGGTTCGCTCGCCAAACTGCGCACGCTCAAAGCCGGCAAAAACAGGTTACACGACGTTCCGCCCACTGCCGACGATAACGACGGCGTTGCGAGGCGGGCGCTCCCCGAATCGATCGGCAATCTCGCTCATCTCGATGAATTGGATGTAGCGGGAAACCCATTGGAAACGTTGCCGAACAGTTTCGGTCCTTTCGAATACGTATCCCGATCGCGCTTCGAAGTCACGCGACAAGGAAAGAACACGCTATTGTCGAAAGCCTTCTCGAAGAACGTTCTCATCCGTATCGCGAACACGCCGTTGCCCGAGACGCTCGTCGAGGATGGCCGCTTGACCGACCGGCCGGGCGCACCGCCTCCTCCCACGCCCCTGTATGAGCCGCTTTATCGCAAAGAGACGCGCATGGACGATCCCGACGGCCAGCCGCTGGATGAAATATCCATGCAGCGTCCCATTGCGCACGTGATGCAAGCGATGCCTGAAATTTTTGCTGCGCAAACGACCCTCGGCCAGACGGCAGCGACGGCGTTCGCCAGTTTCATGAGGCAAGCAGGCGGCGATGAGCCGGTGCGCCACACGTCGGACCAAGAACCGGTACAGCAAGCCACGCAGCCGGTGGAGCGGGAACAAGTACATCCCGGTAGCTTTACACCGACACCCACGGTGGCAAGCACGCAGCCGACGCAAACGCCGTTCTCTTTCCCATCCATGCAACAACCTCGGGCAATGGGCAGCGTCTTCAGCGATTCTTCGGAAGAAAGCGAAGCACCTTCTTTCCGAAGAAAACGCCGCACCTCGACGCCCCAAACCAGCACGCCCGGCGAGACGCCGCCCGCACCGGTCTATTCCACGCCGCCCCCGACTGGGGTCATTCCGCCCGATGTCCGAGATCAATTGGTTTGGCCTGCGGCTACGCAGCCATTCACAAACGGCCCCGCGGGCACGCCATTCGCGCCCGGCGGACGGCCGCCAAGCACAATGCCGATGGGTGCGCCGTCTACACCATCGGGCCAACCGTTCCAGCCGATGTCAACGCCGATGGACGCCAGCTTTCCGCTCGGCGCGTTTGCGCATGCGATGCAGAACCCACAATCCGCAGCCTTCGCCCAAGCGCTCCAGATCGCGTCGCTGCTCACGCGACAACCTTCGATGCCTCAAGCCCATTCCGCGCCGATAGGGGACATGGGCGTCAATGATTGGTGGTCCGATTACTCCGAGGCGGCATTCGACCAAATGCACCACCACGGTCTCGATATGCTCGGATTCGAGGAAGTCCAGCAAAACACCCTCGCGGGGCTCGCCAAACATCACCGTGAGCGTCTGTATCTGCAGGGCGAGCACCTGACGCAGCGTGTCGAACAGGCGAAGCTGCGCGGCATGCTCGGCATTCCCGGAGAGACAGTGGGTATCAACGTGTGGCGCCTCGGCATGATGATGTTCAGGCAACACGTCATTTGCAAGTTGGCGGAAACGGTTGCCGGCATCAACAAGGCAAGGAAGGAGAGCGATCCGAGTCAAGGCCATCTGGTAGAAGACCCACTGCAGATCGCACTCGTCTATCAGACCATCGTGTCCCAAGAGTTGCGAATTCTAGGGCTGCAGCACTTGCGAAAGAACATGGACGAAAAGCCGGAGTTCAGGAGCATGTTCAGCCACATCGTTTCGCCGGAACGGATCGCATCGGTCAGGCAAGACATCTTGCGAGAAGTACGGCGTGCGGAAGACGAAAACGGGCGTCGTACGCTGACAAACTTCGTCAAAGATCAGCCGTTCTGGAAGGAATTTCTGGCGAGCCAGCAGTCTGCGTCCGTTGCCGCATGGCGCGGCGCATACGGGTTTTGATTACGGACATAACGGCTTGCAGCCCGCGGCATGGGCTGCTTGCCAATGGAACGATTTCCCATGAAAAAATTAGGACTTCTTAACTGCGGAGGAACGCATGCGATCAATTGCGTTCCTCCGACGTCGCGTAAAGACAATCGCGGCGTATCCGGTTCGCGTCCGGTCGAGCCTGTTTCGCCTCGTCGCTTTAGCCGTTCAGGACTGCTAGACGGGCTGAGCGATCGCGAACGCACCGTCTTCAAGGACGGGCTCAACGGATGGGCGACAAACTACGGGCGACCCACCGAAAGGCGGAAGGAAGCCGTCGAGCGTCTGGTGAAAGCAGAAGAAGACAGTGCGAGCAAGGTCGACTTATCCGGCCTAAGCTTGAGGCGATTGCCGACGCAGATCGGCATGCTGAAAAAGACAATAACGCTCGACGCAAAGAACAACGAGATCCAACGCGTACCGAAGGAGATCGGCCACTTGCATGCGCTGCATAACCTCGACTTGCAAGGTAACGCGTTTTCGACGCTGCCGCGCGAGCTCGGCAGGCTGACCAATCTCATTCGCCTGAATTTGGACCGGACCAAGCTGGAGCGGATCCCTGACGAGATAGACGGGATGACCAATCTGCGCGTTTTCTCCGCAGCAGGCAATAGCCTGTCGCAAGTGCCTGCGTCGATGAAAAACCTTTCTAACCTGCGCGAACTCAATCTGAAAGGCAATCAGATTTGGCAGTTGCCGGATGGCTGGAACACGCTTTTCCATGGTCTGCGCAGCCTCGACCTATCCGACAACCGTCTTCAGGCGTTACCGAACACGTTCGGGCAGCCGGCGAAATCGATAGAACTTAATTTAGCGAACAATCGCGACCTCGCGATACTGCCCACGAAATTCGGAGGCTTCGAATACGGAAGCCGACTCAATGACGACGTGCTAAAGAACGGTACCGGCAAAGTCATCGTCAACACCCGGAATACGGCGATTCGCAAGACGCTCGTACAAGACGGGCGCCTGCAACCCGGCCGCGGCATCGTGCCGAGCGACCGTCCGTTCCAAGCCAGCGCGCGGCCGCCGGCACCCGGCCAATACGAACCGAACCTGGGATCGGTCTATTCCGCCCGCGACTACATTCAAGAGCACGGGGGACCTGGGCAGGCGATCGATCTCGAACATATCGGCCAGCCGTATATGGACGAGCCGACAGCGGATGCGTTGGGCCCCCAGCCGGCCTGGACGAAACCGGTCGATGCGTGGCTCGACGAGCGCGCGCGCGACTATGGCGATCGCTTCGGCGCACCGCTGGCGCCGCCCCCCGCGCCCGTTCCTCAACCGACCTATACGCCCAATTGGGGCGCGTGGCCGCACGTTGGCGTGCCGGGCCTGACCGGTTTGGGCGCACCGTCTGCCGCGCCCCGGCAACTCGGCCCCAACGCCCCCGCAGCCGTGCCGCCAAACCTGGACGTGCACGCACTCGCGAGCATGCTGATGCAGCTCTCGGCGATGTCGCAGCCTAGCTCGTCGGCACCGACCGCGGCGAATCCGATGTTCGCTCACGGCGCGGGGACATCCGCGCCGTTCACGTCGATGCCAACTCAACTGCCGATCCCCGCCGGTAGCACCGCGCGAAGGCCCCCCAACACCGAACAGCCCTGGCGAAGCCCGCCTCCGTGGGCCCGCGCCGAGCAAGCGCAATCGAGCACGACTCAGCCGGCACGCGATGCGTGGACACGGCCAGACTGGGTGACACCTGAGCCGGCGGCCGAAATCCAGCCCGAATTAGGCGCCATGCCGTCATGGGTGGCAGGGACGCCACCGGCCACCGACGAACCTGAACCCGAAACGTCGCCCTATTGGACTCCGGAAGCATACGGCGGAATCCACGCGCCATACGATGTACAGGATTACGACCGCTTTCGATGGGGAAGCCCCTCGCGCGCGGAATCCGACGTTGTGGCGACCGAGCCGTCCGGGGCCATGGGCCTGTTCGAACAGATGATGTCGATCTTCAGGGAAGAAGACTAGGGGTGGCACGAGATCGCTCGTGCCACCCACGGTGCGGAACTTCCCAGCACCGCACGCTCGAGCGAAAGAACGCCCCTTCCTCACCACACAAAAGCGACTAACCATGCCAAGCAGAATCAGCAACACTTCGAGTTTCCACTCGGCCTATACCGCCCCGAGTCAAAGCGATACGCACTCGTCCGGCTCCGTCTCGCAGCGCAGTCTTGCAACTAATGCGTCGTTGAATAGCCTGGCTCGGCGCGCCTCGACGGCCGCGGGCTCATCCGGCAGCGATACAGGAAGCGTTTATGGATCCGTCGCATCGCACTCGCCAAGCCGCTCGGTGTCCGATGTCGGCTCGTCGACCCGAAACGGCCTTTCGCACTCTGGCAGCGAGACCTATTACGCCGCAAACTCCGACTTCGGGAGCGAAGCCGACTGGGATGCGCAGGGTTCGGCGGATGATATCGCCGGAACCCTATCGCAGGCTGGCTCGCGCCGCACGGATACGATTCGTCGCTCGACCGATTCAAGTCATCACAGCCGCGGCAGCGACTGGATCGATATGAATTTCACGCGCAGCGCGCGGGGCTCGACCCCGAGCGGTCCTTCGTCCGTAGTATCCAGCGAACACCATAGCCGCAGCGGTGATTGGATCGACATCGATCCACGCGGCACCGGCCAGAGGTCGGTGGTGGGAAGCGACCGCCGTTCCGAGATCGCGGAAACCCTTTCCCATGCAGGAACCTCGAGCGAGCGCAGCTTCCACCTGTCCGAACGAGGTAGTGTCGTCGCCGCACTTCGCGACGGTCGTCTGGGCTATTCGTCCGATTCCTCTCGCAGGCTCACCGCTTACGAAGGCTCGAGCCGCGCCAACGGAAGCGTCGCGCCGAGTTATGTCAGCAGCCTGACGCCGTCCGATCGGTCCGCGCTTCGCGCGGCACGGCTTGGCGGCCGGTTCGCCGCTCCCAGTTCGATCCGGTCGAACCGGACGTCGCTGGACAGCGACTACGAAGCGTATCTGCACGAGGGCGACGATGTCGTCGCGCCACTTCGCGCCTCGCGCTTCCGCCCGATCCCAAGCGCGGCACCGAGCGATCCCGACTCGGTCGCTGCCGCCATCGGATCCCGGCGCATCGACCGGACACCGAGTCTCTCCCGGCACATCGGCGATAGCCGCGGATCGAGTCGTTTCGGCGGTGCTGACGTCGAATCGCTCGCGTCCGCCGGCTCGCAAAGGCGATCGGCACCAGGGCCGCGCCCACTCTGGGAACTCCTCAAGGAAGATCACTGAGCGGGATGCACACGCGGGTCGGCCTCGCCGAACCTCGTGCCGCGCCCCAACATTTCGCCCCGGGCGCGCTCTTTTCGCCGGTGCTGTTTTGCGCGGAAGCCACAATATGTAGCCTCACATGCGTGGGTCGGGGGTAGCTCAACGTTGCGTTTTCCTACGTGGAAGCCGCAACGCGCTCGCGTGCGGCGACGTCCCGGCGTGATTGTCGAATTTGCATCTGCGGAACGAGTCAATGAGTCTTTCGAGAATTGCCGGCGCACCGGTTAGCCAGCCCGGCGATTCCCACACCGACTCCGCTTTGGCGAAGCAACCGCAACGCGAAGCGTCGAACGGCCGCCTGTCGCGGCCGGACGGTCTGCTCACCGCCCTCAAAGACAGCCAGCCCACACCGAATCGGGGCGTTGAGGCCAGCCCTCGAATGCGAGCCGCCGTGCCGTCGGCCGGGCCGGGCAGCGTCGTTCCGTCGCCCAGCGACATCCCCGCCGATCCAGGGACGAACCGAGCTCACGCCTCGCTCGGAGCCACGGCCTCGCCCGGGGACGTCTACGCTCGCTCACCTAATGGCGCCGTAACCCGTAGCACCCTTCGGTTACGCAAGGAGGTGCCGGATAGCGACCCCACCGCACGCGGCGGATATGGACGGCCCCAGCCTCACACCGATGTACGAGCGGGTGCGACGATCGCGCCCGCCGCATCGTCCCATGCATCGATTGCCAACGTCGCACGGCACGCGGAGGATGCAAGCCGCGACGGTCTCGACACTCGGTCGAATGAAGCGATCATTCAAGCGTACCGAACGGGCAAGCGATCGGCGCTCGAAGTGCAAAAGGTCACGACGTCGCTGCTGACGCGCGGTGGCAGCTTTGCCACGACGATGCGCCTGTTTACCGCGGTCAAGGACGCCGGCATCCGTCCCAGCCTCATCATGTATAACGCGGCGATATCTGCATGTGGTAAAGCAAGTCGCAATGAAGAAGCGCTCGCACTGGTTGCGGAACTCGATGAGTTAGGCAAGCGAGATCCGTCCATGCGAATGGATTTATTCACCTACAACGCGGCGATTTCCGCCTGCGGCAACGCGGGGCAAGCGGACCGAGCGCTCGCGCTGCTAAGCGAGTTGAAGCAGCACGCAGCGAAAAATTCGGCACTGCAGCCGAGCATTGTGACCTATGGCGCCGCGATTTCGGCGTGCGCGAAAGCGCGCCGCGCCGACGACGCGCTAGCACTCTTGCAAGAACTCAAGCGCCTTGGCGAGAAAGATGCCGCAATGCGCCCCAACGAGATCGTGTTCAATGCGGCGATCTCCGCATGTGCGAACACGGGCCGAGCGGACGAAGCACTCGCCTTGCTGCAAGAAGTCAAAACGCGCGCGGCACGCGGGGAGCCGGTTCGCTTGAATACCATCACCTACAACTCCGCCATTTGCGCGTGCGGCAACGCAGGCCGAGCAGACGACGCGCTTCGCCTGCTCGGCGAATTGGAGCACTTGGCGCGCGTCGACCCATCGATCCGAGTCGACATCATCACCTACCACTCCGCTATTTCCGCCTGCGGAAACGGCGGACGGCCGAGCGACGCGCTTGCGTTGCTCGACAAGCTCAAACGCATCGGCGAGCGCGATCGGTCGATGCGTCCCACGGTGACGAGCTATAACGCAGCGATTTCCGCATGCGAAAACGCCGGCCTTGCCGATGAAGCGCTCGCGCTGTTCGGCGAACTGCGGCGCCAGTCGATACGGCCCACCGTCGTGACTTACAGCGCGGCGATTTCCGCGTGCGAGAAAGCCGGCCGCGTCGATGATGCGCTCGGCCTCTTTAACGAGCTGAAAGCTGCTTCCCAGCTCGATGCATCGATGCGCCCTTCTGTCGTCACCTACAGCGCGGCTATCGCAGCGTGTGCGAAGTCCGGTCGCGCCGCGCAAGCGCTCGAACTCTTCGACGAACTCAAGGCGCACGCAAGGCATGATCCGTCCATGCGCCCCAATGTCGTCACGTACAGTGCCGCGATTGCCGCCTGCGGAAAAGCAGGCCGAGCAGATGATGCCCTGGCTCTATTGAGCGAACTGAACGATATCGCCGCGCGCGAATCCTCGCTCGTGCCGGACGTCGGCGTGTACAACGCGGCGATCATGGCGTGCTCGAAAGCAGGCCGTCCTGACTCGGCGCACGCGCTGTTGATCGAAGCGCGGCGCGCTGCGCAAGGGGGCGCACCTACGCGTCCGAACGCGATCAACCTACAGCGCCGCGATTTCCGCGTTTTCAAGCACGGGCCGCAATGAGCTGGCTCATACGCTCATCGATGAAGCGATTGCGGACGGCATCTTCGCTCCGCACGCGGGTTTTGACAGATCCGCCAATACCCTTGACTTCCACGAGAATCACGTCTTCGCCAATCCGCCGAAAAGCGCTCGACCACGCGGGATCGCGTCGGCGCTCGCCGTCGCATTGTTGAGCTACCACACCGTCGCAGGCAGGTTGAATCGACGCACCAGTTATATCGTCGGTCAACACGGAGATAACGCAGTGAAGCATGCCGTGTTGGCAGAACTGAATCGAAACCGGCCGGACAGCTATACCGTTTCGGCAAGTAATCCCGGCGTGTTGGTGCCGGCGTCAATGGCTTTCGCCGGAAACGTCGGTAATTCGCCGCTCGCCGAGGCGCGTGCCGCCCTCGCCTCGTAGCATGGCTTCATCTGCGTCGCGCCCCACCACCGCGCCGCCCGCGCATTCATCGATCGGAAGAACTAGGAGAAATCGTCATGTCGGTCATCAAAGGTCGTATCGAAGGGACAACGCCGGCGTCATTCGACCATGTAAATTCGGTCGGCGAGCATTCGCCCAAGCAAACGCAGGCTGTGCTCGCCAAAGCGGAAGGACAACTGCAGAGCATGCTGAGGAAAACGTCTCCCGCGCAAGCAGGCGCGGAAAACGGACATCACGGCGCGCATCATCGGCATGGGACGCATCATGCACATCACGGTCACCACAGCCACCATGCTCACCATGCCCACCATGCTCACCATGCCGATGCCAAGCAGCCGTCCCATCGTCCAGAGCACACCGCTTCTCAGCCCGATACGTTAGGCGCGAATCCCAATCCGCAAACCGCGAGCACGCTCAAGGCCCATTCGCCTAGCGGAAACCACCCAGTGTCCGCGAAAACTCACGCCGCAACGACGGGCGCGGGTCCGGTGCCGGTGCCGGTGCCGGTGCGGCAATCGCCACTAGCAAACCGACTTCAGGCACTCAGCCGACGGACGCCGGCAACAACGTCACCAGCGTCGAACAGGCACAAGGAACGGTACATCCCAAGTTCATGCCCGTCCTGCGCGGCGACGAGAAGCAAAAGGACGCACAGATCAAGAATCAAGACGACTTCGCTAGAGCGGTGGATCAGACGGCGAAAGAATACGGCTTGAATCCGAATGTGTTTCGCGCTCAATTGCAGGTGGAATCCGGGGCATTCAGTCAGGGTTATCAGAAAGCCCTGCATCAAGAGGGCGATCTGGACCGCGCGGCCGATAACAACACGTCCGTCGGGTTGGGGCAAATCTCGCGTAAATACTTGGACGGTCGCGATTGGGCGAACGGTGGGCCAGGCAATCCCCGCGTAGGCAGCCAAGTCGTGACGTTCGATCAATACAAGGACAGCCCCACGATTCAGCTGCGGATGGCCGCATCGAACCTCGCGCAGCGAATCGCCGATCACGGCGGGCTGGAACAGGGTCTTTCGTACTATGTGTCGGGCAACGACAACCCCAATAATCCCAGCGGAGCAAGCTACATCGCAAAGATCGATGCGGCGTTGAAGGATCCCGCCGTGATCGACCCGGGCCGGTAAACCATCGATGCGCGGCCGGCGATCGGCACGTGCCGGGCCGCATGTATCGGCCTAGCGATCGCCGGCCACGCATCCGGCCATTGCGCATCAATGGGCCGGAACGGCCCAGCGCCGAGTCTCTTCACGCGCCCGACATTTCGCTGTCTCGGCTATCGAGCAACTTAAGCACAGCGCCGGCGTAATCACGCAAGGTTGCGCGATGCCTGGCCGACAGATCCGGCGCCTGCGTCGCGGCAATCGCCTCTTGCATGGCGAGCCGCAGCGACGCCGCGATCGCTTGGCTTTGCGCGGCGGTCAGGTGCGGCAACGTCAGATCCAAGAACCGGCTCAATACGGCTATGCGCGCGCCAAGGAAAGACACCGCATCGGCGTGCGCGCGAAGGGAGCGCTCGAGCGCATGCCTTGCCTCCAGGGGGCTATCGCTTTCGGTTGCCGTGCCGACGGCCGAAGTGCTGATCGACAAGAGATTCATAACTCACTCGAACGTTCGAGCGCTTCTCCCGCGAAATCGCGCTCGTAATGGCGGCGCGCGGCATCGGGCCAATCCCGCACGTCCCGCAGCGCATGCCGTCTCAGCACAACAAGCGCCGCGGCCGCTTCCGGATGCAGCCGCGCGAATTGCCGCTCCACCTCCCCATCGGCCCGGGCACGGCGCAGTGCTTGCTGCGCGACCTCGAACACGACATGGAACGCACTGTCGTAGCCGCCAATGTTCACCCCCGACGGATCGAATGCCGTCGTCACGCCCAGCTCGCCGCGATCCGTGCTGACGCTCGCAAGCTTGAATGCCTGTCCCAACGGCTTGGCAAGCTGCGCCGTCAGGCGAGCCAGCGCGACATCGAGTTCCCGCGCGTACTCGATTAGATCGGCGCGCGACATCTCTTCGACGGTCGCGTAGCAGTCGCGGCCCGCCGAATCCATCGCCTCAGGCACGCGCCGTTTGCGTTTGTGCGTGCGACTGCTGAGCCGCCGAAATACGGTGCGCCTTTTGACGTCGGACTCACTCGATTTCGTTTCGTTCTGCGAGATAAATGACATTGCGGCAATCAATCCAGTAAAGGGAGCGAAACCTCCCCTTCATGAGAAATAGCAGGCCAGCGCGATCTCGCGGAACGGACGAAAGGAGAATGCCTGCCAAGAGACGACGGCCACGGACAAAACAGGCCGATTCGGCACGCACGCCCGACCGCTCAACGGCTCGTTTCGCTTGCCGGAACCGGCTGCCATGCAATCGCGGCGAGCAAGCTCAACGATGCCGTGACGATCACATAGACCGCCGGCGCCAGATTGTTGTGCGTTACCGAAATGGCCCATGTGATGATCGTCGCCGAGAACCCGCCGAACGTAATAACGGCAAGGTTATAGGCGATCGAAATACCCGTCGACTGCACGCGCGACGGAAAGAGTTCGCTGATCGCCGCCAATATCGGTCCTTCGTAACACGCGATGACGAAACCGAAGAATAGCTGGAAGACGATCAACGACCCGAGCCCCGGATTGCGATTCACATACCCGAACAGCGGATACGCGAGCGCGATCGCGGCGATCAACGCACCGATGAGAAATCGCTTGCGGCCGAACCGGTCCGACAGATGACCGAAGACGGGCGTCGCCACGAGCACGATCGTGGCCCCGACGAGCACAGCAATGAAGCCGGTAGACGACGCTAGCTTGAGCGCCTTGACCGCATACGTGGGGATATAGAACAGCAGCACGTACGAACACACCGTCCAAAAGACCACGAGGCCAAAGCCGACCAACACACGCAACGAACCATGGCGCAGGACATCGCGCACCGGCGCGGACTCGCGGCTGGATCGATCCAGACGATCGGATTCGACCAGGTTCGTGCGGATATACAACCCGACCGGCCCGAGCAGCAAACCAAATAAGAATGGGACTCGCCAGCCCCACGATTCGATCTGATCCGGCGACAGAAAATTGACGATCCACGTGCCCAGCGCAGCGCTCAGAATGATGGCAAACCCGATACTCGCCTGAATCCAACTCGTGTAGTACCCGCGCCGCTGTGCCGGTACTCGGTCGACCAGATAGGCTGTCGCGCCGCCCATTTCCCCGCCCGCGGAGAACCCTTGCAGCAGCCGCGCCAAGACGATGAGCGCGGGTGCGAGCAAGCCGGCCTGCTTGTACGTAGGCGCAAAGCTGATCAAGGCCGTTCCAGCCGTCATCAGCGCGATCGTGATGGTGAGCGCGACCTTCCGGCCGGCCCTGTCCGCCAGCGCGCCCAGCACGAGCCCGCCGACCGGTCGCATGAAAAAACCGACGCCGACCGTCGAGACGGACAACAGCAGCGATACGTTCGGGTCCCCGACGGGAAAGAACAGCTTCGCGATGATGATCGCGAAAAAGCTATACGAAATGAAATCGAACCACTCGAACCCGTTCCCGATGATTACCGCAAGTACAGCCCGTCGCCTTGCTGCCGCGGCGCTGACGCCGACTTCGTCCAAAGATAGTGATACGTTTTGCATGGAAATCCTTGTCTATTATTCTCACCTACGCTCTCAGGAATTCTGCTGTTGCAGATGCTATGGCATTCCCGCGAATTCTTACTCGGAAATATTTTCGGTCTGCTCCGACGAAAAGGAATGGTTGAAAGAAAAGCGATCGTCTCCCCTATTTGTTTTCGAGAATCCAGTTCTTGAACGCGCTGACAGCCGCGGTATCGCGGCGCTCCGCGGGCCAAAGCAAGTGATAGGCGCCGCCGAAGGTGGCGGTTGCCTTCGAAGCCTTGACCAGTTGTCCGGCCTGCACCATCGGAGTCACCATCTTGTCCCAGCCGAGAATAATCCCCTGCCCTCGGAGCGCCAGGTTCAGCAATAGCGGATAGCTGTTGCATGTGATCGTTTTCTTCGGGCGCGTCGATTTGGCGCCCGTCAGCTTGAGCCAGTTGTGCCAGCCCATCCATTGACGCTGCTGCTCATCGGCGACCAGTAACGTCTGCTCGAGCAATTCGTCGGGTTGCAGCAGGGCGCCACCGAGAAACGACGGGGCGCAGTAGGCGCCTACGTCTTCTTCGATGATGCGCGTCCCGGCAAGGCCCGGCGGCATCAAGTCACGGACGTAATAGACGCCGACGTCGAATTCGGAGGTATTCAGATGCAGTAAGCCGTCGCGAACGAGAATGCGGACGGTGATATCGGGGTACGCGCGTCCGAAGGAGGTCACGCGGTCGAGCAGAAACATGTTCGCGGTGCCCGCGGCGGACGCAATGGTCAGTTTTTGCGGCCCCGGTGCGTTCATCAGCTTGGCGGTGAATTCTGAACAATCGACGAGCATGTCGTGCACGAATTGCGCGTATTGCTGGCCGGCCATCGTCAGCCGTAACGAATGGCCGTCGCGAATGAAAAGCGCGACACCGAGGAAGTTCTCTAACTTCATCACCGATTTGCTGACCGCGCCCTGTGTCACGTTCAGTTCGTCGCCCGCCCGGGTGAAATTGCCTAGCCTCGCGGCCGCATCGAATGCGACCAGATATTGAAGCGGTGGGAGTGGATTGATTTTCATGCGCCTGCCACGCGATCGGCATATTGACGAAAAATATGCGGATCATTACCCAGCTTCAACGGCGCCGCGACCTGTTAGAACTAGTAGGTCACAACAAAGTATTGATCTGATAGGTGCTGAAAGCCACAGCAGAGTTGAACTTTGTTGAGATTCTTATGACGCTCGGGGTATCGTCGACGGGGGCTCCATGCCGTTTCCTGTGGAAATTTCATGGCGGCGATCCCAAGCGTGTCGAGCGCCATGTCATCTTTGGCGCGCGCTGCCTGGACGTAGTGACGAATGCGCCGCCACAGTCGCTTGGACGCCACGCGCAACTCATTGGCCGCCTGGCTAACCGGAAGCTCCCGGCACAGCGACAGACCCAGCGTCTCGAACAGCAAGGTAAAGCCACTGCCTTCGCGCGCCCACGGCACCGTCATCTGCGTCGTCTGCGTCGTCTTCTCGCCGCCACTGCACTGAATGCGCGGCACATCGGCGTGCAGCCACGCCTCGAACTGAAAGAAGTCCAGATGCCGCCAACTGCGGCGCACGCGATCGTGGATCAACTGATGCTCGGGCGCAGCTCGGGCAGGCAGCCCGCTTGCCCGTGTATTCCACCTCGAAGTCGATGCGCCGTTTGGCCGTGTCCAGTTCCACCTTGGCAACGTGCCAAGGCGCCTGCAAGCCAAGCGCGGTCGTGAACAGGCTTCGATCTGGTTACTCATCATGTCAGCGTACTGGGTCAGCGAAGCGGTATTGAACCACCGATCGTCACGTTTGTTGATCTGTCGATTTCCACAGGAAACGGCATAGAGCCTTACCTTTCCTGCATCTCTCGGTTATAATTTTGCGCCTGCGTTAAAAGAACAAGCTATCACTAAAAGGAATAGCGGCATGAGGGCCACGAATCTCTATGACGCGAAATCGTACGTCGGCGTGCAGCGCAATCGATTAGTCAAGCTAGATACGCCGTTGGGCCCGGACTGGCTGCTCCCGATGTACGTAAAGGGTCGATCACGTCTGGGCCGCGATTATGAATTCGCTGTCGATGCTGTATCGAAGCACGGCAAGGAAATCAAACTCAAGGCATTGATCGGTAAAGCCGTGACGCTTTGGATCCAGCAATCGGACGGTTCCTATCTGCCGCATCACGGTTATGTCCATACGTTCTCGCGCCTCGGCGCGGATGGATACCTCACCGTCTATCGCCTCGAGTTCACGTCTTGGATGAATTTCCTGCGGCTGCGCCGCGACATGCGCGACTGGCAAGAGCAGTCCGGCGAGCGAATTATCGCGGATGTATTCGATCAACATCCGCAGGCCGTCGGTGCATACCGCTTCGAACTGCTGCGACCGATGCCGCGTTACTCGTACCGAGTGCAGTGGGAATACGATTGGAATTTCATTCATCGCAGCCTCGAGGAAGCCGGCGTATTCGGCCGCTTCGAGCAAGCAGCCGACGGTCAATCGCATACCCTGGTGCTGCTGGACGATTTATACCGCATGCCGCAGCTTGCGCAGATGACGATGCGGTTCCACCGAACGGGCTTACGCGAGGAAATCGACGGCATCACGCAATGGAAGGAACAACAACAGATTCAAAGCGCAACGCTTACCACCGGTACATGCGATTACAAGCGTCTCGACTTGCCCAAGCGTATCAGCGGTGTGATCAGCCTAAAACAAGACACGCCCGCGGACGGTGAAGTCTATGACTATACGGGTGCCTATACGTGGGGCGAGCGCGATCAGGGCAGCCATCAATCCACGGTGCGGCTAGACGCCTGGGAGTCGCAAACCCTGCGCTTCCAAGCCGTGGGAAGCGTACGCAATGCCATGCCGGGCTATTGGTTCCTGCTGGAGAACCATCCCATACACGATGCGGAGCCGGAACAAGATCGCGAATTCGCGATTCTGGCCACGACCTGGACGATTCGCAACAATCTGCCCGGGATGGAAGATGTGGCGGATTTTGCGCACAGCGTACGGGCGGAAATCGCCGGTCACGTGACGTCGAATGCGGGCGGTGTCATCGTGAAGCATACCGACGGCAGCGAAGGGTTTTTTCAAGTCGAAATCGAAGCGCAACGCAGGCGCACGCCGTTTCGCAGTCCGCTTGAGCACAACAAGCCTGTTATGCAGTTGCAGACGGCGATCATCTCGGGGCCGAGCGGTGAAGAGGTGTACACCGATTCGCTTAACCGCGTGAAGGCTTGGTTTCCTTGGAATCGACGTAACGAGCGTAACGAGAAAGCTTCTTGCTGGGTGCGCGCGGCCTTTCCCGATGCAGGCAATACACGCGGCGGGCACTTCCCCTTGCGCGCAGGCGACGAGGTCTTGGTTGGGTTTGCCGGCGGCGATTGCGACAGACCGGTCATTATCGGGCGCATGCACGGCGGAGCGGCGCCGCCAGTTTGGCACACGAACGGATTACTCTC
This sequence comes from uncultured beta proteobacterium, assembly GCA_963838695.1. Taxonomy (GTDB): domain Bacteria; phylum Pseudomonadota; class Gammaproteobacteria; order Burkholderiales; family Burkholderiaceae; genus Trinickia. The sequence goes on along the minus strand of CAWIRZ010000007.1, from coordinate 8,852 downwards.
AGGATTCCGTTCGAAGGAATATGGCGGACGCGGCTTCAATCAGCTGGTATTGGACGACTCGACCGGCCAGAACCGGGTGCACCTTTATTCGACGAGCGCCGATTCGCATCTGCACTTGGGCTACCTGATCGACCAGACGAACAACACCCGCGGCCCCTATCTGGGTACCGGGTTCGATCTGAAGTCTGGCGCCTATGGTGCGATTCGCGCAAGTCAGGGGTTGTATGTCACCACTCACCCTAAAAGCGCGAACAGCCAGCCGCTGGACGCGAGCGAAACGCAGCAGCAGTTGATCGACGCCGAAAGCGTTGTGGAAGCGCTCTCGGACATAAGCGAGCAACACCAAGCCGAAAGCTTGAAGGACGCGCACGATGCGCTGCGCGCTTTTACCGACTCGACACGCCAAAGCGTGGCCGGCAGCGCATCCGGCGGTCGAACGGCTGGGGGCGGCACCGGTAGTGCCAACGTGTTCGACCAACCGGTTATGTTGTTCGGCAGTCCGGCTGGAATTGGTCTATCGAGCCAGCAGTGCGTGCATGTGGCGGCGACACACCATGTCAATGTGGTGAGCGGTCAGAGCACGCATTTGGCGGTGGGCAAATCGCTGTTGGCGAGTGTCGGCCAGAAACTCAGTGTGTTTGTACAAAACGCCGGCATCAAGCTATTCGCCGCCAAGGGCAAGGTCGAAATCCAGGCCCAATCGGACGACCTCGAAATCATCGCCCGCAAGCGCCTCAAAGTCCTCTCGACAACCGACAAGGTCGAGGTGGCAGCCGATCAGGGCATTCTTCTGGCGAGCGGCGGCGCGTATATCCGGGTGGCTGGCGGCAACATCGAAATTCATGCGCCGGGCAAGCTCGACCTGAAAGGCGCTCAGCACCTGTTCGACGGGCCGGACAGCATGGGGTATCCCCTGCCCTCGTCGCGCCCCGATCAGCCGGGGCAACTAGAGTTGTTGCACCGCTACGCCAATGGAGCGCCCGTGAAGGGCGGCGCGTTCTCGATATTCGATTCGAATGGGCAACTGCTCAGGCAAGGCGCCCTCGACGGAAACGGACATACGATCGTCGGCGGTTTGCCTCCGGGTGCAGCGCACGTGCGGTTCTGCGATGACCCTCGGCAGCAGGATCAGGTCCCCAGCCGGTTCAAGCTTGCCCCCTGGCCGCAGCAATCCGAGGCACAACAAGCCGATGCAAGTCTTGCCGCGCAAAGTCGAACCAGTGCCTTTCTGCCGCCCGGCGAGGCCGCAGGCAGCGCGGCGAGCTTGGCCCGGCAGACCGCGCAAGGAAGCAAAGGCTTGGCGCAAGCGGCCGGCGCTCTCGCGCGTCAGGCGATCGGCAATGTGCTGCCTGGCAGTGCACAGGGAGTCCTTGCCAAGGCGAGCCAATTCGGCGCAGCAGCCAAGCAGATTGGCACCCTGGCCCAGAGCGCTCGCGCTGTCGCGTCGATGCCGAAAACCCTTTGACGCGCAATCGAACGCTCGCATTTCATCCAGCAAGCACATCCAAACAATAAAAGAAACCCATCATGGCCGATTCGGGCGTTCTGATTCCCAAACCGACCGACGTGTTCGTGTCGCCGCTTTACAAGCTTCACCCCGCCGACGTGCAGACGGGCATCGACGTATTCGACAAGTGGCTTATCGATATCAGCGGCGGCTGGATCAACGTTGAGCGCTTGAAGGATGTGGCAGCGGGAACGCCGCTGATCGGCAACATCTTTGCAGCCGTTGACGCGCTGCTCGATATCAAGGCGATGATCGAGCATCGCGACAAGTCGCCGGAGCTGTTCGACTGGCTCAATCTTGCGCTCGATCTGATCGGCGTGGTCCCGCTGCCGCCCGTTACGGCGGAACTGCGCATGGGCGCGAGACCCGTGCTCAAGCTGCTGCGCCAGGAGATTGAGCGCAGCGGCCGCGCCGCCGCGGAATCGACCGCGCTGGTGGTGAGCGACGCGGTGATTTCCGCTATTGCCGGCGACATTTACTCGCGCTATGCGGGCGAGATCGACACCTTCATTAAGGTTATCCGGCAGGGCTTGTCCCAGCTGTTGCAGCAATGCGCACAATTCATCGGCACGCTGCTGGAGGGGATCGCGGATCTGTTCGCAGTGGTGGCGGGCAACAAGACCTTGAATACCGAAGGCAACCTGCACGCGGCCGACTTGCACGCGGCGCAGATCAAGTCGGGACTCGCCTCTTACGACGCGAGCAAGGTGATGCATGGCTTGGCGCACTACGTTGCCGATTGGACAAAGATCGAGGGCAAGGGCCTCGTCTCGAGCGCGGCAGCGGCCGGACACGCGGCCGATTCGCTGACGGGCGGTCGGTTGATGGGGCAGCAAAGCGAGCGCTTGATGCGAATGTCGGATGAGCTTCGCCAGCGGATTCCGCAAGTGCAAAAGCGCATACGGGAGCTGGACGGGAACGAAGTCGGCAAGATCGGCTGGTTGCTGTTGACCATCGAGCAAGGGATCGTGCAATGGCGTAAGCGTCACCGTGTCGAGCGGGCAACGGGGGTGCCCAGTCATGGGCAAGCGAAGCTTGAAGAGCATCGCGCCGATGGCCCGAAGGAAGCGCTCACGCATACCGAACCGGCCGAGCATCCAGGCGGTTCCGAATGCAAAAACCGTTGCCCGATCGAGACGCCGCCCGCGCGCTCGGTTGGCTCGATCGGCTTCGCGCTGGGCGATGAGCGCATCGAGCATCACGACTTCACGATCGACGGGCCGATGCCGGTTGTTTGGCTGCGCACATACCGATCGTTCTTCGATGCCAACGACGAACACGGCGAACTGGGTGCGCGGTGGATCACCCCCTACATGACGCGCTTCGATATTCACGCGACGAAGCTCGTCTATCACGATCCGCAGGGGCGCAGCCTCGATTATCCGTTGCTTGCCGCGGGCGAGGCCCATGACGACCGCGCGGAAGAATTGACGCTATTGCGGCTCGACGAACGGTGGCTCACGCTCACGCGCGGCAATCAGTTGCTGGAAACGTACGAGAAGCATGGCGATGCGCTGCGCTTGGCGTTCATCCGGGACCGAGCCGGCAATCAGGTAACGCTCGACTACGATTATCAGAATCGGCTCTCACGCATCATCACGGGACAGTCGCAGGTGTGTTGTAAGTACGACAAACTGAACCGCATCATCGCGATTTCGCAGCACGCGCTCGACGGCGAGCGGCTGGCGACGCTTGCGCAGTACCGCTATGACGAGCACAACGACCTCGTCGCCGCGACGGACCGTTTCGGCAACAAGTGGCATTACGCATACCGGCATCACTTGGTGACTCGCTATACGGACCGCACGGGCCGGGCAATGAATCTCGAGTGGAACGGCACCGGGCCGAAGGCCAAATGCGTGCGCGAGTATGGCGACGACGGTAGCCACGAAATCCGCTTGGCGTGGCACCCGAACTTCCGGCGCGTGGATGTAACCGACGCGCTGGGCAACGTCACGCAGCACCATTACGACCGTAAAGGCTATTCGTTCCGCGTGGTGCATCCCGATGGCAGCGAAGAGTGGATGGATCGCGACGCGCACGACAACCTCACGCAATACATTCACCGCGATGGCTGCATCGAGCGGCTTGCATACGATACACGCGGCAATTTGGTACGCCATCAGCGCACGGACGGCGGCATCGTGGAGATGGCGTATGACGAGAAGGACCAAGTCATACGCATGGCCGACGCGCGCGGGAATGTCTGGCATCGCGAGTACGACGACAAGGGCAATCTGACCGTCGAGACCGATCCGCTCGGACATAAGACGCAGTTCAGCTACGACGAGCGCGGCCTGGTCACGCAGATCAAGGACGCCAAGGGCGGCACCAAGGTGCTTGCCTATAACGATGCCGGGGCGCTGACGCGCTACATGGATTGCTCAGGCAGAACCACGAAGTGGACATACGATACGAGCGGCCGGTTATTGGAGACGACTGATGCCGATGGCGGCACCACGACAATCCAGTACGGAGCAAACGGTTACCCGACGCGGATTTGCTCACCCGAAAGCGCCGAAGAGCTGACTTACGACGCCGAGGGGCGCTTGTTGAGCAGGATCGATGCGCTCGGTCGGACGATCCGATACCGCTACGACGCGGCCGGACGAATCGCGAGCCGTGCCGATGCATTGGGCTACACGTTGTCGTATCGCTACGACCGATTGGGGCGATTGAGCACGCTGACCGATGCGAACGAAGCGCGCTATCGTTTTAACTACGATCCGGTTGGGCGATTGGTCGAAGAAATCGGCTTCGATGAAAAGCCCACGCGTTACAGCTACGACGAAGCTAGCGGCCGGCTGCAATCGATCGACGAAGCGGGCCAACTCACGCGTTTGAGCTACGACAACGCGGGGCGGTTGACCAAACGCACGAGCGGCGACGAGGAGGAACGCTTCGCCTATGACGCCAACGGCAGATTGATCGACGCGAAGAACGGGCACAGTCAGGTGCAACGGTTCTTCGATCCGGCAGGTCGTCTCGTGCGCGAGCATCATAGCTACCGGCTGTTCGGCGAATCGCGCAGCTACGTGTGGCATCACGAATACGATGAACTAGGCAATCGCATCAAGACTATCCGCCCGGATGGACATGCGGTGGACTGGCTTCTCTACGGAGCGGGTCACGTGCACGGCATGCTGCTCGACGGCGTTGAGCGGATGCAGTTCGAGCGGGACAACTTGCATCGCGAGACGTTGCGTATGTTGCCGAGCCGAGTGGCGCAAAGGACGACATACGATCGCAGCGGACGGATTGCGCGACGCACTGTGCAGCGCGAAAAGGCGCCGTTGCCATTCGCCAAGCGCGGTTATGAGTACGATGCGATCGGGCAGCTTACGCGAATCGACGATGCCGACAAAGGCTATACGGATTACCGGTATGACCCGTTAGGACGGCTGATCGAGGCGATCGGGCCGGTCGCGCGCGAGCGGTTTGCATTCGATCCCGCGAGCAATATTGTTGACGCTCCGGCGCCCGAGGGTACACGCCTTCGGTCGCTTGCGACACGCGAAGAAAGCTCGCAGGTGCCGCAGGTGCCGAAGGTACTGGGCAATTTGCTGAAGGCGTACGCCGGGACGAGCTTCGCGTACGACGCACGGGGCAATCTGGTGCGCAAACAATCGCCGACGGGGCAGCAGCGCTACGAGTGGGATGCGTTTAACCGGCTACAAGCCGTGACGGTGGAGGAGACATCGCGCCGGTGCGAGGCACGGTACTTCTATGACCCGCTGGGGCGGCGCATTGCCAAGGAAGTGAACGGCGAGCGCACTGTGTTCGGGTGGGACGGCGACACGTTGGCGTATGAATCAAATGAGCGCGGTAGCACCCATTATCTGTACGAGCCGGGCTCGTTCGTTCCGCTGGCCCAGTATGTGACAGCGAGCGTAGCGGGAACGGCGACGCCGGTTCGGAAAGAGAACGATCGGTACGTTCCCGAAGAAGATCCGTTGCAGCGCGTGCCCGAACGGGTAGCCGACGCGCACATGTTCTACTATCATTGCGATCAGATCGGCACTCCATTGCTGATGACGGATGACGCGAGCGAGGTAGTGTGGGAAGCGTCGTACAAGGCGTGGGGTGAAACGCAGAAGGTGATCGAACGGGCGTCGCGGGCAGCCGGGATCACGCCGCGTAATCCGATTCGGTTTCAGGGGCAGCAGTACGACCCGGAGACGGGGCTGCATTACAACCGCCACAGGTACTACGATCCTGCGATGGGGCGGTTTATATCGATGGACCCCATCGGCTTGCGTGGCGGGACTAATGTCTATCAGTTCCCGTTCAATCCAATTCAATGGAGCGATCCGCTTGGCTTAGCACCGTGCAAATGCGATCCGTGTGGGCTTGCAACTCACGGCAGCCAACCGTCCCCCCGTCCCACTGGCTTGCAGTCGCACCACATAATCCAAGACGCTTGGGCACAAGCTAATGTGCCGGGATATAGCCGTAGCGCAGCACCCGCGATTTTGCTGCCGCAATCCCCGGAGCATTCGACCGTTACGGCGCTGCAAAACGCCCGTCGGGACGCGCGGCTAGCGAACGGCCAGTCCAAATGGGGAACATCGATGGAAGAAGAATTCAACAATTCGTATCGCGATCTGGGAGCCGCGGGTGTGAGCGAAAAATGCAAGCGCAATGCGATTAAACGAGCCTACAAGCACTTCTATGGTGAATAAGTGGACATTGCACAATGCATAGCGCAGATATCAGCAATCTGGCAAGCTCAACCAGGGGCTTCTGAGTCCAGCTTGGATGACATCGAGCGTCACACTCAATTGCCGCTGCCGGTTGACTTTCGACAGTTCATGAGATGGTCAGACGGGGGGGCAGGAAGATTCCCTCGCGTCTACCTTTCGCTTTGGCCTGCGTCCAAAGTGATCGATTTGAACAAGGACTACCAGATCAACCGCTACCTTGGGGACCGGATTGTCGCTATCGGCTCAGATGGCGGTCCGATTTGCTTTCTTCTTGACTTCCGCTCCTCAGACAGCCCCGCCTTCGCGAGCGTTAATTTTGGCGATCTGGACCCCGCAGAAATCAAGCAGCTTTCTGCAACGTTTGCCGGTGCGATTGAGCTTGCGATATCGGGTCAGCTCGATGACGATGCTCTGTAAGACGTGCAGTCGGGCATAGTCCGAATCGGGCGCAAACGGGAAGTGCGGCCGGCTTCAGGGGCAGCAGGAGGATGCGGAGACGGGGCTGCATTACAACCGGCATCGGTTCTACGATCCGGCGATGGGGCGGTTCATCAGCACCGATCCCATCGGCTTAGCGGGTGGCACCAACCTGTATCAATACGCGCCCAATCCGACTCAGTGGATCGATCCGCTTGGGCTAACTTGCTGTCCGTGCCCTGGAAAGGCAATCATTCGTCACTACAATACTGGTAGTCCGACCGGGCACTACACCGTCGAAGTTCAAAGCCCGACCGCGTCTGTACATAGTCATCAATTAATTACCAGCGACACGACTACGGAAGTGGTCAACGAGAGGCGTGAACGCGCCATGACTGGCGACCCCATCTTGCGCACGGCTGAGGTACCGCTTTCCGATGCGAACGCGGCGATCGCGTACCAGCAGTCGCAGATGGGACGCACGTTGGGACCGTATGACGACAGGACAAATAGTTGTGTAGATCACGTTTCGAATGTCCTTCGAGCCGGGGGAGAGGACGTTCCCGCTGGCGCGCTTGGACAGTCGAGGTACCTCAAGAAGCTTGGATTTAAGATGAAGGTTAAATGACATGGCACACGCAAAATGCGAAGAGCATGGATTGCAACCGGCAGAGCGGGTTACTAGGAAAGTTATCGATGTGATCCGCGGCCGTACCGATTACCGTCCGGGAATCGTTATTCCCATCACGCTGCTCTTTGAAGACCTTGAGTATCCGGGCTATGGGACCGAGGAGGATCGCGGCGAGCTTAGTCGCATGGGTGGCGTTTGGGAGTCGGCGGAAGAGTGCAGGTTTGTGGACGAGAGCGCAATGGAGAATGCGCTCGGTTTGTTCACCGCCGTCTGTACAAAGTGCTTAGCTGAGGTCCGTTGATGGCCTACTGCGAATAAGCGCTTCAGGGGCAGCAGGTTGATGAGGAATCGGGGCTGCACTACAACCGGCATCAGGTATTACGACCCGAGCGTCGGTCGCTACGTCTCGACGGACCCGATCAGACTTGCAGGTGGTCTTAACCTGCACCGGTACGCTCCCAATCCGGTTGAATGGGTTGACCCCCTCGGCCTCTGGGGTTCGAACGCGCTTACGAAGTACCGCTATAACGAAAACGGTTCATTGCGAAGTGCAACAGCAAAAATTCGACCGGAGGATTTGGGCACAGGCACCGGAACTAACGCGAGCTCGCGACTCTTTGCGCGCGCGTTGGGTTGCGCTGGCGATGATGCAGGACACGCGATCGGTAATCAGCTTGGCGGAAGTGGCAGCAAGAAAAATATCTTCCCGCAGGATCCAAGCACAAATCGTGGTGTATTCAGAGATTTCGAAGGGCAAGTTGCGGATCAAGTGGCGCGCGGCGATAACGTGATTGTTCGGGTTGTACCGCAATATGGATCGAGGTCAAGCCGACCCGACTCGGTTCTCTATCAGGTCAGAACGAATGGTGTTACCGAATCGCGAACGTTCGCGAATCCTTGCCCCTGCAAATGTCCGTGATAGGAGATGGAATGACGCCGGCTGAACGATTGAAAGCCTTCATTGCAGATATGTTGCAATGGGAAACTGCACTTGACGAAAAAAGGCGGGCCCAAGGGGCCAGCAGGATTCATCTTTGCACGAGCAAACTAGCCAGGAAGCGCGGGAGAAGCTACGGCTGATCTTTGCTGAACATCTCAGTGCTCAAGCACTTGCTACAAAGGCACAATCTCGATTGGATCTACTCAGTACGGGGCGGCCGCCAGAATTCGCCCAGCAAGTGCTGGAAGACACAGAAAGCAGCAAAGGTAAGACGGTCTACATTGAGACGTTCAGGGAGAAAGGGCACCTCGCGCCGCGTCGGCGTTACGCCCTCGTCACCGAAAACGACGAACCAAAAATTGACGCGATTTATGTCTGGCGTGACAGCACTGGCAAATGGGACAAGCAGGAAGCAATCTGACGCTGTCCGGGACAGAGGGCCGCTGACGCGGCCCTCTGTCATTCAAGCGGCGGTCAGTCGAAAGCCTGTCTGATGAAGATGTGCCGTTTGATGTAGTCAACGGAAAAGTAGACGCGCTCGCCGGGCATGAAGCCGAGGTGGCCGAGCAGCGCGTCGGTGACTTGCATCCACGGGATAAACGGCTTGTTGAGCCGCCCGGGAGTTGCGCTGAGCCTTGCAGCGGTACCTCGAAA
>CAWIRZ010000006.1:0-505717 GCA_963838695.1 uncultured beta proteobacterium | reverse complement strand
ACTCATCGTCCGCATAAACCGCGAATTCGAACTCATCGAGCAGGCAAATACCTCTGAATCCAGGCAACTCCGCACCGAGCGCGTCGAATTCCGCCATGCCGTAAACGTTGACTACCGGCGCCTGCCACTCGGCCGCGCACTGCTCACGAACGCATTGTGTGAGTATCTCGCCTGCTACAAACAACGCGCCGTTCGATGGCAGCGCGAGAGATACTGCGCGCTCCCGCAAGGCCGTTGCGAGATGCAATAAATGTCGCGCCCCGCCGCACAGGTGTGTGGGTGCGACCCGAAGCAGTAGATTCTGAATTTCAGGACTGTCGAAATTCAGTCCCAGCGGGAATGCCAACGCACCGCAGGCTAGCGCTCCCTCGACATGAACCTGGCCGATTGACCACGGAGCAAACGGATGGCAAACCGCAACGCGACTCGATAGTCCCATGGCGTGCGCCGAAAAAATCGCTGCCTTGCACCGCACCGAGCGTTGCCAACGCGCCCAATCATATTCAATCAGCCGAGCGGCGCGGGATGTGCCGCCGGTAATAAACGTCAGCCGTCCGTTCATTGGGACTTCCAGTCGGCGGCATATGGCAAATCCATCATAATTTCGACGGAAATCGACCCGTGAACGCATTGCCCCACCTCGGCGTAGTAAGGCTCCATTCCAGGCTCAGAAAGGAGCTTTCCCGTTAACGTTTCATATTGCGCGAGATCGGGAAACCGGTAAATATCAAGAAACCGCCCGTACCGCCCAATTTCCGTAATCAGAAGCACTTGTGGCTCGATGCCGAGCTTTCGCATCATTGGCAAAAGGATCGTAGAATGTAATTCGAAAAATCGCTGACGACGTGAAAGTAAAATTTGGCCAGATACGACCTCGTAGACCGGTTGCATCGATTACCCCCGGAAAAGCGAGCCAGATGGGACCGGCCCGAGTAGCATTGACGCGTAGCTTGCCTATTGCTTTGAGGGCTGGTTGACCACGTATTCGCCTTTGAAAATACCATGGCCGATTTCGAGAAATTCGACGAGATTGCCGTCCGGATCCCGAGTGAAAATCGTACCGAGGCCGAAGTCCAGTGGGTCTTCCGCGGTCAAAACTGCGCGCTCTTGGCCTTCGAAATCCATCTGAAACACCGTTGCACCTGCAGCCAAAAGTTCACGCAGCGCGCCCCTCAATGAGAGAACTTGCAGAGCGAAGTGCTGGATCTCGTGGTATAGCGAGTTGTCCACCTCGACCTCCGGGATGCTGACGAGATGGAGCGTACTTTTCTGATTGAGGATCAGCCAGCTGGATACCATGTGATGCGAGGGAAATCCCAATGCACCACAATAGAAGCGCTTGGCCGCCTCCAAATTCCTTACAACAAGACATACATGATTAATTGATTCAACCTCTATTTTCATCTCTTCAGCCCTCTCGTATCGAAATTTATTTTTAAAAATTTGCATAATCCGTTGATCTTTCATAACAAATTTACAACGATGCATCGTTCATTGTAAACAAAATAAATTAGTATAGTTCTACTAATTTAATTGAACAGAACGATCAGTCCGTTTTCATGCCAATTGGGTTTTTAACGATTGAATCAATGCGCCAAGGACGGGCGTAAATTCATCGAGTTATGCGTAACTTCCGCGCGCACTGCCGGCGTGTGGCGCCTATGTCTTAGCAGCAAACCGACCCGAGCTTGGCCAAAAAAACGAATTCCTTGCTGGGCGTTTAAACTCAAGCAAGGTGTTGACGACGGTCCTAGAGCGCCAGAATGCGACGACCTCAAAGACGCTGTTTACCATGGTTGGAAGTCCGAGGATGTCGCGCTTCCAACCATGCCCGGGTGTGACAAACCCTCGCTGCGTTAAGGGTTCGCTGCGCAGGCTCTGCCCGCCCTTGACTCGTCCATTTGCGTGCCTTGTTACAAGGACGCCGTCGTTTAGTGCCGGATTTTGACCGGCGTTCACACAAGGAGAGAAGAAGATGATCACGACGACGCGGGCGCGCTGCACGCTCGAATTCAAGCTGGAAGCGGTACGGTTGGCGTAGGCCGGCCAGAGCCTTGCTGCAGTTGCCGCGACGGTTGCGTGCCGGCGCAGTCGATTTTCAACTGGCTGAAGACTAAGCAGAAAGGCAAGCTTAACGGGGCGGCACAAAGCCGGTCAGCCCGGAGCAGATGGCTTCGCGCATCGCTGCTATCCGCGACGCATGCACAGGCAAGCTACGGCCAACAGAGCGGTCGGTGTCATCAACAGCCTTGTGGGCGGCGAGAAAAGGATATTTGCGACTTCGCCAAGACAAGCCGGCGCCCCTCATTCGAGCCCCTCAATCGAGCCCCGCGCCGAGTCTCTGCGCCAAAGCGTCCAACAGCGTCAGCCGATCCGGATCGCTCATCGCTTTCCAAGCCTTGATTTCCTCTCGGTTGCGAAGACAGCCCTCGCACAACCCACTGGTCGGGTTCAACCGACAGACATCGATACAAGGCGATCCGACGGGCGATTGCGTCCGCGCGAATGCAATCGCCTGGGCGAGATCGTCTTTTCGGTCGATGACTTCATCGTTTTCCATCAATTCCCCATCTCCGCCTGCACCACCCTCAACGCCGCCTCAAGCCGCACCCATGCCGTTTCATCGGCAGGCAGCCCAAATCGCACGCCCGGTATCACATCGAACCGGCGCACCCAAATACCGTGGCGCGCCAGCCCCTCTTGCCATCGGCTTGCTTGCGCATCGCGCACCCACGAAAACAACGGAGTGTGCCATACCGTCGGATGAAATTGCCGAAGCAGATCCGCGAGCCGCGCGCCCGAGGCGATGAGTTTCGCTCGCATCGAAGCCTGCCACGCTGTATCGAGCAGCGCGGCCCGCACGGCCACACGCGAGGGGCCCGAAACGCTCCACGGCCCGCGTAAATGGCGCAAGGCGCGATCGACGTCCGAACCGGCGAGCACGAATCCGGCACGCGCCCCGGCCAACCCAAAAAATTTACCGATCGAGCGCAGGACGATCAACCCTTCACGACTCGCCGCGTTTGCCACACTCCATTCCGGCATCGATTCGATGAACGCTTCGTCCACGATCAGCGTTCCGCCGCGTGCCGCCAATTCGTCGCACCATTGCATCAACTGATCCGGCGCGTATCGCTCGGTGCCGGGATTATTCGGGTTCACTAGAACCAAATGTTTCAAATCCGCAGGCAAGGCGCGAGCCGGGTCCAAGACAAAGGATGCGTCGCCGCCGAGATCGGCAAACTGCGATGTGACGAAACGCACGACCGGAAAGCCGGCTCGCTCGAACGCCGGCGCATATTCACCGTATGTCAGCAGACCCACGCCGATGCGGCCTTGGGGCAACACATCCGGCAGCAAGCGAATGGCAGCCTGCGTGCCGGCTACGGCCAACGCACGCGGCGCACCGTAATGCGCCGCCGCGATCGCTTCGAGATCGTCGCCGTCATCCGGCAATCGGATCCACGCCTGCGGATCGATCGCGGGAACAGGATAGCCGTGCGGATTGATACCGGTCGATAGATCGATCCACTCTTCCCTAGGAATCCCGTAACGCTCGGCGGCTTCGCTCAGGTTGCCGCCGTGCGGCACCGGCGTTGCATCAACTAGTTGGACCATAGGACCATATGCTTTTAAAAAAACGTCGTGACGGCAGCCAGCAATGCAATCGCCGCAAGCCATAGCGCAATGGAGCGCTTGACGAGCAACAACGCTCGGCCGATGTCGCTCGCCTGCGGCGATTGCCCGCATCCGAGGATCGGGCGCGGCTCGAGCACGCCGTGATACCAAGCGGCGCCGCCGCAAGCCACGCGCAAGCTGCCCGCGCCGCTCGCCATCACCGGCCCCGCATTGGGGCTCTCCCATGCCGCCGCTTGCGTTCGCCAGCATAAAAGGGCACTGCGGACGTTGCCGCATAGCGCGTAGGTGAGCGCGGTCAAGCGCGCCGGTATGTAGTTCGCCGCATCGTCCAGGCGGGCGGCCGCCCAGCCGAAGTACCGCATGCGCGGTGTCCGATACCCCCACATCGCATCGAGCGTATTGACGAGGCGAAACGCGAGCGCCCCCGCGCCGCCCGCCACGACGAACCAAAACAGTGCACCGAAAATCGCATCGTTGCCGTTTTCCAGCGCCGATTCGATGGCGGCCTTCGCGACGGCCGGCTCGTCCGCATCGGAAAGATCGCGCGTCACGACGCGTGCGGTCAACTCGCGCGCCTGCGCCATGTCGCCGGCCCGCAGTGCTTGTTCCACCGGTGCGATGTGGTCGACGAGGCTGCGCGCCCCCAACGCGAACCAGAGCACCAAGACATGAATGGGCCACGACACCATCGCCGGCAACACGCGCGTCAGAACAGCCAGCAAGGCAACGGGCGGAACGACGGCGACGGCCCAAGCCGCGATCCCGGCAATGCGCGCGCGCAAGGGTCGTGAATTAGACGTTGCATCGGTTGGATCGGCTGCACCCGCTGCATCCGCGCCTTGCGCCGATCGATGCGGGGCGTGCGTATCGGGATTCAGCGCCCGCTCGATTCGCGCGGCCAGTTTGCCGAAGGCAACGAGCGGATGCGCGCGCGACGGTTCGCCCACGATCGCATCCATGGCGACACCGGCGAAACATAGCGCACAGGTAATCGGGGCGGACAGTCCAAACACGGCAATCATGCGATGTTGTTAAGCGTGGCGTGGTGGCGTGCTTCGCAAGCGTTCAATTACACTCCTCCCTTTACATTGGCAGTTAGGCGCCGCGCGGCGGGTGGACATCATACGTCCCCGTCGCGCTAAGCGCCAAGCGCTCTACCCCCTTCCTTGGCCGTTCGGGACCACTTATATGGCTGGCATGTTGATGATCCAGGGCACGAGTTCCGACTCGGGAAAAAGCACGCTCGTCGGCGCGCTCTGCCGAATTGCCGCGCGCAGCGGCCTACGGGTCGCACCGTTCAAGCCGCAAAACATGTCGCTCAACAGCGCCGTGACCGTCGACGGCGGGGAAATCGGCCGAGCCCAAGCATGGCAAGCGCTGGCGGCGGGGATCCCTCCCGAAGTCGATATGAATCCGGTGCTGCTCAAGCCCAACAGCGAAATCGGCGCACAGGTCATCGTGCACGGCCGCTCGACGGGCAATCTCGATGCGCGCGCCTACCATCGCTATAAACCCATCGCGCGGCAAGCCGTTCTCGAATCGTTCGCGCGGCTGCAAGCCAAGTCGGATCTCGTGTTGGTCGAAGGCGCGGGCAGCCCGGCGGAAATCAATCTGCGCGAAGGCGACATCGCGAACATGGGCTTTGCCGTTGCGGTCGGCTGTCCGGTCGTACTCGTCGCGGACATCGATCGCGGCGGCGTGTTCGCGCAAATTCTCGGCACGTTGGCCTGTCTCGCGCAAGACGAACGCTCGCTCGTGAAAGGCATCGTCATCAATAAGTTTCGGGGCGACGTATCGCTGCTTCAACCCGGAATCGACTGGATCGAGGCGCAGACGGGCAAGCCCGTATTGGGCGTGGTGCCGTTCATCCAGGGCCTGTGGCTCGACGCCGAAGACGCTTTGCCGAAGCCCCCACGCGCGCGTAACGACACCGCCCCCCACGCAGATCGCGCGCTGCGTGTAGTCGTCCCGGCGCTGCCCCGCATCAGCAATCACACGGATTTCGATCCGTTACGCGCGCATCCGCAAGTGGACTTCCAGTTCGTGCGGATGGGCGATTCGATTCCTCCGGCCGATCTCGTCGTTTTGCCCGGCAGCAAAAACGTGCAGCGCGATCTGCACACGCTGCGGCAACATGGCTGGGAGCCGTATCTTCGCCGGCATCTGCGTTACGGCGGAAAATTGATCGGTATTTGCGGCGGTCTGCAAATGCTCGGGCGCGAATTGCGCGACCCGCTTGCAATCGAAAGCGATGTCGCCCGTACCGAAGGGCTCGGATTGCTCGATTTCGTGACGACGCTCGAACCGCATAAGCAACTCGTCAATACCGCCGGGACGCTTTTGCTGGGCGACGGCGTGCAAGCAAGAGGCTACGAAATCCACATGGGCATCACCGAGGGCGCCGCGCTGTCGCGCCCCGCGCTGCGACTTCAGGCCGGCAACGAATCGCGTCCCGACGGCGCGCTGTCCGAGGACGGGCAGATTTTGGCCACGTATCTGCACGGCCTGTTCGATGCGCCGGACGCATGCGAAGCCCTGCTTCGCTGGGCGGGAGTGAATGATGTCGTTCGCGTCGATCACGATGCACGCAGGCTGGCCTCGATCGAGACGTTGGCGGATGTCGTCGCTGAGCACGTGCGGCTCGACGGGCTTTGGTAAAGCCCGTCGTCGCTCTTTAGTTTGGGTTTTTTTCCAGCGCTTGACAGTGGCGGACGGTACTCCGTACCCTCTGACTCCGATGGTTCCCCTCACCGGGATCAAAAGGGAACGCAGTGGAAGCGTTGCACGCTTCGAGTCTGCGGCTGCCCCCGCAACTGTAAGCGGCGAGTCCGTGCCAACGATGACCACTGGGATACCGGGAAGGTCGGCATAGGATAGCGACCCGCGAGCCAGGAGACCTGCCATCGTCAGAGGTCCAAGCAGCCGCATGGGGCGGGGTGTCCCAATGCGCAAGGCGCCACCGATCATGACGCCCGTTGCACGGACAGCCCGACCTCAGGATCCACTCATGTCCATTGCTTTGAAAACCGCCGCCGCTCAAGGCGCGCTGCGTCACCGTGTTATCGCCGTCTATGGCCTCCTCGCGGCGTTCAACATCGGCGCTTGGGTGTGGGCGTATTTCGCCTTTCACGCGCATCCGCTCTTGCTGTCCACGGGGCTGCTCGCGTACGGCTTCGGCCTGCGGCATGCTGTCGATGCCGATCACATCGCCGCGATCGACAACGTCACGCGCAAGCTGATGCACGACGGGCAGCGTCCTGTCTCGATCGGCCTTTTCTTCGCGCTCGGCCATTCCGCCGTCGTGCTCGTCGTGGCGGCACTGGTCGCGGTCACCGCCGCCGCACTGGAGCACCGCGTCGAGGCGTGGAAGGATATTGGCGGCGTCATCTCCACCAGCATATCGGCGCTGTTTTTGTTTCTCATCGCCGCCATGAACATCATCATCTTGCGCGGCGTATGGAACGCCTTCGACCGGGTGCGTCGAGGCCAGTCGTACAGTCATGACGACCTCGATCTATTGCTCAACAACCGCGGGCTGTTGGCGCGTCTGTTCCGCCCGATGTTCCGGCTCGTGTCGAAGCCGATCTGGATGTTGCCGCTCGGCTTTCTGTTTGGCCTCGGGTTCGATACCGCCACCGAAGTGAGTTTGCTCGGCATTTCGGCCAGTCAGGCGTCGCAGGGCGTCTCGATCGGCACCGTGCTCGTCTTTCCCGTTCTGTTCGCGGCGGGGATGTCGCTCGTCGATACAACCGACGGCGTATTGATGCTCGGGGCGTACGACTGGGCATTTGTCCGCCCCATCCGCAAGCTCTACTACAACCTCACGATTACCTTCGTGTCCGTTGTCGTGGCCTTGCTGATCGGCGGTATTGAAACGCTGGGGCTGCTCTCCGATCGATTGAAGCCGCAAGGCCGCTTCTGGGAGGTCGTCGGGTTGCTGAACGATAACTTCGACAACCTCGGTTTCGTCATCATTGGCGTTTTTATCTTCGCGTGGGTAGCGTCCGTGGTCGTCTACCGTGTAAAGGGCTACGACAGGCTCAGCTCCAACGGCGCGAGTGCGCCATAGCGACCGCTTTCTCCCGCGAACGGTGTGCGTCGGTGGTGGCATCGGCTGCCCTGTAGGGATTTCGCCCACGCCGTATGCTGGGGACCTGACGATGCCCCCTGAGCCGAACCCGCGGTGGGGCGATAAAGCGCATGAGGCCGGCGAATTCGGCCGGCGAATTCATAGTAACCATTCCGCGCCCGGCAGCGGGGCCCCTTTGAATAGTTCGGCTCCGTTCTCAGCCGACATCACGACGAGCTGTATGAAGCTATTCACCGGCGCGTAGTGCACGAACAGGGTCTCGAGCACGCGGGCCAACGCGCTCACCGCGCAATCGTCGAGCATCGCCTGCGACACCGCCATCCGAACGCGCAAGCCGCGTACGAGCATCGGCTGCGGCTCCATCGGCATCCATTCGAGCGCGGATTCGCGTGCGAGAGACTTTAAGCCTTCGATATGTCGCGCGCCCGCCGAGCGAGGCGGCGCATGCGCCGACAATAGCTGTTTAAACGCGGGCAAACCCGCCTGACTAATGTTGAGCGCCCCAGCGGAGAGCATCGCCACCATGTCCCACAACTGGTTATCCACGATCGGGCGGGCGACGCTTTCGGTCGGCACGAACAGCAGCGATGCGCGGCCGGTCAGGGCCTCGTTGCCGAAAGTCAAATCGCCCAGCGGATCGCCGATTGCGAGCATCGCGGGCAAGCTGCCGTTCGTACAGGCCAGACTCATGTCGATTTGCTTTCCCTTCACGGTCTGCATCTGACCGGCGGAATCGACCAGCGAAAGCAGCATATCTTGCCCGGGCAGGTATTCCGCAAGCCGGCCGTCCCTTTCCGCCTGCCAAAACACGGCAGAATCTTGCTGCGCCGTGTGACGGTGAAGCGACTGATAACGCTCGATCTTTTTGACCACGGCACCCTTCGCCGCTTCCTGCATCAATCGGACATCGTCGATGCGATAAACCGACGTGCCGGAGCCGCTCAACGTGCCGGGCACGACCGGAAATACGGGCATCGTCATGTCTTCCGAGGCGATCGGCTCGGCGGCAGAGGCGAACAAATTGATGACCGGCGTGCAGAACAGCTTGAAGTTCGACGCGGTGAGCGTTTGCAACCGTTGGCCCGGCCGCGAATCGCGATGCACGTCTTGGATCGGTAGATGCAAGGTCACGCGGCTGCACGGACCGGCGATGCGTATCAACGCCGAGAGATCGACATCGACGAAGTCGAATTTCTGCGGAAACGAAAAGTATTCAAGCAAGACGCGAAACTGCGACGGACTCTTGTCCGCCCGTGCGATCAAAGCTTCGTCGATCGCGAAACCGGGGGCCGATAGCGGCATCGTATCCAAGGCGAGCCACGCCCCGTTCTCTTCCGCCTCGACGAAGGCGGTGGAAGCGCGCAGCAACAGCGTATCGATCGCGGCCGCCGCGGTGCGGCGATCGCCATCGACAAATAGGCGCACGCGTTTCGGCATACTGCCATCGAGCAACGCTTTTGCTTGGATCGTCGCGAACGTGATCGACAAAATGCCGGACGTGTTCTCGTTTAGACGCGTCTTGACGGGCGCGGACGTTGCCGGCGCGTAGCGCGCATCGGCGATCCGCAATGAAGCGAAATCGACGTCGTACACCGTGACAAACGGATACTCGCCCGTGCGCGTTTTGAGTTCGGTGCCGCGTTCGAGGGTAACGGGCTTCGTCAGCTTGGAGAGCCCAACACTCCCTTCGAACTGTGCGATCGAACACGAAGGAAAGGGACGCAGAAACTCGGGGTGGTGATTCTCGAGGATGGCCGTCGGCAGCTCGGGATAGTTGTCTTCGATACGCGCGCTGGCGCGGGCGAACTGCAACGCGGCAGACTGGATCGCACGCTCGACGTGCGGATCCTCGGAATGCTCGCCGGAAATCGCGAGGCGGGCGGCGGCTTCTGGGTGACGTTCCGCGAACTCGCGAAGCGAGCGGCGCAATTTGGCTAGTTCGCGCTCGTATTCGGGCAGGAGAGGATCCGATTCAATCGTCATACGCGCCCCGAGGAAGACAGGCTCGAAATCAGCGTAGCGCCGCAGGAGGTTTTGTGGCCGTCGAAGGCGGCGGGTTTGCCGTCAACGATGAACGCTGGATCGCCCTCCGCAATCACGCAGTTTTGATGGCCTTGTATGGGACACGTGCATTGGTCGCCTTGTCGGGCAACGGCACGGTCCATGACTTTGCTCGTACTGGCGCCGGTAATGACCTGGCCGCCGTGGCTCGTTGCATCGCCCACGCGGATGATTCCTTTCATGTCGTAGTCCTTGGTCACCAAGACCAACCCTGTTGCGAATATTTCTCGTCGTAGCGACGACCCCACCACGGCAAGTAGGCGTTGTTCTCGCCACGGGCTCGGAACCAATCGGCGTTAGCGTCGATCGGTACGACCTGTTGCGGCGGAGCGACCACGACGGCCACCGGATGCTCGGCGTCGGTCGTGCCTGCGACCAGTACGTGCTCGCCGAAGTGATTCGCGCGGCCGATCGCCAGTACTACGTCGGTGAGTGCGGTGCCCGCGCCCATGTCGCCGAGTAGCCCCGGCGTGTTGAAGGTTTGCTTCTGGAAGTCGAACTCCGGCAGTGTCTCGGTCAGCGTGCGCCCTAACGTGCCGATCCGCGACGAAGCTACGTCGTTGCCTTTGCCTGCGTCGTGGATGACGTAGTTGAGATCAGTGATCGGTACGTCGGCATTTTGTGCAGCAGCGGCGATCGTCGCCTTCCATGCTTCTACCGCGCGCGTCGTCCCCGCCTTCGCTTCGAAGTCGGACACGTTGCCGGTAGCCGCTCGGCCGATCCAGGCGAGCGGGGCCCGCTCGGTCTTCATGTCCGGGCCGGCCAGGAATAGCAGCACCATGTTTTCGTTGATCTCGCTATCCTTCGGCGGGTAACTCGGCGCGTCCCAGTTCATCACCCACGCGCTCTTGTTCGGGTTCGCCTGAAGGTAGTCGAGCGCCGCGTTCAGCGAGGTGAAGCCTGCGTTGGGGCCACCTGGCGTCACGTGGACATCGGGCGGGGTGTCCTTGCTCCATAGATCCTTGGACCAAACGTTGCCGATATTGAACTCAGTGACCATCTCTTTGCGCAGATAGGCGCGTGCCTCGTCAGGGTTAAGACGAACATCCGGGATAGCAAACTCGACGTGAATGCCAGCCAGTTCACGCCACTGCCGCTTGTCCTGTGACGCAACCGTGTAGAAGTATTTTTTGTTCATCACATACCGCTCACCGAACAGCAGCATAAGCGAATCAACGTACTTCTCGTAAAAGCCTTCGACAGTTTCCTTTCCACGCACGCCGTCTGAGATTGCTGCTACCAACTGAAGTGTCGTAAAACTCTTCGGGATCGCTGCGAACCATGTCATCGTTATGATTCGGCTTGACCAGTCCCATCGTCCACAGAATCTGCCATTCGGTCGGATAGTCGCGACGCTGTAGTGGATTCAGCCATTCCAGTCCGACGACCTGCGCGACAAACGGCTTGCCCGTCGCTGCGGCTGCCGCTTCTTTCGATGCAGTCCCGGCAGCGTAGCCGCCTGCGCGCGCTCCGACACCGACGCCGTCAACAGCGTAAAAACTGCAAAGGCCAGCACCGCCGGCAGCATCACCCGCCGTCTCATCAGTTTCACGATCACCAAGACCAACCCTGTTGCGAATATTTCTCGTCGTAGCGACGACCCCACCACGGCAAGTAGGCGTTGTTCCCGCCACGGGCTCGGAACCAATCGGCGCTAGGGTCGATCGGTACAACCTGTTGCGGCGGAGCGACCACGACGGCCACCGGATGCTCGGCGTCGGTCGTGCCTGCCACCAGCACGTGCTCGCCGAAGTGATTCGCGCGGCCAATTGCCAGTACTACATCGGTGAGTGCGGTGCCCGCGCCCATCTCGCCGAGTAAGCCCGGTGTGTTGAAGGTCTGCTTCTGGAAATCGAACTCCGGCAGTGTCTCGGTCAGCGTGCGCCCCAACGTCCCGATCCGCGACGAAGCTACGTCGTTGCCTTTACCTGCGTCGTGGATGACGTAGTTCAGATCCGTCACGGCGACGTTACCGTTCTGTGCAGCAGCGGCGATCGTCGCCTTCCATGCTTCCACCGCGCGCGTCGTCCCCGCCTTCGCTTCGAAGTCGTGCACGTTGCCCGTAGCCGCTCGGCCGATCCATGCGAGCGGGGCCCGCTCGGTCTTCATGTCGGCACCTGCCAGGATCAGCAGCACCAAGTTTTCGTTAAGCTGCCCGTCCTTTGGCGGAAAACTCGGCGCGTCCCAACTCATCACCCATACGCTCTTGCTTGGGTTCGCCTGAAGGTAGTCGAGCGCCGCGTTCAGCGAGGTGAAGCCTGCGTTCGGGCCGCCAGGCGTCACATGGACATCGGGCGGGGTGTCCTTGCTCCATAGGTCCTTGGACCAAACGTTGCCGATATTGAACTCACTGACGATCTCTTTGCGCACGTATTCCCGGGCTTCGTCAGGGTCAAGGCGGCCAGCTGGGATCGCATATTCGAGGTGGATGCCAGCCAGTTCACGCCACTGCCGCTTGTCCTGCGACGCAACGGTGTAGAAATATTTTGGGTTCATCACATACCGGTCACCGAACAGCGTGAAGATCGTGTCAATGTACTTGTGGTGGTAGCCCTTGAAGGTTTCCTCCCCGTAGTTCCCATATGCGAGCGCGCCAATCGACCGGAGTGTCGAGAACTTTTCAGGCATAGTGCGAACCATGTCATCGTTACGATTCGGCCTAACAAGTCCCATCGTCCACAGAATCTGCCATTCGGTCGGATAGTCGCGACGCTGTAGCGGATTCAGCCATTCAAGCCCGACGACCTGAGCCACGAACGGCTTGCCCGTGGCTGCCGCGGCGCCTTCCGCCGATGCAGTCTCCCGTACCGTAGCCGCACGCGCATCCTCCGGCACCGACGCCGTCAACAGCATAAATACTGCAAAGGCCAGCAGAGCCGACAGCATCACCCGTCGTTTCATCAGTTTCACGATCACCAAGACCAACCCTGTTGCGAATATTTCTCGTCGTAGCGACGACCCCACCACGGCAAGTAGGCGTTGTTCTCGCCACGGGCTCGGAACCAATCGGCGCTAGGGTCGATCGGTACAACCTGCTGCGGCGGAGCGACCACGACGGCCACCGGATGCTCGGCGTCGGTCGTGCCTGCGACCAGTACGTGCTCGCCGAAGTGATTCGCGCGGCCAATTGCCAGTACTACATCGGTGAGTGCGGTGCCCGCGCCCATGTCGCCGAGTAGCCCCGGCGTGTTGAAGGTTTGCTTCTGGAAATCGAACTCCGGCAGTGTCTCGGTCAGCGTGCGGCCCAACGTGCCGATCCGCGACGAAGCTACGTCGTTGCCTTTGCCTGCGTCGTGGATGACGTAGTTGAGATCAGTGATCGGTACGTCGGCATTTTGTGCAGCAGCCGCGATCGTCGCCTTCCATGCCTCCACCGCGCGCGTCGTCCCCGCCTTCGCTTCGAAGTCGGACACGTTTCCCGTAGCCGCTCGGCCGATCCATGCGAGCGGGGCCCGCTCGGTCTTCATGTCCGGCACCTGCCAGGATCAGCAGCACCAAGTTTTCGTTGATCTCGCTATCCTTCGGCGGGTAACTCGGCGCATCCCAGTTCATCACCCACGCGCTCTTGTTCGGGTTCGCCTGAAGGTAGTCGAGCGCCGCGTTCAGCGAGGTGAAGCCTGCGTTCGGGCCACCTGGCGTAACGCGAACATCGGGCGGGGTGTCCTTGCTCCATAGATCCTTGAACGAGGAGTTGCCAATGCAGAATTCGCTGACGATCCTTTTGCGCAGATAGTCGCGTGCCTTCGCAGGGTCAAGGCGACCATCGGGGATGGCAAACTCGACGTGGATGCCCGCCAGCTCACGCCACTGCTTTGTGCTCTCTGGCGCGACCGTGTAAAAGTATTTTTTATTCATCACGTACCGATCGCCGAACAGCAACATAAGCTGCTTGGCGTACTTCTCGTAATAGCCCTCGAACGTTTCCGTTCCACGCACGCCGTCTGAGATTGCTGCGACCGACTGGAGCGTCGTGAAGCTCTTTGGGTCGGTTCGAACCATGTCATCGTTACGGTTCGGCTTGACCAGTCCCATCGTCCACAGAATCTGCCATTCAGTCGGATAGTCGCGACGCTGTAACGGATTCAGCCATTCAAGTCCGACGACCTGCGCTACAAACGGCTTGCCCGTCGCTACGGCTACCGCTTCTTTCGATGCAGTCCCGGCAGGCGTAGCCGCCTGCGCGCGCTCCGACGCCGACGCCGACGCCGACGCCGACGCCGACGCCGTCAACAGCGTAAAAACTGCAAAGGCCAGCAGAGCCGGCAGCATCACCCGTCGTTTCATCAGTTTCACGATCACCAAGACCAACCCTGTTGCGAATATTTCTCGTCGTAGCGACGACCCCACCACGGCAAGTAGGCGTTGTTCTCGCCACGGGCTCGGAACCAATCGGCGCTAGGGTCGATCGGTACGACCTGCTGCGGTGGAGCGACCACAACGGCCACCGGATGCTCGGCGTCGGTCGTCCCCGCCACCAGCACATGCTCGCCGAAGTGATACGCACGGCCAATTGCCAGCACCACATCGGTGAGTGCGGTGCCCGCGCCCATCTCGCCGAGTAGCCCCGGTGTGTTGAAGGTTTGCTTCTGGAAGTCGAACTCCGGCAGTGTCTCGGTCAGCGTGCGCCCCAACGTGCCGATCCGCGACGAAGCTACGTCGTTGCCTTTGCCTGCGTCGTGGATGACGTAGTTCAAATCCGTCACGGCGACGTTACCGTTCTGTGCAGCAGCGGCGATCGTCGCCTTCCATGCTTCCACCGCGCGCGTCGTCCCCGCCTTCGCTTCGAAGTCGGACACGTTGCCCGTAGCCGCTCGGCCGATCCATGCGAGCGGGGCACGCTCGGTCTTCATGTCCGGACCGGCCAGGAATCAGCAGCACCATGTTTTCGTTGATCTCGCTATCCTTCGGCGGGTAACTCGGCGCATCCCAGTTCATCACCCACGCGCTCTTGTTCGGGTTGGCCTGAAGGTAGTCGAGCGCCGCATTCAGCGAGGTGAAGCCTGCGTTCGGACCACCTGGCGTAACGCGAACATCGGGCGGCGTGTCCTTGCTCCATAGGTCCTTGAACGACGAATTGCCAATGCAAAACTCGTTGATGATCTCGTTACGCAAATAGTCGCGTGCCTCGGCAGGGTTGAGACGACCATGTGGGATGGCAAACTCGACGTGGATGCCGGCCAGTTCGCGCCACTGCCCTTTGTGCTCCGGAGCGACCGTGTAGAAGTATTTTTTGTTCATCACGTACCGCTCACCGAACAGGAGCATAAGCGAATCAACATACTTCTCGTAATAGCCCTCGAACGTTTCCGTTCCACGTACCCCGTCTGAAATGGCGAGTACCGGCTGAAGTGAGCTGTATTTCTTGGAATTGGTCCGAACCATGTCATCGTTACGATTCGGCCCAACAAGTCCCATCGTCCAGAGAATCTGCCATTCGGTCGGATAGTCGCGACGCTGTAGCGGATTCAGCCATTCAAGCCCGACGACCTGCGCTACAAACGGCTTGCCCGTCGCTGCGGCTACCGCTTCTTCCGATGCAGTCCCGGCAGGCGTAGCCGCCTGCGCAGCTCTGACGCCGTCGCGCCGCTTCATTGATCATCGACGTGCAGCCGCGCGCGCGCTCCGACGCCGACGCCGACGCCGTCAACAGCGTAAAAACTGCAAATGCCAGCAGAGCCGGCAGCATCACCCGTCGTCTCATCAGTTTCACGATCACCAAGACCAACCCTGTTGCGAATATTTCTCGTCGTACCGACGACCCCACCACGGCAAGTAGGCGTTGTTCTCGCCACGGGCTCGGAACCAATCGGCGTTAGCGTCGATCGGTACGACCTGCTGCGGCGGAGCGACCACAACGGCCACCGGATGCTCGGCGTCGGTCGTGCCTGCGACCAGTACGTGCTCGCCGAAGTGATTCGCGCGGCCAATTGCCAGTACTACGTCGGTGAGTGCGGTGCCCGCGCCCATCTCGCCGAGTAGCCCCGGCGTGTTGAAGGTTTGCTTCTGGAAGTCGAACTCCGGCAGTGTCTCGGTCAGCGTGCGCCCTAACGTGCCGATCCGCGACGAAGCTACGTCGTTGCCTTTGCCTGCGTCGTGGATGACGTAGTTGAGATCAGTGATCGGTACGTCGGCATTTTGTGCAGCAGCGGCGATCGTCGCCTTCCATGCTTCCACCGCGCGCGTCGTCCCCGCCTTCGCTTCGAAGTCGGACACGTTGCCGGTAGCCGCTCGGCCGATCCATGCGAGCGGAGCCCGCTCGGTCTTCATGTCCGGACCGGCCAGGAATAGCAGCACCATGTTTTCGTTGATCTCGCCATCCTTCGGCGGGAAACTCGGCGCGTCCCAATTCATCACCCATGCGCTCTTGTTCGGGTTCGCCTGAAGGTAGTCGAGCGCCGCGTTCAGCGAGGTGAAGCCTGCGTTCGGACCACCTGGCGTCACATGGACATCGGGCGGGGTGTCCTTGCTCCATAGATCCTTAGAACAAGACGTTGCCGATATGCGAACTCACTGACGATCCTCTTTGCGCAGATAGTCGCGTGACTCGCAGGGTTAAGGCGACCATCCGGGATAGCAAACTCGACGTGAATGCCAGCCAGCTCACGCCACTGCCCTTTGTGCTCTCTGGCGCGACCGTGTAAAAGTATTTTTTGTTCATCACGTACCGCTCACCGAACAGCAGCATAAGCGACTCAATATACTTCTCGTAATAGCCCTCGAACGTTTCCGTTCCACGGACGCCGTCTGACATGGCCAATCCGACTGGAGTGTCGAGAACTTTCTTGGCATTGGTGCGAACCATGTCATCGTTACGATTCGGCGTGACCAGTCCCATCGTCCACAGAATCTGCCATTCAGTCGGATAGTCGCGACGCTGTAGTGGATTCAGCCATTCAAGTCCGACGACCTGCGCTACAAACGGCTTGCCCGTCGCTGCCGCTGCCGCTTCTTTCGATTCAGTCCCGCCGGGCGTAGCCGCCTGCGCACGCTGAGGCGCCCGACGCCGTCAACAGCATAAATACTGCAAAGGCCAGCAGAGCCGGCAACATCACCCGCCGTTTCATCAGTTTCACGATCACCAAGACCAACCCTGCTGCGAATATTTCTCGTCGTACCGACGACCCCACCACGGCAAGTAGGCGTTGTTCTCGCCACGGGCTCGGAACCAATCGGCGCTAGGGTCGATCGGTACAACCTGCTGCGGCGGAGCGACCACGACGGCCACCGGATGCTCGGCGTCGGTCGTGCCTGCGACCAGTACGTGCTCGCCGAAGTGATTCGCGCGGCCAATTGCCAGCACGACATCGGTGAGTGCGGTGCCCGCGCCCATCTCGCCGAGTAGCCCCGGTGTGTTGAAGGTTTGCTTCTGGAAGTCGAACTCCGGCAGTGTCTCGGTCAGCGTGCGCCCCAACGTCCCGATACCGCGACGAAGCTACGTCGTTGCCTTTGCCTGCGTCGTGGATGACGTAATTGAAATCCGTCATCGGCACGTTACCATTTTGTGCAGCAGCCGCGATCGTCGCCTTCCATGCTTCCACCGCGCGCGTCGTCCCCGCCTTCGCTTCGAAGTCGTGCACGTTGCCCGTCGCAGCTTGGCCGATCCATGCGAGCGGAGCACGCTCGGTCTTCATATCCGGACCGGCCAGGAATAGCAGCACCATGTTTTCGTTGATCTGGCCATCCTTCGGCGGGTAACTCGGCGCGTCCCAGTTCATCACCCACGCGCTCTTGTTCGGGTTCGCCTGAAGGTAGTCGAGCGCCGCGTTCAGCGAGGTGAAGCCTGCGTTGGGGCCGCCTGGCGTCACATGGACATCGGGCGGGGTGTCCTTGCTCCATAGATCCTTGAACAAAGTTGCCAATGTTGAATTCACTGACGATCTCTTTGCGCAGTATTCGCCGGGCTTCGTCAGAGCCAAGCCGACCAGCTGGGATCGCGTATCTCGACGTGGATGCCAGCCAGTTCGCGCCACTGCCGCTTGTCCTGCGACGCAACTGTGTAGAAATATTTTGGGTTCATCACATACCGGTCACCGAACAGCAGCATGAGCGAATCAACATACTTCTCGTAATAGCCCTTGAAGGTTTCCGAACCCCGGACGCCACTAACCAGCGCACCAATCGACTGGAGTGTCGAAAACTCTTTCAGGCATAGTGCGAACCATGTCATCGTTACGGTTCGGCGTGACCAGTCCCATCGTCCACAGAATCTGCCATTCGGTTGGATAGTCGCGACGCTGTAGCGGATTCAGCCATTCGAGCCCGACGACCTGCGCTACAAACGGTTTGCCCGTCGCTGCCGCTGTGCCTTCCGCCGATGCAGTCTCCCGTACCGTAGCCGCCCGCGCATCCTCCAGCACCGACGCCGCCAACAGCGTAAAAACTGCAAAAGCCAGCAGGGCCGGCAGCATCACCCGTCGTCTCATCAGTTTCACGATCACCAAGACCACCCCTGCTGCGAATATTTCTCGTCGTAGCGACGACCCCACCACGGCAAGTAGGCGTTGTTCCCGCCACGGGCTCGGAACCAATCGGCGCTAGGGTCGATCGGTACAACCTGTTGCGGCGGAGCGACCACGACGGCTACCGGATGCTCGGCGTCGGTCGTGCCTGCGACCAGTACGTGCTCGCCGAAGTGATTCGCGCGGCCAATTGCCAGTACTACGTCGGTGAGTGCGGTGCCCGCGCCCATCTCGCCGAGTAAGCCCGGTGTGTTGAAGGTCTGCTTCTGGAAATCGAACTCCGGCAGTGTCTCGGTCAGCGTGCGGCCCAACGTGCCGATCCGCGACGAAGCTACGTCGTTGCCTTTACCTGCGTCGTGGATGACGTAGTTGAGATCAGTGATCGGTACGTCGGCATTTTGTGCAGCAGCGGCGATCGTCGCCTTCCATGCCTCCACCGCGCGCGTCGTCCCCGCCTTCGCTTCGAAGTCGGACACGTTTCCCGTAGCCGCTCGGCCGATCCATGCGAGCGGGGCCCGCTCGGTCTTCATATCTGCACCGGCCAGGATCAGCAGCACCAAGTTTTCGTTAAGCTGGCCGTCCTTCGGCGGAAAACTCGGCGCGTCCCAACTCATCACCCATACGCTCTTGCTTGGGTTCGCCTGAAGGTAGTCGAGCGCCGCGTTCAGCGAGGTGAAGCCTGCGTTCGGGCCGCCTGGCGTCACATGGACATCGGGCGGGGTGTCCTTGCTCCATAGGTCCTTGAACGAGAATTGCCAATGCAGAACTCACTGACGATCTCTTTGCGCACGTATTCGCCGAGCTTCTTCGGGGTCAAGGCGGCCAGCTGGGATCGCATATCTCTAGGTGGATGCCAGCCAGTTCTCGCCACTGCCGCTTGTCCTGCGACGCAACGGTGTAGAAATATTTTGGGTTCATCGCATACCGGTCACCGAACAGCGTGAAGATCGTGTCAATGTACTTGTGGTGGTAGCCCTTGAAGGTTTCCTCGCCGCAGTCCCCCATATGCGAGCGCGCCAATCGACCGGAGTGTCGAGAACTTTTCAGGCATAGTGCGAACCATGTCATCGTTACGATTCGGCCTAACAAGTCCCATCGTCCACAGAATCTGCCATTCGGTCGGATAGTCGCGACGCTGTAGCGGATTCAGCCATTCAAGCCCGACGACCTGAGCCACGAACGGCTTGCCCGTGGCTGCCGCGGCGCCTTCCGCCGATGCAGTCTCCCGTACCGTAGCCGCACGCGCATCCTCCGGCACCGACGCCGTCAACAGCGTAAAAACTGCAAAAGCCAGCAGGGCCGGCAGCATCACCCGTCGTCTCATCAGTTTCACGATCACCAAGACCACCCCTGTTGCGAATATTTCTCGTCGTAGCGACGACCCCACCACGGCAAGTAGGCGTTGTTCCCGCCACGGGCTCGGAACCAATCGGCGCTAGGGTCGATCGGTACAACCTGTTGCGGCGGAGCGACCACAACGGCCACCGGATGCTCGGCGTCGGTCGTGCCTGCGACCAGTACGTGCTCGCCGAAGTGATTCGCTCGGCCAATTGCCAGCACGACATCGGTGAGTGCGGTGCCCGCGCCCATCTCGCCAAGTAGCCCCGGTGTGTTGAAGGTGTGCTTCTGGAAGTCGAACTCCGGCAGTGTCTCGGTCAGCGTGCGCCCCAACGTCCCGATCCGCGACGAAGCTACGTCGTTGCCTTTGCCTGCGTCGTGGATGACGTAGTTGAGATCAGTGATCGGTACGTCGGCATTTTGTGCAGCGGCCGCGATCGTCGCCTTCCATGCCTCCACCGCGCGCGTCGTCCCCGCCTTCGCTTCGAAGTCGTGCACGTTGCCGGTAGCCGCTCGGCCGATCCATGCGAGCGGGGCCCGCTCGGTCTTCATGTCCGCACCTGCCAGGATCAGCAGCACCATGTTTTCGTTAATCTGCGCCGTCCTTCGGCGGAAAACTCGGCGCGTCCCAACTCATCACCCATACGCTCTTGCTCGGGTTGGCCTGAAGGTAGTCGAGCGCCGCGTTCAGCGAGGTGAAGCCTGCGTTCGGGCCGCCAGGCGTCACATGGACATCGGGCGGGGTGTCCTTGCTCCATAGGTCCTTGGACGAAACGATTGCCAATATTGAACTCACTGACGATCTCTTTGCGCACGTATTCCCGGGCTTCGTCGGGGTTAAGGCGGCCAGCTGGGATCGCATACTCGACGTGGATGCCAGCCAGTTCTCGCCACTGCCGCTTGTCCTGCGACGCAACGGTGTAGAAATATTTTTTGTTCATCACATACCGGTCACCGAACAGGGTAAGATCGTCTCGATGTACTTGTCGTGGTAGCCCTCAAACGTTTCCTTTGCCTCGGCCACCGCTAACCAATGCCGCTATCGACTGGAGTGTCGAAAAGCTCTTTGGGTCGGTGCGAACCATGTCATCGTTACGATTCGGCTTGACCAGTCCCATCGTCCACAGAATCTGCCATTCGGTCGGATAGTCGCGACGCTGTAGCGGATTCAGCCATTCAAGCCCGACGACCTGCGCTACAAACGGCTTGCCCGTCGCTGCCGCTGCGCCTTCCGCCGATTCGGTCCCCCGTAGCGTAGCCGCCTGCGCATCCTTCAGCGCCCACGCTGTCAACAGCAGTAAAAACTGCAAATGCCAGCAGAGCCGGCAGCATCACCCGTCGTTTCATCAGTTTCACGATCACCAAGACCAGCCCTGCTGCGAATATTTCTCGTCGTAGCGACGACCCCACCACGGCAAGTAGGCGTTGTTCTCGCCACGGGCTCGGAACCAATCGGCGCTAGCGTCGATCGGTACGACCTGCTGCGGCGGAGCGACCACGACGGCCACCGGATGCTCGGCGTCGGTCGTGCCTGCGACCAGTACGTGCTCGCCGAAGTGATTCGCGCGGCCAATTGCCAGCACCACATCGGTGAGCGCCGTGCCCGCGCCCATCTCGCCGAGTAAGCCCGGTGTGTTGAAGGTTTGCTTCTGGAAATCGAACTCCGGCAGTGTTTCAGTCAGCGTGCGCCCCAACGTCCCGATCCGCGACGAAGCTACGTCATTGCCTTTGCCTGCGTCGTGGATAACGTAGTTCAAATCCGTCACGGCGACGTTACCGTTCTGTGCAGCAGCGGCGATCGTCGCCTTCCATGCTTCCACCGCGCGCGTCGTCCCTGCCTTCGCTTCGAAGTCGTGCACGTTGCCCGTCGCAGCTCGGCCGATCCATGCGAGCGGAGCACGCTCGGTCTTCATGTCTGCGCCAGCTAGAATCAGCAGCACCATGTTTTCGTTGATTTGGCCGTCCTTCGGCGGAAAACTGGGCGCGTCCCAATTCATCACCCACCCGCTCTTGTTCGGGTTAGCCTGAAGGTAGTCGAGCGCCGCGTTCAGCGAGGTGAAGCCTGCGTTGGGGCCGCCAGGCGTCACACGGACATCGGGCGGCGTGTCTTTGCTCCATAGATCTTTGAATGACGAGTTGCCGATGCAAAACTCATTGATGATCTCGTTGCGCAAATAGTCACGTGCCTCGGCAGGACTAAGACGAGCATCCGGGATGGCAAACTCGACGTGAATGCCGGCCAGTTCGCGCCACCGCCGCTTGTCCTGCGACGCAACCGTATAGAAGTATTTTGGGTTCATCGCATATCGGTCACCGAAGAGCAGCATAAGCGAATCAATATACTTCTCGTAATAGCCCTCGAAGGTTTCGGTGCCTCGGACACCGCCAACCAGTCCCAATCGACTGGAGTGTCGCAAAGCTCTTTGGGTCGGTGCGAACCATGTCATCGTTACGATTCGGCGTGACCAGTCCCATCGTCCAGAGAATCTGCCATTCGGTCGGATAGTCGCGACGCTGTAGCGGATTCAGCCATTCAAGCCCGACGACCTGCGCTACAAAAGGCTTGCCCGTCGATGCGGATGCGCCTTCCGCCGATTCGGTCCCCCGTAGGCGTAGCCGCCTGGGCACGTTGAGGCGCCCACGCTGTCAACAGCATAAATACTGCAAAGGCCAGCAGAGCCGGCAACATCACCCGCCGTCTCGTCCGTTTCACGATCACCAAGACCAACCCTGCTGCGAATATTTCTCGTCGTACCGACGACCCCACCACGGCAAGTAGGCGTTGTTCCCGCCACGGGCTCGGAACCAATCGGCGCTAGGGTCGATCGGTACAACCTGCTGCGGCGGAGCGACCACGACGGCTACCGGATGCTCGGCGTCGGTCGTGCCTGCGACCAGTACGTGCTCGCCGAAGTGATTCGCGCGGCCAATTGCCAGTACTACGTCGGTGAGTGCGGTGCCCGCGCCCATCTCGCCGAGTAGCCACGGTGTGTTGAAGGTCTGCTTCTGGAAATCGAACTCCGGCAGTGTCTCGGTCAGCGTGCGGCCCAACGTGCCGATCCGCGACGAAGCTACGTCGTTGCCTTTGCCTGCGTCGTGGATGACGTAGTCGAGATCAGTGATCGGTACGTTGGCATTTTGTGCAGCAGCGGCGATCGTCGCCTTCCATGCCTCCACCGCTCGCGTCGTCCCCGCCTTCGCTTCGAAGTCGGACACGTTTCCCGTAGCCGCTCGGCCGATCCATGCGAGCGGGGCCCGCTCGGTCTTCATATCTGCACCTGCCAGGATCAGCAGCACCAAGTTTTCGTTAAGCTGCCCGTCCTTCGGCGGAAAACTCGGCGCGTCCCAACTCATCACCCATACGCTCTTGCTTGGGTTCGCCTGAAGGTAGTCGAGCGCCGCATTCAGCGCGGTGAAGCCTGCGTTCGGACCACCTGGCGTAACGCGAACATCGGGCGGGGTGTCCTTGCTCCATAGGTCCTTGAAGGATGAATTGCCAATGCAGAACTCACTGATGATCTCCTTGCGCACGTATTCCCGAGCTTCTTCGGGGTCAAGGCGGCCAGCTGGGATCGCATATTCTAGGTGGATGCCAGCCAGTTCTCGCCACTGCCGCTTGTCCTGCGACGCAACGGTGTAGAAATATTTTGGGTTCATCGCATACCGGTCACCGAACAGGGTGAAGATCGTCTCGATGTACTTGTGGTGGTAGCCCTTAAACGTTTCTGAGCCTCGGCCACCGCTAACCAATCCGATCGGCTGGAGGGTCGCAAAGCTCTTTGGGTCGGTGCGAACCATGTCATCGTTACGATTCGGCGTGACCAGTCCCATCGTCCACAGAATCTGCCATTCGGTCGGATAGTCGCGACGCTGTAGCGGATTCAGCCATTCAAGCCCGACGACCTGCGCTACAAAAGGCTTGCCCGTCGATGCGGATGCGCCTTCCGCCGATTCGGTCCCCCGTGGCGTAGCCGCCTGGGCACGTTGAGGCGCCCACGCTGTCAACAGCATAAATACTGCAAATGCCAGCAGAGCCGGCAGCATCACCCGTCGTTTCATCAGTTTCACGATCACCAAGACCAGCCCTGCTGCGAATATTTCTCGTCGTAGCGACGACCCCACCACGGCAAGTAGGC
The DNA here is from genome assembly GCA_963838695.1 of uncultured beta proteobacterium. Lineage (GTDB taxonomy): Bacteria > Pseudomonadota > Gammaproteobacteria > Burkholderiales > Burkholderiaceae > Trinickia. The sequence continues at coordinate 481,994 of CAWIRZ010000006.1, read as the reverse complement.
GTTGTTCTCGCCACGGGCTCGGAACCAATCGGCGTTAGCGTCGATCGGTACGACCTGCTGCGGCGGAGCGACCACAACGGCCACCGGATGCTCGGCGTCGGTCGTGCCTGCGACCAGTACGTGCTCGCCGAAGTGATTCGCGCGGCCAATTGCCAGCACCACATCGGTGAGCGCCGTGCCCGCGCCCATCTCGCCGAGTAAGCCCGGTGTGTTGAAGGTTTGCTTCTGGAAATCGAACTCCGGCAGTGTCTCGGTCAGCGTGCGGCCCAACGTGCCGATCCGCGACGAAGCAACGTCGTTGCCTTTACCCGCGTCGTGGATGACATAGTTGAGATCAGTGACCGGTACATCGGCATTTTGCGCAGCAGCGGCGATCGTCGCCTTCCATGCTTCTACCGCGCGCGTCGTCCCAGCCTTCGCTTCGAAGTCGTGCACGTTGCCCGTCGCAGCTCGGCCGATCCATGCAAGCGGAGCACGCTCGGTCTTCATGTCTGCGCCAGCTAGAATCAGCAGCACCATGTTTTCGTTGATTTGGCCGTCCTTCGGCGGAAAACTGGGAGCATCCCAATTCATCACCCATACGCTCTTGCTCGGGTTCGCCTGAAGGTAGTCGAGCGCCGCGTTCAGCGAGGTGAAGCCTGCGTTGGGGCCGCCAGGGGTCACATGGACGTCGGGCGGGGTGTCTTTGCTCCACAGGTCCTTGGACCAGACGTTGCCGATATTGAACTCGGAAACGATCTCTTTGCGCACGTATTCCCGGGCTTCGTCAGGATCGAGGCGGCCAGCAGGGATCGCGTATTCGAGGTGGATGCCAGCCAGTTCACGCCAGTGCCGCTTGTCCTGCGACGCGACTGTGTAGAAATACTTTGGATTCATCACGTACCGTTCGCCGAACAGCAGCATGAGCGAATCAACATATTTCTCGTAATAGCCTTCGAAGGTTTCCGAACCCCGGACGCCACTAACCAGCGCCCCAATCGACTGGAGTGTCGAAAAGCTCTTTGGGTCGGTGCGAACCATGTCATCGTTACGATTCGGCGTGACCAGTCCCATCGTCCACAGAATCTGCCATTCGGTCGGATAGTCGCGACGCTGTAGCGGATTCAGCCATTCGAGCCCGACGACCTGCGCTACAAACGGCTTGCCCGTCACTGCCGCGGCGCCTTCCGCCGATTCGGCCCCCCGTGGTGTAGCCGCCTGGGCAGGTTGAGGGGCCCAGGCAGTCAACAGCAGAAGTACTGCAAAAGCCAGCAGAGCCGGCAACATCACCAATCGTTTCATCACCTCTCCTATTGTCCATCCGTCAGGCAGTGTCCGGCTCGCGCTTTCCGTTAGCATCCACATCACGACGGCGCCCACGATCATTGCGCCCACCGCCAACACCGCCCGACGCGGCCAGCTTTCAAGCAGCGTGCTCATGCTCCGAGTCCCCTCGCCGCTAAATACAACTGACCCTCACGGTGATCTTCAATGCCCTTAGGCATTCGTGCTTCGTCAATGCGATGCGCCCATTCGTAAAGCGATGCTTCGCCGGTCACGCTCCGATCGTTCGGCACATCCTCCATCACCCCATCCTTGAAATAACTGGCGTACTTCACGGCCGGATTGTCTTTGTCGAGCCCCCGCCACATCCGCCAGTCCGCCTCGATACGCAACTTCCACCAGTCATCGGCAGACAGATGACACACTCCGATTGCCAAGTCATAGGCCAGCGCCTTCTCTGCGTGCTCTGAATTGGTCATCGTGATCGAGTGATTCGTCGGGTTGTTGCGCTGACCGTCGAGCAGGATCGTGGAAATTCTGTTCCTGTGCCAAGCGCTGTAGTCCGCGGACGCATTCGACGGATTGTCCTCGCCGACAACAACACCATCCTTAGTCACCCAATCAGCAGGCTTAATGTGTAGATCCTGCACGTCCCGGCGAGCCTCCTGCCGCAGCACCGCGTGATCCTCGTAGCGCTGTGCCGCCTCAGATGCTTCCGTGCCTTGCGCGTCCGTGGCAGCCGCGGCCTCTCCGCTTCCCAGCTTTGAAGGATCTCCCTTGAACGAATCGTATGGATCGTTCTCGTTTTTCTCGGCCGTACTCTTACTCGCATCGCGCGCGGCCGACGGCGGGTCGTAGCTCTCGTTGAACTGACCCTTCACCGTAACCCCATCGGCACCCGTCAGCGCGATCTCCTTCATCGGGCTCCCGTATTTCATCGTCTTCGGCACAAACGGTTCGTCGAGCGCCGGCGCCTCCAGCGGCACCTCCCAAGTCTTGTTCGGCCCGATCCTAGGCGGCGGCGCGTTCACCTGCATGTCGGCCAGCAGGAGCCCGATCTTGATCACGGGTGCGACGAGCGCCGCAGTAAGCGCCCCCGGCAACGAATGGTCGCCACGAAGCTCTCGCTTCAGCCCGTATTCCGCTTTCGACGACGCCGGATAAAAGAAGTCGTGATCGCCCTTTCTTACCGCCGCCCGCCAGTCGTTGCTCCAGTAGTTGTACTGCTTTTGCGACGGATCGCCGACCATCCAATTCGTCGCGAACACCCGCTGCGTAAAGATCCCCCCGCCGTTCGCCTTGCTGATTTCCTCCGCACTCATTCCCCGCCAGCCGATACCCTGCACCGGAGAAGCGGAAATCACTTGGTCGTGCGGGCAGCAGTACAGCGTCACACGGCCGAACGTCTTGTTATAAGGGCCGTCGGCTTTCAATCCATGCGCCTGGCGATCGGTCTCCGCTTTGTAGGGTTTGCCGTTCGCCGAAGGCTGGTCATTTTCCATTTCCTGATTGACCACATCCGGCGCGGGTTCATTCGCCGATTGCTTGCCGATGATGTGGAAAAAATTGTCGAGGGTCTTGATGCGCGAGTTGAACGTCTCTCGACCATGCTCGCCGTTCGTGTCCTTGTACCGGCGCTGCGTCCAATTTTCGATCGTGTTCGATTCGACGACGCTGTACGGCGCATTGGCGAGCACATAGCTATCCGCTACACAGTTTCCCGTCTTGCCGTGCGGATCCGACACAGGCTTCATTTTGTCGCCAAAGAAAGCCGCGGTGATCCCCACCATGTTTCCCTGGCTATGGCAGACGACTGTAATCGGCACATCGGCCTGCTTCTCGCGGATCGAACGAATCAGGTTGGCAAGCCGCAGAGCGGCCAACACCATGTAGGCGCGTGGGGGCGTCGCGTAGACGAGGCGATCCGTGCCGTTCATCGCCTGGACGCTCAGAAAACCAAATACCCGGTCGTCGAGGCCCTGGGCCCAGAGGTCCGCGAGCGTTCCGCAACCGTTCGCAAACGGGCCGCCGCCCCAGTAGTTCTGCTCGTTCAAGAAGATATTCGCGCCGTACTGCTTCAATTCATCCTTGCCAGCCTTGTAGCCCCAACGGAAGTGGATAACCGGTGAGAACGACGGATCGTCCTTGACGTAAGTGTTCGGCAACAGCTTTGGATTGAGATACCCATCCGGCGTCAAACTCTCCATATATTGCACAGGCTGCATCTGCCCGCCCTCGACGCCCGTGTACATCATCTGGTCGTCGAGCCGGCCGAGCCGCCGGTTCAGCCCGCGGCACAAGCCTTCTTCCGCCGCGCCGAACCACTCGCCTTCGGAGTTCACCCCGTGCACGAAAATAACGACGCCCGGCAACGGCATCTGCTTCAGACAAACGAGATCGCTGTGGCTGAACAGATTGATGCCCTGTCCGCTGGCGACGGCAATGCGCGGCGATCCCGCGCCAGCAGCATCGGTCGCGGTGCCTGTCTGCGGCACCGATGAATCAAGATAGGAATCGGTCATCTTCCCTAGGTCTTCCCGGATTCAGTTCAACTGCTTTTTTTGAAGAAGTTCGCGACGAATGACTCGAACTGGTTGCCGCTGAGCGGCGGCAGCTTGCCGTTGGCATCGGTCACCCCTTTGACAAGCTCCCCCGATGCCTTGCGGATTTCACCCTCGTAGCCGGTCACGGGCCGCCCGTCGGACGCCCGCACCAGCTTGGGCACCCGCCCCAACGGCGCGTGATCGAACTTGGGCATGTCGGTACTCATGCTGGCCGGCCCGCCCCACGCATGCCCCGCCGATTTCACGGTGAAGTTGCCGGGGCACCCCAATTCGATATCGCCGCCTTGCAGCTTCAGATAAGCCCCGCCGGACGTGACGAACACCACCTGATCGCTGGCCATGCCCGCGAGCTTGCCGCCCGCCGCCGTCATCTGAATGTTTTTCGCCGAATCGATTTGCGTATCGCCGGCCTGGCTCTGCAATATCACCTTGCCCTGATTCGCCACGGCAGTAACGTCGTCGGCCTGCGCAAACATCGCCACGCCATGCCCCGCTTGCAAGTTGATCCGCTGGCCGCTCGTAACCTGCACGTTTTGCTGCGCGACCTGATCGATGTTCTGCCCGGCATAGGTCACGTGCGTCTTCGGCGTCACGTTCACCGCCCCCGCCTGCGCACCGAACGCCATCAGCGGTTCGCCCCCAGGCGCTTGCCATCCCTTCAGCGCGCTCGCCACGGCGCTTTGGCCCGTCGTCTCCATCGCGAGCCCACCGTGCTGCCCCGCGTAATCGCCCAGCGATTTAAATAGCTCGGTACATTCGCTCAGCAGTCGAATGAGTTCGTCGCGATCGAGATGGTTGCCGCTCGCCTGCGCCCGCGCATAAGTCGTCAATAAAATGCCCTGCGCCGCACGCAGCGATGCAGCCGCATCCGTGCGCACTTCCGCGCCCTCGCCTCGCGCTTCGCCTTCGCCATCGGTTCGCGGATGCGTTAGAAACCCAAGATTGATCTCACTGGCCTGATGCTCGCTTGCCAATTGCGCGCTAATCTCTCCCGGCGTGTCGTCCAGCCGCAATTGGTTATACCGCGTGCCCTTCACTTCCCGCGTCTTCACCCCGGACACAAACCGATTCCCCGGCAACGCGCCCACATTGCTGAACGTCGCCGGCAAGTGCCTGGCGCCGTGCAGCACTCCCACCACGTACAGCTTGTCGGGGTCCCCTCCAATCGCATCGAGCACCACCTCCATGCCCTTGCGCGGTAGCCAGTTCTCCCCGAAGTCCTCCCCCGCCAGCCCTCTCATGACCCGCACCCAAGCGCTATCGCTTTGCGTGCCGCTCGTGCCCATTCCCTTGGCGTGCTCGTGATCGCGCGGATCGAGCCCCTGCAACTGAACTTTGATTTCGCTGTACTGGTTGCAGTACACCTCTTCCCCGTCCGGCGTCACAACCAGGCCGATGATCGGATACACCCGCGGCAGGTCGACATGCGGATCGTAGGTTGGCGTGAGCGGCATCGAGCGCGGCACGCCGCTGAACGTGTTCTCGTACCGCGCTTGCGTCGAATCGCCGAACACTGTCGGCCTTCTGGGCGTATCCACCGAAACGGGCGGCGCCTCGAACGTCCAGCGGCTCGCCGTGAACAGCGCCTGCGCTCGCGCGTGCAAATCCTTGGGCAAGTTATTTTCGGCGCGGTGATGCAAGCTCGTGATCACGAACCGGTGATCGCTCATCGATGCATCGGCCGTCGGCGCCAGCCCTATCACCTCGATCCATTCACCGATGACGAGATTGCGAACGCCGCTCGCCCCGTCGACATGCGCCGCGCGCGCACCGTGCGACTTCACGCGCGCAAGGCCGATCCGGTCGTAGTGCGCCCACGAATCGGCGATATGCGGGGCATCGAGGCGCGAATCCATCAGCAATTGGCCCAGGTCGTTGCCCGTTTCGCCTTGATCGACACGCGTCGATCCTTGGATCCGATCCATTTCGCCGCGTTTGTGGTCCCAACTGAAGCGGCGTATCGCCCCTGGCACCAGCTGCCTCGCCACACAAAGCAACGTAATGGCGTCGCGTTTGCCGATCGTCGCATCGGGCCGATACTCGACCGAACCCACCGCGGATTGACTCAGCTTGATCGCGTTGTCGTAAAGCACCAGCGTATGCGCTGTGCCGCCCGCTTTGCCTGACTCCTTTTGCCCTGGTTTGCCTGCGCGCACAAACCAGCCGATGCCTTCGCGCCGACATATACGCCGAATGAACGCCGCATCGGATTCGTCGAACTGAACCGCCTGCTCTCTTGCTGGACACCTGGTTCGATCGACGTTCGAAACGTCGATATAGAACGCACCGGCCAACACGCTGCTGTTTTGGCGCCATTCCCTGACCAGCGTTTGGACGATGTCCAACACGCTCAATTGCCGAAAAATGCGCGTATTGATGCGACGTTCCAAGATCGACAATGCATCTCGGATAAACAACTGATACGTCGACAATGAATTGTCCGATTCTCCCTCGCGCGCGTCGACGATGATGCCGTTGATCGTATGCAAGCCGCCATCGTCGGTCACGAGTTGCACCGAGACGGGCAGGCCGAGGAATAAGCTCAACGGCAGGCCAGCGGTGGTCGAAATGCACGAGAGGCAGCCGTCGATTCCGCCGAACAGGCTTTCTTGGATATCGACATGCTGAGGCAGCACGATATCCTCGAGTTGTTTCTGTTGCGCGCCGAAGTTAAGACGGACTGCTCTATTTCTTTGAGTCGGAAGCGCCCGGAATGGCGCGCGCCGCAAGTCTGCGTAGTTCACGACGTATTTTTCTCGCTGGATATGCATTCGACGCGCGTTTTTTCACCGGCGGCAATCGAGGGAAATCGACCTGCGCGGGCGCAATTGGCGTTTCGGACGAAAGACGGGAATTTATCAGCGGCGGGCAACTCCGTCAAACTGAACACAAAACCGGTATGCATTACCGCATCTCGGCATTTGGATGAGGAAATAGTTTCCTCTTTGCTTTTACTGTTTCTGCCGGCCAAAACTCACCCACGCGATCTCTCGCGCAACCGCTGCCCGTGCCGGGTTGTCATCCGTGAATCTGCAACCCACTCTTATGTACCTGTACCGCGTCGTGGCCTGCCAAGACGGGCACAATCGCAGCCCTCTCCAGGCCAAGACCGGCGACAACACTCCGCCCTGGTACAAACCCTCATTCCACGCGAGCCGTATTAGCGATTAAATAAATCCACTTGGTTTATTTAATCGCGACGGAGCCTACTCCGTCGATCCGGAGGAGACAAGTGAGGCATCCCCACGTGGGCCGCGGCAGCAATTCGGCCAACCTGCGCCGCTACAACGAGCGCCTGCTGCTCCAGGCGCTGCGGCGCATGCAGCCTGCGTCGAAGGCGGACCTCGCGCGCTCGGCGAATCTGACGAGCACGTCGGTGGGGAGCATCATCGCCTCGCTCGAACAGGCCGGCCTGATCGAATCGACGGGACGCCGCGTTCAAGGGCTGCGCGGACAGCCCGCCTCGCTGCTGCAGCTCGCCCCGCAAGGCGCGTTCGGGATCGGCGTGCGCCTCGACCGCGGCGGCATCGAAACCGTTCTGGTCAATTTCGCGGGAGAAGTGCTGGCGCGGCGCAGCCACGATATGGCGCTGCCTGCGCCCGCGACGGTCCTCGCACTGGTCGACGACGACATCCGCGCCCTGCTCGCGCGCCTTTCGTCGTCCGAGCGCGATCGGCTAACCGGTATCGGGGTTGCCCAACCGTTCAATCTCGGCAGTTGGCTGCGCGAACTCGGGCTGTCTCCGAACGCGTTCGATGCCTGGCGCGACGTCGACTTCGCGAGCGAACTCGCCGCGATCGCGCCGCTGCCCGTTTTCGGTGAGAACGACGGCAACGCCGCGGCCATCGCCGAGCTTTTCTACGGCCGCGGCCGGCAGGCGAGCGACTTCATCTACCTGTTCCTCGGGCCGGCCATCGGCGGCGGTATCGCGATCGACGGCGATTGCCTGCGCGGCGCCAACAGCAATGCCGGCGACATCGGCGTGATGCCGGTGCCGCCGAGCCGTCTGCCCTCCGCCCCGCAGCCGTCGGGCGCTTGGGACATCCTGCTGGCGCGCGCGTCGCTCAACGCGCTCGCGCGGCATCTGCGTTATTGCGGCGAGGTTATCGATACCCGCGCGGATCTGGAAGCTTGCGTCGCACGAGGCATCCCCGCCGTCGATGCGTGGATCGACGATTGCATCGACGCGCTCGCCCCGGCTGTGCGCGCCATGCTGTGCGTCACCGACGCCCCCGTCGTTGTCATCGATGCCGATATCGACGCCGGCCTCATCGACACCATCATGGCGCGCCTGCGTGCCGCGCTCGCGCTCGGCGCGCCCGAAGCGCGCGGGATTCCCGAACTCATGCGTGGCTCGTTCGGCCCCGACGCCGGCGCGATCGGCGCCGCATCGCTCCCGATGTTCTTCAATTTCTCGCCTCGCGCCGGCATTCTCAAAGGCGCGGACGCACAAGCGCAGGAGGTCAATCATGCCCCACACTGAAACGAACCGTCCGTTGCTCGCCATGCGCGACATCAGCAAGACGTTCCCCGGCGTGCGCGCGCTGGACAAGGTCCGTCTCGAAGTCCATGCCGGCGAAATTCATTCGTTGATGGGCGAGAACGGCGCGGGCAAATCCACGCTCATGAAGATTCTTTCGGGTGCTTATCAAGCCGACCCGGGCGGCGAAATCGTCGATCGACGGCAAGACGGTGACGATCGACGGGCCGCTGGCCGCGAAAGCACTCGGCATCGCCGTCATCTATCAGGAGCTGAGCCTCGCGCCGAATCTGAGCGTCGCCGAGAACATCCACGCCGGCCGCGAACTGCGCCGCGGCGGCAAGCGCTTCGGCCTCGTCGACCGCGCGGGCATGGCGCGCGACTCCGAAGAGGTGCTCAAGCGCCTGGGCGCGACTTTCGGTCCCGACACGATTGTCGGCACGCTGTCGATCGCCGAGCAACAGCTCGTCGAAATCGCACGTGCCGTCCATACCCGGGCGCGCATCCTCGTCATGGACGAGCCCACCACGCCGCTCTCTTCGCGCGAAACGGACCGGCTCTTTCAACTGATCCGTCAACTGCGCGCGGAAGGGCTCGCGATCATTTACATCAGCCATCGGATGGCGGAGATCTACGAGTTGTCCGATCGCGTCTCGGTGCTGCGCGACGGCGCCTATGTCGGCACGCTCGCGCGCGACGCGCTCTCCGCCGATTCCCTCGTGAAGATGATGGTCGGGCGCGATCTGTCCGGTTTCTACAAGAAGCAACACGCGCCGTACGACCCCGGCAACGTGGTGCTGAGCGTGCGCGACGTCGCCGATGCCGGCCGCGTGCTCGGCTGCAGCTTCGATCTGCACGCGGGCGAAGTGCTCGGCGTCGCCGGGCTCGTAGGCGCGGGGCGCACCGAACTCGCCCGCCTCGTGTTCGGCGCGGAGCCGCGCACGCGGGGCGAAATCCGGATCGATGGGCACGTGCTGCCGCTGCGCTCGCCGCGCGAAGCGATCGATGCCGGGCTCGTCTATTTGACCGAAGACCGCAAGCGCCAGGGCCTCTTTCTCGACATGAGCGTACGCGACAACATCAACGTGTCGGTCTGCAATCGCGATGCGCGCCTCGGCGTGCTCGACCTCGCGCGAGGCGCCGACCGCGCACGCGGCGCGATCGAGTCTTTGTCGATCCGTGTGCCGCACGAGAACGTGAACGTCGGCGCGCTCTCGGGCGGCAATCAGCAGAAGGTCTTGCTTTCGCGATTGCTCGAAACGCAGCCGCGTGTCCTGATCCTCGACGAGCCGACGCGCGGCGTCGATATCGGTGCGAAATCCGAGATCTACCGAATCATCAACGACCTCGCGAAATCCGGTGTCGGCGTGATCGTCATCTCGAGCGAACTGCCCGAGATCATCGGCGTGGCCGATCGCGTCCTCGTCATGCGCGAGGGTGCGATCGCGGGAGAGCTAGGCGGCCACTCCGGCAGAGCAATCAGTCAGGAAGCCATCATCGAATTGGCCACAGGCTCACAGCCGGCGCTCGGCGCCGCCGCCTAACGCGCGCCTGCGCACCCCCACAACCTGTCAAGGCCAGATCACGGCGAACATTGAGGAGAACGACATGTCGAACCCGACACGACAACAAGGCGCAGGTGCCGTCCCGGGCGAGCCCGTTGCGGCGAAGCGAGCCGCGCACGCTGCAACCGATCATCGGCAACGTCTGCACTCGCTGCTGCGCACCGCGGGCATGCTGCCCGTGCTCGTCCTGCTGTGCATCGGCTTCGGCCTCATGACCGATACGTTCTTCAGTTTGCAGAACCTATCGATCGTCACGCAGCAGGCCGCCATCAACATCGTTCTTGCCGCGGGCATGACGTTCGTCATTCTGACGGGCGGCATCGATCTTTCGGTCGGCTCGGTGCTGGCTGCCGCCGCCGTCGCCGCGATGCTCGCCTCGAACATCCCCCACTGGGGCTGGCTCGGCGTGCCCGCCGCGCTCGCCGTGGGCCTCGCTTTCGGCGCGTTGAACGGCGGCCTCATCGCCCTGCTGCGCCTGCCGCCGTTCATCGTCACGCTGGGCGCCTTGACGGCCGTGCGCGGTGTCGCGCGCCTGCTCGGCAACGATACGACCATCTTCAATCCGCAACTCCCGTTCGCGTTTATCGGCAACGGCACGATCTTCGGCATCCCCTGGCTCGTGATCATCGCGTTGGCCGTCGTGGCCTGCTCATGGTTCTTGTTGCGACGCACCGTGCTCGGCCTGCGCATTTACTCGGTCGGCGGCAACCGCGAAGCCGCACGCCTCGCCGGCATCAAGGTTTGGGCGATCGAACTGTTCGTGTATGCCGTGTCGGGCCTGCTCGCCGGCCTCGGCGCCGTCATGTCGGCCGCGCGCCTTTATGCGGCGAACGGGCTGCAAATGGGCCAGTCGTACGAACTCGATGCGATCGCGGCCGTGATTCTCGGCGGCACCAGCTTCGTCGGCGGCGTCGGCTCGATCGTCGGCACGCTGATCGGCGCGCTGATCATCGCCGTCCTGACGAACGGCCTCGTGCTGCTCGGCGTATCGGACATCTGGCAATACATCATCAAGGGCCTCGTAATCATCGGGGCCGTCGCGCTCGACCGCTATCGCCAGCGCGGCTCGGCACGGACGTGACCTAACCGGCGCGGCGAGCGATTCCTCGGCGTTTCGCTCGCCAGCCCCGCTGAACCCGTTCCACTCGTTTCATCCGATTCGTTTATCGGATTCGTTTCACCGATTCGCTTCGACGCCATACCGCCGCGGGTTCGGTCCGCCCGCCGTCGATTCGACAACATGGACCATTACGGAGACATCAATATGTTCAAGTCCAAGGCTGCTCTGACCACCCTCGCTTTCGCCGTAGGCATCGCCGCTAGCACGGCGCACGCCGCCGACAAGCCGCTCAAGGCGATCGGCATCACCGTCGGCTCGCTCGGCAATCCGTACTTCGTCACGATCGTCAAGGGCGCCGAAGCGAAGGCCAAGCAACTCAATCCGAACGCGAAGGTGACGTCGGTTTCGGCCGACTACGACTTGAACAAGCAGTTCACGCAAATCGACAACTTCATTTCCGCGCACGTCGACATGATCCTGATCAACGCGGCCGATCCGAAGGCGATCGAACCTGCCGTGAAGAAGGCGCAGGCGGCCGGCATTACCGTCGTCGCCGTGGACGTGGCTGCCGCCGGCGCAAATGCGACGGTGCAGACCAACAACGTGCAGGCAGGCGAAATCTCCTGCCAGTATCTCGTGGACAAGCTGAACGGCAAGGGCAACGTCATCATCGAGAACGGCCCGCAAGTGTCGGCCGTGATCGATCGCGTGAACGGCTGTAAATCGGTGCTCGCCAAGGCCCCCGGGATCAAGCTGCTGTCGTCCGATCAGGACGGCAAGGGCTCGCGCGAAGGCGGCATGAACGCGATGCAGGGCTATCTGACGCGCTTCCCGACGGTCAACGGCGTGTTCGCGATCAACGACCCGCAAGCCATCGGCAGCGATCTCGCGGCCAAACAGCTCAAGCGCTCGGGCATCGTGATTACGTCCGTCGACGGCGCACCGGACATCGAAACGGCCCTGAAAACCGACACGCTCGTGCAGGCGTCGGCAAGCCAGGACCCGTGGGCCATGGCGCAAAAGGCGGTGGAAGTGGGCTACGGAATCATGAACGGCCACCCGCCCGCAACCGCCACGACGCTGCTGCCTTCGACGCTCGTCACGCGCCAGAACGTCGGCAGCTATAAGGGCTGGTCGTCGCCGCGCTAACGCCTTCCTTCCATTCACCCACTCGCTCAAGGGACCCCGATGTCGAAGCTCACACAGTCTCCCGCCTGGCAGGCGCTCGCGCGGCATCGCGACGCGCTTTCGGGCACGTCGATCCGCGCGCTCTTCGACGCCGATGCGACGCGCGCCGATCGGTTCTCGCTCGAGGCCGCAGGCGTGTTCGCCGATTTCTCGAAGAACCTGTTGACCGACGAGACGATCGGGCTGTTGACGGGGCTCGCGCGCGAGGCGGGCGTCGAGGCCCGGCGCGACGCGATGTTCAGGGGCGAGCGGATCAACACGACCGAAGCACGGCCGGTGCTGCACGTGGCGTTGCGGGCACCGGCCGATACATCGATCGTCGTTGACGGCGATGATGTCGTGCCGCACGTGCACGCGGTCCTCGCGCGCATGCGCCGCTTCAGCGACGCCGTGCGCGACGGCGCTTGGCGCGGTCATACCGGGCGCGCCATCACCGACATCGTCAACATTGGGATCGGGGGCTCGGATCTAGGCCCGCGTATGGTGTGCGAAGCGTTGCGGCCGTACGGTCACGAGCGTTTAGCGATGCATTTCGTCTCGAACGTGGACGGTGCCGACATCAGCGAGGTACTGCGCGCAGTCGATCCCACCACGACGCTATTCATCGTGGCATCGAAGACCTTTACGACACGAGAAACGCTTCAGAACGCGCACACTGCGCGCGCTTGGCTGCTCGCGAGCGGCGCGCCCGAATCCGCCGTCGCTCGACATTTCGCCGCCGTTTCGACGAATGCGGACGCTGTCGCCGCATTCGGCATCGATATCGGCAATATGTTCGAATTCTGGGACTGGGTGGGTGGCCGCTACTCGCTTTGGTCCGCGATCGGTTTGCCGATCGCGCTCTACATCGGCGCCGACGGGTTCGGCTCGCTGCTTGCGGGCGCTCACGAGATGGACCGCCATTTCGCCACGGCGCCGCTCGAGCGCAACCTGCCCGCGCTGCTCGCCTTGATCGGCGTTTGGTACACGAACTTCTTCGATGCGGCGAGCCACCTCGTCGCACCTTACGACCGTTATCTTCATCGGCTGCCGGCCTACCTGCAGCAGCTCGACATGGAGAGCAACGGAAAGACGGTCACGCTGGACGGCGAACGCGTCGATTACGCAACCGGCCCGGTGATTTGGGGTGAACCGGGCACGAACGGCCAGCATGCGTTCTTCCAGCTGCTGCACCAAGGCACCGCCCTCATTCCGGCCGATTTCATCGCGTGCATGCAGCCGCACCATACGCTCGACGTGCATCACGCCATTTTGCTCGCGAACTGCTTTGCGCAGACCGAAGCCCTGATGAACGGTTCGCCGTCGCCCGAGGCCCCGCACCGCCACTTCGAGGGGAACCGGCCGACGAACACGCTGTGCCTCGATCGGCTCGAGCCTGCAACGCTCGGCGCGCTGATCGCACTCTACGAGCACAAGGTGTTCGTGCAGGGGGCACTGTGGCAGATCAATTCGTTCGACCAGTGGGGCGTAGAACTCGGCAAGCGGCTTGCGGTAGAGATCGAACGCGAGATCGCGGCGCCCGGCGCGATCGGTACGCACGATAGTTCGACAAACAATCTGATCAACCGCTTCAAAGCGCGCCGCGCGACGCCTGCCGCGTCTCGCTCCGGGAAATCATGAGCAAACGCGCAAAGCCCGCCACCCATAGTCCGTTCGCGTTCGTGCTGTTCGGCGGGACGGGCGACCTCGCACTACGCAAGATTCTGCCCGCGCTTCACGCGGCGCATTGCGATGGCTCGCTTGGCCCGAACGGCCGTATTCTCGCGGTTGCTCACACGCCGCTCGATCGCGCAGCGTACTTGCGCTGGGCCGACGAACACGTCAGGCCGCACATTGCTTCCACGCGTTCGAGCGACGAGCAATGGGAAGCGTTTCGTGCGCGCCTGGACTACCTCGAACTCGACGCGAGCCAACCCGATGCGTTCGCCGCCTTGCGAGCGATGCGCGACTCGCTGCAAGGCACGCGCATCTTCTATCTGGCCACCGGCCCATCGTTGTTCGTGCCGATCTGCGAGGGCCTGGCCGCGGCCGAGCTGACCGACGGCGCGCGCGTGGTGCTGGAAAAACCGCTCGGCTACGATCTCGCCTCGTCGAATGCGATCAACGACGCCGTCGGACGGATCTTTGCGGAAGACCAGATCTATCGCATCGATCACTACCTTGGCAAAGAGGCGGTTCAGAATCTGTTCGCCCTGCGTTTCGGCAATTCGCTGTTCGAGCCGCTGTGGCGTCGCGAATGGGTCGAAAGCATTCAGATCACCGTGGCCGAACAGCTCGGTGTCGAGGCGCGCGGCGGCTTCTACGATCAAACGGGCACGCTGCGGGACATGGTCCAGAACCATCTTCTGCAACTGCTCTCCATCATCGCCATGGAACCGCCGCAATCGATGGATGCCGATGCCGTACGCGGCGAGAAGCTGCGCGTGCTGCGTTCGCTGAAGCCGCTTGCCGCCGAGGATATCCGGCGCAACGTCGTACGCGGCCAGTATCACGCGGGCGCCATCGACGGGCTGCCAGTAAACGGCTACGTCGGCGAACCGGGCGTGCGCGCGGCCAGCACGACGGAAACCTTCGTGGCGCTGAAAGCCGAAGTGGAAAACTGGCGCTGGGCCGGCGTGCCGTTCTTTCTGCGCACCGGCAAACGGCTCGCCGGACGCGTGGCCGAGATCGTCGTCAATTTCCGGCCCGTGCCGCATTCGGCCCTCGGCGCGCCTGCGCTGCGTTCCGGTGCGAACCGGCTCACGATCCGCTTGCAGCCGAACGAATCGATTCGATTGAATACGCTTGCGAAACAGCCGGGCATGGGAATGAATCTGCGCGGCGTCTTCCTCGACCTCGCATTCGATCGATTCTTCCAGCAGGACCGGATGGAGGCGTATCAGCGCCTGCTGCTCGACGTCATCGCCGGACGCCTGGCGCTGTTCGTGCGCCGCGACGAGCAGGAAGCGGCATGGCGCTGGGTAGCGCCCATCCTCGAAGCCTGGCGCTCGCCCGATGCGGCGCCGAAGCCATATGCCGCGGGCACGTGGGGGCCTGCCGCCGCCAGCGCTTTGCTGGCGCGCCACGAAACCTGCTGGATCGAAGAAGAAAATTGATCGGGACGAGCGCCATGATGGACCCGGCGCTCCCCGTCCCTTCCTGTCTCCCAACATGACCATGAACCCACGCTGGCACCTCGAATGGCCCCACGGCTCGCTCGCCGTTTACGCGACGGGCGGCATGCTCGGCAACGTCGAGCTCAAGCACGCGGGCCGTCGCGTGCGCCCCTTCTACGAAGTACCGTGGCTAGGCGCTGCCGATGCGGCCGGGGCGCAGGGCTTGGTTGCGCACATGCGCAGCGAGTTTGCGTGCGTGCCGTTCGGCGTACCGTATCGGCCAGACCAAGTCGGCGAAGCGTGGCAGGCCGCATTGACGTCGCCGGCTGCCCAGTACGACCCCGAAACGGATGCCAGCGACGATCTGCTGCACGGCTATGGCGCGATCGGCGAATGGAGGCTCGTCGCGCAGAGTGCCACCGAAATCCGCATTGCGATCGACTATCCGGAATCGTCGGCCATCTCCCGACTGACGCGTGTGATCCGTGCGGATAGGGCTGGACCCGCCATCGACTTCGAATTGCATATCGAGGCGCGACGCCCGAGCGCCCGCCCGCTCGGGCTGCATCCGAACATCGCCCTGCCCTCGCTGACCGGCGCGCTGCGCATCGATCCTGGTGCGTTCTCCTTCGGCATGGTTCATCCGGGCGGCCCGGAGCCCGGCGTGTCGCGCGCACGCGCCGGCGCGCAATTTTCTAGGCTCGACGACGTACCGCTCGGCGCGGGCGGGTCTAGGGCGTTCGATCGGCTGCCGCTCGCGGAAGACACCGAAGAAATCCTTCAGCTTTGCGGCGTGGACGGCCGCGTCACGATGACCGACGACGCGGCCGACGTCGCGTATCGGCTCACGTGGGATGCATCGGTGCTGCCGTCGCTGTTGCTGTGGATCAGCAACCGCGGCCGCCGCTACGCCCCGTGGAACGGCCGCAATCTATGCGTGGGTGTCGAGCCGATCGCCGGCGCGTTCGAGCTGGGCTGCCAGGCGTCGCTCGCCGCGAATCCGATCAACGCGCAAGGGGTGGCAACCTCTGTTGCGCTCGATCCCGCAGCGCCGATTACGTTGGCTTATCGGTTCGAGGTGTGCGAAGCCTCGCGGTAAGTTCGGGGCTCCCTGCGGTCGCAGCCTAGTGCCCGGGCAGCGCATGCACGAAACCATCGCAATGATGGTTTGTTCCAAGCAAGGTTTAGTCGTAAGCGCGACATCCCCTATGCTATGCTGGCGGATACCCCGCAGCCCGTGTAGGCGCGAGGCCGACATCATCTCCTCCCCTATGGACTATCGACATCTCAAGAACCGCAAGAGCATGCACGCGCGGATCGTGCAGGAACTCGGCATCGAGATCGTCAGCGGCAAGTTCGCCCCCGGCGATAGGCTGCCGCCCGAACCCACGCTTTGCGAATCTTATGGCGTAAGCCGCCCCGTCTTGCGCGAGGCAACACGCGTGCTCGTCGCGAAAGGGCTCGTGGTTTCGAAGCCGCGCGTGGGCAGTGTCGTACGTCCGCGCGAAGAGTGGCACATGCTGGATCCGGACGTCCTCTTCTGGACGATCAGCGTGACGCCCGAGGGAGAGTTCTTTCGGTCCTTGCTGACAGTGCGCCGCATCATCGAACCGGCGGCGGCCGCACTGGCCGCCACGAACGCGACGGAAGAAGACGTCGTGCGCATCCGTCGCTGCTACGAGCAAATGGAAAACGCGGAAACATCCGATGCGCTGCTCGAACCCGATCTCGAGTTTCACCGCGCCGTAATGGCCGCGACGCACAACGATATGCTCGCGTTCATCGGCAACATGATGTCGATGGCATTGAGCGAATCGATCAAGCTGACAAGCCGTCACCCCGATACGCATGCGCTGTCGCTGCCGCGGCACCGGGCGATCCTCACGGCGATCGAACACCACGATCCGCTCGGGGCGCGGCAGGCGAGCCTCGTCCAACTGGAAAACGCAAAAGCCGATGCCGAGACCATTCTCGTCATCGGCGCGCGTGCCGATCATTAGACGATTCGCTTGGGCAATCCGCCCCAGGTAATCGAAGGCCCGCGCGAATCGGCGGGCCCATCGCACCAATCAGTGCGAATTCAATGCGATTTCAATGCGAATGCGGCGGCACTTCGGAGCCGCGGCAACCCACGAGGAAGTCGAAATCGCATCCCTCGTCCGCTTGCAGAACGTGGTCGACGTAGAGATTGCGATACCCGCTCAGGTCCGCCGGATCGCGCCGCGTGTTCGTTTCGCGCCACACCGCCAAGCGCTGCGCCAGTTCGTCCTCGCTGACGTCCAAGTGCAAGCGCCCCGCCTCGCAATCGAGTTCGATCCAATCGCCGTTGCGCACGACGGCAAGCGGCCCGCCCGCGCGCGCTTCCGGCGCCACGTGCAGCACCACCGTCCCGTATGCCGTGCCGCTCATGCGCGCATCGGAAAGGCGGACCATGTCCGTCACACCCTGCGCGAGCAGCTTCGGCGGCAAGCCCATGTTGCCCACCTCGGCCATACCGGGATAGCCCTTCGGCCCGCAGTTTTTCATGACTAGAACCGAATCGGCCGTCACGTCCAGTTCCGGATCGGCAATGCGCGCCTTGTAATCGTCGAAGTTCTCGAACACAACCGCACGGCCGCGATGCTTGAGCAACGATGCCGTCGCCGCCGACGGCTTCAGCACCGCCCCGCGAGGCGCCAGATTGCCGCGCAGCACGCATAGGGCGCCGTCGGGCACGAGCGGTTTGTCGAGCGGGCGAATCACTTCATCGTTGTAGATCGGTGCTTCCTGACAGTTCTCCCACAGCGAGCGCCCGTTAGCCGTCAACGCGTCCGGATGCGGCAGCAATCCCGCTTCGCCGAGGCGGCGCAGCACGGCCGGCAACCCACCCGCGTAATAGAACTCTTCCATCAAGAAGCGTCCGGACGGTTGCAGATCGACCAGCGTCGGCGTACCGCGTCCGACGCGGGTCCAATCGTCCAGATCGAGGGCCACGCCCATGCGCCCGGCAATCGCCTTCAAATGGATCGCGGCGTTGGTCGAGCCGCCGATCGCGGCATTCGCGCGAATCGCATTCTCGAACGCTTCGCGCGTAAGCAATTTCGAAAGCCGCACATCCTCCAACGCCATTTCCACGATCCGCATGCCCGACAAATGCGCCAACACATAGCGGCGCGAATCGACGGCGGGGATCGCGGCGTTGTGCGGCAGCGTGACGCCGAGCGCCTCGGCCATGCACGCCATCGTCGAGGCCGTGCCCATCGTGTTGCAGGTGCCCGCCGAACGCGACATCCCCGCTTCGGCGGCCATGAATTGGTGCAGCGAGATACGGCCGGCCTTCACTTGTTCGCTCAATTGCCAAACGACGGTGCCCGAGCCGATATCGCGGCCTTCGTGCTTGCCGTTGAGCATCGGCCCGCCGCTGACGACGATTGCGGGCACATCGCAGCTAGCCGCGCCCATGAGCAACGCCGGCGTGGTCTTGTCGCATCCAGCCAACAAAACGACCGCATCGATCGGGTTGCCGCGAATCGATTCTTCGACATCCATGCTGGCGAGGTTGCGCGTGAACATCGCCGTCGGGCGCAGATTCGATTCCCCGTTCGAGAAGACCGGGAATTCCACCGGGAAGCCGCCCGCTTCGAACACGCCGCGCTTAACGTGCTCGGCGAGCTTGCGGAAGTGCGCGTTGCACGGCGTGAGTTCCGACCACGTATTGCAGATGCCGATGATCGGCTTGCCCTGAAATTCGTGATCGGGGATGCCCTGGTTCTTCATCCAGCTGCGGTACATGAAGCCGTTCTTGTCGGCTGTGCCGAACCATTGGGCGGAGCGGAGCTTGTGGGGTTTGTCTGTCATTGATCGATGCCTACATAGGCAGATATAGTAAAACGATTGAGATCGCCCAGCATCGGACGCATCGCTCGGCATATGATGACGTTTCACCTCATACGATTCACGACGGCGTCCCAGATGTTGGCACGATCTTACGCCTTTCCGGCCGCTTCTTGCCAGATTGCAGATAGAAATAGCATGACTATTGGAGGGGCGTAGCTGGGGAAAACGCTAATCGATTCAGGTCGGCACGGTGCCTATAGTATGGCTATTTGGCGGACAGCGCGTCGTGACGATCAGTCACAGGCGCATCCGCCACGCAGGAACCGAACGGAAATGAAGTGAAGTGGAGTGAAGTAACGTAGTTCGTTCTAAGTAGCAAAACCAAGCACGCACCAAAGACAAACGGAGACAAGCATGGGACGTACGGTACGGTTGGCGCTGAACGCATTTCTGGGAGCGGCACTCGCCATGTCGCTGGTCGTGGATAGCCACGCGCAAGACAAGCAGATCACACTCGGTTTCGCGCAGGTTGGGGCGGAAAGCGCATGGCGCACCGCGAACACGGTGTCGGTCAAGGAGGCAGCCAAGGATGCCGGAATCAATTTGAAGTTCTCGGACGCGCAGCAAAAGCAGGAGAACCAAATCCGTGCAATTCGTTCGTACATCGCGCAAAAGGTGAACGTGATCGCGTTCTCGCCCGTCGTCGAATCGGGCTGGGAGCCGGTGCTGACGGAAGCCAAGAAGGCGGGCATTCCCGTGATCTTGACGGACCGCGCGATCGATGTGAAGGACAAGTCGCTTTACACGACGATGATCGGTTCCGATTTCCTTGAAGAAGGCCGCCGTGCGGGCCGTTGGCTCGAAGAGGAATACAAGAACAACCCGGGCCCGATCAATATCGCCGAACTGCAAGGCACGGTCGGCTCGGCCCCCGCGAACGATCGCCATTCCGGCCTGATGGAAATCATCAAGAACGATCCGAAGTTCAAGATCATTGCATCGCAAAGCGGCGACTTCACGCTCGCCGGCGGCAAGCAAGTGATGGAAGCGTTCGCGAAGACGTACGGCAAGCAGATCAACGTTGTGTATGCGCACAACGACGATATGGCGCTTGGCGCGATTCAAGCGATGGAAGAAGCAGGCATGAAGCCCGGCACGGACGTGAAGGTAGTCTCGTTCGATGCCACCAAGGGCGGCTTCCAAGCGATGATCGCGGGCAAGATCAACGTCGATGTCGAATGCAGCCCGCTGCTCGGGCCGCAGTTGATGAGCGCGGTCAAGGACGTCGTGGCCGGAAAGACGCTGCCCAAGCGCATCGTCACGAAGGAAACCGTGTTCCCGGAAAACGTGGCGGCGCAAGTTCTGCCGACGCGTAAGTACTAATACCGCCACCACTGCCACTACCCAAGCGAGCGACGCCCATGAATGGCCCCCTCGTACTCGAAACGCTCGGCTTGACGAAGTCGTTTCCCGGCGTGCAAGCGCTCAAGGAAGTCGATTTTCGTCTATACGCCGGCGAAGTGCACACGTTGATGGGCCAGAACGGTGCCGGAAAATCGACGCTGATCAATGTCCTCACCGGCGTTCATGCGCACGATGCGGGCGACATCCGCATCGACGGCCGGTCCGTTCGATTCGCGGCGCCGCTCGAAGCGGAGGCCGCAGGCGTTCGCACGCTGTATCAAGAAGTCAACTTGTGCCCCAACCTCTCGGTCGCGGAGAACATCTTCGCGGGACGCCAGCCGCGCCGCCGCGGCGCGATCGATTGGAAGGCCATCAACGCGGGTGCCCGCAAGGCGCTCGACCAACTGGATCTTCCGCTCGACGTCACGCAATCGCTCGATACGTACCCGATCGCCGTGCAGCAAATGGTGGCGATCGCTCGAGCGGTTAGCGTCGACGCCCGCGTGCTGATTCTCGACGAACCGACTTCGAGCCTCGACGATACCGAGGTCGCGAAGTTGTTCGAAGTCATCCGCAGGTTGAAAGCCTCGGGCATCGCGATTCTGTTCGTCACGCACTTTCTAGAGCAGACGTACGCGATCTCCGATCGCATCACCGTCATGCGCAATGGCGAACGCGAAGGCGAATATCTGGCAAAGGATTTGCCCGTCGACGAGCTCGTGCACAAGATGGTCGGCAATGTCCCCGTTGCCGGCGAGCGCTCCACCTCCAAAACGCAAACCGACGCGGCGGCCGCATCCGCTGCCTCGTCGTGCTTCGAGATGCGCGGTGTGGGCCGACGCGGCGCCGTTCAGCCGATCGATCTGACGCTCGAGCCCGGTCGCATCGTCGGTCTCGCCGGGCTGCTCGGTTCCGGGCGGACGGAAACGGCGCGGCTGTTGTTTGGTGCCGACCGTGCCGATACCGGCACGATCACCGCCGGCGGCAAGGCGATCAAGCTCGGCTCGCCGCGGCATGCGGTGCGGCACGGCATCGCTTATTGCCCCGAGGATCGCAAGAAAGAAGGGATCGTGGGCGCGCTGTCGGTACGCGAGAACATCATCCTGGCATTGCAGGCGCGGCGCGGTTGGTGGCGCCCGCTCGGCCGAGCAAAGGAAAGACGCATTGCCGAACACTATGTGAAGGCGCT
This sequence comes from uncultured beta proteobacterium, assembly GCA_963838695.1. GTDB lineage: Bacteria > Pseudomonadota > Gammaproteobacteria > Burkholderiales > Burkholderiaceae > Trinickia. The sequence continues at coordinate 460,370 of CAWIRZ010000006.1, read as the reverse complement.
CGGTATTCGTGCGCGCGATATCGAGCAGCCGATCGAACTGCTCTCGGGCGGCAATCAGCAAAAGGCGCTGCTCGCTCGCTGGCTGGCCATCGATCCGAAGATGCTGATTCTCGACGAACCAACCCGCGGCATCGACGTCGCGGCAAAATTCGAAATCATGGACTACGTGAGCAAGCTGTGCCAAAAGGGCCTCGGCATCTTGCTGATTTCCTCGGAAATCCCGGAGGTCTTGCGCATCAGCGATCGCATCGCCGTGTTGCGCGACCGCCGCAAGGTGGCGGAACTCTCGGGCGACGCGCTCGACGAGCAAGCCGTCTACCGTCTCATCGCAGGAGGCCAGGCATGAGCGCCCGCCCATTGCAGGCAATCGCCCGTCATCCGTTGTTGTGGCCCGTCGTCACGCTGCTTCTGCTGTTTGCGCTCGATGTCGCGCATCGGCACGACTTCCTGGCGATCACGATGCTCGACGGTCACTTCTTCGGTGCGCCAATCGATATCTTGAACCGCGCGGCGCCGCTCGTCGTCGTCTCGCTCGGCATGACGCTCGTGATCGCCACGCGCGGGATCGATATCTCCGTAGGCACCATCGTCGCGATTGCAGGTGCCACCGCGGCGATCATTCTAGCCGCCGATCCGACGCACGTCGGTTTCGCGATCGCCGCCGCCTTGGGCGTCGGCTTGCTGGCCGGCGCTTGGAACGGGCTGCTCGCAGCCGTCATCGGCATGCAGCCGATCATCGCGACGTTGATCCTCATGGTGGCGGGGCGCGGTGTCGCGCAGTTGCTCACCGGCGGTCAGATCATTCCGATCGGCGCACGGGGCTATCTGCGTCTCGGAGACGGCTACCTGGCGATGGTGCCTTGTGCTGTCTGGATCGCCGTTGCCGTGTTTATCGCCACGTCGCTGCTCGTGAACCGCACGGCGCTCGGGCTGCTTGTCCGTTCGATCGGCGTCAACCCGGTGGCAGCGCGGCTCGTCGGCCTACGCTCGACGGCGATCATGTTCGGCGTCTACGTGTTTTGCGGATTGTCCGCAGCCGTCGCCGGCATTTTGGCGAGTTCGAACGTGCGTAGCGCCGACGGCAACAACGCCGGCCTGCTGCTCGAACTGGACGCGATCCTCGCGGTAACGCTAGGCGGTACGTCGCTGATGGGCGGCCGGTTCTCGCTCGCCGGCACGGTCCTCGGCGCACTGATCATTCAGACGCTCACGTACACGACTTACTCGATCGGCGTGCCGCCCGAAGCGACGCTCGTCGTCAAAGCGTTCGTCGTGATCGTGGTCAGCGTCATTCAATCGGCGCGCGCACGGGAGCTGCTTGCGGGCCTCGCCGTGCGGCTGTCCTCGTCTTCCACTCGCGCCCGGCCGGAGGTGCAATGAGCGCGTTCATTCGTCGTCTTCTCGATCCGCGAACGCTGCCGATCGTCGTTACGATCGCCCTGTTCGCCGTGTTGTTCGGCTTCGGCTCGTTCATGTATACGGGCTTCGGCTCGCTGCAGGTTCTGCTCGGCCTGCTCGTCGACAATTCATTCTTGCTGATCGTCGCCATCGGCACGACCTTCGTGATTTTGTCGGGCGGTATCGATCTATCGGTCGGCGCCGTGGTCGCCTTCACGACGATCGTCTGTGCCGTCTGTGCCGAGCATTGGCACTGGCCGCTCTATGCCGTGGCACCGCTGGTGCTGCTGATCGGCGCGGCCTTCGGGGCGGCCCAGGGCGCGCTGATCCACTACCTGCGGCTGCAACCGTTCATCGTGACGCTCGCAGGGATGTTCCTCGCACGCGGCGCATGCTTTCTCGTCACGACGCAATCGATCACGATCACCGAGCCGTCGTTTCACGCGGTGGCCGACTACAACTTGCAAATCGGCAGCGGCCAGTTGAACAGCGGCGCATTGATCGCGCTCGTCACGCTCGCGATTGCACTGTATGTCGCTCACTTCACGCGCTTCGGGCGTAACGTGTATGCCCTCGGCGGCAACGAAAAATCGGCCCTTCTCATGGGGTTGCCGGTGGCCAAAACGAAGATCGGCGTCTATGCGCTGGGCGGCCTGTGCTCGGCACTGGGCGGCCTCGTCTTCACGCTGTATGTGCTGTCGGGCTACGGCCTGCAAGGCCAGGGCATGGAACTCGATGCGATCGCCGCGAGCGTCATCGGCGGCACGCTGCTGACGGGCGGCGTCGGCTACATCATCGGTTCGGTGTTCGGCGTGGGCGTGCTCGGTACGATCCAGACGCTGATCACCTTCGACGGCACCCTTAGCTCGTGGTGGACGCGCATCGTCATCGGCGCCCTGCTTTGCATCTTCTGTTTGCTGCAACGCGTAATCGAGCGGCAAGCCGCGCGCCGCAAGTCGAACGGCTCAGGGCTCGGCAGCGCCGCGGCGCCCGGCGGCAAGAAGCGCAGTGTCGGCGAGGAAGCCGACGGCACCGCCCCTCTCGGGTTGCGCGCACGCTTGATGCGCCGGCCCCGCATGCTTGGATAGTCTTTATTAGGAGTACGAATAGTGACCGCATCGCCCCGCCCGTTCTCGGGCGTCTTCCCCGTCGCCCCGACGCCGTTTACCGAAACCGGCGAACTCGATCTCGACGGCCAACGCCGCGTGCTCGATTGCATGATCGACCAGCGTGTGGACGGCATCTGCATTCTGGCGAACTACTCCGAGCAGTTCCTGGTGACCGATGCCGAACGCGATACGCTCGTCGATTTGTGCTTGAGCCACGTGGCCGGCCGCGTGCCCGTCATGGTGACGTGCAGCCATTTCAGCACCCAGATCTCCGCGGAACGCGCGAAGCGGGCTGCGCAAGCGGGCGCCAGCATCATCATGGTGATGCCGCCGTATCACGGTGCCACGCTCCGCGTCGACGAACCCGCCATGTTCGATTTCTTCGCTCAGGTGGCGGCCTCGGCCGGTGTGCCGATCATGATCCAAGATGCGCCGCTGTCCGGCGTGACGTTGTCGGTGCCGTTTCTAGCTCGCATTGCACGCGAGCTGCCGCTCGTGCGCTACTTCAAGATCGAGACGCCGCAAGCCGCGGCAAAACTGCGCGCGTTGATCGCCGCGGGCGGCGATGCGATCGAGGGCCCCTTCGACGGCGAGGAAGCCATCACCTTGCTGCCCGATCTCGATGCGGGCGCGACGGGCACGATGTCGAGCGCGCTGCTGCCCGATTTGATCCGCACAGTGTTCGACGATTTTCGTGCAGGCCGACGTGACGAAGCGCGGGCTGGCTATGCGCGCATCTTGCCGCTGATCAATTACGAAAATCGTCAATGCGGCTTGCGCGCCGCGAAGACAGTCATGATGGAAGGCGGCGTGATCAAAAGCGATGCGGTGCGTCGTCCGCTCGAGCCGCTGGCGCCCGCTACGCGCGCCGAATTGCTCGAACTCGCACGCGAGGCGAATCCGCTCGCCTTGCGCTGGGGCCGTTGAGCGCAGGAGATAAGATGAAAAAGATTTCGATCGCGCTCATCGGGGTGGGCAAAATCGCCCGCGATCAACACTTGCCGGCGATCGCGGCCGATCCGCGCTTCGATCTCGTCGCCTGTGCGAGCCGCAACGCCTCCGTCGACGGTGTGCGCAATTATCCGACGCTGGAGGCTTTGCTCGAAGCCGAGCCGAGCATCGAAGCCGTCTCGTTGTGCGCGCCGCCGATCCCGCGCTTCCAGCAAGCGCGCATCGCGCTGGCAGCCGGCAAGCACGTGATGCTCGAAAAACCGCCCGGTGCATGCTTGAGCGAAGTGCGAGCGCTCGATCAAATGGCCGGCGCAGCGGGCAAGACGATGTTCACGACCTGGCACTCGCGTCATGCATTGGGCGTCGAGGCAGCCCGCACGTGGCTTGCCATCCGGGATATCCGTCACGTGCATGTCCGGTGGAAAGAGGACGTGCGCCGTTGGCACCCGGGCCAAGCATGGATTTGGGAGCCGGGCGGCCTTGGCGTGTTCGATCCGGGCATCAACGCGCTGTCGATCATCACCCAGATCCTGCCGCGCGAAGTCGCCCTCGTTTCGTCGACGTTGAGCATTCCTGCGAACAAGGCCATGCCGATCGCAGCCGATCTCGAATTGACCGACACGACCGGTGTTCCGATCCGCGTCGAATTCGACTGGCGCCACGGCCCGCAGGAGCTTTGGGAGATCGAAGTGCGCACCGCCGACGGTACGCTGCTGCTCTCCCAGGGCGGCAATCGGCTGCAGATCGACGAGCGCGACGTTGCGCTGGGCTTCGTGCACGAGTATCCGTCGCTCTATAGCCGCTGGCACGATCTGATTTTGCGCGGCGAGCGCGATGTCGATGCGCGGCCGCTTAGCCTTGTCGCCGACGCGTTTCTGCTTGGCAAACGGGAAATCGTCGAAGCGTTCATCGAATGAGGTAACGCCCTGCATTGCTGCGGTTCGGGCCGGCATCCGGATGCCGGTCTGCTCGGCCTTGCCGAAAATTGCCGGAAGTTGCCGTTCGCGCACCACGGGGTGACGTCGTCGATTATCGAGTTGTCCTAATCGACCGAATAGATTGAGGGTTTTGGATTCTTAGCGTTTTAGTTTTTTAGGTTCACAACACGGTCTACGATAGACCGACAAGAAGGAGACTAGTATGACCAGCAAGCTTCGCCGCTTCACGTTGCGTGCCACGATGGCCGCCCTCCTGGCCGCACCGCTCATGGCCCCGCTCGGCGTCCATGCGGACGAGCCGTTGAAGATCGGCTTCCTCGTGAAGATGCCCGAGCAGGCATGGTTCATCAACGAGCAGAAGGCAGCCACGGCGGTCGGCAAAGCCGATAACGTCAGCGTCGTCAATATCGGCACGCCCGATGGCGAGCGCGTGCTCAGCGCGATCGACAACCTCGGCGCGCAAGGCGCCAAGGGCTTCGTCATTTGCGCGCCCGACGTTCGCCTTGGACCGGCCATTCAAGCCCGTGCCAAGAAGTACAGCATGAAGTTCGTGACCGTCGACGATCAGCTCGTGGATTCCGCCGGCAAGCCGCTCGCCGGTGTGCCGCACCTGGGTATGTCGGCGTCGAAGATCGGCAATCAAGTAGGCCAAGCCATCTCCGACGAGATGAAGCGCCGTGGCTGGAAGCCGGAAGAAGTGGGCGCGATCCGCATCTCCGACTACGAACTGCCGACGGCGAGGCTGCGCACCGACGGCGCCACGGAAAGCTTGCTCGCGAACGGCTTCAAGAAGGAAAACATCTTCGATGCGCCGCAAAAGACGACCGATGACGAAGGCGGTTTCGTGGCTACGTCGCCGGTGTTGTCCAAGCATCCGAACATCAAGAAGTGGGTGATCTTCGCGCTGAACGAGGAATCGGTGCTGGGCGGCGTGCGGGCGACGGAACAGTTGCATATTCCCTCGGCCGATGTGATCGGTGTGGGCATCAACGGTGCGGGCGAAGCATTTGCCGAGTTCCAGAAGAAGGAACCGACGGGCTTTTACGGCACGATCGCTGTTAGCTCGACGAATCACGGCAAGCAAACCACGCAAAACCTGATCGATTGGATCCGCACGGGCAAGCAACCGGCTGCCGATACCCAAACGACGGGCAAGCTGATGACGCGCGACAACTGGCTTGCCGTGCGTAAGGAACTGGGGATCTAAACGTTATGCTGGACGCGAACGACGACATTGCTTTGGCGAGCGCCGACACGGCCGTGCCTTACCTGCGGCTGGACGGCATCACCGTCAGTTTTCCCGGCGTGCTTGCGCTCGATCATGTGTCGTTCGCGGTACGCGGTGGCGAAGTGCACGGCCTGATGGGCGAGAACGGTGCCGGAAAATCGACGCTGCTGAAGGTGCTGTCGGGTGTCAATGTGCCGCAATCGGGCACGTTGACGCTCGGCGGCATCGAGCAGCATTTCTCCGGGACGAAGGCGGCGATCGAAGCCGGCATCGCCATCATCTATCAGGAATTGCATCTCGTTCCCGAGTTGACTGTTGCCGAGAACCTCATGCTCGGGCAGTTGCCGAGCCGTCTCGGCGTGCTCAGCGAGCGCGAGCTGATCGAGCGTGCCAGCGAAACGCTGGCACGTCTCGGTGAGCGCATCGATCCGCGTGAGCAAGTGAAGAACCTCTCGATCGGCCAGCGCCAGATGATCGAGATCGGTAAGGCTTTGATGCGCGATGCGCGCGTCATTGCTTTCGACGAACCGACGAGCTCGCTGTCGTCGCGCGAAACGAAGCAACTGTTCAAGATCATCAACGGCTTGCGCCAGGAAGGCCGCGCGATCGTTTATGTCACGCACCGGATGGACGAGGTGTACGAACTGTGCGACCGCGTAACGGTATTCCGCGACGGACACTCGATCGAAACGTTCGAAACCGTCGACGGGCTCGAACGCGATCGGTTAATCAGTTCGATGGTCGGCCGCTCGATCCGCGACGTGTATGGCTATCGCGCACGTCCGGCGGGCGACGTTCGAATCGCAGTGAAGGGCCTGCTCGGCCGCGGGCTGTCCGAGCCCGTTTCGTTCAGCGCACGCAAAGGCGAAATTCTCGGGTTTTTCGGGCTCGTGGGCGCGGGGCGATCGGAACTGATGAAGCTCGTCTGCGGCGCGGTGCGGCCGAGCCAGGGCGACATCGAACTCAACGGCCGCCGTATGCGCTTTCTGACACCGCGCGATGCCGTACGCGCAGGGATTGCGCTGTGCCCCGAAGACCGCAAGCAAGAAGGCATCGTCGCGATCGCCTCGGTATCCGACAACCTGAATATCAGCGCACGGCGCCATTCGAGCTTTGCTAAATGGCTGCTCAACGAACGCCGTGAGCGAGATCTGACCGACGAGTACATCGACAAGCTGTCGATCAAGACGCGCAACGGCGACACGGCGATCGGCACGCTTTCGGGCGGCAACCAGCAAAAGGTCATCTTGGCGCGCTGGCTCGCCGAGCAGATCGACGTGTTCGTCATGGACGAACCGACGCGCGGCATCGACGTCGGCGCGCGAGCGCAAATCTACGAGTTGCTGTACGGCTTGGCCGAAGCGGGCCGCACGGTGCTGATGGTCTCGAGCGATTTGGCGGAAGTCATCGGCGTCGCGGATCGGATCATCGTCATGAAGGAAGGCCGCATGGTAGGCGATCTGCCCAAGGCCGAGGCGAGCCCCGATCAACTGATCAAGCTCGCGCTGCCTCAATGAGCGAATCGATTTCCGAGTCGTGATTTTTGAGTCGTGATTCCTAAGCAGTAGTACTGATTGTTTGGCCGTGTCCGCAAGCACTGCGAGCACGGCACCGAAAGCACCGAAAGCATCGAAAGAGACGAGACCATGCAACAACCTCAAACCCTCACCGCCCCGAGCGGCCCGGCAGCGTACGCAGCCAAAACGTGGCGACTGCTCAACAAATCCGGCATCGTCATGGTGTTCGCGATTTTGTTCGTCGTCCTATGTTTCACCGTGCCCGACTTCCTGACGAGCCGCAACATGCAGGGCCTGCTGCTGTCGGTCACGCTGATCGGCTCGATCGCCGTGACGATGATGTTCGTGCTGGCGCTTGGGGAGGTGGATCTATCCGTGGCGTCGATCGTGGCGCTGTCCGGTGTCGTGGCGTCGACGGTTATCACGGCCACGCATAGCGTATTGCTCGGCGTGACGGCCGGCGTGATTGCCGGCGGCGCGGTCGGCCTCGTCAACGGTGTCTTGGTCGCGCGCTATCGAATCAATTCGCTGATCGTGACGCTCGCCATGATGGAAGTCGTGCGCGGCCTCGCCTTCATCGTGTCGAACGGCGATGCGGTCATGATTTCGGAAGAGCGCTTCTTCGATCTCGGCGGCGGCTCGTTCCTCGGCATTTCGTATCCGATCTGGAGCAACATCGTCGGCTTCGTCGTGTTCGGCTTCATTCTGCGCAAGACGGTGTTCGGCAAAAATGTGCTGGCCGTGGGCGGCAACGGCGAGGCCGCGCTGCTCGCGGGCTTGCCTGTGATGCGCATCAAGATCCTCGTGTTCGTGCTGCAAGGGCTGGTGACGGGCTTCGCGGGCGTCATGCTCGCCTCGCGGATGAGCCTTGGCGATCCGAAGACGTCGGTCGGCCTCGAACTCGGCGTGATTTCCGCTTGCGTGCTGGGCGGCGTGTCGTTGACCGGTGGTGTGGCGACGATCTCGGGCGTGCTCGTGGGCGTGCTGATCATGGGTTCCGTGCAAGACGCCATGAGCCTGCTCAACGTGCCGACGTTCTATCAGTATCTGATTCGCGGCGGCATCCTCTTGCTCGCTGTGTTCTTCGATCACATCCGCCGCTCGCGAGCCGCACGCGTGCGCTAAGGGTCGAACATAACTGCGCGTGCAAGCGCGCCCTCATCAACGGCGGACCGGGCGCATCATCGCCCGGCTGCCTTGCCTTTTGCTGACGTCCCCCGCGATCCTGTCTGATCGGCGGCTTGGCCGAGCGGTTCGTTCGGCCTTTTTTTTTATCGCTTAGGGTGGCTTTTCGCGTTCGCGCTCGTTTCAGATCGTTGAAGAACGAATGACCACGACGTGTGCCAGAAAGGCGCCGTCACGCCGAGCAATTGCGCGCGCGCTGCGTCTTCCACTTTGTCGAACTGAGCGACGAGACTTTCCTTCACGCCGAAAACGGCGTCTTCGCCAAGGTAGGGGCAGTCGGGCGCGAACAGATGTGTGATGACGGTGTCGTAGCCGGACGCCTGAATGATGAAATGAATGTGAGCCGCACGATGCGGATGCCGGCCCAGCTTGGCGAGCAGCTTGCCGACCGGTCCGTCGTCGGGAATCGGATAGTCGCGCGGCTTCACCGTCCTAAACCAGAACCGGCCTTGCTCGTCGCTCTCGAACTTACCCCGCAAGTTCCCCTCGGGCTGGTGCCCCTTCTCCTGGACATCGTAAAAGCCGTCATCGTTCGTCTGCCAGACATCGACGATCGCGCCGCGAACCGGGCTACCCGAAACGTCGACAACCTGCGCCTCGACCACAAGCGGCTCGCCCTTGCCGTCGAGACAAACATTCGCGCCCGCCGGCAATACAGGGATGCCGTCGACGAAAAAGGGCCCAAGTATCGTGTTTTCGGTTGCCGCGCCCGGCCGCCGGTGATTGATGGCGTCCACGAGCATCGACACGCCGAGAATGTCCGACAGCAGGATGAACTCCTGCCGCCAGTCAGTACACATGTGACCGGTCTCCGTCAAAAACCGTATCGCCGCGAGCCATTCGTCATGCGTCGGCTCGATCTCTTTGACCGCGGCATGCAGGTGACGCACAACGGTCTCGGCAATCTGGCGCGTGCGCGGGTCCACGTCGGCCCCGATGCGTGCATTGACGATTTCCGCCGAGCGCGCTTCTTCGAATAAAGGAAAGCGACCCTTTCCGGATGCACTCATGATGGTCCCCTTCGGTTTCAAATAGGATCGGTACTGGGAGCGGCGCCTGCATAGGCGCGTGCCACGAGGCCGCGCAGCCGCACGCGGTCGAGCGGCTGCGGATTCCAATACGCGTTCGCCATGGCCAAATCGACACATCGGTCGATACCGTCCTCGGGCATCCCTAGTTCCCGCAAGCTCTTTGGCGCCCCGATTGCCGCGTTGATCTCATGCAGTGCACGCGGTGCGTCGTCGACACCGAGCACGGCGCAAAGGCGCGCCATGACCTCGGGTATCGCCGGCGCGTTATAAGCGAGCGCGTGCGGGAGCACGACCGCATGCGTCTGCGCGTGAGGCAGATCGAACGTTCCGCCAAGCGTATGGCAAAGCTTGTGGTGCAGCGCCATGCCGACCGAACCGAGACAGATACCGGCGAGCCAAGCGCCATAAAGCGCCCCCGCGCGAGCCGCGGCATCTCGCGGGTTCGCGCAAATAGCCGGCAGCGCCTTCACGAGCGAACCGATGCTCTCGAGCGCGAGCGCCGTCACGATCGGATTCGCATCGCGCGCGTAAAGCGCCTCTACAGCGTGAGCCACGGCATTCATGCCGCTGACACCGCTTAGCCCCACCGGCAAATCCATCGTCATATCGACGTCGTAAATCACGGTCTCGGGCAGCACCTTCAGACTGCGTAAGGTCGTCTTCAGCCCCTCCTTCGTCTCACCGAGGATGGGCGTCATTTCCGACCCGGCGTACGTGGTCGGCAACACAATCTGTGGCAGATCCGTGCGCAACGCGAGTGCCTTGCCAAGCCCCGTGGTCGACCCGCCGCCGATCGCCAAAATGCCGTCGGCATGCAGCTCGCGCAGCAATGCGAGCGCCTTTTCGGTCACGTCGACGGGCGTATGCATGCGTGCACCGTCGTAAGTGCCGGCATGCATATCGCCCAGCGTATCAACGATCTCGCGCGCAAACGCTCGATGCGCCGGCCCGCTCAAAACCAGCACGCGCGACATGCCGAGCCGTATCGCTTCTTCGCGCACGCTCGAGCGCGTGCCCGCTCCGAACAACACGCGGGTAGGCAACCCTTCGTACATGAAAGGCGAACGCAATGACATCGCTTGGTAGTTCAATTCGCTATCCTCCTGCCGCGCCAGCGCCAGCGACGGGCCCATCGCCCACCTCGGGCAGTGGCGTTTGGCCGGCCGCGTTTTTTGTCGCAAATACGACGGAAACCGCCGCACACGTTGCCGCGACAGCGATCGCGGCCAGCAGCGCGTTTGCACTGCCAAACGCCTGCTGCAACGCGCCCCCGACGAACGGGCCAAGGATAGCGCCGAGCCGCCCCACCGCCAACTCCATCCCGACGGCCGTCGCTCGCATTTGCGTCTCATACGAGTTGGCCGTGAAGTTGTTCAGCACGAATTGGCCGCCGATAATACAAAAGCCGGCCATGGCGCTGAGCGCGAGGTTGAGCCAGTGACTATGAAAGAACACCAGCGCGAGTACCGATAGCGCGCCGCAAACCGACCATATGCAAAGCCATTGCCGGGGACGGTTCGTGCGATCGACGAGACGCCCGCAGACAAGCGCGCCGACGAACGACATCACCTGCATCAACGCGCCGAAGGCGAAGCTCGCGCCGAACGTTTCGCCGCGACCTTGCATCAGCGTCGGAATCCAGCCGGACAGCCCAAAGATACAAAACAAACTGAGGAAGCTCGTCGCCCAGATGGCGATCGTAACTCTGCGATACGGGGCCTCGAGCAGCGCAAAGACAGGGGTTCGCTCAATCGTCGAAGGCCGCGCGACGGCACGGTTGCGATAGATTTCCGCGCGGTCGGGACGCAGCTTTGCAAGAATCGCCTTGACTTCGACATCGCGCCCTTGCAGCAGGGCAAACTTCGGCGATTCGGGCAAATAGCGATGCACGAAGGGAATCAGCACGAACGATAGCGAGCCGACCCAATAAAGGCCCTGCCAGCCGGTGTGAGGCGTAACGAAGACACCGACGATACCCGCGGCCGCCCCGCCCGTCGCCCACCCCAGGGCAACGCCCCAAAGCGCGAACGTGTTGGCGATACGCTGCGGGGCCAGTTCGTTGATGTATGTGGTCGACAGCGGCAGCAATACGCCGAGCCCCAGGCCCGTCAACACGCGCACCGCGCAGAAGCTGGCGAACGAATCGGCCGTAATGGCGGTAGCGGCCGAGAAAATAGTCGTAATCCACAGCCCGGCTAGCAGCGTGACGCGCCGCCCGACCCGGTCCGCGATTGCGCCGTGCACGGCCGCGCCGATCAGAAAGCCGACGAGGCCGCTGGAAACGAGCATCCCAGCCTGTTGCAGCGATAGCCCCCACGGCCCTCGTACGTAGTGAATGACGTAGGCCGGATTGAATGTGTCATATCCATCGAACAGCGTCAGCAATGCCAGTAAGATGCCGAGCCTGACATGCATCGATCCGACTGGCGCTTCCGATAGCTCCTTGTGTACGTCGATGAGTGCGTCTTGCATGGTGTCTCGCTCCATTCATTTTTGTGGGCGGGGGCGGCATCGGTTATGTCGGCCGCCCCTCGTCGATTGCGCTGCTCGCGCAGCGCGCCATGCATCGACGCTTAGGCATCGCCGAGCTTGAAGAGCCGTGCCGCATTGGTTCGGCCGATCTTGATTCGATCGTTTTCGCTGATCGACGCATCGTCGAACCATTGCGCCGCGTGATCGATGTTCTCGAAAGGCCAGTCGGCGGAAAAGAGAATTCGATCGGATCCGATTTCCAGCATCGCATCGATCAGGGTTTGCGTGCGGAAGTTGCCCGAGGTCGTCGAGCCAGAAATTCGCGCGAAAATATTCGGCAATGGGTTTAGTCGCCGGGTAATTCGGTTTCGTTTTCACCCACGCGTTGCGGTTATCGACACGCCACATGCTGTACGGGAGCCCCTCGCCCATATGACCCAAAATGATCTTCAAGCGCGGATGATCGTCGAATAGGCCCGAACCCATCAAGCGCAGCGCATGAACAGCCGTCTCCTGGCCGAATGCCCAGGTCGGCCCGAGCAGCCACGGGTGCCCGTCGTAAATGGGCGCATGTGCCGCGAGCGGATTGCGTGGGTGCAGATAGAAAGGTACATCGAGCTTTTCGACGGTCGCCCAGAATGGACGATACTGCGGCAAATCGTAATACAGCACGTCATCGCTGCCCTCCACTTGCGAAAAGCCGTTGACGAGCGCACCCACGAAGCCCAGTTCCTTCACGCAGCGCTCGAGTTCGCGTGCCGCGAGTTCGGGCGATTGCATGGGTAAAGCCGCGAATCCCTGAAAGCGATCGGGACGCTTGGCGACCTGTTCGGCTAGAAAGTCGTTCGCTCGCCGCGACAACTCATAGGCCGCGTCGGTGTCGGCTACGGCTTGCACGGTCGGCGCGTTCAACGAAAGGATCATGAGTTCGATCCCGTTGCGATCCATTTCGTCGATACGACGATCTTGGATATCGAGCAGCCGGCTCTTAAGCTCGACCCAATACGATTGCGGTACGAAGCCAGCCGAATCCTGTACCGTCTCTTCGATCGCGAAATGCTCTTCGAGCGCGATCTTCCTGGTTGCCTTGAATGACATAAGCACTCTCCTCCGTTTAGTATTGACCTTTCGGTTCAAGGCCGAGTGCCATCTGGCCGTACATTGTTCCCACCGTGTCCCAGTTCATGCTGATGTGCCTGCCCACCGCGTTCGCGTCGCGCCATGCGCGCTGAACCGGATGGGCAAGGTCGAGCCCCTGCCCGCCCGTCGAGGCGTTCAGCGCTTCCGTCGCACGAATCGCGAGGGAGACGGAAAACGCTTGGCCGAGGCGGCTTTTGATTCGATCTTCGACGGACACCTTTTCGCCCGCCTTAACCGTGGCCTCGCGCTCGTGCAGATCGGCCAGCAACACTTTTCTGGCGGCGTCGGCGCTTGCGGTCGCTTCGGCCACGCGCAACTGAATCGTCGGGAACTCAGCCATCCGGTTTTGCCCGCCGGCCACGGCGCCGCGCGTCACGCGGCGGGCCGTGCGCTCAAGGTAATCCTCGAGCGCGCCTTGCGCGGCACCGACGGCCACCGACGCGAGACACGACGGAATGGTGCTCAACATCGGAATCGAGAAACCCGGCTGATGACGATACTGTTTCGCGCCCGGCGTCTCTCCGCTCGTCGTTTCCGCGAACAGCAGCGTCCGATGCGCGGGTACGAATACTTGGTCCAGCACGAGCGTTTTGCTGCCGGTGCCGGCCAGGCCCACTACGTGCCAGGTGTCTTCGATCGTGTAGTCCGTCTCCGGCACAAGCAAGAACGCCGGTGCCGCCTGTGCGCGCTCGCCTTGCGGCGGCAACACGGCGGCGCAGAGCGACCACTGCGCGCATTCGCAGCCGCTCGCGAAGCTCCAGCGCCCACTGATCAAGTGGCCGCCCTCGACAGCCTGTGCTTGGCAAACCGGCGCATAGGAGCCGCACACCAGTGCGTCGGGATTGCTGTCCCACACGTCATGCTGGGCCGCGGGAGGAAATGCCGCCACGAGCCATTGATGAGCCGACAGCAAGCCCGCGACCCATGCGGTCGATGCACACGACTTCGCTAGTTCGATATTCAAATCGACGAGGATGGAAAAGTCGCACTCGATCCCACCGAACTCCTTGGGCTTGACGACATCGAAATAGCCCGCCGCGCGCAGCGCGTCGATCGTCTCCATCGGGACGCGGCGATCGGCTTCTACTTGAGCTGCGCGCGCTTTGATTGGCGCAGCAAGTGCGGCGATGCGCGCACGCAATGCGGCGGTTGTGGTTGCCGGTGCGGTCGCCGAACGGTCGTCGCCGCATGGCGTGAACGCCCCGGCGCCGCTTCTCTCTATAACGATCATAAAGTCACCTCCAATGGTTTTTTTGTCATCGGCTCGGACATAACGCTTTCGCGTGTGCGGTGCATTAGCCGAAAGATGCGAGCGCGCGACTAGAAATAAGCCGCGTTGCGATAAAGGAGCGGCCGCGCATCGTCGTCGCCGAGCATGACGTCGTCTGCATTGCCGATAAAAATCGTATGTGTCCCGAACGGAATGGCCGCCATCTTTCGGCAGACGATATTGGCCTGCGCACTCGCGAGGTAATGCATGCCGGCTTCATGCGTCAGCCAGTCCCCCACGGAAAAGCGCCCTTCGGGCGACGACGCGCCGCTGAAGGCCGCCGATACCTCGGCCTGATCGTGTTTAAGCACGTTCACGCAAAAGTGCCGAGCGGAAATAAGTACGTCGTGCAACAGCGTGGAGTGATTGACGCAGATGACCATCGAGGGCGGATCCATCGATAGCGAGCTGACCGCCGTCATCGTCATACCGTGACGGCGGCTCCCGTCACAAGCCGTTACGATCGTGACGGTCGATGCGACGCCGCGCATGGCGGCACGGAACGAGGGTCCGATTTGCGGGTGGGGTACGGCGAGCGCATCCATGACGTCTCCTGAAGGTCCGGGCTTGGAAGCACCGTGTTGAGGAGACTATAGTTTCATTTGCAACTGTTTGCAACGCAAATAATGTCGATGGAACTTTTGCTTTGATAGAATCTCTCAATCCTGAGAGAGGTATGAGCCGTGTACAAGTTCACCGATTCCTTCCCGTACCTGCTGAACCGCGTCGGCGTGCGCATGGGCGAGCTGTTCTCGCGCCGCATCGCGTCATACGGCATTACGTTGCCGATGTATCGGGTGATGGCGGCGCTTAGAGAGGTTCCAGACCAGCGGCTCAATGACTTGGCCGCCATGACGACTGTCGAACTCTCCACCCTGTCGCGTCTCATCGGCACGATGGAGAAAATGAAACTGGTCTCGCGCAGCCGGCTCGAGAACAATGCGCGCACGGTGGCGATTAACCTGACAGATGCGGGTATGGAAGTTTTGAAAGAGTTGATGCCGATCGCGCAGCACTTCGAACAGGTCGCGGTCAGCAAGCTTTCGCCGGCCGCGCTGAAGACGCTGAAGAAAAACCTCTCGGAGATCTACGATCTACTGGACACGCTCGAAGAGGAACTGACCGAAGCGTCCGAGTAAGCCCAGGCGGCGGCCGGATCATCGGGCAGAAGGCGGCGCCAAAGTTGAAGCGGTGCCTCCTTGAACGGGGCGGCAAATCGCCCTTCGTCGGTCTTGACGACGCAGACACCGACGGCGGAGCGGTCAACGCGGCCACGAAGCCCGGCTGCCCCCTACTTCCCTTTCCACGGCACGATGCGCCGCTCGAATGCGCGCATCGCGAGATCGAAGCTCCAGGCAACGGCACCAATCAAAATGATGCCCATGACCACAACATCGGTCCGCAGAAAGCTCGACGCGTTGAGCACCATCTGCCCCAACCCGGCTGTGGCCGCGACCATCTCGGCCGCGACCAGCGTCGTCCATCCGAAGCCCATGGCGATGCGCAGGCCCGTCAAGATCTCGGGCAATGCCGCCGGTAGCACCACGTGCCGAATCACCTGGGCGACGCTGCCGCCGAGCGAATAGGCGGCATTGATCTGCTCGCCGGTGACGCTGCGCACGCCTGCGCGCGAAGACATGACAATCGGGGCGTAGCACGCTAGAAAGATAACGATGATCTTCGCCGTCTCGTCGATCCCGAACCAGATCACGACGAGCGGCAAATAAGCCAGCGGCGGCAGAGGCCGGTAAAACTCGAGCGGGGGATCGAGGAGCGCGCTCGCCACGCGGCTCACGCCCATCAGCAGCCCGGTCGGAACGCCGACGATAGCGGCCAACAAGAATGCGCCGAACACGCGCAGCGCACTCCAACCCAGGTGCTGCGCGAGCGGCAAGCCCCCCTGTATGCGACCATGCCACGCATCGACGAACGCAGCCCCGACCGCTTCGGGCGTCGGCAGAAACAGCGGCGGCACCCACGCGAAGTGCGTGGCGAGCCACCACAACGCAGCAAGCGCCAACACCGAGGCAACACTGAGCCCACGGGCCCCGCCTTCGCTGGGCAGCCGATGACGCCGCCGGCGCTTAGGCTGGACAAGCCGCTCGCCTGCCGAGCCGCGGTCCCGCTCCGACAATTGCGCTTGGACGTCAGCGGCGGCCGCGGCGGCGAACGCGGCCTCGAAAAACGACGGCGTTTCGTTCATACGATTTCCTGCGGCGCGCGCACGCGAAAAGCCGGTTCTTCAGGCCGCTGTTGCACGAGATCGACGAGCCGCTCGCGCCATGCAATGAAATCGGCCGACGCCTTCACCGCACGCGCATCGCGTGTCTGCGCGTACCGCTTCGCGAACGGCACGTCGAAGCAATGGGCAATGCGGCCCGGCCCCGGTGTCATGACGACGATGCGCGTCGCCAGAAACAGCGCCTCTTCGATATCGTGCGTAATGAAGAATGTGGTCTTGCCCGTGCGCGCCCAAATATCGGCGACGAGTTCCTGCATCGCCTCGCGCGTCAGCGCGTCGAGCGCACCCATCGGCTCATCCATCAACAGCAGTTGCGGATCGCTCGCGAGTGCCCGTGCAAGCCCCACCCTTTGCTGCATGCCGCCCGATAATTCATAGGTGCGCGCATGCGCGTGCCGCTCGAGGCCGACGAGCGCGAGCGTGTCGCGCGCCCGGCGCTCGCGCTCCCGTTTGCCTACGCGTTGAAAGCGCAGCCCTAATGCGACGTTGTCGATCACGTTGAACCACGGCATCAATCCGTACTTTTGGAAAACGACGCCGCGATCGGCGCCCGGGCCGTCGATCGGCGTTCCGTCGAGCGCGATGTCGCCGGACGTAGGCGTGACGAAACCGGCAATGCAGTTGAGCAATGTTGTCTTGCCGCAGCCGGAGGCACCGAGCGCGACCACGAACTCGCCCGATTCGATGCGTAGATCGACACAGGCGAGCGCCTGCGTACCCGCTCGTCCACGTTCGCCTGGATAGGCAACCGAAAGCTGCCGAATGTCTAACCTACTCATGAATGATTCCCGCGTTCGAAAGTGGCTGTAGCTCGGCCGTATTCAATGCGCCAGCGCACGCTGGACGAATCGAGGATCGACGCCCGCCGAATAGTCGGGCAGTACGCTTTGAATCGTGCCCTGTGTTTTCAAGAACGCCGCCGTCGCCAACAGCGACTTGGCCGCCCCTGATTGCGCGCCGCCGCCCAACCACGCATCCGACGCTTGCTGCTCGAGCGTCGGAAACGCATAGAGCGCGAGACTTGCCGGCACGTCCTGCGGATTGGCGCCGGACTCTTTGGCCACGCCTTCGACCTGCGGCGATCCCACCCGCCACGCAGCGGGCCGCGCGCGATAATCGGCGTCCGCTTCGGCTAGAACCTTGACGAACTGGGTCACGAATTGCGGATTGGCATCGGCAAATTTTCGGCTGACGACGAAACCGTCGAACGTCGCTTTGCCCGTGCGTTTCGCCACTTCGCCCGACGTAATCAGTACTCGCCCGTTTTGCTTGACCTTGGCGAGCACGGGGTCCCAGATATAAGTCGCGTCGATATTGCCGCGCGACCAGGCCGCCGCCACTTCCGGCGGGGCGCAGGTTCAGGATCTGCACATCGGCTGGATTCACCCCCGCGTTTTGCAAGGCCACCAACGTATGGAAGTGCGACGTCGACACATACGGCACACCGATCTTCTTGCCCTTTAGATCGGCCACGCTATGGATGCCGGTACCGTTTCTCGCAACGAGTGCTTCCGCGTCGTTGATGTTGTCCAAGATCCAAAACAGCGAAATGTCGACCCCTTGCGAGAGGCCCGCCGCGATCGGGCTGGACCCCGCTTCGCCGAGCTGCACCGAGCCCGAGGCAAGCGCGCGTATGACATCGGCGCCGCTATCGAGCTTGCGGAACGTGATCTTGTAGCCGGTCGCCTTCTCGAGCGCGCCGCTTGCCTGCGCATAGCGCCACGGCACGACCATGTCTTGATAGGCAATGACGACTTCATGCGTGTCCGCGAGCGCAGGCGCGGCGAATGCAAGCGATAAGGCGGCGGCGACGAATGCCGAAACGGCAGCCGATAACCGAATGAATGCGAAACGCTGCATGGGTTGCTCCCCTACTGAATGACTGAATATTCGGTGTTAGAACGCTTAGAACTTCGCTCGAATGCCGACGGCAGCGAGCACTTGAGTGTTGGTCCCGGAATTGACGCCGAACGAACCGATCGAGGCGTCAGCCGGCGCCACCGCTCCGGATGCGGACACCGTATTGCCGCTTGCTCGCTGATAACCGGCCAGCGCATAGAGCGAGGTGCGCTTCGACAGCGCGTAATCGAGACCCGCATTGACTTGGTTGTAGTGCGCAGAGGCCGGGCCCGTCAGCGATGTGTAGTTGTAGCCCAAGCCGACGAGCAACGCCGGCGTCGCCCGGTAGTTCACGAACGCAGCGCCTGTATTGAATTTCGCTGTCGTAGTGAATGCCGAATGCCCGTCGTTGCCGTACTGAGTGTTGCTATAGGAGACGCCCGTCGTGAACGGACCGAATGCATATTGAGCGGCGGCCCTGACGATCTGAATCGAACGTGCGGAGGCAAACCCCGCATTGATTGCCGTGTTGAACAGCGTATCGGAGCTGCTACTCCAAGCGCGCACGCCGCTCGCCAAGGTGGTGCCTCCGTTCGCATGGAAATACGCTGCCGCAAGGCCCAGCGGGCCCGCCGAATAGGCGCCGCCGAAGCTAAAGGTCTGACCGTTCCCCGTGCTGCCCGCCACGCCGCCGAATGCATAAAGCGCTTCGAACTGAAGCCCGGCGAATACCGGGCTGATGTACTTGACCGAATTATTGACGCGTAGGCTGTTGTCGTAGTTATCGAGGTCGCCCGGCGTCGCGAAGGTACCACCGAAGTAAGCATCTTCCGTCAGCGGTTGAACGACATCCACGACGGGATCGTATTGCCGGCCGAGCGTGACGGTGCCGTATGAAGCGCTCGTCAGCCCGACGATGGCCTTTCGTCCAAACTCGCGGCTCCCCTGTCCGAGCGCGCCCGTGCCGACGCTAAAGCCGTTCTCCACTTGAAAGATCGCCGCGAGGCCCGCGCCCAAGTCTTCCTTGCCGCGCAGCCCCCAGCGATTGCCATACGTGTTGCCGCTGCCGAATTTGACCAAGGTGCTTTGATTTTGGCCATTGGCCCCCTGGGCATTGTGGACATAGGCAATGCCCGCATCGAGAACACCGTACAGCGTCACGGTGGATTGCGCCTGTGCGCTTGCAGCGGTCAATAGCGCACCGAGTGTGGCCGCCCCGATCAACGTGGGCCGATGATTGAATGTCATTGTTGTTCCGTGTGTTCCGGTTTCGATGAGATACAGACTCGAACGCCTGCCGATGAAGGCTACCGGCGGGAACATTGGGCTGTCCAACGACAATTCGGCATATCGATACGCACGCCCGAGATATTGGCGGCCGTCCCGCTACCCGGCAAGAATGTCCAGATACCCCGCTTGATGATCCTGAAGCGAGGTGACGTACCTCGCATGCACGCGTCCCTGCAGTTGCGGCGTAAGCTTGGTCTTATTCGCAACGCGATTGCGCGGAAAATTGAATGCCGGAGCGAGGTACTGGTTCGAATAAGCATGAAGCGGGTCGCCCGTCACCGTTTCGACTACCGCGCCGTTGATCTCGAGCCACCAGTGATCCCACATCACGACGTCCTTGGGCTCGATTATTCCGATCAGGTACGGCGTGACGGCCGTAGCGATCTCGAATCCCGCCGCGCGCAGCGTCAACTCGAACACTTCGTCGCGGACGCGGTTGCGGCTTGCCTCGTCGTCATTGCCCTTGTCGTACGCTGCCCGATACTGATCCAACAACGTGCGCAACGGTTGTCCGGTTTTGAGGTTCGTCCATACGCCGTCCGCGTTCGTGTCCAGCGTACGTTGCGCGTCGGCGCGTGTCGTGGTGCTCGTATCGCGACTGACATAGGCAAACAAGATGTTGGGGTGCGCGACCGGCAACGGCCGCGATCCATATAACGCCCAATTCCAGCACGCGGCATCGGCGGGCTCTTTCTCGACGCTGCGCTGAGCCGTCAAATTGCCGTAGGTTTGAAGAACAGTGGGTTCGAGTGTGCGCATTTGAGGTACCTCCATGGATGAGCGACAAGGCCAATGTATTGCGCACGCCCAACGACGGAAATAGTGCAAACGACTCGTTGAAGGCCCGGGAAACCAGGGCGTCGCTCGCACTCGTTCGAGGAACGGCTAGCACCCGGCTCGCGCTGCCGTCGGAATCGTGCGATGGAAGACACAGCTCTTTGCCGCCCCGTCGGAAAATGAACGGCGAACCGCGAACCCATCCAGCCAACCGAAAGCAAATTGAAATGTTCTTATTGATTGGTAATGCGAACGCTTCGCATTACTATTCACAATTCCGGTTTTACTCAGTACAATTCGTCCCGGTTCCACCTATCCGCATACGAGCAACCGCGAGAGGGCGAGTCCGTCGACATCACAGCATTCGGTCGGCAATAGGCTCGCAACTGCTTGCCGACAACACCAGGAGTTTCGATGAGGTCTACACCCGCCGTGCGGCAAACCATGCGCAAGAATGTCCATCCGTTGGCGCGCTGCGCCGCGCTCGCATGGAGCGCCTTCGCTTCATGCGCGGCCGTGGCCGCGGGCTCGTCGGACGCGCTGCCGCAGGCTCCGGAGGCCGACCTCAGCATCCAAGCGAAGCCGACCGACGAGTGGACCGGCCTCGCCACGCGCCAAACGCTATTGGGCGACATGGGCGGCTTGCGGCCGTTCATCGGGCGTTTCGGCGCGACGTTCACGATGACGGAAACGAGCGAATACCTCTATAACCTGCGCGGCGGGCTCGCGACCGGCGGCGCCTACGACGGGTTGACGACGGCCACGCTCGGCATCGACACGCAAAAGGCGTTCGGGCTGCCCGGCGGCACCTTCAACGTCAGCGGCCTTCAGATTCATGGCCACAACCTGAGCCAGTACAACCTCGGCACGCTGAACACCGCAAGCGGGATCGAAGCCGACGACACCACGCGCTTATGGGAACTTTGGTATCAGCAATCGATCCTGAACGGCCGCGTCGATTTCAAGATCGGCCAGCAAAGTCTCGACCAAGAGTTCATGGTCAGCTCGTACGCGAACACGTTCGTGAACACCATGTTCGGTTGGGCCGGCCTGCCCTCTTACGACATGCCTTCCGGCGGCCCCGCCTATCCGTTGTCGGCGCTCGGCCTGCGCGTACGCGGCCAGCTCACGCCGTCTCTCACGGCGTTGGCCGGCGTCTTCGACGGCAACCCCGCACCCGGTGTGGGCGACTCGCAACGCCTCAACGGCAGCGGCACGAATTTCAATCTGCATAACGGCGCACTGTTTATCGGCGAATTGCAATACGCGCTCAATCAGCCGAGCGAAGGTCAGATGGACTTAGGCAATCGCGGCGGGCTGCCCGGCACCTATAAGGTCGGCGTCTGGTACAACAACGAGCGATTCGCCGATCAGCGCTTCGACAATAGCGGGGCCTCGCTCGCGAACTCGGCCACCGGCACCGCCGCCCAACACAGAGGCGATTACAGCTTCTACGCCGTGGCCGATCAAATGGTATGGCGCCCGAACCCCGACGAGCCCCGCAGCATCGGCGTGTTCGCGCGCGTCATGGGGGCGCCGGGCGACCGCAATCTCGTCAGCGTCAGCGCGAACGTCGGTGTCGTCATGAAGGCGCCGTTCAAGGGCCGCGACAACGACAGCCTCGGCCTGGGCCTCGCCTATATCAAGGTGGGCAGCCATGCGGCCGGGCTCGACGCAGACAGCGGCAATGTGGTGCGCGGCAGCGAGACGGCGCTCGAAGCCACCTATCAGTATCAAGTCACGCCGTGGTGGGTGCTGCAAGGCGATGCGCAATACACGTTCAACGCCGGTGCGGGCCAAAACCCCGCCGATCCGACGCAAACGCTGCGCAACACGTTCGTCGTTGGCGTGCGTACCACCATCACCTTCTAATTTCGCCCGAGGCTTCTCTATGAAATCCATCGCCATCGCCCGAGCCGCGACCGCCGCGGCGATCCTCGCGGTCGCGTCGAGCGTGTCTCAAGCGGCGCCGCAAGGTCTGCTCGAAACCATTCATCGAGACACCACGCTGATCAATACGGTGCCCGACAACGGCGATCAAAACCCGTACGCGATTGCAGTGGCGCCGGCATCGGCCGGCACGGTGAAAGCGGGCGACGTGCTCGTCGGCAACTTCAACAACGCAGCGAATCTGCAAGGCACGGGCAGCACGATCGTCGATTACCACCCGGATACGAAGCAGATGTCGGTGTTCGCCACGGTCCCGCGCGACTTGAAGGCATGTCCGGGCGGCATCGGCCTATCGACGGCGATGACGATGCTCAAATCGGGTTGGGTCATCGTCGGCAGCACGCCGAGCAACGACGGCACCACGAGCACTAAAGGCGCGGGATGCCTGATCGTGCTCGACAGCGGCGGCAAGGTCGTCTCCACCATCACGGGCGAGAACATCAACGATCCGTGGGGCAATATGGCGGTGGTCGACAACGGCGATACGGCCACGCTGTTCGTCAGCAACGCCGGCTTCGGTGTCGGCGGACCGAACCCGGGCCCGAACGGCGAGATACCCGTATTCAAGCAGGCGACGGTCTTGCGTCTCGATCTCGAGATGAAGGCCGGTCAAGCGCCCGTCGTCAAGCAGCAAACGGTCGTCGCCAGTGGTTTCGGCGCGCAAGCCGACAAGGGCGTCTTCCTCGTGGGGCCGACGGGCCTGGCGCTGTCGAACGATCAAAAGCAACTGTTCGTATCGGATGCGATCGGCAACCGTATCGCCGTGATCGACGATCCGATGACGCGCGACACGAGCGCGGGCGTCGGCCGCCAACTGACCGCCGATGGCTTCTTGCACCGCCCGCTAGCCATGGTGATGGCACCGAACGGACATTTGCTCGTCACGAATGCATTGAACGGGCAAGTCGTCGAAATCGACCCGGCGAATGCGAAGCAGCTCTACGCTCGGTGGATCGACACCGACAAGGCGCAATCGCCGCCCGGCAGCGGCGACTTGTTCGGCATCGCGATGACGCCGCAAGGCGACGGCTTCTACTACGTGGAAGACGACGTCAACACACTCGTACTGGCGAAGTAGCATGGCACACGACGACCCCTCCCCCAAACGCGCCGCACGGCGCGCGTTTCTGAAGGCCGGCGCCGCGACAGCCGCCGCTGGCACCCTCGGTGCGGCAGTGACAGCGCATGCCGCGACGCGTGCGCATCGCGCCGAGGCCGAAGCCGATCCGCTGACGGCTACCGAGCCGTTCTTCGGCGAGCACCAAGGCGGCATCGTGACACCGCAGCAGAGTCACACCTACGCCGCGGCGTTCGATTTGACGACCGACAAGCGCGCCGATGTCATCCACCTCCTGCGCGAATGGACCGACGCCGCCGCTCGCCTGACGCACGGCGAAGCGGCTCGCCCTGCGCAAGCGGGATACGAGGGCGACGATAAGCCGCCTGCCGATTCGGGCGAAGCGCTCGATCTGGGTCCCGCGGGGCTGACGATCACGTTCGGGTTTGGCCCGGGGCTCTTCGTGCGCGATGGCAAGGACCGATATGGCTTGGCCGAGCGGCGTCCCGCCGCACTGATCGACCTGCCGCGTTTCAACGGCGATCAACTGCTGCCCGCGAAATCAGGCGGCGATTTGTACGTGCAAGCCTGCGCCAACGATCCGCAAGTGGCTTTCCATGCGGTGCGTCAGCTTGCGCGTATGGGATACGGCGCCGTCCAAATGCGTTGGGGCCAAGCCGGGTTTCTGTCGGGGGCGCGCGGCAAAACTGCGCGCAACCTGATGGGCTTCAAGGACGGCACCAACAATCCCGCCCCCTCGGACCCTGCGCTGATGGCGCAATTCGTGTGGGCCGGCGCGGAAGGTCCTGCCTGGATGCGCAGCGGCACGTATACGGTGGTTCGGCGCATTCGCATCACGCTCGAACACTGGGATCAAATGCAGCTCGGTTTTCAGGAGCAAGTGGTCGGGCGGCACAAACTCAGCGGCGCCCCGATCGGCAAGCAGCATGAATTCGATCCCGTCGATCTCGATGCTGCCGATAAGGACGGCAATCCGGTCATTCCCGACAACTCGCACGTGCGCTTGTCGAATCCGGGCAACAACGACGGCCAGCGCCTATTGCGTCGGGCCTACTCCTACAACGACGGCACGAACTTCTACATCGAGCGTTGGCCGCCTTGGCGCCAAGAAACCGAGTTCGACGCCGGCTTGCTGTTCATTGCACACCAGCGCGATCCGCGTACGGCCTTCGTGCCGATCAACGAAAAGCTTTCGAAGTTCGACCTGATGAATCAGTTCACGACGCACGTAGGCAGTGCGATCTTCGCGTGCCCGCCGGGTGCGAAGCCGGGATCGTTCATCGGTGCCGAACTGTTCGAGGCTTGAATACTTCGATCAATATGAGCACAATCGCGGCGTCGAATACGCGTCGCGATTGATTGACTATCACGCCCTGGAAATACCCGACATGATGCAATCCAAGCAATCCCGATTTGGCAAACGCGTAAAAGCGATCGTCGCCACGCTGGCAGTCGCGGCCATCGGCGTTCCGTGCTTCGCCCACGCCGAATCCATCACGTTGTACAACGCCCAGCACGAACAATTGGTGGGGCAACTCGCCAAAGGCTTCACGAAGGAAACGGGCATCACGGTCCATGTCCGCAGCGGCGAAGGCCCCGCGCTGGCGGCGCAGCTCGTCGCCGAAGGTGCGGCCACGCCCGCCGATGTCTACTTCACCGAAAACTCCCCTGAGCTGATGCTGCTTCAGGAAAAGGGCCTGCTCGGGACCGTCGACCGATCGACGCTCGCAACGGTGCCCGCTCGCTTCAATTCGCCGAGCGGCAACTGGGTCGGCGTTTTCGCGCGCGAAAACGTATTGGCTTACAACACCACCTTGGTGACGCAAGCGCAACTGCCCGCTTCGTTGATGGATCTGTCGCAGCCGCAATGGAAGGGCAAGGTCGGCATCGCGCCGAGCGATTCCGATTTTCTTCCGTTGGTCAGCGGCGTGCTGGCGGCCAAGGGCCATGACCAAACGCTGGCCTGGCTCAAGGGCCTGAAGACCAATGCCCAAGTGTTCGACGACGACGAGGGCGTCGTTGCGGCGGTCAACCGTGGCGCGGTCGCAACCGGCGTCATCAACAATTACTACTGGGATCGCCTCTATACCGAACTGGGTAAAGACAAGGTGCGCAGCGCGATCCACCACTTCGGCCACGGCGACATCGGCGCGCTCATCAACGTCTCCGGTGCCGCGGTGCTCAAGCATGCCCATAACCCTACCGGTGCGCAGCGCTTCCTGGCCTATCTCGTCGGCAAGAACGCCCAGTCGCTCATGGCGGCAGGCCATATCGGCTACGAATACCCGCTCAACGCAAGCGTTGCGCCGGATCCGATGTTAAAGCCCTTCAATGAGTTGCAGCCGCCCGCTTTGACGGTCGAACAACTTGGCGACGACAGCCAAGCCGCCAAGCTGCTGCGTGAAGCAGGCTTGCTGTAAATGACTCAGGCGGTAGGGCGAGCGCGCAAAACACGGGTACCGCTGCAGGGACGCGAGCGTTCGAACGCGCCTCGCGCGTTGTCGCTCGCGGCCACACTGGGGGCGCTGCTCGTTCTGTTGCCGATCGCTTTCACCGCTTGGCGAGCGATCGCCTTCGGGATCGGCGATACGCTCGATCTCTTGCTGCGGCCGCTCGTGGGTGAATTGCTGACGAACACCGCGCTGATCACGCTCGCCGCGACGGCCGCATGCGCCGCAATCGGCACGTCGGCGGCATGGTTCGTCGAGCGCACGACGCTGCCGGGGCGCAAGCTGTGGGCCGGGCTCATGGTTGCGCCGCTTGCCATGCCCCCGTTCATCGCTAGCTATGCCTGGGTGTCGCTCAGCTTGAACTTGCAGGATTTCGGCGGTGCACTGCTCGTCGTCACCTCCACTTATTTCCCGCTCGTGTACTTGCCCGTCGCGGCCGCCCTACGCGGGATGGATCCGGCGCTCGAGGAAACGGCGCG
Source organism: uncultured beta proteobacterium (assembly GCA_963838695.1). Taxonomy (GTDB): domain Bacteria; phylum Pseudomonadota; class Gammaproteobacteria; order Burkholderiales; family Burkholderiaceae; genus Trinickia. Next base: position 434,026 of record CAWIRZ010000006.1, on the reverse strand, counting down.
CTCGCTCGGCTGCGGAAGGCGAGCGATTTTCCTACGGGTCGTTCTGCCGCAGCTTCGCCCCGCGCTCTTCGGCGGGATGCTGCTCGTCGCGCTAGGCGTCATGTCGGAGTTCGGCGCGTTCTCGCTGCTGCGATTTCGTACCTTTACGACCGAGATCTACGCCGAATACCGCACGAGCTTCGACGGCGGCGGTGCATCGATGTTCGCCTGCGTCCTGATTCTCCTCGGGCTCGCGTGCATTGCATTCGAACACCGCCTACGCGGCCACGCGCGTTACGCTCGGATCGATCGCGGCACGCGCCGGACGGCGTCACGCTACCCGCTCGGCCGGTGGCGCTGGCCCGTGGCGGCAGGCTTCGCCATGCTGAGCATCGTCACCTTGGGCGTCCCTCTCGCGACGATCGGCTACTGGCTGACCCAGCACGGCGCCGCCGCCGTGACGCCTACCGAAGTATCCGCTAGCGCTTTGTGGGACGCCGCCAGGACGTCCGTCAGCTTGGGCCTGAACGCGGCCATCGTCACGACCGCCCTCGCATTGCCGCTCGCGTTGCTGCTTGTGCGCTATCCCGGGCGGTACGCCGCTTGGCTCGAGCGAATCGTCCTGCTGGCGCAAGGCGTACCGGGGCTCGTGATCGCGCTCGCGCTCGTCTCGCTGGCCGTCCGTGTGGCAACGCCGGTTTATCAAACCACGACGTTATTGATCGCCGCCTATGCGACGCTGTTCTTGCCCCTCGCGCTCGTCAGCGTGCGTGCGTCGCTGCTCCAGGTTCAGCCGAAACTCGAAGAAGCCGCGCGCTCGCTAGGGCTGGGCGCATTGCCCATCCTGGGCCGCGTCCTGCTGCCTCTCGCACGCACCGGCCTCGGGGCGGCAGCGACGATGGTATTCATTTCCGTCGTCACCGAACTCAATGCGACCTTGCTGCTTTCACCGCTCGATACCCATACGCTCGCCACGCAGGTATGGAGCGACACCGCCACGCTCGCCTTTGCCGCCGCGGCGCCCTACGCGGCGTTGCTCGTCGGCATTTCGCTCGGCGCATCCGCCCTCCTGTTCACTTTCCTCGGGCGGTCCGTCGTGGCGCGCGCCGACTTCTGACATGCCGCACTTCGTTCGGCCCTGTCCCATGACAATTCAATGAGCGATCTCACCATCCGCGGCTTGCACAAGGCTTTCGGCGACCATACCGTCTTGCGCGGCGTCGATCTCTCGGTCAGGAACGGCCGCTTGCTCGCCCTGCTGGGGCCATCGGGCAGCGGCAAAACGACGTTGCTGCGTACCGTCTGCGGCTTCGAGCGCGCAAGCGAAGGGACGATCGAAATCGGCGGCCGGCAAGTAGAAGGAAACGGTATCTATGTCCGCGCGGAAGCTCGGCACATCGGCTATGTCTCGCAAGAAGGTTCGCTCTTCCCGCACCTCACCGTCGCTCAGAACATCGTCTTCGGTCTGCCCCGTCAGCAGCGTCGCGCGGGCCATCGCGTGGACGAGCTGCTCGAGCTCGTCGGTTTGCCTACATCGTGTCGCGAGCGGCCGCCGCACCAATTATCCGGTGGACAGCAGCAACGAGTGGCGCTGGCGCGCGCACTCGCGCCAGCGCCTTCGCTCGTCATGCTGGACGAACCGTTTTCGTCGCTCGACGCATCGCTGCGCGCGGAAACCCGGCAGGCCGTTGCCGACGCACTTTCGCACGCGGGTGCGACCGCGGTCCTCGTGACGCACGACCAATCGGAAGCCCTTTCGATGGGGCACGAAGTGGCCGTGCTATGGGACGGCCGGCTAATTCAGACGGCGACGCCCGACGTGCTCTACCGCCGCCCGGTTTCGCGCGAGGTGGCATCGTTTGTCGGCGAAGCATTGCTGCTCCCGGGCATCGCCCAGCACGGTCACGCGCAATGCGTGCTCGGGCGACTGAGATTGTCGGATCCACAGGCAAGCGGGCCGGTCGATCTGATGGTTAGGCCCGAGCAAATCCAAGTCGCACCGCACGACGGTGCCGAGGGCGGCGCCCGAAACGATGCGTGCCGCGCCGACGTTGAAGCCGTGACGTTCTATGGACACGACGCGCGCTTGAGCCTGCGGCTCGAAGGCGCCTCGGCGCCTATGGGCGGCGGCGGCGACATCGTCTACGCCCGCGTGCCTGGCTATCGCGTGCCGGCCGTCGGCACGCGCGTGCGGGTATCGGTCGACGGCGAGATCGTCGCGTACCCGCGTTGACCGTACCGCTGCCGGGAGACGAGTGAAACGCAAGCGCCTCGGCAGCAGCATGTCGTGAGCGTGGCGGCGGCTACACCACCGACAGCGAACGTGCCGGCCCCTCGTACGCCGGAACGACGGGCGACTGGTGTCGCCCGAGCGGGACGACCTCCGCGACGGACCGATACATTCGCCACCACACCGCCTTTCCTCGTTCGGGCAGATCGTCGAGCAGGATGGTCCGCTTGCGCAGAATGCGATATTGGTCGTCCGTCGCACCAAGATAGCCGGCGCGATTCACGAGCGTGACGTAGTTGACGGCACCATATTTCACATGCGGAGAGAATGCACCCGCCGGCGTCACACGCCCGTCGCGGGCGGTGGCGAGTTCGCTCGAACAGGAAAGCAACCACGTGCACGACTCCATTCGCGCCGGCCGTCTTTCAGCCATGATCGACCGATCGTCTAAATGACTGACTGCAAGCATCCGCGATTGCCCCTTATCGTCAACGAGTTGCAGTCGAACACGATCGGCGAACGCAATGGGATCACCCCACTTTCGTTTGCCGCCCACTGACGGCAACACGCGCCATTGATAGTCGCAGCCCGGGTGCTTATCCGCTTCGGCCACTTCAGTCGATAATTGCAGCGGATGACGCCGCCCCACTTTGCGGGAGACGATCCCCAGAAACAAGTGTTCGTCGTTCTCGCAGCTCTCCAGTACGATCAGATCACCGTACCGCACGAAATCGCTCATATTTCGCCCTCGGTTTTTTTGCTTTGATGAATAAACGTGTTGAAGCTAGGCAATAGCATCGGCCGCCGCCCCCGGCCTGTCTAAACATGTGCAACGCAACACCGAACCACGGCAACATGCACGAATCCCTCGGCTACGCTGGCCGAAATATCGAAACATGCACCGAAAAACAATTTAATTCGACGGCCAACGTGGTTTTCGGTCGTACCACGCGAAGTGAACCGAGACCTCCGATACGGTCGCGTATATAGGATGCGGCCGGCGCGGATCGGGCCGATGCAGCGCTGATCGCCGCACCCGCGTTGCGCTGCGTGCACTGCTGCGATTGACGCTTTCCTTCGAATCGCAATACATGTGAGGTGCCTCGCAATCGATACGATGCCTCGACGGCAAGGTCGCCGTCGCCTTATCGCGGCATTCTTTCCTTGTCGCCGTATGCCGCAACGCGCAAAAAACTCGAGTCTGTCTCGGTCGGCGAATCCCTTTTATTTTTTTCGGGATGAGGAACATAACATCGTTCCGTTCACTTTGCTCGCCCTGAGGCGTCATCCCAATTCTCATGAGTATTACGAAATTTGTAACTTGAAGTTAATTTAGTAAGCGGTCGATTCCCTGTCAAGCGAAAGCAGAAGCTCCGGACCTCGGTTGAAACAGCGACGCGAACCGTATTTTCCACATTTTCAGAATTTGATGCCAGCAACTTCGATTCCTGGCGCAGCACCTCGAATGCGCGCGTGCCACACGGAGAGCGAAGCCGCACTTCCGCGGATGCGGTATTTAACAATTGTTATGCATTGTTTAAATTATAAAACGTAATCAGAACCATTGACCGGGATCCATTTATCCCGCGTGAGATCGTGTACCTCGCGATTATTAAGGAGCACCAAGATTTCGGTCATTCTGAACGACCTTGCGCAAATCACTGAGCACCCTACTTCTCAAGGTTCTCATTAGGCCGTGCAGGGCCGGGCCGTATCCCAACGCGCACACCGGCGCCATGCCGGCTGGCGGCCCGGAGTTTTTTCGCCAATAATGCCCCCATCGCGATCGCAGGACGGGGCGACAATGGACTACCCACCCGAAGCCATTCGTACCATTGCGTTGGTCGGCCACGCCGGTTGCGGCAAAACCTCGCTGATCGAAGCACTGCTGCACCGCAGCGGCGCCGTTCATGCCGCGGGCAACGTCGAGCGCGGCACGACCGTCTGCGATTTCGATCCGCTCGAACGCAAGTACCGCCACTCCCTCAACTCCGCCGTCGCGTACCTCGACTACCGGGACACACGGGTCTACCTAGTCGACACGCCCGGCTACCCCGATTTCTCCGGGCTATCGCTGAGTGCGCTGTCCGCCGTGGAGACCGTCGCCGTCGTGATTAACGCGCGCACCGGCATCGAAATGTCGACGCGCCGCATGATGGCTTGGGCCAAAGCGCGCAAGCTCTGCACCCTCCTCGTCGTGAACGGCATCGATGCCGACAAAGTCGATCTGCCGGCACTCGTCGAACAGATACGGGACACCTTCGGCAACACCTGCCTGCCGATTAACCTTCCCGCGCGGCAAGCCCAGGGTGTAGTCGATTGCTTCTTCAATCCCTCGGGCGACGCCGACTTCCTGTCGGTGTCCTCCGCACATGACGCGCTCGTCGATCAGGTTGTCGAACTGGATGCCGGCTTGATGGAGCTGTATCTGGAGCAAGGCCAAGCGATCAAGCCCGAACAACTGCATGCACCGTTCGAACAAGCGCTGCGCGAAGGGCATTTGATTCCCATCTGTTTTACGTCCGCAACGACAGGCGCGGGCATCGAAGCCCTGTTGGACGTATTCGTTCGCCTGCTGCCCAATCCGCTGGAAGGCAACCCGCCTCAGTTTTACCGCGACGTCGACGATCATCGAGAAACGGTGCAAGCGCAGCCCGTTGCCGAAAAACATGTGCTCGCTCACGTCTTTAAAGTGGTCGTCGACCCATATATTGGAAAAATGGCGGTATTTCGCATTCATCAGGGCACAGTCCGGCGCGACGGACAACTCTATATCGGCAGCGCGCGCCAACCTTTTCGCGTCGCGCACCTTATGCGCTTGCAAGGCAAAGATCATATCGACATCGTCAAGGCCGGCCCCGGCGACATTTGCGCGACGGCAAAAGTGGACGAAATCGCCTACGATGCCGTGCTGCACGACGCGCCGGAAGACGGCAACATCCATCTTGCCCCGCTCGCGTTCCCGAACCCGATCTACGCGCTCGCAATCGAGCCCGAACGACGCGGCAACGAACAGCGCCTTTGGGAAATCCTGCAAAAGCTGGCCGCCGAGGATCCCTGCTTGCGCATCGAACATCCGGTGGGCACGAACGAAACCGTGGTGCGCGGGCTCGGGGAGCTTCATCTGCGTCACATGCTCGAACGGCTAACCGACCAATACAAGCTGCCCGTTGTCACGCGCCCGCCGAAGATTGCCTATCGCGAGACGATCGGCGCCGTTGCCGAAGGCCATCACCGGCATAAGAAGCAAACGGGCGGAGCCGGGCAGTTCGGGGAAGTCATGTTGCGCGTCGAGCCGTTGGCGCGCGGCGCCGGGTTTGAATTCGTCGATGCGGTCAAGGGCGGCGCCATTCCGGGGCAATTCATGCCCGCCGTCGAAAAAGGCATTCTTCAGGTCATCGAAAGCGGGCCGCTCGCCGGTTTTCCGATGCAGGACATTCGCGTGACGGTGCACGACGGCAAGCATCATCCTGTCGATTCGAAAGAAGTGGCGTTCGTCGCTGCGGGGCGTAAAGCATTCATCGACGCGGTGCTGAAGGCGCAGCCTCTCTTGCTCGAGCCTATCGTCGATTTGGAGGTGACCGCGCCGGAACCTGCGATGGGCGACATCATCGGAGATCTATCGTCCAGGCGCGCGCAAGTGCAAGGCTCGCGTTCGCTCGGCGGCCAGATGGTGGCGGTCGCGGCCAAAGTGCCGCTGTCGGAATTGACCGAGTATCAATCGCGCCTGAATGCGATGGCCGGCGGCGGCGGCAATTACAGCATCGAACTCAGTCATTACGATCCCGTGCCGCCGAACCAGCAAGACAAGCTGGCGGCGCAGTACAGGCGGCAAGAGGACAGCAGCGAACGATAACCCCACCGATCGTTCGATCGCGGCACGATGCGCGACGGCGCGCGGTGCCATGCGAATCAATTTTTGCTTACAAGTGCTCACGACTATTAAAAGCCGGCGCTGCTAACTTGACTCTAGGCAAACGGCCGGCATCGCAGTTCAGTTTCGCTTGATGACGCCGCGGGCCCATTGCAACTCAAGCAGGAGAACTCTCATGAAACATACGAACAACACGCTGCGTTCGATTTTGATTGCAATCGCCGCCGGTGGTGCGCTGCTCGGCGCCACAAGCGCACTCGCGCAGTATGCGCCGGGGCGGGGCTCGCCCGATTATTCGCAGGCACATTCGATTCCAGTCGGCATCAACGTCTCGACAGGCTGGCACGGCGATCGCTATTGGGATGGGCACCGATACTGGGAACATGACGAATGGATGCATCGTCATCCTCATGCTCGCGATCCGCACCGCTATCACGACGAAGATCGTCGTCCGCCGCAGGAAGATCATCGCTACTAAACCGAGGCGGAATGAACCGAGGGCCGGCCGCAGCGATGCAGGCCGGCCCTGTTGCATTCGGCGCGGGTCGTTCTATCCTTCAAGCGAAATACCGTCTGCGGATTTCCGCACTACCCGGCGACCACAGGCTTGAAAGGCGACACGGTGACCGTCAGCCCCGGCCCGTCGACGTTGTTGCGCAGAGAAAGCTGAGCGCGATGGCGGCTCGCCACACGCGAGGCTATCGCCAACCCGAGTCCGCTTCCCTCGCCTTGGGTTTCGCTGCCGCGATAGAACCGATCGCTCACCCGCGGGATTTCAGTCTCCGGGATGCCGGGCCCCGTATCCCTGACATCCAACGAAACGCTTTGGTCATCGCGGCGCAGCACGACATCGACGCGCCCCGCGTTCGGCGTATGCTTGATCGCGTTGTCGAGTAGATTATTTAAGAGCACCGATAATGCGTGCGGTTCGCCCACTACCTCGAATGCATCGTCCTCTCGCGCCGGCGGCGCGATTTCCAGCCCGAGATCGATCGATTTCTCCTCGGCCAGCAGCGAAAAATCGCCGATGGCTTGCTCTGCAACACGGCGCAACGAGACGCGCGCCAAGGCCGATCGGGCGCTTTCCGCATCTTCGCGCGCCAGCGCCAGTAACTGCTGGACGAGCCGGATAATTCGATTCAGCCGTTCTTCGATTTTTGTAAGCGTTTGACCTTCGCCTTTGAGCGTGCCGTCTCGCCGCCCGGCTTGCAGTTGCAGTTTCAGTGCGGTCAAGGGCGAGCGCAATTCATGGGCTGCATCGGCCACGAAGGTGCGCTGGGCGCTCGATGCCGCATTGAGCCGCGCAAGCAAGTCGTTCAGCGCGTCGATCAGCGGAAGCACCTCGACCGGGACGCGGCCGGCAAAGCGCACCGGCTCCAGCGCATCGAGCGAACGCGTAGACAACATGCTCGACAAAGACCGAATCGGCGCCAAGCCGCGGGTCACGACGAACAGCACGAGCGCGACCGTCAACGGCAGCAGCAAACCGAGCGGCCAGAGGGTGCGCAGCGCGAGCCGCAGCGCCAGCGCCTCGCGCACCGACACGGGTTGCGCGACTTGCACGAAGCGATCGGCCTGACGCAGCCCGAATACCCGCCAATGTTTTTCGTCGCGATCGATCGTGCGAAAGCCCTCGGCCAGACGCTCGATATCGGGCGCGCGTTCGGAGCGATAGACGAGCCGTCCTTGCGCGTTCCACACTTCGATCGCAATGCGATCGTCGGAGAGATCCTGCATGGCGGGGCCTTGCGCCAATGCGTCAGTGGCGGCCATGCCCGCGGGCAGTGAAACGGCAACCGCGTGCAACTCGTAGTCGAAGAGTTCGCTCGCCTCTTCATGGGCCGTTCGAAAGATGGCATAACCCGCAACACCCGAAGCGGCGGCAAAACCGAAGATTAGCCATCCGAGCAACCAACGCCGGATCGACGTCATTCAGCGCGCCTCAATCGATAGCCAACGCCGCGCACCGTGACGATCTGCTCGGCGCCTAGCTTGCGTCGCAAACTATGGACGTGAACCTCGACGGCGTTGCTGCCGATTTCCTCGCCCCAGCCATACAGCTTTTCTTCGAGTTGAGCCTTGGTATGCACCTGCGCCGGCGATTCGATCAGTGCGCGCAGCAGCGTAAATTCGCGCGGCACGAGCGCAACCGGTACGCCGTTCTTCGTGACCTCGTGCGCCGCGGGATCAAGTGTGAGTTCGCCATGCGTGTACACCGGTTGCTTCTGCCCCGTTCGTCTGCGCAACAACGCACGCACGCGGGCAGCCAACTCGTCGAGTTCGAACGGCTTGACGAGATAATCGTCGGCACCCGTATCGAGCCCGCGCACACGCTCGTCCACGGCGTCGCGCGCCGTCAGGATGATGACGGGCGCGGCGCCGCCCGTATCGCGATAGGCTTGCAACACCGCCATGCCATCTTTCTTCGGCAAACCCAGATCGAGCAGCACCAAGTCGTATACGCCGTTGCCGAGGGAAAGCTCCGCGGCGCGGCCGTCTTGCGCCCAATCGATCGCATAGCCGTCGCGGCGCATCGTGTCGAGCACCGGCTCCGCGATCATTCGGTCGTCTTCGACCAACAGCAAACGCATGATGTGTCCGTTCCGAGATAATGGGCCCGCGCCGAGCATCGCACACGCCGCCTTAACCGAGGCTTAAGCCGGCCGCCGCCGGCTTGCATTGGCGGCGTCGCCCCCTATCCGCCGGACGAACACTGAACGCAGATGCCCGGCCGCTTATCTCACACGGCGATGACGCAATTGCGGCCGTGCGTCTTGGCGCGTTTCAGGCGCTCGCCGGCCGCGCGCATGACCGAGTCGGACGTGGTACCGTCCGGCCCGAATTGCGCGATGCCGATGCTCGCCGTCACCGAAAAGCGTTCTTGCCCGCCCTCGAACTGTAGCGCTTGGATCGCTGCACGAATACGCTCGCCTACCATCAGTGCGGCATCGAGCGCGGCGTTCGGCAGTACGGCCATGAATTGGCCGCCGTCTACGCGAGCGATACCGTAATACGGCCGCATAGCTTCGGTGCACGTGGCCGCAACGGTGCGCAAGATGCTGTCGCCCATCTGCTCGCCGAACCGCTCGTTGATGCGTCGCAGGTTGTCGAGATCGACCGCCAGCAGCGAAAACGGCGCGCCGCCCCGCTTCGCCGCGTTCACTTCCGTCTCTAGGCGCTCGATAAACGTTCTCCGATTCCGTGCCCCGGTTAGCGGATCGGCTGCGGCAAGCGATTCGAGCTTTTGATTGCTGCGCTGCAACTCTTGCAGTGCGCTTTCCGTGCGCGCCATTTCTTCCCGTAGCCGGGCCAGCAACTCCTCCTGGCTGTAGATCGTCGAAAACGAACGCGTCGTATGAAACGCTTGGACGATGCCGTAGCTCAGCAGGAAAAAGCCCCCCGCGAAGATCGCATGGGCCAACCACCACATATGATTCCACGGCTTGCCGAGCAGAAACGCGAGCGAAGACAGCGCGAATGCCATGACGGAGATGCCGAAGATCTGCATCAAAGGCGAGCGAATGCGGCGCGCAATCAAGCAAGCGACGTTCAACAGCGAAATCACCATAGCCCCGCCTTCAAGCGATAGGCGCACGGCGAGCGCTCCGGCGATCGACGAATTCGCGAGCACGGCAACGAGCAAATCGATGACCGCGAATGCGGCGAACCACAGGCCCCACAGCAACCGATCCGAGCGCCGCTCGACAGAATCGGCCGACGCGCCATAGGACAGCAGGCCAATGAACAGAAGAATCGACATGACCAGCCGCGAGGCCGGGCCGTACAGCAAGAATAGCCACATATCGTGGTGCGCGAGCGGCGTAAACGCGCCATGCAGCATGTAGATCAAGACGAAGCCGACAAACCCGAGCGTCATCCAGCGCAAGATCGGCTCGCCCGACAGGCGGTAGCATTGCCACGTGACATAACTGACGAACGCGCCCTCAAGTGTCGCAGCCGCGATCGCTACTTCATGGAATGGATGGCTTTCGTACAGCAGGTGGGGATCTTGGAAGAAGTAGAGATACGCGATGAGGTAAGCCGGCAGCAGCGCGAAAGCCGCTCGCAAAAAACTCGCATATAAGCGGGTGATGCGGCGCACTGCGCGCGGGGGATCGCCGGCTGCCGCGATCGTCCTCGGTGTCGTATTCATGGTTTGTCTCCTGTCGGCTGACCAGAGCCAACTGCGCCCGCCCCGGTCTCGCTAAAGCGTCCCGTCCGGTGCGATAGGCTTGGCACGTTCTCACCATCACCGGCATGGCCACCCGCCAGCGTACGCGGCCTTCGCATGACGCATTCTACGGAAGAATAGCGGCCACGACGAGCCGCACCCGCCCCAACCGCCCGACCGTCATCGCTTACTAGAACCGCTCCGATTCGCGGGTGCTGCGGTGCTACGGTGCCGCAGCTTCAATGCTCGAGCGGAGCAATACGCGTCACGCGCGCGGCGGCATCGGCGCCGGACTTGCTCAATGTCACTTTCCAATCGGTCTTGCGCACGCGATCGGTCGTGTCGGTTTCCGCCTGCGCGAACGGCAATCGCGCTAGCGCACTCGTGGCGAGATCGTCGATATCGCCGCGAGCATCGGGCGCTCGGTCGCGCTTCGTCACGCTGACCTTATAAACCTCGCGCCCATCGGTACGATCGAAGAACCGCACGGTCAGCGAATGAATATACGCCTTCCGGCCGGGCCATTGGAGGCCGGGCGCCAGCGTCGCCGCGCCACATGGGGCGCCATCGGCACAATGGGGATAGTCGACGCCGACAGAGGCGGGACGCGTGTCGTGCGAAATCGCAATACGATAGCGCGCCGCGTCGACCGGTGCGGCCGAGAAGCCGAGTCCGGCCAGCCGGCGCGCGATCGCCGCCCCATAGCCGTTCGTCTCCGCAGTATCGACGGTCCCGCCCTGCTCGACATCGGTTGCAAGCGCGGCATCGCTCGCGAACGCATACGTGCGCTGGCCCGTCCCGAAATCGCGCATGGCACTCGCGCGCACCGCGGTTTCGTTCCCCGCACACCCCATCAACGCGGCCGCGCAGGCGGCGAGCAGCAAGATCGTCTTCATCTCATACGGTCGTCATGTCATCGTGGATCGGAAGCCGGCACGTCGGCGGCTGCGGTAGCTCTATAGCGGTAGCGGTAGCGGTAGCGGGAGCGCCTGCGCTTGAGGACGAACAAGCACTCATGCGTCGCCATCCCAACGCGGCAGCGACACCGTGACGGTCGTTCCGCGCCCCGGTTCGCTCACGAGGAATACGTCTCCCTCGTGACGGGTCACCACCGTTTTCACGAGCGCCATGCCGAGGCCGGCACCCTGCGTCTGCGGCTGCCCCGGCGACCGAAAGCGCCGGAAGCGTTCGAACAAGTGCGCACGGGCGTCCTCGGTCATGCCATAGCCTTGATCGGCAATCCGACACTGAACCCGGTCGTCCCCCACATTGGCCACCGCTACGTGCACCACCGTTTCGCTGGGGCTGTATTTCACGGCGTTGTTGAGCAGATTCGTCACCGCCCGCGTCATCAAGGATCGATCCGCATTGATCCAGTGCCCATCGCCCTCGAAATGCGTCTCGACGAAAATGCCTTTAGCGCGCGCCTGCGGCCAAATCTCGTCGCTCGCGTCGAGCACGACGTCGGCGAGATTGACCGGTTCGAAGACGTAAGCCTGCGACTCGGCGCGCGTCAGTTGCACGAAATCGTCGGCCAGCGTCAGCGCCCGCCGCGTATAGCGCTCGATGTGCTGAAGCAGCGTACGCAAGCGCTCCGAGCGCGTGGCCGCCATCTCCTCCTCGACCAGCGCAAGCACCGAGGCATGGGGCGAACGCATATCGTGCGAAAGCAGCCTCAGGGCATCCTCGCGGGCCTGCTCAGCCGCGTGCAGCGCCGTCACGTCGACGAGGCCCACGACCCAGTACCCCGAGACCTCGCCACGCGCGTTGCGACAGCGCGCATAGCGCAAGAGGAAATCGCGCTCCGCGCGATCGCGCACCTCGATGCCGCGCTTGACGGTCCATACGCGCTCTAGATCGGTCGGATCGAGCACCTCGGGCCAATGCGCGATGATTTCCGCATCGGAGACGGTCTCGGCCGCCATCGTTTTGATGAACGTCATCTCGCCCAGCGTCTCGGTCAAGAGCCGGCCTTCCAGCGCTGAATGGCTGACGCGCGCGAAACATTCGTGAGCCGCTTTGTTGGCGACGCAGATCATGCCTTGCCGATCCGCGATCAAGATCGGCTCGGGCAAGCTGTTTAGCGAGTCCCACACGAAGCGCTTCATATCCTGCATGCGATCGGCGGCTTGCTCCACGAGCGCGATGTGCCGTTCGAGCACATCGCCGCGCACGTTGCGCGGCCGTGTCGGCATGTTCGGCAAGATATCGGCGTCGTCCGCCAGGCGTTGCAGCTCGCGCTGCAAGCGCGACATCGTCATTTCGAGCCGCCGCCAGCTCCATAACGGATAGACGACCAGCAGCGCGATCAGGACCGGCACGGGTGAAAGCCAAACGCACTGGCTTTCGAGCAACACCGCGCTGAAAACGAGGGAAACGACGGCGAGCCCGAGCGTAAGCACCAAAGTGCGCCAGGGCGACAAAAACAGCAAGCCGGCGAGCAACGCGGCGAGCGGCGCGAGCGATGCGGCAAACAGCCAGCGCTGGCTCATCGGCCGGATCTCTCGCCCCATCAGCAACGCGCTCAGCGCGTTGGCGTGCAGCAGTGTGTCGGCGGTCGGCCCCCACTCGCCCGTAATCGGCGTCGCCAAATGCGTGAGCAAACCCGACGCGGTCAATCCAACGAATACGACCTTGCCGCGCAGCGCCTCGGGCGGGATGCTGCCGTCGAGCAAAGCGTGAGCGGACAGCTGCGCGTCGCGTGGCACCATGCCGGAAAACGGAATCAGCACGCGCGACGAACCGTCGTGGATCGAGCCGTCCGCAGAGGCGTCGGAGGCCGGCGTCGAGTGTGCGAAGTCGGTTCGATAGCGCCCCCCGTCGAACGGTATTTTTCCGTTCCGGATGTCATTGAGCAAAGGCACGACGAGGTAAGGCCAGTCCATCCCGGCCGAGCCTTCGTGCAATGCGACACCGCGAACGATACCGTCCGAATCGGGCACGACATCGATATGGCCCATTCCGGCCGCAGCGGACGCCAACTCGGGCACGGGCAGCACCGCCTCCTCGCCGCCGTTGGAATCGGTGAGTAGCGGCAAGTAGGTCGGCGCCGAGCGCAGCGCCTGCGCCAATTCGTCGTCCCCGGACGACGGCTCGGTCAGCAAGACGTCATAAACGATCGCCGCCGCGCCGCTTTTGGCCACTGCGTCGATCAAGCGCGCTTGCAACGTTCGCGGCCAGGGCCAGCGGCCCAGCTCAGCGATACTGTCGTCGTCGATCCGCACCACCGCGATCCCGGGCGCAAGCGGTTGCGAACGCAGCGTGAGCATCCGGTCGTACGCGAGCCGATTGAAGTTGGTGGCGGCGCCGCCGTACACACACAGGAAGAGGGTCGCCACGCCGAAGCAACTGATGGCCAACCACTCCCACATGAAGCGCTGCCAGACGCTCAGCGACGGGCGCCAGGTCAAGCGGAGCCGACGCGGGGGGGCAAGCGATTCGTCAGAAGCCATTCCCATCCCATTCATTCCGCGAGCGTGAACGTACGGACGGGGCCGCTCGTTTCATAAAATCGGCCATGATCGTATTGCTCCGAAACGACGCGCCAGTAATATTCGCCCGGCGGCAAATCCGATACGACGAACGCGCCGTCCGTCAGATCCACCGCGTCCACGACAGGATCGTGCAGGTCCGGATAGCGCGACAATACGAAACGAAAGCGTGTACCCGCATCGGCACGCGACGCACGCCACGCGAAGCGATACTCGTGTGAACCGGCACCGCTATGCGCCGTGGCCGATGCACTGAGCTCGTTCGTGCGGCGTTCGAACGCATAGACCCGCGGCAGCCCCTCGAGCCCGTTGGCATCGATCGAAGAAATGCGCACGAAGTAGGTACCGTCGGGTACATCGGCGAAGGTGGCGCTGGGAGCGGTCACACGCGCATCGCGAATCAAGTCGAGCAGATCGGCGTCGCGCGCGATTTGAATGCGATAGCCTTGCGCGTCCGACGCCGGCAACACGTTGAACGTGACGGTCCTGCCGTCCTGAACCTTCGATGGATCCTTGAGTTTCGGCGCAGGCAACAACGGCTGCGGTACGCCTACCGCTCCGCCGTTCGGCGTCGCGCTGCCTTGCCCGGCCCGCACAAATTGCGACGGAGTTTCGGCCTGCGCCGTATCGGCGCCGGCAGCGGCATCGGCGGCGTTCGGTTTGGCTTTCGCGTTCGCGTTCGCATGGGCGTTGGCGTTGGCTGACGTGCCGACCGCTACCGTCCCGTCGAGCACTTCAACGGCCGTCATCGACGACATGGCGTTGACACGAAAACGCGTCCCCCGAACCCCTGCCACGATTGAACGCGTGCGCACCTGGAAGCGATCTCCGGCCTGCCTGGCGTGGGTCACCTCATTGCTCACTTCGCCCTTCTGCAATTCGATGACGTGATCCTCGATGCCGGTCAGCGCCATTTTGCGCAGGCTCGACAATAGAATCCGGCTGTTCGGCACGAGGCTGACGTACGAGCCGTCGTCCAGTTCGAGCGTCGCGAAGCCGTCGGCACCCGTAGCAATCGTATCGTTCTCGCCCAAGGTACGGCCGAGCAGCAACGGCACCGCCGGCGCCGTACCGTCGCCGCTCGAGCTGCCGTGCCAACGCGCCGTCACGAGGCCGCTCAATGCGACGATGCTGGCCGAAGTCGCATCGCGGCGCAGCAAGTCCAGCGGCAAGCGCAACGTCATGCCGGCCGGCAAGCGTCTCGGCGCGCTTACATGGTTGAGCCGCGCCAATGCGCGCCAACCACCCGCGTCCGTCAAGTAGCGCTCCGCCACCTCGTACAGCGTATCGCCGGCAGCCGTCACGTATGCGGCCGTCGCGAGCGCATCGATCCTCGTTTGCGCGCTGGCCGATGAAACGCCGAGCCATGCCGCCGTCGCCACGATCGCCCACCGCGCGCAGCCGCGCCCCCCCTTCCGGCACCTTGCTTCTCGATCACTCAGCGATCGCTCGCTTGATGCCCTAGTAACGGCAAATGGGGTAAGCATCGTCTTATTTGTGAATGCGCAATTATTATTTAGCGAAGCGGCGGCAACAGCGACGTCGGCCGGGTACCGTCGAGCCGGCGCCGCCGGCCGGCAGCCGCTTCCGGAAACCCTTCCGGGGACCGGTTCGGACATGCCAAAGCCGCGAGCTTAACGAATTTCGCACGACTTTGCACCGTCAAACATCGCGGCGTGTCGCGCTTCCAATACGCCCTTTAACGGGGTGCGTGAAAGGCACAGGAAGGGTTCGATCCAGTTCGTGCAAGGCCATCCATACGGCCCTTTGAATTGCAAACAAACGTTAAATACTCACTTTTTGCTACACTCGCCCCAATCCCTGGCTGCGGCGACGGCGGTACAATTCGATGCCGATTCACTCGGCCAATGTGTCCCCGCGAAACGCCGAGCCTATCCGATTCATGCGACCGAGACCTGAAAGAGATGAAGATCGCCTATTTGGAAGACGATGACGTTCTTGCCGACCACATCGGCGAAATATTGCGTTCCGCCGGCCACGAATGCGAACTCTTTCGCGACGGCAGCCAGTTGATCCGCCGCCTGAAACGCGATCGTTTCGACTTGATCCTCCTCGACTGGTGCCTACCGGGTGTGACCGGACACCAAGTCACGATCTGGGCGCGCGCCAATCTCAGCGAGCGCGTACCGATCCTCTTCATGACGAGCCGTTCGCTCGAAGCCGACGTCGTCACGGCGCTGGCGGCAGGCGCGGACGATTACATGATCAAGCCCATTCGCAACGGCGAATTGCTTGCGCGCATTGCAGCGCTCAGCCGTCGGGCCTACCCCGACGCGGACGACGCCGGCCCGCAAAGCGTGATCGAAGTCGGCTGCTACCGGATCGACTCCGTCAGCCGCATTTGTTTTTTGCGCGACACGCCAATCGAATTGACGGGGCGCGAATTCGATCTCGTCCTGCTGTTGTTCCAACATGCCGGCCGCGTACTCTCGCGCGAACACATCGGCGGCACACTTTGGGGCCAGCCGCAGAGCGCGATCTCCCGTACGCTCGACACGCACATGTCGCGCGTACGATCGAAACTACAGCTGAAGCCAGACAACGGGGTGCGGCTCGCGCCGGTGTACGGACACGGTTACCGGCTCGAAGTCGTGCCAGATGTCGCCGCCGACCCACGCATGCCCCCGATCCACGCAGGACACGCTTAGAACCGACTCGGCCCGGTGCGCACCGCTGGCACCGTTCTCGCCATATCACCCCGGTAGACGCGATACACGTTGAACCCTGCAACGCTTGCTGTCCGTCGGCGGGAAGCATTGCAGGCGCGGTCGCACGCGCCAGCAGGCGCCAAGCAGATGCCGCAATATTTACTTCCATTATCGGCAAGGAACAGGCAACGCCGCGCGACATAATCAAACTCAATATCGGCGCGGGCAAGAGCGATTAGATTCAGGGCCACATTCCGCTAAGACCGGAAAGGCCACGGGGTACCGCAACGTCCATACGAAGCATGTCGCCTTTTCGTTGATCCGCATCGAAAGAAAAAATACGGAGGCCCGTAACAATCCGTATGAAGTTTTCTCGGGCCGCGCCGTAGTACATGTCATTGCGACGCATATGCTCGCTTACGGCTATTTCAGCCTCCACGTCTACGCACGTCGAACATGGACGCCCCGCTCGACACCTCGAATCCTTCGCATACGCAGGCAATCGGCCCGTCGCCCACTTTGCTGGGGCGCCGATTCGCTCACGTCAAACTGCAAACGCTGCTGCTGATCGCATCGCTGTGGTTCGCTTTCGGCGCGTTGACGATCTGGGACGCCAATGCGGAAATGAGCAGCGCACGCGTGGGCGCCGCCGCGCTCGCCGATGCCTTGTCCGCACATACGATCCGCGTCATGCGCGAAGCCGAACAAGTGGCGGCCCTCGTTTCTTGGCAGGTGCAAAACGACGGCGTTTCGATTCCGCTCGCGTATTACGTGAGTTCGGGCCTGCTTAAACTCGATGTGTTCGTGCAAGTGGCGGTGATCGATTCACAAGGGTATTTACGCGCGTCGACCGTACCCGGCTTCAAGCCGATTAACTTGTCCGACCGTGAGCACTTTCGCATTCATATCCACAACCCCAGTACGGCGTTGATGATCGGGCGTCCGGTTATCGGCCGAGCGAGTGGAAAAGCCGAGCTGCAACTTTCACAGCGAATCAGCTCGCTCGACGGCCGGTTTCTCGGCGTCGTCGTGGTATCGGTCGATCCGACCTATTTCACCGAACTCTATAACGGCCTGCGTATTGGCCGAGACGGCGTCGTAGCCGTCGTGGGCACGAACGACTATATCGTTCGCGCGCTGCGCTCGGGCCGCGATCAAGCGGTCGGGGCGAGACTCCCTGCCAACGATCCGCTCCGGCGCGCATTGGCGCACGCGCGCTCCGGCAATTTGCGCACGGCCTCTTTCATCGATGGGCGCGATACGATCATCAGCTACCGCACGCTCAGCGGCTACCCGCTTGCCGTCGCGGTCGGCTATTCCGCGCGCGAATACCTGGTGGCCTGGCGCACCCGCGGCATATTGCTGCTGACGGCCGCGGTGCTGCTCTCGGTGTTGATCGTAGCGGCCGAGCGGCGCACCAAGACGCTGCTCACGAACCTTGGCGCCGCCCACGATCGTGAAATCGCCAAAGGCGCGCAGCTCGAGCAAGCACGTTCCGACGCCGAAGCCGCATCCCGTGCGAAAAGCGCTTTCCTGGCCACGATGAGCCACGAAATTCGCACGCCGATGAACGGCGTCATCGGCATGAGCGAAGTGTTGACGCGCTCGACACTGTCCGCCGATCAGAAAGAGATGGTCTTCACGATTCGCGATTGCGCTTCGGCTTTGCTGAAGATCATCGACGACATTCTCGATTTCTCGAAGATCGAAGCCGGCAAGCTGCAGATCGATTGCGTACCGACCTCGATCGAGGATGTCGTCGACAGCATGGCGTCGTCGCTCGCCACCGTCGCCGATGCGCGTGGCGTCGCCCTGCGCACCTATGTGTCGCCCTCGCTGCCGCCGAGCGCGATGTTCGACGATACGCGCTTGCGCGAGATCCTGTACAACCTCGTCGGCAATGCGATCAAGTTTTCGGCGGGACGCAGCGGCGTTCAGGGCCATGTTTCCCTGCGCGCCACGCTCGTCGACGGTGCCGCGCCCGAAGTCCGCTTCGATATCGCCGACAACGGCATCGGTATGACCGCCGAGACGCTGGCGACTCTGTTTCGGCCGTTCAGCCAGGCCGAGGCATCGACAACGCGGCGCTTCGGCGGCACGGGCCTTGGCCTCGCGATTTGCCGCCGCCTTGTGTCGCTGATGGGCGGGCGCATGTCCGTCCAAAGCGAGCCGGGCCAGGGATCGACCTTCACCGTCGAATTGCCGCTGCAGATCGTCGACGGTGCCGAACCGCGCAAGTTCGCCGACCTATCGGGCCTCGCGTGCATCGTCGTGGCTTCGCCCGATTGGCGCTGCGACGACACCGCCGATTATCTGCGCCACGCGGGAGCCACCGTCGAAATCGCCGCCGACGGCTACGATGCACAGCAAGCCCTTGCGCGCGCCGACGGCCCGCGGGTGCTCGTGCATGACATCCGCTGCCCGGCCGATACCGTCGCGCCGAATGCCCCGCGAGAAGGGGGGCGTCTAGCGGGCGACGTGCTGATCTCGGCGTCGCGCAGCCTCGTGCTGTTGACGCGGACCGGCAACACCGTGTCGATCGGAGCCCAGGCGCTGCGCCGGCGCGTCCTCGTCGATGCGGTCGCGCTCGCCTCGGGGCGTGCGGGCGGTGAAGCGCTGACGGCGCCGTGCGACAAGGACAGCGTCGACGCGAAAGGACCTGAGAAAGACGGCATCGCGCTGCTTGTTGCCGAAGACGACGAGGTGAACCGGCGTGTCATTTCGCGGCAATTGGCGCTGCTGGGATACGCGGCGGACATGGCCGTCGACGGCGAGCAAGCGCTCGAAATGTGGCGCGCGAAATCGTACACGCTCGTGCTGACCGATTTGCACATGCCCCGGCGCGACGGCTATGAACTCGCGCAGGCGATTCGCGCGGAAGAAACAGGCGACGCCGACGCCCGTGTGCCGATCGTCGCACTGACAGCCAACGCCATCACAGGCGAGGCAAACCGCGCCAAGGCGCTCGGCATCGACGATTACCTGACCAAGCCCCTGAAGCTGGATCTGCTCGCGCAAGCGCTCTCGCAATGGACCACGTCGCGGCGGGCCGCCGTTCTCGGCAATAGCCCGTCGGCCGCGGGCGATGCGGATGCCGGTGCCGGTGCCGATATGCGAACCCATGCGCGCCCCGCTCTGGCTTCGCCGTCTGCTGCGTCGGGTGCTGGCGACCGACCATCGCAAACGCCCGCCGCCCCGCCGGGGATGCACGGTCAACAGGTGCCGCCCGCGTCTGCTCCGAACGCGGAGGACGCCGCGCGCGCCAGAGCGATCGTGGACATCAGCGTTCTAAAGGAAATCGTCGGCGACGACATGGAGACGGTGCAAGCGTTGCTGCTCGAATATGTCGAGTGCTCGGCCGAACTTGCAGCTCAACTGCTGGCGCGCTTGGCGCAAGGCCGTGCGCAGGAAGCGGGCGCCATCGCACATAAGCTCAAATCGTCGTCGCGCTCGATCGGGGCGTTGCCCCTCGGCGATCTCTGCGCCGACATCGAAGCGGCAGCCTCGGAAGGCGAGACGGACCATCTCGGGACGCTCGGCGCACGCTTCGACGTGACATACCGGCAGACGGTCGAGGCGGTGCGCGGCCTGCCGCTCCTGGCCGATGCGCCGCCTTCCGCCTAAAGCGGCAGATCGATGTCGACGATAACGAGATTGGCGCGGTACTCGACGATCGCCGACACCGCTTCGTTTCCATGCAAGACGGTACCGACATCGCACCCGTGCTTGCCTAGATAGGTAGAGAACAACGAGCGACGACACACGAGTCGTCCTCGGCAAGCAACAGCAAATGAGACAAGATGGCGCGGCGCGACGGGTGATTTTTATTGATGGCCAAGCGCCGACCGGAAAAATTTACGAGAAACGAGGCGCAATTTTACCGTCCGCCGCGCGCTTATTCGGTCTAGAACGCGTTACTCCCGTACCCGGAATTGCTCCGGATCTTTGCCTTTGAGCCACCGTGGCCGAGGCCCGCGGCCGCCCCAGGTTTCACCCGTATCCGGATGACGGAACCGGGGGGCGCCACTACTCGCCGAGCCACGCGCCTTGCGCCGGGTGCCGAACACATCGTCCGCGCTGAACCCGAATGCCGCGATGGTTTCGCGCACAGTGGCCAACGCGGCGTCCGCTTCTGCTTGGCGCGCCGCTTGGATTTGGGCGTCCAGCTCCTGCTTTCTTGCTAGCAATTCTTTATACGTCGCCACGGACTCAATCCTCCTTACAGTTGTTTCTAGGCTCGCGCACCCCGTCGCTCTAACGCAACAAGCGATAGCGCGAGCTGATCGACAGCGCGCGTCGCGCGCCAATTCTGCCATGACCCTTAGATATGGCCGGCACAGCATAAGCAATGCTCGTGCCAGGTTGACGTGGAGTTAAATCGATCGCAGCCGGAACCGCGGCGCAGACGGTACCGCAGGTACGGCCAAGCGGCATCAACTCACAAAAACGGCGGCGGTCGTATCAAGCGCCGCCGCCGGTTAGCCGATCCTGCCGCCGACTACGCTCGATGTCGTTGCTGCAGCAATCGGACGCGCGTCATCGCGGGCTCGTCCCCCCGATCGTGTCGTACATCTTCGACAGATCGGCTTTGAGCGCCGTACGCGAGCCACCGTCTAGATACACCATATGCCCCGACGGGTAGAAGCGCGCCGATAAATTGTTGCGTACCGTCTGCTCGATCAAAGGCATCTGCTGCAGATCGAGCACCGTTTGATAGAACGGCGTCACGAAATCGTAGAACCCGTTCGCCGACAAGACTTTGAGATCCACGTTCAACGCCATGACCGCGGCGAGATCGCCCGCCGTATACAGAATGATGTTTCCCTGCGCGTCCTTGCCCTTTTGTGCGCCCGTCGGATCGATGTGGCCGAAATCCCAGTTCTGGAACGCCTGATCGTTTAAATCGGTGAACGAGGATGTCGACGTGTACTTCAACTGCTCGTTTAGATATTCGTTCCACATCGTCGTATAGACGCCCGTCACGGCCGTCATCGTCGGATCGTTACCGCCCGAATTCGGATCGATTTGGCCCGCGATGCCCGTATCGATCGCGGTCACGCGGCCGTCGTACGAGCCTAGCGCGACGCCTTTCGACTTCAGCAGCGTCGTCAGAAACAGGGCATTGCCCCGGCTGTCGTAGCCGGCGATATCGAGACTCCACGCCAGCAGTGTCGTCTTGTCGATCCCGGTGTACTGCGACAGCTTTTCGACGACGGCATTGTCCGTCTGCGGAAATTTACGCAGCGCGGAGAGGTAATCGGTACGGGCGAACTGTGCGACCTCTTCGACGAAGGCCCCGAGATCGGTCGGCGTAGGCGCCACGCCGAGCCGCTTGTGATACCAGGCATCCGCCGCCGCGGTGGGCAGTGCTCCCACTGGATTGCCGGCTTGCGTGTAGTCGAGAATCGACGATTGCAGCGTCACGCCGTTCAGATCGATGCCGTCTTCGTGCAGCATGTAAGCGAGCACACAACTGCGCGCCGTGCCGTACGATTCACCGAACAGATACTTCGGCGAATTCCACCGGTCGTTCTTCGTCAAAAAGCGCTTGATGAACTGCTTGATCGAGCGAGCGTCTTGATCCACGCCCCAGAAATCGCGATTCTTGTTCGGCGCAATCGCCGCGGAATAGCCCGTTCCAACCGGGTTGATGAAAACAAGATCGCTTTTGTCCAGCAAGCTGTCGGGGTTGTCCTCCAACGAATACGGCGCCGGCGGCGTAAAGCCGGGCATCGACGTCTTGATGCGCTTGGGCGCGAACGAGCCGAGCAACACGAAGACAGAAGACGATCCCGGCCCGCCGTTGTAGAAAAACGTGACCGGCCGCGCTTCCTCCTTTTGGTTGTCTTCCGTGAACGCGACGTAGAACATCTTCGCACTCGGTTTCGAGCTTGATTCGTCCACGGTGACGAGGTGCCCGGCCGTCGCCGTGTACGCGATCTTTCTGCCGCCGATCGTGATCGTGTGGTGGGTGATCGCCGCGCTCTCGCTCGCGTCGGTCACGAAATCGTCAGGTCCCTTCCCGTACGCAACGTCGTCTTGAAATGGCTGGTCTTCCTGTCGACGAAGAAAGACGTGCGGCATCGAGGCCCTGCCCGGCGTCGGCGCATGAGCGTTGTGAGAAGAGTGCGGGCTGCCGGTATCGGAATTCATCGTGATCGCTCCATCAGTTATGGCCCGCACGGGTTCGAGCGCGTGCGCGGCTGTGTTGACGAACTGCCCTCTAAGCCGCCGGTGCCGCCCCACCCGATGCGCGCCGGCGATCCTCCTTACCGTTTGAAATCCGACCTGCCGCTATTGCGAAGCGCCGCCCGCGGTCGAGTTCGAGCCGCCCCGCGTGCCGGATGGGGCCGGCGCACCCAACGCAGCCGCGATGCCGCCGCCCTTCGGGCTGCCTAGCCCCGTGCATGCGTCCCAGCCCTTCGCTGCGGTATAGGTGCCGTTGTTGCCGGAAGTGATGTCGTTGAATGCATTCGACGCCGCATAAAACCTTTGATTCACGAACCCTGCCGGCTTGCCGGACAACGCGTTGATGCGCGCGATGAGGCCCGCGAAGAGCGGCGCCACGGCACTTGTGCCGCCAACCGGCACCGATTGCCCGTCGATCAACACTTCGTACCCCGAAGCCGGCGAGGCGTCGGCCGCGACGTCGGGCACGCCACGCTTGGCGAGCGTAAGAGGCGCCGCACCGAGGCGCGCCGCCTTGAGTCCTTCCTGCCAAGCGGGCAATGCGAATCGAACGCTGACGCCGCCGCCCGTCGCCCCGCCGCTATCGCCGTCGTTCCAAACCACCTCGCTCGAGATCGAGCCGCCGCCGGCGCTCGCCGTCACGCGGGTGCCGCCGCACGCGAGGACGTAGGGGCTGGACGCGGGGAAATCGACATGATCGGCGCCATCGGGGGCGCTGTCGTTCGAGCCGCTGTCGCCTGCCGCCGCGCAGATCGTCACGCCGAGCGCAACCGCCGATTGCAGCGCGTCGTCGAAGCTCGCGACGGCTTGATCCGTCCATCCGCTTTCGGGCCCGCCCCAACTGATCGACAAGACAGAGGGCTTGTTCGTCGAATCGTGCAGTGCTTGCGTGACGGCATCGATAAAGCCCGCATCGCTGTTCGGCGCGAAATAGACGGCGATCTTCGCCTTCGGCGCAATGGCACCGGCGATCTCGATGTCGAGCGTGACTTCGCCGTCGGCACTGCTGGGATCGCCCGTCGGGCTGTTCGCCGCCCCATCGACCGGAACCGACACCACGTGCGGCGCCGACACGCCCAGGCGGCCGAAGTATGCCGAAAGATCCGATGCGACGTAGCCGCCGCCCAATTCGATCAGGCCGATACATTGGCCCGCCCCGTCGCCGTCGGGGAACGCGTACAACTGGGCAAGCTGCAACGGCGTGAACGCACGCGCCGCCGCGCGCGCCATGATCGGACCGTGCGGGGGCAGTAGCCGAAAATGCGGCCGCGCCTGCGGGCGATCGTCGAGACCTAGAACGGCGGTCACTACATCGGCTAGGTCGGCAGGGATCGTGATCGAACCGGTACGCCCGCGAAACCGGCCCAGCGTGGGATGCTCGTAGTGGGAAAGCTCGACGCCGAACGCCGCTTGGAAATGCTCGGCCGTGCCGGAGAGGACGACTTTGGCTGCACTCGTATCGCACCGATCGATGCTGAGTTGATATTCGCGGGCAAACGCCTCGAGCTTGGCGATGTCTTCCGGGGCAACGCCAAAACGCTGTGCGAAGGCTTCGCGCGAAAGCGGCTCGGCTTGCTCGCCGCGCGCGGTGCGCTGCGCGAATGCCTCCAGCTCGTGCGCGTCACGCCGGCGCAAGGTAACGACGACGCGCAATGTCTCGTCCGGGCCCACCGGGCCGACGCACTTCGTGTCCTTGACGGCTGAACGTTCGCTGCCCGCAAGCTGCTGTCTGGCTTTGGTCATCTATGACGCTCCTCACGCAGTAGGTACGAGGAAAGCTCCGACACCGGCGCGAACCGCACAGTTCCGTATGTTTTACAGGCCCACGCCGGCAAGGCGACGAACACGGCCGGCGAGACGAAAACGCATTCGTCCGACAACGGGTGAAGTGTAGTGCATCGACGGCCTCGTAAGCAGCTTGCAAGCGAGAGATGAGCTATCTTGCCAAGACCCACGGGTACCGATCGATTCGCCTATGCGCACTGCCCAAGGGCGCCGTTTCCCGCACTGCGAGCAAGGATGAACGCATCGGCATATCATGGCGCGCGCAGCGCCATGCGAGCATCGCTTGCGCTGCCGGGCCACGTCGCTCGTCGCCCGACCGTTGAAAAACGCCTAATACAAAACGAAGGAAGAACGCGAAATGTCCCTGTCCATTTACGATGCTTCAGTACCCGCCTTCACGCGTGGCCTCACGAACCTGCGCGCCGTGCTGCAAAAGGCGCACGATCATGCCCTAGCGAAGCACTTCGAGCCGTCGATTCTGCTGTCGAGCCGGCTCTATCCGGACATGCACTCGCTCATCCGCCAGGTGCAGAGCGCGTCCGACGCGGCCAAGTTCTGCGTCTCGCGTCTGGCCGGCATCGAACCGCCAAAATATGAGGACAACGAAGCGACATTCGACGAGTTGTATGCACGCATCGACAAAACGATCGCCTACCTGCAAGGCGTCGACGCGGGCAAGTTGGAAGGCAGCGAATCGCGAACGGTGACGCTCACGGTGCGGAGCGGCACGCATGAGTTTGTCGGACAGGTCTATCTACTGCATTTCGCCCTGCCGAACTTCTACTTCCATCTGACGACCGCTTACGCGATCTTGCGCCACAACGGCGTCGAACTCGGGAAGTTCGACTACCTGGGCCGCCTGTCGTAAGTCGGCAACCCGATAGGGGCATTCAAGCGCCGGCGATGTGTCTGTCCAGCCGCGCCGGCGCCCGCCTTCAGTCGAGCGAAAGACGCAGCGCGAAGCCGATCAAGGCCGCGGAGAAGGTCCAGCGCTGCATCGTCTGCGCAAGCGGATACTTGCGCAGCACGATCGAGATCCGTGCCGCACCAAGGGCGTAGAACGCATCGAACAACGCCCCCACGATCACCAAAACCACACCGAGTTCCGCCACCTGAAGTATCACGGAGCCGGCGGACGGGCGAACGAACTGCGGCAACAGCACCGAACAAAACAGCAGTGCCTTCGGGTTGAGTAGGTTGGTCAGCAATCCCTTGAAGAAGGCTTGCCGCAGCGCGCGGCCCGCGCCCGTCGGCTCCGCGGTCACAGTGCCGGTTTCGGCCTTCAGGGCGAATATCGGCGAACGAAAGATTTGGATCGCAATATAGGCGAGATAAGCGGCGCCGCCGTAGCGAACGATCTCGTACAACCACGGCGCCGCTTTGAGCAGCGCGGCCACGCCGCAGGCCGAAAGCGTCACGTGCGTTGCACGCGACACGGCCAGGCCGCCAGCCGCGGTCAACCCCTTTCGTGTCCCGCGGGTAATGCTGGTTTGGAGAATCAACGCCATGTCGGGACCCGGAATCGCATAAACGACGACAAGGGCCACGACGAACGTCATAAGCAGGTTGGCGGAGACCACCGTATCCTCCGGATCGATTCGTTGTTGGGAACCTTTATTTTGCCGCCGAGTGTGAGCGATTTTCGGCCATTTTTGTGTCGCCTTATATAAAAAGATGGAGGATTCCACTATAACGCCGGCCATTCATAACTGAATGCCGCGCCGACCTCTCTCTATCGATTGACGGATCCTATCGCCCCTATTGGAGACAAGGTTTTGTCTATATCGCTAGAATCCGATATATGATTCTGCTGCTGACGATTCACTTAGCACTTCGTACATGCTGCGCGAAGGGTGAAGCGTCCTGACCGCTTGCAATGACGATCGATATCGACGCCATCCATAAGGCGCTGGCCAACCCCGTGCGACGCGAAATTCTCGCGTGGCTCAAGGAGCCCGGCACCTACTTCCCCGAACAAGAGCTGCCGCTCGATTGCGGCGTTTGCGCGGGGCAGATCAACACGCGCTGCGGTTTGTCGCAGTCGACGGTATCGGCCCATCTGGCCGCACTGCAAAGTGCGGGGCTCGTCACGGTGAACCGGATCGGCCAGTGGAGCTTTTTCAAGCGAAACGAAGCGGTCATTGAAGCGTTTCTTGCTTTGCTGCGCAACGAACTGTAGGGCAGCCGCATACCCGAACGTTCATCCGCAGTCCAGATGAATTGCAACACACGTCGTATATCACGGCGACGCGCCCCCCGCGCGCCGCACCTATGAGGAAAAATTTGCCATGCCTACTTTGTTCGATCCGCTCGTCGTCGGCGACCTGACGCTCCCCAATCGCATCGTCATGGCCCCCCTCACGCGGGCACGCGCCGGGGACGAACGCCTGCCGAACGCGCTGATGGCGCGCTATTACGCCGAACGGGCATCGGCCGGCCTGATTCTGACGGAAGCGACCTCCGTGACGCCCCAAGGCGTCGGCTATGCCGCGACTCCCGGCGTGTGGTCGGACCGGCAAGTCGCCGGCTGGAAAATCGTGACGGACGCTGTCCATGCCGCGGGCGGGCGCATTTTTCTGCAGCTGTGGCACGTCGGCCGGATCTCCGATCCGATGTTCCTCGACGGCGCGTTGCCCGTGGCACCGAGCGCGATCGCAGCCGGCGGCCATGTGAGCCTCGTCCGGCCGCAACGCCCATTCGTCACCCCGCGCGCACTTGAACTCGACGAGATCGGCGATGTCGTCGCTGCCTTCCGCAAGGGCGCGGAGAACGCCAAGCTCGCAGGCTTCGACGGCGTGGAAGTGCACGGCGCGAACGGCTATTTGCTCGATCAGTTCTTGCAAGACAGCACGAACCGGCGCACCGACGCATACGGCGGTCCGATCGAAAATCGCGCACGCCTCTTGCTCGAAGTGGTTGACGAATGCATTTCCGTTTGGGGTGCCGGCCGTGTAGGCGTCCATCTCGCGCCGCGCGGCGATGCGCATACGATGGGCGATTCGAACCCGGCCGAAACGTTCGGCTACGTGGCGCGCGAGCTCGGCAAGCGCCGCATCGCTTTCATCTGCGCACGCGAATCGCTGGGCGATAACCGGCTCGGCCCGCAGTTGAAGCAAGCGTTCGGCGGCGTCTATATCGCAAACGAACGATTCACCAAAGACACCGCACAGCAAACGTTGGACGCAGGCGAAGCCGATGCCGTGGCCTGGGGGCAGTTGTTTATCGCGAACCCCGATTTGCCGGCGCGCTTCAAGCACGATGCCGAGCTGAACCAGCCGAACCCCGCGACCTTTTACGGTGCAGGGCCCGAAGGCTACGTCGACTACCCGGCGCTTGAAACCGCTTAAGGCGATGCCGATATGACTGCTGCCGCCCCTCTCGTGACGAAGGCCATCGTAACCGGCCACACGCGCGGTCTCGGTGCGGCGCTCGTCGATGCATTGCGTGCGCAAGGCATCGACGTGCTGGGGCTCGCGCGGTCCCGGCGAGCGCAGACTGTCGATGCGTCTGCCCTGCCGGGCCGCTTCGAAGAGATCGAGCTCAACTTGTCGGAGGTCGATCGGCTTGCGCGGTGGCTCGCGGGCGATACACTCGCCCGCTTCCTGCACGGCGCCGAACGCGCTTTGCTCATCAACAACGCCGGCACGGTCGAACCGATCGGGCCAAGCGGGGGGCAGCCACCCGCCGAAGTTGCTCGGGCAGTTGCGTTGAACGTCGCCGCACCGCTGATGCTGAGCAGTGCGTTCTCGGCTGCCACCGCCACGGTCCCCGATCGCCGGATCGCACATGTATCGAGCGGTGCGGGACGCAATCCGTACGCGGGATGGAATGTCTATTGCGCGACGAAGGCCGCCTTGGATCACCATGCGCGCGCCGCCGCACTGGATGCCGAGCGCGGGATGCGTGTGGCCAGCGTGGCGCCGGGTGTCGTCGACACGGAGATGCAGGGTCAAATCCGCGGTGCCGATGACGCGCGGTTTCCCATGCGCGAGCGTTTCGCCGAAATGAAGCGCTTGGGGCAATTGGCCTCGCCCGAGCAGGCCGCGGCCAAGTTCGTCGGCTACCTGCTGTCCGACGCGTTCGGCGAAACGCCGACAGCCGATATCCGCTCGTTGTAGCCGGCGTCCTTACCCCTGGGTACGGTGGAACTTCGCCTACCGAACCGCATCGGCGATAATCGGGGCCGTTCATCCGACGCCGGACAGGCGGCTAGAATCGGCACCAACCGATTGAAGCCGCCCGCTCGACACTTCGACGTTTCGGCACTTCGTTTCGCCGCCTATCCCACCATGAGTAAGCCCGGCAGCCCCCGCCATATCGACAACCTGCTTCGCGAAGCCGTCGAGCTTCAGCAAAACGGCGCACTCGCCGAAGCGGAAACCGCCTACCGCGAAATTCTGGCGCTGCGCCCTCGCCATTTCGATGCCCTCCAATTGCTGGGAGCATTGGCGCTGCAAACCAAGCGTTACGACGAAGGCGTGGCGTTGCTGACGCGCGCACGCGAAATCGATGGCCGGCAAGCCGCCGTGCATTCGAACCTGGCATTCGCGCTGAACGCACTCGGCCGCCACGACGCCGCGCTCGCGGCAGCCAATCGCGCGCTCGCGCTCAAGAGCGGTTTCGTCGATGCGCTCAACAACCGCGGTGTGGCACTGGCAGGCGCGAATCGCCCCGGCGAAGCGCTCGCCGATTTCGATCAAGTGCTTGCGGCCACACCCGATTTCCCAGAAGCATGGAGCAATCGCAGCTGCGCGCTGCGCGATCTCGGCCTGGCTGAAGAAGCACTCGCCAGTTGCGATCAAGCGCTGGCGCTGCGCCCGAACTTTGCCGAGGCGTGGAGCAATCGCGCCAACGCGCTGTCCGACCTCAATCGGCCGCTCGATGCGCAGGCGAGTTACGAGCGTGCGTTGGCCGCATCGTCCGCATTCGCCGATGCTTGGAACAATCTCGGCCTGACTTTGGTGGACATGAATCGGCATGCCGATGCACTCGTATGCTACGAGCGTGCGCTGGCCCTGTCGCCCGAGTCCGCCGAAACGCATTGGAACCGCTCGCTGTGCTTGCTGCAGATGGGCGACCTTGCCGCCGGCTTCGCCGAGTTCGAATGGCGGTGGCAACGCAAACGCATCGCGCCTAGCCGACGTGCGTTCGATGCGCCTTTATGGCTCGGCGACGCTTCGCTCGACGGCAAGACGATTCTGCTGCATGCCGAGCAGGGGCTCGGCGACACCCTGCAGTTTTGCCGATATGCCGCGCTCGTGGCCAAGCAAGGCGCGCGCGTGGTGTTGGAAGTGCAGCCCGAACTGACGCGCCTGCTGAAGGGCCTTGCGGGTGTCGCCGAACTCGTGACGGCCGGCGAGCCACTGCCGGCGTTCGACTACCATTGCCCGCTGCTGAGCCTGCCGCTCGCGATGCGCACCGTCGTTGCCACGATCCCGGGCGACACGCCGTATCTCTTTGCGGACGCGCAAGCGTCGTCGCAGTGGCGAACGCGCATCGAAGCCGCCGTACCGCGCGACGCATTGCGCGTGGGCCTGGTATGGGCCGGCGGCCACCGTCCGCACGTGCCGGAATTGCGAAAGAACGATGCGCGCCGCTCGCTCGATATCGAACGTTTCGCACCGATCCTCGACGTGCCGGGCGTGCAATGGTTCAGCCTGCAAAAGGGCGAAAAAGCTGTCCAGCAACTAAGCGCGATGCGCGAACGTCATGAAGCGGCGCACCACGTGATCGATTGGACCGAAGAGCTGAACGACTTTGCCGATACGGCGGCGCTCGTGGACACGCTCGATCTCGTGATTTCCGTCGATACCTCAACGGCCCACTTAGCGGGCGCGATGAATAAGCCCGTGTGGATTTTGAATCGGCTGGATACGTGCTGGCGCTGGATGTTGGAGCGCGAAGACACACCGTGGTACCCGAGCGCGCGATTGTTCCGGCAGCCGACGCTCGGCGATTGGGATAGCGTCATCGGAAACATCCGGCAGGCTTTGTCGGCACAGGCGTCGTCAACCGGTTAGCAGGCCAACCGGTGAGCGAGCCCGGGCGAACTGCTGACGATAGGCAGCCGGGCTCGTCATCGCGATTCGACGAAAATGCCGCCGCATCGATTCCTCCGAGCCAAAACCGGCCCGCTCCGCGATGACGCCGATCGACAAATGCGGCCGGGTTTCGAGCATGTCCTTCGCCAGCGCCATACGTTCGCGAATCAACCACTCATAAGGCCCCCACCCTGTCGCCTCGCGGAAGCGCCGCTGCAATGTTCTAGCGCTCATCGACGCGCGCCGCGCCAGCGATTCGACGGTATGCGCCGATGCGGCATGCGCCCGCATCCAATCGATCAAACGAGCCAGCCGCCCTCCGTCGTCTTCCGGCGGCATCGGCCGCGGGACGAACTGTGCTTGTCCGCCTTCGCGATGCGGCGGCACAACGAGACGCTGCGCGACGCGGTTCGCCACCGCACCACCGTAGTCGCGCCGCACGAGATGCAGCAACATATCCAATCCGGCCGCCGATCCCGCCGAAGTCACGACGTTGCCTTCGTCGACGTATAGGGCATCGGGCGCCACGCTCAACGCCGGATAGCGCGCCTGCAGTTTCTCCGCATAGCGCCAGTGCGTCGTCACGGTTTTTCCGTCGAGCACGCCCGCCGCCGCCAACACGAATACGCCGGAACAAATCGAGCAAAGCCGCGCGCCGCGATTCGCCGCCGCGCGCAACTTGCGCAGCAGCGGCTCGGGTGGCGGTTCGTCGGCATCGCGCCAACCGGGGATAACGATCGTATCGGCCCGATCGAGCAGTTTGAGCGTGTGGGGCGCGGACAGCGTCACCCCTCCCGCCGCGCGAATCGGCCCCGCCTCGGCCGCGCACACGCCGAAGCGATACCACTTCACATCGAGTTCCGGACGCGGCAGCGCAAAAAGCTCGACGACGCAGCCGAACTCGAAGGTACAGAGCCGATCGTAAGCGACGGCCACGACAAGATGAGATTGCATGGCGCGATGTTACCGGATGTTGTCGATTACGCCACTGCCTTCGACGAACGGCATTGGCGACAATGGGCCTACGGTTTCACCCGTCTCGACACTCGAGACCCACCACGAGAGGCATTTATGGGTATTTCATCCGCCGCCACCACCACCACCGCCACCGCCGTCACCGCGATCGCACCGGCATCGAGCGAAGCCGCGCTCGCGCACTTCGAAGCTTCCTTACGCTTCGAAACGGATTGCGCCGATGTGTACGATGCGCTCGTCGTCCAAGGCGAGCCCGATTTCGTGCTGCTCGACGTGCGCAGCCCGTCGCTGTATGCCGCCGGACACGTGCCTGGCGCAATCAATCTGCCGCACGGCAAAATCATCGCGTCGAAGCTCGCGCACTATGCACCCGAGACCGTTTTCGTGACCTACTGCGCGGGCCCACACTGCAATGGCGCGACCCGGGGCGCGATCCGTTTGGCCAGACTTGGCAGGCCCGTGAAGCTGATGATCGGCGGGATATCGGGCTGGCTCGACGAAGGTTTCGCGCTGACGACGGCGTGCGCCGACGAACCGTCGTCAGCGCCATCGGTCAAGCCGCCAGCAACGTCGCCAACTCGTGCGTGAGTGCAGGGCTCGCGGGCGTCATCGGTGCGCGCAACTCATTGGCGATCTGTCCTTGCACGGACAGCGCGGCCTTTACCGGCGCGGGGTTCGGCTCCTTTGCCAACGCACGCAGCAACGGCGCCAGTTCGTGATAAATCGCTTGGCCTTGCACGAGATCGCCGCGTGCCAACGCCCGGTGCATTTCGACGAAGCGTTCCGTCCGCACATGCGCCGACGCGGCGATGGCTCCCGCGCCGCCCATGCACATCGACGTGAACATCGCGTCGTCGTTGCCGGCCAATACCTTGAGCCGCGCATCGAGGATCAACGCCAGCGTCGTCTCTGGCGAACCTGCGCAATCCTTGATCGCCTCGATGCGAGGATGCGCGGCGAGCGTCAACAACGTGTCGAGTTCGATGCGCACGCCTGTCCGATACGGAATGTCGTAGATGACGATTGGCTTCCCACTCACGTCGGCCAGCGACGAGAAATGGTCGAGAAGGCCGGCCTGGGACGGCCGAATGTAGTACGGCGCGGTGACGAGCACACCGTCGATCGGTAGATCGTTCAGGCGCAACACCCGCTCGCGCACGGCGACGGCCTGGTTGCCTGCCACGCCCGCGATGACGGGCACGCCTTCCGCGGCTTTCAGGACCGTCGCCAGCACCGCGTCTTGTTCCTCATGCGACATGGCAGCCGGCTCACCGGTCGTGCCGAGCGCCGCGAAACCGGCTACACCCGCATCGCGACAGCGTGCGACGAGCGCCGCGAGCGCCCGATGATCGATCGCGCCCGACTGAAACGGCGTGACGAGCGGAATCCAAATACCCGAGTAAATCGACATTACTTCACCTCGAAACGTGACCGAATCGAATCCGAGGGAGGCGCCGGGCAGGCAGGTAAGGAGAGAACCGTTTGATGCTGTCCCGTCGCGCGTCCGACGGCACAGCGCACCGGTCAGACGTGCGACTGTTTTTTGGCTTTGGAAACGACCCGCGCGACCGCGCGGCAGCGCAGCTTGTGCAAGCTGAGCGGCGCGGCAACCAACGCGAAATAATCGAGGGTCGTTTCCATCTGGCGCAGTGTACAAGTTTCGCGCGGGCAGGCGCAATCGTTTCTCGGGTCTGGAAGGCCGTCTTTAATCGAACGAGACGGAGATCATGCCGTTCATGACGGCCGGCTCTGCTTTCGAAAAACGAGCAGCGAGACAGTAACCGTGGAGCTTGGTTTACTGCCTTCGTCAGTGTCCTGTACAGTAACCGCCAAATCGCGACGGCTCGTAGCGTAATTGCCTTGAAAAGAGCATGTACGCTTTACGCCGTCTGTCGTGACTCATAAACGCGCTGCGGGCGCCCACGTCCGTCGGCTACCTGTTAGCGTCTAAACGGAGGCAAACGATGACTCGAGTTCGCGTGGCGGGCTTCACTATCTCGCTCGACGGATATGGCGCAGGCCCGAACCAAGATATCGACAATCCGCTCGGCACCGGCGGGATGGAGCTGCACCAGTGGCTGGTCCAGACGCGCACGTTCCAGCAATCCCACGGATCCGGCGGCGACGGCGGTACGACCGGGGTTGACGATCAGTTTGCCGCTCGTAGCTTTCAGAATATCGGGGCGTGGATTCTCGGGCGGAACATGTTCGGCCCCATCCGTGGGGGTTGGGCGGACACAAGCTGGAACGGATGGTGGGGAGATAATCCGCCCTATCACTGCCCCGTATTTGTGTTGACCCATCATGCGCGCCCCTCCATCGAAATGGACGGCGGCACGACGTTCCACTTCATCACAGGCGGCATTCGCGAGGCGCTCGACCGCGCACGCGAAGCGGCTGCCGGCATGGACGTACGGATCGGCGGTGGGCCGGACACCATCCGGCAGTATCTGCGCGAGGGCCTGATCGATGAATTGCATATCGCGATCGCACCGGTGCTGCTCGGCCGAGGAGAATCGTTGTTCGAAGGAGTTGATTTGCGAGCGCTGGGATACCAATGCACCGAATCGGTAGCGTCGGAGAAGGCCACGCATGTGGTTCTGCGGCGCAATGGTCATGCGGCCGCCTAGGGTTGGACGAGGTGAAGGTGACGATGTCGGACCTCTCGCATTCGAACCCGTGTTTCATTCGCGAATGGCGATCGTGGATCGGGCAAAGCGGCTCGTCGGAAAGCGACAGCATTATCTTTTGCCGGTCACGCGCGGAGGTACTACACTCACAGCAACGCTTCGGGCCCGCTTGATTCGCTCATCCTGCCGACGGTCGGCCGCATCGACGAAGCGCACCAGTGTAGAAGCACCACTTGCGACGCCAACGAAATCACGGGGGCACGCGTTATGGGCGCACATGAAGCGGCCGAAAACGGTTTAAGCGAGATCATTCAGCACGTATTCGTGCTCATGCTGGAAAATCGCTCGTTCGATCATCTATTCGCGCTGTCGGGCATTCCCGGCATTGCCGCCGCCACCAGCGCGAACACAAATTCCTACAACGGCGAGACCTATGCGTTTAGCGGTGGCGCCCCGGGCCAATTGCCGACCGATCCCGGACACGAGTTCACCGACGTCGTCGAGCAGCTATGCGGCCAGGGTGCGCGCTTTCAGCAAGGTCAACCCTATCCGCGAATCGATAATTCAGGCTTCGTCGCGAACTACGCGACCACCCACACGGAAGGCGCCCCACCGCAAATCGGCGACGCGGGCGACATCATGCGCGGCGTCGATGCGCGGACGCAATGTCCCGCGCTATACCAACTCGCGACCGAGTTCGTCCTGTGCGATGCGTGGCATGCGTCGCTGCCCGGCCCGACCTGGCCAAACCGATATTTTCTCCACGGTGCATCCTCAGGTGGGCTCGATCATTCGCCCAGTTCGGCCGAGATGTGCGAATGGGAAGGGGTCGATGGCATTGTCCTTCCGAAGGGATCGATTTTCGACTCGCTAGGCAAAGACAACTACCGGTTGTACCAAGACCATCTCGGCGATCCGCGCGGCCGGATACCACAGGTTGCCTCGATCAAAGGCGTCAGCTTCTTCGATATCGACGACCTCTCGCACTTCGAGGCCGATCTCGCCGCGAACTATCCCGCGCGGTATACGTTCATCGAGCCGAGCTACGGCGACGTGATCAACGACACCTATGAAAACGGCAGCTCTCAGCACCCGATGGACGGCCTCGCCGCGGGCGATCGACTCGTCGCTCGCGTCTACGCCGCAATCCGCCGTTCGCCGCTATGGGATAAAAGTCTATTCGTGATCCTTTACGACGAGCACGGCGGCTTTTACGATTCGGCTAAGCCCGGCCCCGCCACGCCGCCGAACGACGGCGCGGCCGGCACGCTGAACAAGAACGGATTCGGATTCGATGTCTTGGGCGTACGCGTGCCGGCAATTGTCGTTTCGCCTTGGGTCGCGCGCGGCCAAGTCGATCACACGCTATACGATCACAGCTCCGTGCTTGCAACCGTCCAGCGGCTATTCGGTCTTCGCGCGCTAACGGACCGCGACAACAGCGCCAATGACCTACTGCACTTGATTACGGATAACTGCCGCCAAGATTGCCCGGAGGGGATAACACCATGATTGCCTCGACTCCCCTCGAGTACCAACGCGCCCACGAACCCGTGCCGGATTCGAGCACGCTCGTTGGGTTCCTACACGTATTGCGCAAGGCCCATATCGAGCTGGTCGGCAAGGACGCCGCACACGCGCGCTTCAATCGAATCGCCACGCGCGAGGATGCGAAGCAGTACATCGACGAAGTCATGCCGCGTTTAATGACAGAGCGCGCGAAGCGGCGGGCGCCGCACCGGCACGGCGGCGGTCACGGCGCCGGCACCTGAGCCCGCACAGCGCACTGCACCACGCCTGCGGCCTCAATCGATCCTTGACTTCCTCGGCCAACGAAGTACTATACGCACCGCGTATACACACAACCTCCGAGGCCGTCGATGACCGTCCCTCAGCAAGCCTTCCTGCGCGACGCCATGCGCCGCATGAACATGACCCGCGATACCTTCGCGAACCGTATCGGTGTCAGCCGGCGGGCCCTGGATACCTGGCTTTTGCCTGAGGATTCGCAAGAATCGCGATCGATGCCCGAAATCGTCGGCCGCTTCGTCTCCGAGATCATCGTGAATCGGACGCGAGAGGGCGAATATACGCAGAGCGTAGATACTTCGCCGCTAGCGAGCCAGATCCTATTCGAAGGCAAGGCTCAACTGCTATCGGTGGACCAGTTTTCGCGCGATTCGGTGGAAGCGCTATTTCGCGTAGCCGACGTGATGCAGCCCATCGCCCGCCGCCAGAAAATCTCACGCGTCTTGGAAGGCGCAGTGCTCGGCAATCTCTTCTTCGAAGCCAGTACTCGAACGCGCGTGTCGTTCGGCGCCGCGTTCTGCCGCCTTGGCGGATCCGTGTGCGATACGACAGGCTTTACGTTTTCGTCGATGGCGAAAGGCGAATCGATCTACGACACGAGCCGCGTGATGAGCGGATATGTCGATGCCCTCGTCGTTCGCCATCCGGAACAAGGCTCGGTGGCCGAATTCGCGCGCGCTACGAACCTTCCCGTGATCAACGGCGGCGACGGTCCGGGCGAGCACCCGAGCCAAGCACTACTCGATCTCTATACGATTCAGCGCGAATTCTCGCGGCTCGGGAAGATCGTCGATGGTGCCCATATCGCGCTCGTCGGCGATCTCAAGTACGGCCGCACGGTGCATTCGCTCGTTAAACTTCTCGCGCTCTACCGCGGCATCAAGTTCACGCTACTCTCGCCGCCTACGCTCGAGATGCCCGCTTACATCGTCGATCAAATTTCGCGCAACGGCCACGTCGTGGAGCAATCCAACGATTTGACGTCGGGCCTGCGCGGCGCCGATGTCGTCTATGCCACCCGCATTCAGAAAGAGCGCTTCACCGACGAATCGTTCGAAGGCTATACCCCCGACTTTCAAATCAATCAGGCACTCGTCGATTCGGTTTGCGGACCGGAAACGCTCATCATGCACCCCCTGCCGCGCGATAGCCGGCCCGGCGCGAACGATCTGAGCACCGATCTCAATCACGATCCCCGGCTCGCGATCTTTCGCCAAACCGACAACGGCATTCCGGTGCGCATGGCCATTTTCGCCGTACTGCTCGGTGTCGATCACCTCGTCCAACACTCGATGCGCGATACGATGTGGCGCCCCCCCGCCTTTCTCGGGCCCGACGACGCGGTATTTCACGGCATTGATTGAATTGCCTTCACGGCAACGATAAACGGCACAGGCAAACGGCAAGCCAAGGCCCTTCCCTCGCAATCAGGCCCCAAGGGCACCCGGCTCCGGGTGCCTCGGCAGATTTTTACCGACCTGCTATAACACGTTGACGCGTGCCTCGCCGCGCGTCGCGTTCTCTCGCGCATGGCGCGTCTCTGGTGCATCCAACCGTCGTGGCACGCCGCGCGTGCCGCAGCACCGGGCGCAGGCATCGCGCTTGCTCGCCCAAATTCAATTTGCATCGCCCTGAACAGGCGGCGTCGTGGCGTCGCCCCACACGGAGCTTCGTTCTTCGCCCATGTCCAAGCCCGACGCCCCCAACGATACATCGCACGCGCCGAATCTCAGGCGTCGCCGATTCCTGCAATCCGCCGCCGCGGCCGCCACGGTCGGCGCAGCGCCGCATTTATCCGCCGAGGAGAAGCCGATGGCAACGTTGCCGTCCACAACGTCTTCCGTATCGCCTCGCCCCGCCGCGAGCGCGCGCCCCGTTCATCTCACGATCAACGGCCGGCCCTACGCGCTGCAACTCGAACCGCGCGTGACGCTGCTCGATGCGCTACGTGAATACGTCGGTCTCACGGGTACTAAAAAAGGCTGCGATCGCGGGCAATGCGGCGCATGCACGGTGCTCGTCGACGGCCGCCGCATCAACTCGTGTCTGACGCTGGCCGTGATGCACGAAGGCGAAGCCGTGACGACCGTCGAAGGGTTGGCACAGCAAGAAACGCTGAGCCCCATCCAACGCGCGTTCATCGAACACGATGCATTTCAATGCGGCTACTGCACGCCCGGCCAATTATGCTCGGCCACCGCCTTGCTCGACGAATTCGGCGCCGGCGCGGCGAGTGCTGTCACCGAGGACGTCCGCGTGCGCCCGCCTGCGCTCACCGACTCCGAGATCCGCGAGCGGATGAGCGGCAATCTCTGTCGTTGCGGGGCGTACCCCAACATCGTCGCGGCGGTCCGCGTCGTGTACGAACGCGGTTAAAGGCAACGGAGGCATGGCCATGGAAGCGATCGGATACGAACGCGCGAGCGATATCGCCGACGCGGTACGCGCGGCCCGCGAGCCAGGTGTCGCATTCATCGGCGGCGGCACGAATCTGCTCGATTTGATGAAGGGCGGTGTCGCGCGGCCGATGAAACTCGTGGACATCACGCACCTGCGCGACGAGGGGATCGACACAGTCATCCCCCTGCCGTCGGGAGGCGTACGCATCGGCGCGCTGATGCGCAACAGCGACGCGGCCAATCACCCGCTCATCCGAGCGCAGTATCCGTTGCTCACACAGGCGATGCTGGCGGGTGCATCGGCACAGTTGCGCAACATGGCGACGATCGGCGGCAATCTCATGCAGCGCACGCGTTGCCCGTACTTCTACGACACGGCATTCGCCGCTTGCAACAAGCGCTCACCGGGCACCGGGTGCGCCGCTATCGACGGCTACCACCGCACGCATGCGATCTTCGGCGCGAGCGAGTCGTGCATCGCCGTCAATCCGTCGGACATGAGCGTCGCACTCGCGGCACTCGACGCTGTCGTCCAGGTGACGGGGCCCGACGGGGCGCGTGAGATTCCGATCGGAGCGTTTCATCGCCTGCCCGGCGATCGCCCCGATATCGACACGACGCTCAAGTCCGGCGAACTCATCACATCGGTCGATCTCCCTGCCTCGCGGCTGTCGACTCATTGCAGCTATTTAAAGGTTCGCGACCGGGCGAGCTATGCATTCGCACTCGTATCGGTCGCCGCCGCGCTGCAAATGCAAGGCGAGCAGATCGCGATCGTCCATATCGCGCTTGGCGGCGTCGCCCATAAACCGTGGCGTGCCACCGTCGCTGAAGGCTTGTTGACCGGCCAGCCGCTGAGCGACGACACCGTGCGCGCCGCGGCAGCCGCGCAAATGCGCGAGGCACGGCCGCTGCGAGAGAACCGCTACAAGGTTTTGCTCGCCGAACGCGCCATCGTGCGCGCCATCAATGTCGCCGCCGGACGCGAGCGCGCCGGCGTCACGGGAGCCACGGCATGAATACGATCGGCGAACCGCTCGACCGCACCGACGGTGTCCTCAAAGTGACGGGCGGCGCCCGGTACGCCGCCGAGTTTCCTGCGGCACAACTCGCGCACGCCGTCCTGGTGACGAGCACCATCGCTTGCGGGCGCGTCGTTTCGATGGAGACAACGCGTGCCGAAACCATGCCGGGTGTGCTGTCCGTCATGACGGCGCGCAACGCGCCGCGCTTACCGAACGGAGGACAGCCGGAGGTGTCGCCGCCTGCACAGCGCCGGCTCTCTTTGCTGCAGAACGATGAAGTGCGATACGACAACGAGCCGATCGCCGTAGTCGTCGCCGATACGCTCGAGCGTGCAGTCGATGCGGCTTCGCAAGTCCGGGCCACCTATGCGCCCGCGCCTGCCGCATTGGACTTCTCCGCCGCGAAGGCACATGGCCACGCTCCCGCATCGATGATCGGCGGCAAACCCGACACCGAGCGCGGCAACATCGAACACGGGCTGCGCTCAGGTAGCGTACGGATAGATGCCGTCTATACAACGCCGATGGAACACCACAATCCGATGGAGCCTCACGCCATCATGGCTTCGTGGGACGGACCGCGCTTGACCCTCTACGACACGACGCAAGGCGTGAGCAGCGCGAAGAAAGCCGTGGCCACGTTTTTGGGATTACCGCCCGACGACGTTCATATCATTTCCCCGTTCGTCGGCGGCGGATTCGGTTGCAAAGGCTCGGTCTGGTCGCATGTGGTGCTGTGCGCGATGGCCGCCCGCCAGGTGGGGCGACCCGTTCGCCTGGCGCTGACGCGCCCCCAGATGTTCGGCCCCGTTGGCGGCCGGCCCCATACCGAACAACACTTTGCACTTGCCGCCCGCGAGGACGGCACGATCACGGGCCTGCGTCACGACACCTATGCGAACACCTCGACGTTCGAAGACTGGACAGAAACCTCCGGCGTCATCACGCGCATGCTGTATGAAGTGCCGAACCTCGCTACATCGCACCGGCTCGTACAACTGAACGTCGGTACGCCAACGTTCATGCGCGCGCCGGGCGAGACCACCGGATCGTTCGCGCTCGAATCGGCTTTGGACGAACTCGCCGTCGCGCTGAAGATGGATCCTATTGACTTGCGGCTCAAGAATTATGCGGAAATCGATCCGCAGGAGCGCAAGCCTTGGTCGAGCAAACAGTTGCGCGAGTGTTACCGGGTGGGCGCGGAGCGATTCGGCTGGTCTAAACGCACGCCCGCACCGCGATCGATGCGCAACGGCTCGACGCTCATCGGAATGGGCATGGCCACGGCCACTTACCCGGCACACCGCAGCGAAGCATCGGCGTTCGCGCGCATCTTGCCGGACGGCAGCGCGGTCGTTGCATCGGGCACACAGGATCTCGGCACCGGCACCTACACGGTGATGACACAAGTGGCAGCGGATGCGCTCGGGTTTCCGCTCGAACGGGTGAGCTTCGCGCTCGGCGATTCTTCGTTGCCGCAGGCCCCGGTCTCGGGCGGCTCGCAATCGGTCGCAAGCGTTTCGCCTGCGGTCAGAGAAGCCGCCGCCGCGGCCCGAGCACGCTTGATCGAACTTGCTTGCGCCGACTCAGGCTCGCCCGTGCATGGAATGAGCACCGCCGACGTAACCGTCGTCGATGGTTGGGTCGTGGCACGCAACGATGCTTCGCGGCGCGATCCCGCGGCCGCCATCATTGCACGGGCCGGCGGCAATCCGATAGAAGGACGCGCCACCGCCAAACGCGGCGAGGAGGCCCAGCGCTTTGCATTCCATTCGTTTGGCGCCGTGTTCGTTGAAGCGCATGTCGATTCGGCGCTCGGGACGATACGCGTGCCGCGCGTCGTCGCTGTCTACGATGTGGGTCGCCTACTCAATGAGAAGACAGGCAAGAGTCAGCTCATGGGCGGCATCGTGTGGGGTATCGGCGCGGCGCTAGAAGAAGCCAGCGAACTCGATCCGCGTTATGGGCGCTTCGTCAACGCCAACTTGGCGGAATACCATGTGCCGGTGAATGCCGATATCGGCACGATCGACGTGAGCGTATTGAACGTACCCGATCCGCACTTCAATACGCTCGGTGCACGCGGCATCGGCGAAATAGGGATCACCGGGGTACCCGCGGCAATCGCCAATGCGGTCTATCATGCGACGGGCGTCCGCGTGCGTGATCTGCCGATCACGCTGGATAAGGTGCTGCTGAACGCGCGCAGCGTTTGATGCGCGCGACGCAGCGAGGCCAGCGGGCTGCCTTTGCGCGGGCTGGACCGGCACGCGCGGATCGGGGCGCGTCTAGCCATGCGCCGGACATGCCGCATGCCACCTCTCCCCAATGCGGCCAGCCCCACGCGCGCGGCCAGATGCGGCTTGCATGGCCGCAACGGCGCACCGCACAATCCGAACTCCGATTCGCTTCCGCCATCAGCAGGCCGCCGACATGACCTACGCTTCGTCCACCACCGCGCTGCTTCTTGCCGCGGGCCGCGGCACGCGCTTCGATCCGACGGGCCTGCAAAACAAGCTGCTTGCGCCGCTGGCCGACGGCACCCCCGTGGCCTGCGCCGCCGCGCGTGCGCTGCTGTCGGTCCTGCCGCATGTCACAGCGGTCGTGCGGCCCGGCGCCGAAGCGCTAGCCCACGCACTCAACGATGCCGGCTGCGATGTCGTCTTCTCGACCGACGCCGAGCGCGGCATGGGCGCGAGCTTAGCTGCCGGCATTCGTGCAACGGCCGAAGCCGACGGCTGGTTGGTCGCACTAGCCGATATGCCGTGGATCGCCCCAGCCACGATAGAAACCATCGCGCGCCGGATCGATGAAGGCGCCTCGATCGTGGCGCCGACCTACAGCGGCCGGCGCGGCCACCCGGTCGGATTCGGCGCCATGCATCTCGACGCGTTATCGGCGCTCGACGGCGACGTCGGCGCCCGCAGCCTCCTCGAAACGGCTGACGTCACGGCCATCGAAGTGGACGATGCGGGTGTACTGGCCGACATCGATACCTATCTGGACTTGCATCGTCGACGCTAGCGCGGCGCCGAGGGATAGCCTATAAAAGAGGCAAGCCTCGATGCCGTTTCGGATCTGCCACCCCTCATCCCGATACGCACACGCCATGGACTATCACATGCATACCGCACCGACTCCCGATCCCCTCGCCGACCCGACGCGCGACCCCGAAGGTGCACCCGCCGTGCCGCCCGCGCCGGGCCATCACAACGACGAGCCGCAGCGGCCCGAAGGCCCACCGGACAAGAACCCGTCGCTGCCGCATTGAATCGCGCGCGGCAACGCTCGCGCTGCGCCAAAGCGAGAACGTTGCTCAAAATCAGGGTTTCCCCCTCTACGCCGCTTGAGATGCCGCGTCGATAGACCGGCAAGGAGCGGCTCTGTCTCGAGAATTCGTCACACGAAGCCGCCGTCTGATCGACAATCGAGAGCGACGCATGCAGAAAATGACTTTGAATAGGAAGCTTGGCTCGATGATCGCGGTGCTGTGGGCCGGACTCATCCTGATCGGCATCGCCGGTGTATGGCAGAACCGTGCATCGATGATCGACGACCGCAAGGATCGACTGATCGCACTGGTGCAGGAAGCGAACAGCGTGGCCAAGCACTATTACGACCTGGCCCAGCAACATACGATCAGCGACGACGATGCGAAGAAGCAAGCGGCCCAAGCCATTGGGGTCTTGCGTTACGGCACCGACGGTTACTACTCGATCAACGATTCGCAGGCCGTGATGATCATGCATCCGATCAAACCGGCATTGAACGGAAAAGACCTGTCCAATTTCACCGACCCGGCGGGCAATCACCTCTTTCTCGACATCGTCAAAGCGGCCAATCAAGAACACGGCGGCTTCGTTCACTACTTGTGGTCTAAACCCGGCAGCGACGTGCCGGTCTCGAAGTTGTCGTATGCCTTGCGGTTCGGGCCTTGGGACTGGGACATCGTGACGGGGATGTACATGGACGACGTGAATGCCGCGTTCGTGTCGAACATCTTCCGCTGGGCGATCATCATCGGCCTACTCGGCAGTATCGCGACGATCGCCATGGTGCTGGTTCTGCGCAGCATCCGGCGCGGCCTCGGCGGTGATCTGGAAATCGCCGTCGATACGGCGCGACGCATCGCAGGCGGCGATCTGACCGCGCGAATTCCGGTCAAGCACGACGACGACACCAGCCTCATGGCCGTGCTCGCCCAAATGCAATCGGGCATCGCCGATGCGGTATCGCGTGTGCGTGCCGGCACGGAAAACATCAATGTAGGCGCCGGCGAAATCGCCGCCGGGAACACGGATCTCTCGCAGCGCACGGAGCAGCAGGCAGCCGCACTCGTTCAAACGGCGTCGAGCATGGACGAAATGACGACGAACGTGAAAATGAATGCGGAAAGCGCCTCGCAAGCCGCTAAGCTCGCCGAGCAAGCCGCCGGCGTCGCCACGCGCGGCAGCAGCGTCGTGGATGACGTCGTCCGCACGATGAACGAGATCACCTCCAGTTCGCAAAAGATCGGCGACATCATCGGCGTCATCGATGGCATCGCGTTCCAAACCAACATCCTGGCGCTGAATGCCGCCGTGGAAGCGGCGCGCGCCGGCGAACAAGGGCGCGGCTTCGCCGTCGTCGCATCGGAGGTTCGCAGCTTGGCGCAACGGTCGGCGACCGCCGCCAAGGAAATCAAAGCGTTGATCGAAACGTCGACGAATACGGTCGATCAAGGCGCCGCACTCGTGGCGAACGCAGGCTCGACGATGGGCGAGATCGTGCAGTCGGTCCGGCGCGTCAATGAAATCCTCGAAGAAATCAGCCATGCGTCGCGCGAGCAAAGCGCAGGGATCGAGCAGGTGAACCGCGCCGTAGGTGAAATGGATAAGGTGACGCAGCAGAACGCGGCACTCGTGGAAGAAGCGGCGGCCGCCGCGCAATCGCTGAAGGATCAGGCGGGCGTGCTGCGTGAGGCCATTGCGGGGTTCTCGTTGCCGGCGTAAGCACCTTCGGCTGATCGCCCCGGTTCGCGTTGGCGGGAAGTGGTCGGCATAACGACCGATTCATCGCCAGCGCGATACCTTTCGTCGATTTTCGACGATGTTTACAGTTTCATTACAATGCAGGCATCGCGCCACTCGGCGCTTCACCCAACGATGCCTGTTCAATGACCGCACCGAAGCGGAAACGCGCCACCCCGTATTCGTCCCGTTCGCTCAACCCCGACACCTTGATCGCGCCGCGCTGGCGCACGAAGCGTTCAACATGTGTCATGACGGTCATCACCGT
Organism: uncultured beta proteobacterium; assembly: GCA_963838695.1. Lineage (GTDB taxonomy): Bacteria > Pseudomonadota > Gammaproteobacteria > Burkholderiales > Burkholderiaceae > Trinickia. The sequence continues at coordinate 389,482 of CAWIRZ010000006.1, read as the reverse complement.
TGCCTTCCTGGGCCTCGTCGCCCGCGCCGGGTGGGTTCAAATCGTCGAGCACGACTTTCACGTCGCGCAAGGCGAAAAACGGCATCGGCAAACACTGGCCCTCGAAGCCCAACGCGGCGCCATCGTCGATCGGCACGGCGCGCTGCTTGCCGTCAGCCTCGCCACCTATGAAATATGGGCCGAGCCCAATCGCATCGAGCCTACCGCGGTCAAACCGTTGGCCGAGTACCTTGCGCTTTCGTCAGACCAATTGGAAGCCCGCCTCGAAACCGGACGCCCCCACGTTTTGCTCAAACGCCACGTCGACGCCGGAACGGCCGGCCGCATCGCCGATCTCCGCCTGCGCGGCATCACTCAGGTCACGTCGTCCAAGCGCTTTTATCCCGAAGGGGAATCGGCGGCACACGTCGTGGGTTTGACCGACATCGACGACGCCGGCCAAGAAGGCGTGGAATTGGCGGCCAATGCAGCACTAACCGGCGAACCGGGCGCGCGGGAGGTGATCCGCGATCGGCTCGGCCGCGTCGTCTCCGATCTGCGCCCGCTCGTGCCCGCGCACCACGGCCAAACCGTTCAACTTACGATCGACCGGCGCATTCAGCAGCTCGCCTTCGCGCAGCTCAAAGCGGCGCTCGAACGCCATCAAGCACAAGCGGGCAGCGTCGTGGTACTCGACGCGGCCACGGGCGAAATTCTCGCACTCGCCAACGCCCCCTCTTTCGATCCGAACGCGCGCGCCGGGTTGACCGCTAACGCCATGCGCAATCGTGCCGCTGTGGATACCTTCGAACCGGGCTCGACGATCAAGCCGCTCGCGATCGCCACCGCGATCGATGCCGGTCGGGTGGGCCCCGAAACACTGATCGATACGGCGCCGGGCTGGTACCGCATCGGGCGCAATACGATTCACGACACGTCGAACCACGGCACCGTCAGCGTCGCGAAGGCACTCGCCACCTCGAGCAATATTGCGCTTGCGAAGATCTCGATGATGCTGCCGCCCGAGACGCTATGGACGGCTTATCGCCAATACGGGATCGGGCTCGCACCGCCGTTGCCGTTTCCCGGCGTCGCGGCCGGAAAGCTGAGGCCATGGCAGCGATGGCGGCCCGTCGAGCAGGCGACGTTGGCCTACGGCTACGGCTTATCGACATCGCTGCTGCAAATGGCTCAAGCCTATACGGCCCTCGCCGGTGACGGCACGCTGCGGCCGGTCGCGCTCATTGCCGGCGACAGCGCCGGCGCATCGGCGCTTCCCCCCGCTCCGTTCGCGCGCGTGACGACCGAATCGAGCGCAGCGACCCTGCGCTCGATGTTGGAAGCGGCCACGCTCACGGGCGGTACGGGGCGTGCGGCTCGTGTCGAAGGCTACCGCGTCGGCGGTAAGACCGGCACCGCTTGGAAGCACGCAGGAAAGGGGTATGCCAAGGGCAAATACCGTTCGTTATTCGTCGGCATTGCGCCGATCGACGCGCCGCGTATCGTCGTTGCGGTCATGATCGACGAACCGACGAAGCGCTCGTATTACGGGGGCGCCGTGGCCGGCCCTGTCTTCTCCGCCGTGGCCGGCGGCACGCTGCAATTACTCGGCGTTCCGCCCAGCCGTCCCGCTCCCGACGCGTAAGCGCCGCGGCGCCTGCGCCGACGGCTGGCGGGCGTTGAGCGGACGGGAAGCTAACAGCGCCGACGGTAGCCGCAAGCGCATGCCGGCATGCGCCATTGTCGACGACCCGCGTCAACTGTCAGCGCTGGTAGGTTGGCGCATTCGGCCTTCTTAGCAATTGCTTCGAATTTCATATTCACGCTTTTAATCGCGTTACAACGACGGGCGCCCAGATTCAGGGCGAAAAGAAGTAGCACGTATCGATAGGGTTAGGAAATATTAAGGTGTCGGATTTTTTGTCAACGATTGTCAATCCCGTGTAATTCCGTCTGAATTAAAGCATCGTAGCTTCACAGCAACGCGAAAAGCGTTTACATTCGCTGCCCAAACGCTCGCTCCGGGCGAATGAGTAGTTGATTAAATGAGTGGTAGCCGCGCTACGAATGGGAAAAGACAATGGTCGACCTGCTTGATAAAGCGAGCAAACTCGCCAGTATTGTGACGCCAGTCGCACTTGGCGAAACCTCTTCGGCGATGCTGTGTACGCCGTGGTTCGTGCAGCTCACCGAATATCCCCCGATGCCGGCCTCTTACCGCCCGCTAGTCAACGGCAAGGAGACGTTTGCTGCGGTCTACGACGCCATTCTGGCCGCGAAACATTCGGTGGACATCGTCTGCTGGGGATTCCAGCCGTCGATGTACTTCAAGCGCGGCGGCACGGATACGCTGAGCATTGGCGACTTGCTGATCAAAAAGGGCTTGGAAGGTGTCAAAGTCCGCGTGCTGTGCTGGGCAGATTCATTTGCCGTCGGACAATTTATTGAAAACGAAAACCCGGGGTATAACTTACTGCGGAGCATTTCAACCCAGAACGAAAACAGCGCCCAGCGCGAATACGATCGCGCCTGGTATTTGCGCGCGCGCATGGCTGCGTCGCCGGCGCAGCGGGAGTTGTCTGAGAACCTAAACGCACGGTTGAAAAGCAGCGGGCCAGATAGACCTGCGAGGCCATCGCTTGCCTCGAAGCCCCTGATGAACATCGAACTGGTCACCCGGGATTTTTCGCTGACGGACCGTGTAGAGATCATGTTTCGCGAGTCGCGGCATCGCGCGGACAAGGGCCTCAGTAAGAAGGCCGTCACGATCGGTTTCGGCGGCGGGCCATCGCATCATCAGAAGATGGTCATGGTTGACTACGAAGCGCCGCAGGACGCAGTGGGCTTCGTGATGGGCCACAACATGCTCGATGCGTACTGGGACGACGATGCGCATCGCTATGCACGCATGCATGCGCGTTTCGGACGCAACGGAGCGACGCCACGACAGGATATGTCGAGCATCGTCACCGGCCCCGTCCTGGAATGTCTGAACGCAAACTTCTGCCGCGCGTGGCAACGCAGCACGAACGTCGATCTGCTGGCGAAGCGCAAGGCGCTGGCGGCGAGGCTCGCTGTGCGTCGCGACATGGGCACCGCCGTTATGGCGCAGATCACGCGAACTCAGTCGCAGGAAGGAAAGCAGGATATCAAGGCGCTCTACCTTCAGGCCGCGTCTAACGCAGCGAAGTTCATCTACATCGAAAATCAGTATTTCCGCTGGGTACCGCTGGCTGAAAAGATCAAGGAAGCGGCAGCTAGACAGGTCAGTTGGGGCCGCGATCCGGGCAAGCACGGCCCGTTATATCTGTTCGTCGTAACCAATTCGAGCGACGACGGGGTGGGTGTGGGCACGGACAGCACCTACAGGATGCTGGACAGCCTCGGGCAGGGCTATCTAATGTCCGGAATCGCGAAGCAGGTACAGGATGCCCAAGAGAAACATGACGTCATGAGCGCGGTGAATGAGGTCGCAGTTGCCCGGCTTCGCTCCGGCCCTGACGCACAGGCTCGCCAACAGGCCGCGGAGAAAAAGCTCGAAGACGCGAGAGCGAATCGCGGCAAGCCGCTGGGTCCGAAGGAGATCCCCGGCCTGAAAATCCACATCTGCACATTGGTGGCACCGGATTCTCCCCCAAACGACTGGATGCCGATCTATATCCACAGCAAGATCATGATTGTCGACGACGTGTTTCTGACTCATGGCTCGGCGAACATCAACACGCGCAGCATGGAAGTCGACAGCGAACTCAATATCTGCCACGAGCATATGGGCGTGACGCAGCCGTTACGGAAACGGCTTTGGAATATGCATACCGGTGGGATGGGTGCGCAGGATGATCCGGCCGAGGCTTTCGATCAGTGGGGGAAAATCATCAAACAAAATGCGGTCAATCAGCGAAATAGGCAAGCCCCCATTTCCTCGCTCATCCGCTTTTCGCGTACGAAGACCGATCTCAGCAAGCTGGACTGAACCATGAAAAAGACTCTGCTGCTGATTTGTGCCGCCTCGCTGTTGTATGCCTGCTCGAACAAGGAGAATTCATTGTCTTCGTCTTCCGATATGTCTGCCGTGCGAGCCCGATTGGCTTTCACATGTACGCATGAAGCCGATCACCTGCCGCCGCTCGACCCTGCAGCGGACCAGTTATTCAAATACGCTCGCTATCTGGAAAGGAAGGACGGTCCGAAGGACTTTAACGAGATCACCCGTTACTACCGGATCGCAGCGGCCTACGGTCATTACAAGGCCAACAATAACCTGCAGATACTCCTGACTGACGGGTCGGCCTCGTCGCCCGACGCGACCGGTGAAGCCGTCGAGCTGGCCGAGCAGTTGATCAAGGCCGGTGTGCCGATTGGCTACTACGCCATGGGCCACTATCTCGAAGAGGGCGATGGGGTCAAGCAGGACGAGGATAATGCACGTCGCTATTTCCGCAAGGCCGCCGACCTCGGAAGTCCCGCCGCGCAGTCGTACGTTGGTGATCTGCTTGCGCCGCTAGACAGGGCTCCCGACATTGCGAGGCAGATGTATCAGTGCGCGATGGATCAGGGCTATGGTGATGCAGCTAGTACGTTAGGATGCCGATTGGAAGGCTACAAAGATTTATGCCGAAGCCGTCAAAGCGTATCAAAAAGGCGTGGAAGCGGGCGATTCGCTATCGGCCTTGTCCTTGGAGGACGGCTTTAAAGCGCCGCCGCCGTCCGACCGATTGAACTATTTAGCACTTCCTAGCGATCCCGAACGTTCGCGGCGCTACAAGCTGATCGGTAAATTCATCGACGCCAACGACGGCCTTAACCCGAAGGTGCCGGATATCGACAAGATCGTGCCGCTGCCCCCGGCGAAACTGCCGCCATGGGACGGCACATTTCAGTGGCAGAAGGAGCAGGACGCAGCGGTGCCGCCGCAAAAGCCGTCCGATGAACTCATCGAGCGTCTGAGCCGCGCCAAAAATCTCGACCCGGCCACGGGGTTGCCGTTGTCAGCCAGCAAGACTTCGCAGGACGAACGGTTGCCGCTTGGTACCGTCGCCAAAACCGGCGAACGCTGTCCGGAAGATGGCACGTGGTGCGTTCCGCACCTAGTGCGCACAAGAGCCGAGGCAACGCAGCGCCTGCGCAAGGGCGACATCATGCCGCCGATTTTCTACAACAACCCGCGGATGATTTCCGGGCTCGACAGCCTGCTGGGCATGCGCAAGCAGGCCGAGCAGGTCGAGTGGAAACTCGTGTCGCATACCGATCCGGTGTAAAGAGCACGCGTCCCATGGCCGTTGACTTTTTCTTACTGCCCCCTCAGGAACCAGAGCCGGCCGATCTGCCGTCGCGGCCCGTATTGAGCATCGCGTTCCTGGTGGTTGGTGCTGGCCGGCGTCTTCACCGCGTTGCGACTTCATCGAACGGAATGGAACGCATCAAAAAAACGGCCCGGCTCCGATTGCATCGCTCATCGGCTTTTCACGTACTGCGATCAATCGCGGCGGGAGCTACTGAATCATGAATAAAACCGTATTGCTGATTTTTGCCGCCTTGCTGTTGTGTGCCTGCTCGAAGAGGGAGAGCTGGTTGCATTCGTCTTCCGATATGGCTGCCGTGCGAGCCCGATTGGCTTTTACATGTACGCATGAAGCTGATCACCTGCCGCCGCTCGACCCTGCCGCGGACCGGTTATTCAAATTCGCTCGCTATCTGGAAAGGAAGGGTGATCCAAAAGACCGTAACGAGATTACCCGTTACTACCGGATCGCAGCGGCCTACGGTCACTACAAGGCCAACAATAACCTGCAAAGAGGCCTGAATGACGGTTTGTCCTCCTCCCCCGACGCGAGCGGTGAAGCCGTCGACCTCGCCGAGCAGTTGATCAAAGCTGGTGTACCGGGTGGCTACTACGACATGGGGCGCTATCTCGAAGATGGCGATGGCGTCAAGCAGGACGAGGACAATGCACTTCGCTATTTCCGCAAGGCCGCGGACCTCGGAAATCCCGATGCGCAGTATTACGTTGCAGACCTGCTTGCGCCACGGGACAGGGCTCCTGAAATCTCCCGGCAGATGCGCCAGTGCGCGACCGATCAGGGATACGGCAAGGCGGCCAGGTATCTGGGCATCGATCTGTCGACTAACGGGCTCTATCCGGCGGCAGCCAAAGCTTTCCAGAAAGGCGTGAAAGCGGGCGATTCGCTATCAGCCTTGGCCATGGAGGACGGCTTTAAAGGGCCGCCGTCGTCTGACCGATTGAACTATTTAGCACTCCCTAGCGATCCCGAGCGTTCGCGGCGCTACAAGCTGATCGGTAAATTCATCGACGCCAACGACGGCCTTAACCCGAAGGTGCCGGACATCGACAAGATCGTGCCACTGCCCCCGGCGAAACTGCCGCCTTGGGACGGCACGTTCCAGTGGCAGAAAGAACAGGACGCAGCGGTGCCGCCGCCAAAGCCGTCCGATGAACTCATCGAGCGTCTGAGCCGCGCCAAAAATCTCGACCCGGCCACAGGGTTGCCGTTGTCGGCCAGCAAGACTTCGTAGGACGAACGGTTGCCGCTCGGTGCCGTCGCCAAAACCGGCGAACGCATCCGGAAGACCGCACGTGGTGCGTACCGCAACTAGCGTTATGCCGGAGATTTTGTATTACAACCCGCGGATGATTTCAGGACTCGCTGTATTACAACGCGCGGATGATTTCAGGACTCGCGGTCGGTCGTCACAGCGTATTCCGTTTGTAATGTCGACGAACGGGCAACCATCCCAGCACCCGCTAAAAAACGTTCAAACCCTCGATGGCTCTAGCGTTGGCCTGAATCTTACCCCTCCGGCATGCAAGTTGCGGGTCGAATCACTAGCGGCTCGCGCCGCGCGTTTCCAACTCAATCAAGCGAGGGCGCTATGTTAGGCACGATCTTGCTCATCATTCTCATCCTGCTTTTGATCGGCGCATTTCCTGCCTGGCCGTATAGCCGCGGTTGGGGCTATGGGCCAACCGGTGGGCTCGGACTCATCGTCATTATCGTGATCATTCTCGTCGTATTGGGTCGAATCTAGCGCAAGGCGCGCTCGGCGCTGCCGGGCACGCCGCGTGCAGGCCATGGGCGGTCAGTCGCGACGAACACGAATATGCGAATCGCCCAAGTCTCTACCCTGTATGAGAGCGTCCCGCCGAAAGCCTATGGCGGCATCGAGCGCGTCGTCTCTTGGCTCGCAGAGGCGCTTGTCGACGCGGGCCACGACGTCACGCTGTTTGCAAGCGCCGATTCCGTCACGCGCGCCCGCCTCGCCCCGTCCGCTCCCTGCGCATTGCGGCTAATCGAGGACACGGCCGATCCCCAGGCATTTCACTTCGCCATGCTCGAGCAAGTCGTGCGGCGTTCGGACGAATTCGACCTCGTGCATTTTCATACTGACTATCAAGGGTTCCCGTTCGCGCGGCGTTTGGCCTGCGCGCATCTCACGACATTGCATTGGCGCCTGGATGTACCGGGCCTCGATCCGCTCTATCGAGCGTTCGACGATATCCCCCTCGTATCCATTTCCAACGCTCAGCGCCAGCAGCAACCGCACGCGCATTGGCAAGGCACCGTCTATCACGGCATGCCTGTCGATACGCTCGATTTCAACCCCAAGCCCGGCGATCATCTCGCCTTTCTCGGCCGCATCGCTCCGCCCAAGCGGCCCGATCTAGCGATCGAGATTGCTCAGCGTGCGGGCGTACCGCTGAAAATCGCCGCAAAAATCGACAACGGCGATCGTTGGTACTACGAAGGAAACATCGAGGCATTGCTGCAAGGCCCGCGCATCGAGTATTTGGGCGAACTCGCCGGCAAAGAAAAGCACGAAGTCCTCGCCGGCGCGCGCGCACTGTTGTTCCCGATCGACTGGCCGGAGCCCTTCGGCCTCGTACTGATCGAAGCCCTCGCCTGCGGCACCCCGATCATCGCGTTTCGACGTGGCTCGGTGCCCGAAATCGTCGACGACGGGCGTACCGGCTTCATCGTCGATAACGTGGACGAGGCCGTGCGAGCCGTCGCGCGCCTTGACGAAATCGACCGCGCGCAATGCCGCGCCGCCTTCGAGCAGCGCTTTTGCACCGCTCGCATGGCGGCCGATTACTTGCGCATCTACGACACGCTTCTCCATACCGAGGGCCGGCGCGACTTGGCACGCGCTAGCGCCTAGCGCCAAGGAGCCTCAGATGCAATTCGTTGCACTCGCAACCGATTACGACAATACGATCGCCACCGATGGGAAGGTCGCCGATCGCACCTGGACCGCACTCGAGCGGCTGCGCCAATCGGGGCGCCACCTCCTGCTGGTGAGCGGGCGAGAGTTAAATGACCTACGCGCCGTTTGCCCGCGCCTCGATTTGTTCTCGCGCGTCGTCGCGGAAAACGGCGGCGTACTCTATCGTCCGGATCGCGGCGAGAAACGCTTGCTTGCGCCGGCCCCGCCAAAGGCGTTCGTCGATGCGCTGCGCAAACATGGGATGCATCGCTTCAGCGTCAGCGAGACCCTCGTGGCGACGATGAAACCGAACGAACAGATCGCGCTCGAGGCGATTCGCGACTTGGGGCTCGACTTGCACGTGGTATTCAATGGCGACGCCGTCATGATCCTCGCGCCTGGGGTCACGAAAGCGACGGGCCTACGCGCCGCGCTCGACGAACTCGACCTCTCGCCTTTGAATGTCGTCGGCGTGGGCGATGCGGAAAACGATCACCCGCTGCTAGATGCATGCGGGTTTTCCGTCGCCGTCGACAACGCGCTGCCGGCATTGAAAGCGCATGCCGACTGGGTAACGCCAAGTGCGAACGGCCGCGGTGTCGGCGAACTCGCGGATGCTCTGGTGGACGACGACCTGCGCAGCCGAACCCGCACACTGGATCGATGCAAGCTGTTGCTCGGCCATCGTCGAACGGCGGACGGCGATACGCCGATTCGATTGGACGCGCACGGCACGATCGCGCTGCTCGCCGGCCCGTCCGGGGGCGGCAAATCCACCGTCACAGCCGCGCTGATCGAGCGGCTGCGGCACGCCGGGTATCAAGCCTGCATCTTCGACCCGGAAGGCGACTACGATCACGAGGGCGACTTGGTATCGCTCGGCGATGCGCACACCACGCCATCGCTCGATAGTGCCGTGCAGTTGCTCGCTAACGGCAAGCAAAGCGTCGCCGTCAATCTGCTGCGCGTTCCGCTGATCGAGCGCCCTCGCTTCTGCGCAACCCTACTGTTGCGGCTACAGGCACTGAGGGTGCAAACCGGGCGACCGCATTGGCTCGTGTTCGAAGAGGCGCATCAACTATTTCCCGCCGATTGGCATCCCGCCGACGAATCGTTGCCGTCGATGCTCGAAACCGCGCTGGCCGTCACCGTTCATCCCGATCAGGTCGCGCCCGCTTTGCTGCGCCAAGTCAATATCGCATTGGTCACCGGGGTTCACGCCGATAAGACGCTGTCGGCATTCGCGGCCGCGTCGGGCCAACGCGCACCCGAGCTGGGCGATGTATCGCTCGAACGCGGACAATTGCTGGTTTGGCGCCCTTCCCCGGATACGCCCCGCGATCGCGCGGATGAGGTAGACATCGTTACGGTGGAACCCGGAACGACTCAGCGCCGCCGCCATCACCGCAAGTATGCCGAGGGGCTGCTCATCCCGGAGCGCAGCTTCTACTTCCGGGGACCGGAGGGCAAGCTGAACCTGCGCGCGCACAATCTCGTACTCTTTCTCGAAATCGCCGACGGCGTCGATCCCGATACGTGGCAATACCATCTGAAGCGCGGCGATTATTCTCAATGGTTCAGCGAGGTGATCGGCGATAAAGAACTGGCCGACGAAGCGCGTTCGATCGAACACATGCAACCGCTAGACGCAAGCGAGAGCCGCGCGAAGATGCGGGCAGCCATCGAGCAGCGCTATACGCAACCCGAGAATCCGTCATTGCCGCCCTTGAGAGCATCGTAAGGATCTAGCGTCAGCGGTAAAAGCGCGGGCCGCCTCGGCCGACGCCGCGTTCAATCCTCCATCGCCCACTGCACGCACTGCGCGCCGCTTGCTCGCCCGATCGCATCGAGTGACGGCGCGATGCGATCGATATCGAACTGCTCCTTCCAATGCACGAGATAGCGTGATTCGCAACTGCCGGCCCCGGCTTCGACATGCGCACCGCGCGGCTCCAATGTGCAGCCGAGCGTCGCCAATTGTTCGACCAAGCGGCGGGGGCAATCCGAATCGATGGCATAGCGAATGGTCAACCACGCAGCCTTGCGGCGCTCGAGCCGGTGCTCGACAAAGCGCAAACCCCATAGCACCGCTAGACCGATCACACTGCCGGCCGCGCCCAACCCGTATTGCCCCCCGCCGAAACATAGGCCGACGACGGTGACGAACCAAAGCATCGCCGCTGTCGTGACGCCGCTAATGAGTCCATCCTTACGAAAAACCGCGCCCGCGCCAATGAAACCCATTCCGGTCAGAATCCCGAGCGGCAAGCGCATCAAATCGAGGACCGCAAACGTATTCGGCCCTTTGCCGGTTTGTTGCAGCAACGCATTCACTTGCAACATCGCGACACACGCGGCCAGACATACGAGGATCGTCGTTCGCAACCCCGCGGCCTTGCCCGATTCGCTGCGGTCGAGCCCGAATGCCGCCCCCACCACCAGGGCGCACGCGAGGCGCGCGCAGGCGGAAGACCAGTCGAGCGTGAGAGGCATCGTCTCCATATCGGGCGTGGGGATCGATCGAGATATCCGAGGACAAGCAAGCCATGGGCCCATATCGCGTCCGACCAGGTTGCACGACGCTTGGCAGGTACAGTGTTTGCGCCGCAACAGGCACGATGCGCACCGCTCGACACACCGGCGCGCGTCGTCCCTGCCAACGCTGTGCATATGAGGAGCCTCAATGAAGCGAACTGCTATAGCCTTGACCTGCTGCGTGCTGCTGCTCCCGGTCGGCGTCGCCGAAGCGCAAACGCAAGCCGCATCGACCACGGCAGCCAATCCACTGCCTGAGCCCGACCGCGATTTCGTGCAGGCGGCCTCGATGTCGTCGTCGACGGAAATCGACGCCGGCAAACTGGCCCAAAAGAATTCGAACGATAAGGACGTCAAGTCGTTCGCGCATCACATGATGGTCGACCATACGAAGCTGACCGTCGAACTGAAGGCGGCGGCACCGCATGGCGTCGAGGTGCCCAAAGACAATTCCGACACCGGCGTGCTTGACTCGTTGAAGCCGCTCAAGGGCAAGGAATTCGACGATGCGTATATCGCAAAGATCGGGCTCAAGGGCCACGAAGATGCGGTCGCCGCATTTAAAAAGGAAATCTCCGACGGCCAAAACGCGAGCCTGAAGAAACTTGCGCAAAAGGGCTTGCCCGTCATCGAGCACCACTATGCGTTGGCGCAGCAACTCGCCAAGAAAAAAGGCGTACAGGAATAGCGGCGCAGCCGGCCCGCCCTGCGGGCGACGCGACGAAGCGCAAGCGGCCGTGCGCTTCGTCACGCTCTCTTAAACTTCGTCGCTTTGCGATTAAGCAGGCACGGGCGCCGTGCGGCTCAGTCTCCCGCGGTCCACTCCACATTCGCGCCGACCGAACGCAGATTTTCGACGAAGTGCGGATGAGCGCGCCGAATCGGCAATGCGTTCGTGATGACGGAGCGCCCTTCGATACTCGAGGCGACCATGAGCAGCGCAATCGCGACGCGAATGATGTAGGGGCTTTCGACCTTGGCCGGGCTCAGCGCAATGCCGCCGAATGTGATCAGGCGATGCGGGTCCGACAAAAAGACGTGCGCGCCGAACTTCGATAGTTCCACCGACCATCCCATCGCACCGTCGTACACCTTGTTCCAGAACATTGCGCTGCCTTCGGCACGCACGCCAAGGGCAATGAAGATCGGCAGCAAATCCACCGGCAAGTACGGCCAAGGCGCCGCCTCGATCTTTGTCAATATGTTGGGTGTGAATGGCCGGCGAACGCGCAGCGGGCCATCGCGCATCGCGCGCGACCATCCGTCTTGGTGAACGAGATCGACGCCGAACTTCGCGAAGGTGCGGTCAATCAGCGGAAATTGCTCGGGCGCGCTGTTCTTGACGGCGATATCGCCGCCGGTAATCGCACCGAGCGCCAAGAACGTAGCGATCTCATGGAAATCTTCGCTGAAGCGAAACTCACCGCCGCCGAGCCGGTGCCCGCCTTCGATGGCGAGCCGTGAGGTGCCGATGCCCTCGACCGGTACGCCGAGCATCGCGATGAAACGGCAAAACTCTTGGACGTGCGGTTCAGACGCGGCATTGACGAGCGTCGAGGTGCCCGATGCGGATGCCGCGCAGAGAACAAAATTTTCGGTGGTGGTAACCGATGCGTAATCGAGCCAGTGATCGTTCGCGGCCATGCGCGTTTTCGCGCGCACGATAAGCGAATCCGACGTGCGCTCGACGCGTGCGCCGAACCGCTCGAACACCTCGACGTGGGGATCGATCTCGCGTACGCCAAGCGTGCAGCCTTTCACGTCGTTTTCGAGCCGCGCCACGCCGAATCGAGCAAGCAGCGGCGGAACGAGCATGATCGACGAGCGCATCTCCTCGGGCAACCGATGCTTGGCCGGGTCGAACGTTGTGGCGTGGTGATGCAGATCGAGGATCCCTGTCGAGAAATCCATCGACACGTCGCTGCCTAGCGCGCGAAAAATATCGAGGATCTTTTTGACGTCGGTGATTTCGGGCACGCCGACTAGCCGTAGCGGCTGGTCGGTCAATAAGGTCGCGCAAAGAATCGGGAGAACAGCGTTCTTATTGGCGGAAGGCGTGATCTCCCCGCGAAGCGGGAGGCCGCCATGGACGATCAGATCGGACATATTCGGGGCAAAACGGATAAATGGGGGATGGCCGAGAAACGCAGGCGCATATGATGCCATCGTCCGGGCGGCGATGGATGGGAATCTTGCCGCAGGAATCCGCAATTGCCAATTTCGCTTTCGGCATTCGATAATCGCACACCGCGCCGCGCCTTTCATCAGACGGCTTCGTTCCCGTCACGATGCGAATACGGCCCCTGCGCCGGCCCTGGCCCCTTTCGGCAGAGCGCGTTCAGTTTTGCGTGCAGCCTTGTTCCAGCGGTCCCGCTACAACAATCAGTCTCAACCCATCGCACACAGGCCGTTCCATGCAACGTCGCCGCTTTTTCGCCTCGATCGGCTGGCTGGCCGCCGCTTCCTCCGGCACGCGGGCGCTTGCCGCTTCGTCGGCGCCTCGGCCTGCGCCGAATCGCACGCGCCCGCCCGAATACTCGCCGTCGGTAGGTAGCGCCGTGCCGGATTCGGCCGCCGCTGCCTTGCATGCCGCGCTGGCCCGCATCGAGGCCGTCGACCGCAATGGCCCGCGCTTGAATAGTCTGATCGAATTGAACCCCGACGCCTCGGCCATCGCACACACGCTCGACGAAGAGCGTCGCGCGGGCGCCGTGCGTGGCGAGCTGCATGGCGCACTGGTCGTGGTTAAAGACAACGTAGCAACCGGCGACCGCATGTCGACCAGTGCGGGCTCCCTGGCGCTCGGCGGCGCGCGCGCGACGCGAGATGCGCATCTGATCGGCCGACTGCGCGACGCGGGGGTCGTCATCGTCGGCAAATCGAACTTGAGCGAGTGGGCCAACATCCGCTCGACGCGTGCGACGAGCGGATGGAGCGCGCGCGGCGGCCTCACGCGCAACCCCTATGGGCTCGATCGAAATACGAGCGGATCGAGTTCCGGCTCCGCGGCCGCCGTTGCCGCCGGCCTCGTACCGGTGGCGGTAGGTACCGAAACGGACGGCTCGATCGTGTCCCCATCGTCGATCAACGGGGTAGTCGGCCTAAAACCGACGGTCGGCCGCGTGAGCCGGGACGGGATCATCCCGATCTCCCATACGCAAGACACGGCCGGCCCGATCGCCCGAACGGTGCGAGACGCTGCGCGATTGCTCGCGGCGATGGCCGGCCCCGACCCGCGCGATCCCGTGACGCTCGGGGCGCCGCCGCCTGACGACTATGTCGCCGCGCTGCGCCCGGACGCATTGCGCGGGGCACGTATCGGCGTCGCGCGCGCATTCTTTACAGGCCACGATGAAGTCGACCAACAGATCGAAAACGCGTTGGCGCGATTGGTCATGCTCGGCGCGGAACTCGTTGATCCGATCGATCTACCGAAGGTCGATTACGGCGACGCCGAACAAGCCGTCTTGCTGCACGAGTTCAAGCACGATCTGCCGCTGTGGCTGGCGGCATTCGTTCCCAATGCGCCGGTACATACACTCGCCGATTTGATTGCCTTCAACGAAACGCATCGCGACCAGGAAATGCCCTACTTCGGGCAGGAATTGTTCACACAAGCGCAAGCCCTCGGCGATCTCACGAGCGATGCCTACCTACGCGCACTCGATGCTTGCCGCAAAGGCTCGCGCGAAAACGGACTCGACCGTGTGCTGCAAGCGCATCGGCTCGACGCGATCGTGGCGCCGACGGGGGGCACGGCCTGGCTCACGGATTTCATCAATGGCGACAGCGCCGGGGATGGCTTTTCCACACCGGCCGCCGTCGCCGGCTACCCCCATCTCACCGTGCCGTCGGGATTGGTGCGCGGATTGCCGATCGGCCTGTCCTTCGTCGGCGCACCGTGGACCGAGGCGCGGCTGCTCGGATTCGGCTATGCCTTCGAGAAGGCCACCGGCTGGCGGCGCGATCCACGCTTCATCGCGTCGACCAGCGTGCCGCCAGTGCCACAAATGCGAACCTGAGCACTCAATCGTTTTGCATCAAGTACTTACATAGCCTATGAGCAAGTTATTCACAACTTTGCCAACATAAACTGGGGATAACTTCGTTTTGCCCACCTTCACACTCGCCGGTCCGGTCACGGCCGAATTGGAAATCCGCAAGAGTCGCTTTATCGCGCATGCGATCCCTGTGGCCGATCGCCAGGCCGCCATGCTGGTACTGCGCTCATTGCGCGACGCGCACCCCAGTGCGACTCATGTCTGTTGGGCGCTGCTCGCGGGCGGGCAATCGGGCATGTCCGACGACGGGGAACCCTCGGGCACCGCAGGGCGCCCGATCCTCGAGGTGTTGCGTCATCACGATCTCGAGGGGGTATTGGCGGCGGTTGTGCGGTACTACGGCGGCGTCAAACTGGGGGCGGGCGGGCTGGTGCGCGCCTATACCGATGCCATTGCGAGTGCGCTGCAATCCGCGCAGCGCGTCGAGCGGATCGCGCAAGTTCAATTGACGATCGACATCGACTACCCCGACGAAGCGCGGGTACGGCGATGGATCGAACAGGAAGGGGCCGAACTCGTCGATAGCGGATATGAGCTGACGGTGCGGCTCATACTGCGGCTGCCTGCGACCAAGCGCGATGCTGCTCGCATTGCCTTGCGGGACTTGACGCAAGGGCGTGTGCGATTTGTCGAGCACGAAGGCGACGAACCCGACGACGCCTCGCGCGAGCACGGTATTTAATCTTTCAAATTCATTACATCGCTACTCGAATGGTCGCAGCATGGGGGCGTTCGGCCACGCCTATCCTCGCGGCGGAGCACCTGGCTCGCGCGTAATGATTCATCTTGCTTGGGTGCCCCAAACGCTTGCGTGAGGGCCATCGAACGAATTGAGCGTGAAAACGCACTCCTTTCATCCAATTGGTTCGACGTACCGGGGGCTACACTGGTTTCCATGGACCGAGACATCGGTTCCATCCACGAAGCGCTCGCGAGGCGTCGTGGTACGGAAAGATTTGACGCTGTAGCGGTAGCTGGATGGCAGTTGTAGGAATTCCTCAGCACTCAGGGTCATCGCTGAAGGGTTTCAAAACCGGGGTTCGGGCAGTGCGTTGTAGTAGTTCGAAGGACCTAGCAGTTCGAAGCACCTTGCAGTTCGAAGCACTCGCAGTTCGAAGCACTCGCAGTTCGAAGCACTCGCAGTTCGAAGCACTCGCAGTTCGAAGCACTCGCAGTTCGAAGCACTCGCAGTTCGAAGCACTTGCAGTTCGAAGCACTTGCAGTCACGAGTACCTGATGGGTAGTACCGAAGTTGCAGCACAGCAGTAGGCAATACCGCAGCACATCACCTCGGAATAGCAGCACCTGGCAGTTGCAATACCCCTGGAAGTAGAAGCACCCCTAGCAGTAGATAAACCTCACCTCGAAGTTGCTGTAGACGGGCCCTACCTCTTCCCTGGGTGGGGCCCTTTGCATTGGGCGCGTAACCGCGACGTTGACGACCCGTTCGGATTTCCGAACACCACGAAGTCTGGACGCTAGGCGTTGTTGAGCGGCCCTTCGACAACCGTTCCCGAATCGTCGACAATCGCCCCGTTCCTCTTCCTGCTTGCCTTGCGTTATTACGCCGCCAAAGAACCATCCACAATCTCAGCGCGCATCCGGCGAAGCAGAAGCGCGCCGTTACGGTCTCAACTAGCCGACGTTCGGGCCTGTCGGTATGAATTCAAGCAAAATGCCGGGTACGATGACGGGATCGTTGAAATGAAACGTCTCGACAACCGCCGGGGAAGGAATCCACATTTTCACTTGGTTGGTAATCAAATACCACTCCGGCCCCGCCCCTCTGGCAATGACAGCACCATTCGAGAGCGCTGGGCCCTGCGGGCAATTGTCGACCAAATAATCGTTTTTTTGGACGTTTGGCGACTTAAATAGATTGCTAAAAGTGGCGGGATTCGGCACATGCCGGATCAGCCCATTCATAATCAGGAAAATTCCGCCTGCGCCATTACCCCGCATGGCCAATGTGCCGTCATAGATACGCCAGTCGGTCGCGGTCAAGGCATCATCGATCTGGCCCTTGGTAGCGGTTTGCGACAATGAAGCGTGTGTCATCAAATTTCTCCTTGAGAATTGTCAGCGACAACCGGATAAGTTCGTTTTCTATTCAATCGTCGTCGCCGAACGCAATATAGGTGGATCGAACCACCATTACAAGTTCCGCAACCCTAATATACCCATCGGTCTATAGAACAAAATTCTCTTCATGCCGATTCAAATCATTTCGCATATCTCGAAAATCACGCCAGCTTTATCTCGAAAGACGGCGCCAATCCCGATCGAATTGACGTCTTCTTCCCATCCAGACCAATAGTCACTCTTCCGTCGCGCTTGGATCGTTATTTCGTTGTTATCCGACCAGCGTTGCGAACCGTGGCGTCGCTTCGGCTATTAGTTGCAAGAAACAGAACGTTGCGCGATTTGGAACGGGCCCCGCAGAAAAGAGGCATGCCCGCGGTAGGCGTACCCTCGAGCAAAAACAAGCTCACCCAGCGACGATCATCGGTCAACATTTCAGCGGCCACCTACCACGCGTCGGGCGATTCGCTCCTGGCAAGATTCGCAGGTTGCGCGAACCGTGGCACGCGCCGATGATTCGCTCACGATGTCGTCGACACCGTACATCCGATGCCGGGCGGCTTGGCGCGATTGGCCGGGCCAACATCAGGAGCGTCATCCTGTTCCCCCCGTTTGACGCGTCTAGCGCCAAAGCGAACGGCATCCTCGCCGTCGCTAACTTCGGGCATGCGCGCGGCTTTCCGGCTCGGGAGAAAACGTAGCGGAAAGGAGATCAACATGCTTCGTGCAGACCGGCAATACAAATTCAGCGGCCGCATCGCGCCAGACGATAAAAAGTTTGCTTTGCGCGCCAGCGAAGCCGAACAAAAGATCGCGCCTATCTACGTCACGGTGCCGGGCGGCAAGCAAGTTCCTCAGTATGCCCCGACCGTGAGCGACCCCGACAACGCCTATGCCCCGGCGGCGAACTGCCAGGGCTATTTCATGTCGTTTAAATTTCAGCCGAATAACAACTGCTACAACTATTCATGTAATGCGGCGAGCAACTCGTTTGCGCAGCCCGGGCGCATGCATGGTTATTTCCTTCCTCAAGATTTCACAGGGGCCGACGTCGTTCACGGCGCGAAGCTCGACGGACTGCAGCTTCTAGGCGATGCGAGGACGCCCCTCGCCGCCTTGCCGTCACACCAAGGCCGAACCGAAGGCCATTACGTCGCCCTCTTGATCTCGCCGCCGGATCTGTCGGTATCGTGGCCCGGTGATTATCACTGGGTGCGGTGCGACCGCGGATCACCCTACGATTCATGGTCGCAGAAAGACGGCGGCGATCAGGTGACAAACTTCGACTTCGCCGGCCAGTCGATTAGCAACCCCGCGACCGCCAACTGGACGGTCAATCAAGGCCCGATGATCGAGGGTAGTGCCGACGATGTCGTCGTCAGTTATGAGTTCTACGCGTGGATGTTCGTGCCGTTCGGAAAAATCAACATCATCTAACTGTCAGGCGCGCGCCGACGACGGCGGATACAGCACCGTCACCACTTCATGGGTGGCGGCGCTCACCACCGCCAGCGTCGGCGCATGTCCGCTTTGCCCCGTCAGCACCAACATGCAAGCGCTGGACGGCACAGCGGGCATCGTTGCGATAGATCGTTGCGTTCGTGCGATCGTTGAACGTAATCGTACCGTCAGGCGCGATGGCGAGCCTGCCTGGCATCGCGGCATCGGATACCGAAACCAGCTTGAATTGAATCGGCGGCGTGACAGACGAATCGCTAAGGACCGGGCCCAATACCGGATCGTTGGCGAACGTCGCGCTGCCGTCGAATGCCGCAATCGACTGGCCGGGTGCGAGCCAGCCTACTCCACGGCTGTCTAAGCGATCGATTCCCTGTATTTCGCCCGCGATATCGGTCTGCAATAGGTTCTCGATTTTCGCCTGCGACCACTCGTATCCGCATGCGCGGTTGACCGCCTGCAGCCATATCAGCTTCGCGAGCGCGGCGATGCTCGTCATATCCGACGCGCCAATGACGCCGCATTCGCTCAACCACGACCCCGCCGCATACGCCGTGGCGTTGACCGTTCCCGCTGTCACTTCCGTGCAGTCGACGATCACGACGCCACTCGCATGCGCGTCCCGCAATACCTGGTAAATCGCGCCCTGCTGCGCAGTGGCGGGATTGCCGCTCGGGAAATTGCCTTCGCCGTATGACTCGAGGATGAGGCCGCTCACGCCTTGATCGAGCGCCGCGCGGAGCACGCTCGCAATGAGGGCCGAGTTGGGTATCGTCGAGGTGACGGTCCATGCGGGAAACGCCGGAAACGCGATGACGCCCACCGACGAAATCGTCTCCGCTATGCGCGCCACTTGCTGCAGGACGGTACGCCATTCGCGATCCAACGCGAGTTGCGGATCCGCAGGCAGCGGCAGAAGGTTTTGCGCGGCTTGGGTGAACGTCACGCCATACTCTGCAAGAAGCGGGAAGTTCGGTGACGAGAATGCATAAAACTGACTGCAATTTGTCTTGACCGCACGATTGCCACGCATCAGCGTGTTGTAGAAATACAAGCCGGTTTCGGCGATGCCCGCATAAGCGGCGGCCACCGCGCCACAAACGTTCTGCAACGCGTCCGTGTTGAATAACAGAGTGTAATTGTCCGCCGGTTCATCGCCGCGTTTGTCGAAGAGCGGCAACTGAGCACCGGTCACAATCACCGGTTTCGTTAGCGTCGCGAGCGGGATCCCGGTTGGCCCGATGCCGCGAAGCAAGAACGACAGGGCCGATGCCGTCCAGGCCATGCTATCTGTACCGTGCAGGACGATGAATGCATCGTATGCCGCGTAATTCTGGAGTATCTGAGCCGCCATGCTGCACCAGTCGGCGGGCTGCATATTCGTGCTGTCCAGCGCCGGATCGAAGGCGTAAAAGCTGAATGAGCAATCCGGGTATTCACGTTGGACGATGGACGTCACGTTATTCGTGAATGCGCGCTCGAAATCCGGCCCGCTCATCGGGCTCAATGGTGTGCCGACGCAACCGATTGTGCCGCCGGTGTAGACGATCAGGATTTTCATCGTATTCCCCTTTGCGGATTTTTTTTGCCGTCTACCCGCTCCGGAGTGTAGGTCGGCTACCCGCAAGCCACCACCTGCGAACGTTGACAGGAGATAGCGGGACAGCAACAGTAGCGTGAATCTGCGTTTCGCAGCGTCGCCCTATTTCGACACACTCACGTCGTACGCCTGATCATTGGCCGATGCAGGCCCGAATCGAAACGGCGACCGCTCTCTCTTAGCCACATACATCGCCGCATCCGCAACATCCATCAGTTGCCGGATGTTGCTCACGCGGTCGGGATAGGTCGCGATCCCGATACTCAATCCAATCGAGAACCGCCCCGCATATTCGGCTTGCGCGACCGCGCGCACCTGCTCGACCAAACGGTGCGCAAGCCGGCGCAAATCCTCGTCGTCGCCGTAATCGGTCAACAATACGACGAATTCGTCGCCGCCGATCCGCGCCAGCATGTCTTGGCGTCGGACCACGGCCGATAGCCATTTCGCCAGCCGTCGCAGAAAGAGATCGCCAGCGCTATGACCCAGAACATCGTTGACGCTCTTGAATCCGTCGACATCCAAGTACAGCAACGCCACCTTCCTGGTTTCGATCTCGGGTTGCGCGGCCACCGTGTCGATGGCGGCCAGCAGCCTTCGGCGGTTGGGCAACCCCGTCAACGAATCGAGCGCCGCTTCTCGGTCCATGGCCTGCGAATAGGCCGTGATACTCGCGAACGCCCTCCGTTGAATCAACAATGCATATGCCAGCAAGCCCCCGATGAAAATCGCGACGACGGCCAACGCGCCAGCACCGAACACCACGCGCTGGCGGGCATCGCTAGCCGCGCCCTGCTGCCGTGCTTGCCAACGCTGGCTCAATTTCGCGAATTCGGCACGCAGCCGATCCATTTCGCGCTTTCCCTCGTCCGTCTGCACAAGCGCGATCGCGCCCGTCCGGTCACCGCTGCGAGCCAGATCGATCGTCCGCGTTAGTTCGGCCAATTTAGTGCGCTGCAGCGCATCGATTCGGCCAACGATTTCGATCGATGCCGCATCCCCAGCGACAACCTCATAGAGTTGCCGCATTGCCGGCTCGACATCGCGCGAGCCGCGCTCGAAGGGCTGCAAATAGGCGGCGGATCCCGTCAGCAGATATCCGCGCTGCCCCGTCTCCGCATCTTGCAGATCGTCGAGCACCCGATTCGTCGTGCTCAGGACGCTGAAAGCGATGTCCTCGGACACGCCATCCTCGACGATGACGCGCGCCTCATACATGAAAGCGGCAGTTGCGATCAGCAAGCCGAGAACAAGTCCTATGTATAACGCGACGAAACGATTGCGATCGTTCCGGGCGGTTCGAAACAGCCGCGCAGGCAAAGGTCTCTCCGGGAAACTAGACGTTCACTTTCGTGAGTTCAATGATAGTCGAGTGCTGCGGTCAGATCACGCCCCCACATCGCCGCCTCGTCAGCTTGGTTGCTCGACGCATTCGTCGGATTCGCCGTGCGACGATGCCATCACCACACAATCGCGCCCCAACGCTTTCGCCGTATATAGGGCTGCATCGGCACGAGCCAGGACGCGCGCAAGCGTGTCTCGAGGGTGGAATTCGTCCACGCCCGCGCTGAACGTGTACGGTGTTTGGCCGCACGGACGGTGCTCGATGGCTGCACGCATGCCGTTGGTAAGATGCAGCGCATCGGCCTCGCGGGTGGCGGGAAACAGCACGGCGAATTCCTCTCCGCCCAACCGACCGAACAGATCGCCGGGACGAAGCGCCTTGGCAACCGTCGAGGCAAAATGCGCCAACGCACCGTCGCCGGCGGCATGGCCGTGCCGGTCGTTCACCGCCTTGAAGTTATCCAGATCCATAATGGCGAGCGCAAGCGGCGCTCCCGTTGCCTGCGAAGCCGCGACCGCCGCCTGCGCGCGTTCCATAAACGCACGCCGAACAAGTGCACCGGTCAACTCGTCGATGGTCGCCAACCGTTCCATCCGCTCGGCCAGCCGATCGTGTGCAAGCAGCACCATGCCGATGGCCATGAACGGAAGACTCAGTATGCCCAGCCCCAAGAATGCGATGTTCAGCGGAGAGGGATCGAGGAAGGCCGCCTGATGATCCCATCCGAAGCCATAAGCGACCGAGCGCGCCACATGGAGCAATGCACCGACGAGTGCGGCGATCGCTAAAAAGTAATAGCTGTATTTCGGGCGGTGCAAGGGCCGATATTGCAACACCGTCCATCCGAGCGCCGCCCGGATATAGGCGAAGTATCCTGAACTCACGGTCACGCTGGCATCGAGACTGGGCTTGACGTAGAAGAAATACAGCAGCACCAGAGAGACTCCGAGGGCCGCCGCATATTCGACAATCGTCGCCTTGCGTGCTCCAAAAAACTCACGCGCGCCCTGAAGAACGGCGAAGCTACCGACGATAAATAGCCCATGGCTAAAGGCGATACCGAGCCAGGGCGGCAAGCGACGCCCCACTAGAATTAATGCGATTCCGGCGGAAAAAATCCCGTAGGCCGCGCACCAGCGTGCCACGCCGCGCACATCCGAACGCAGCAGCGAGCCAAGCACCGCAGCGCTCATCACGCAGGACATGAGCGAGATGCCGAGGAGCGCGGTGGTACTGGGCATCATTGAATAGAATTTGTCATTGATTGTTCGTGAATGCGGGGATCGGAAGGCTCAGGGCACATCCACGGCCGCTCTTCCTCGTGCGGCATATCGTATCGCAATCTATGGGTCGTACTAAATATGTGATGCAAAGTTCGATCACCGCCGCGATCATCCGCCCGATCTACGAAAAACCGAGGACGGTCACTTTTCGTTCGATGAGCCCAGACTCCGTCGCCCGACGCACTCGTCGTAAGAATGTAGGCGCCGAAGCGAGCGCTCTTTGAGCTAGATCAAGATTCGACAACAAAGAATCGGCTTGGACAATCGAGAAGATTCGCCGGTCGAGATGGTCTGGTTCCAAGGCGAGCATGTCGGGCCTCCAGCCGCAATGCCCGCCGTCGCGAATGAAATTAAATCTCACCGTTGCCCGCTTTTACATCCGCTCGGGCACCGCAATCCCGAGCAGATACAAGCCTTGCGCCAACACGCGCAAGCACAGTGCACTCATGGCCAAGCGCGAGCCTCGGCGTGCTTCCGTATCCGCGGCGAGTACCGGACATTCGCCATAAAATCGGCTAAATGCTTGCGCGAGGCCGAATACGTAATCCGCTAGCTCGTTCGGCGCGAGATTCGCGGCCGCCGATTGGACAACCTCCGGCAAGCGAGCGCATTCGAGCAATAGCGCGCGTTCGGCCCCCTCCTCCGGCACGATGGCGCCCAACGTGGAACCTTGATCGCGTGCGCGCGAGAGAATCGACTGAATACGCACACAAGCATATTGCACGTAAGGCCCCGTCCGTCCTTCGAACGACACCATCCGGTCTGGATTAAACACATAGCCCAATGTCCGAAAACTCGACAAATCGGCGAATTTAATCGCGCCGATGCCCACCTGCCGCGCGAGCAGATCGAGGGCACTGTCGTCAAACGAGGTACCGGCGGCCTCGGTCGCGGCAGGACCGCCTTGCGCCTCGTCGGAAACGGCCGGCCTGGCGGCTGTGCGGATCGCCAACAGCCGCTCTCGCGCCTTGTCGATCGCCGCGTTCAACAATTCGGACAGCGGCGCCACCCCGCCCTGGCGCGTCTTATAGGGTTTGCCGTCGGAACCATTGACGGTACCGAATCCGGCGTGAATGAGTTCAATTTCACCGGCCAGGCCCGCACGGCGCGCCGCTCTGAACACTTGCTCGAAATGCAATGCCTGCCGTTGATCGACCACATAGACGATCTTTGTCAATGCGCCGTCCTGCGCACGGGCGGCAATCGTGGCAAGGTCGGTGGTGGCATAGAGCGCGGCGCCGTCCGACTTCGTCAGAATCAACGGCGGCAATGGGCTGGCGTCATCGTCCTGTGCAACCTCGATTACGAGCGCCCCATCGCTCTCGACGGCGATCGCACGCTCGCGAAAATCGGCCACCATAGCGGGAATCAACGGGTGCACGTCGCTTTCGCCGAGCAGCAAATCGAAATGCGCGTCGAGTGCATCGAAATCGCGTTTCTGAGCATCGAGCGACAACGCACGAATCGCCCGCCAGAGCATCGTATAGCCGGCATGCCCGCTTTGCAGCGCGGCGGTCGCTTCGCGGGCCTCGTTCATCCGTTCAGGATCGGCCTGACAAGCCGCCGCGGCGCGCGGATAGAGTTGCTGCAGATCCTGCATGCCGAATGGCAGCGCGGTTTGAGCGAGACCGGGCGGTGAGCCGAAGCACGGAAGATCGGGAAACGCGCGACGAATCTCGGCGATCAACATGCCCATTTGCAGCCCCCAATCACCGAGGTGAACATCGGAAATCGTGCGGTAACCCAGGGCCGTAAAAATGCGCCGCAGGCTTTCGCCAATCACGAGCGAGCGTAGATGGCCGACATGCAGCGGCTTGGCCACATTGGGTCCGCCGAAGTCGACCAGCACGGTCGCATTAGACCGCTGCACGATCCCCAGGCCGTCCGAATCGAGCTGACGCTGCGCGCAGCCCGCTAGCAATGCGGCCGATAGTCGCAGATTGATAAAACCGACGCCCGCGACCTCCACCGAATCGAACGCGGGGTTTCCTCGGAGCTTATCCGCCACCGCTTGCGCGATATCGCGCGGATTGCGTTTGAGCGATTTGCCGAGTGCCATGGCCCCGTTGCACTGCAAGTCGCCCAGTTCGGGGCGCGTCGCGCGAACCGCTCGCGCGCCTTCCACGGGTAAGTCGCACGCGAAGAACGCTTCGCGCAGCAAGCCATCGACTTGATCGTTCAGTGTTGTTCCGGGAACAATGGGCATCTCGATTTGATTCCTTTGCGGGTTTTTAGGATCGGTGGATCGGACCCATGCGTCCGAACGCCAATACGGCGCGAACGCGACGCCGATATGAGGTAATTGAATTCAGAAGGCGCAGGAATGAGTGGCGCACGTCAGTGAAGCGGGACGCAGATGCTCCCCCCACCCACGCACAGAAAGACGCAATGCCGCGATAACGCATGCGATTTCGGCGACGCTCGCCTCACCTATCGCAACCCAAGGGCTCGACTTCGCAGCGACGATTGATGCGTTGACGGTGGGTACGCCCGTTCATCATTGCGAACCCGCACACAACGCATGGCCGTGCCGAGTGAGAACGTCGAACACCGGCCGATCAAGCGGCGGCATTCGACTGCGACGATCCTTGAACTGAGACGATGCCGCGCCAATGCATCTCGAATGACGGGCTTACGCTTGAGCTTCGATGAGAAACTTCGTACGATCCCTGGCGCTCGCCATCCATGCAGGCGCCCGCCCGCGGCCCGACCATGTAGCACCGGTTTTAGGATTGCGATACTTTGCGGGCTGCGGCCCTCGAACATAATCGCCTTGGCGTTTCGTTTCGCTTCCCGCCGAGGGAGAGACCGATAGCGCCGAAGCATTGCCGTCAACGAGGAACCTGTTGCGACTCTTCGCCTGCGCAATCCAAGCCGGCGCACGACCACGCCCCGACCAAGTCGCGCCGGTTTTCGGGTCTTGATATTTCACGATAGGAGACGCATGCCCGACGACGCCCTTTTTGGCGGCACGCGCGTTGCGCGCTTTGCCCCCGAGGTGTGTCTCGATATCGGCGATGGTGACGCCGCTTTTTCGCATGAGTTCGGCAATGCGCTCGAGCGTCGCTGAAGCTTGTTTGACGCGAAGGGCTTCCGCCTGGTCTTGAAGGCGTTTGATCTTCGTCGTAATCGAGTCTAACGTCGCCATGAGTTGCTCCCGTTGATTGAATGGAACGCACTATGCCACGACTAGAAGCTCGAAGCTACCGAGAATCCAAAACTCGGATTGAATGAACGTCGTTTCCGCTCGCGAGCAGCACGCTACCCGGCAGCATGTCTCAAAGATCGATAAAGATTTCCCGCGATGCTTTTGCTTCTCGAGGTCAGAATACCGAGATCGCGACACAACGTTTGACGCACCACGTCGCATCCGGTGCGTCGCATCTCACTGCGTTTTCGGTTTGCGTCGCGGCGGGCGCGTCCACCCAAGTCGTTTTACCGGCCGCGCTGCGCCCCGTCGGCCATATCTTATAGAGACGGTTCTTCACCGATCGCCCCGAGGGGTTTCCCTAGCCTTCGGGTGTAGGCGGTGCCAACTGCTTATGAAAAAACGTAGTTCCGCAGAACGCGCCGTCAGGCATCAGCGCGTAGTTGGGTACTATTCCGACGCGCGTCCACCCGGAACGTTCATAGAGCCGTTCGGCATCGCCCCCCGTCACCGTGTCGAGCACCAGCACGAATTTACCGGCCTGTCTGGCTTCCTCGTCGATCGCCGCCATAAGCCGCATGGCAATTCCTTGGCGCCTGGCGGACGGGGACACCAGCATCTTGGCGACATCGGCGCGATGCGGTTGGTTCTCCGGTTGGGCCGTAATCAGCTGGACGGTACCGACGATTCGCCCGTCCCCGTCTTCAGCAATCAACAGTATGCGTTCGCCGTTTTCAATGCCCTCGACGACACGCCGCCAGAACGCCACCGCGGTTTGCCGTGTGATCGGCAGCATGAAGCTGACCGACGCGCCACCTTCCACGCAATCGATCAGCACGTCGGACAACGCGTCGACGCATGCCAAGGCCTCGCTCGCGCCAACGCGTCGTATCGTGATGGATGCGCCGTGGGTCATCATCCGTGGCTCCTCGATTCATCGAACGACGGTTTGCTCAACGCGACCAAATAGCGGGCGGTCTTACGCGATTTATTGCGAAACACAATCGTTTGTCAATAGGGATAGGTGGCGCCCTCGTTCGCGCCTCGCCCTCCCTTGAGCGCTCACTTCGCGAGGTGGACGCTAAGCCCTGTCCGCCCGGGCAAGATGTCTTCTTTCAGCGTGCATTCGGGAATGTCGTAGTCGCCGCCGTTTTGCCGCCGGTACGGAATCGGCTGCGTGCTCCAGATTTCATCCAAACGGCGCCCCAACGCATCGCAGGTTTGCGCGAATCTCGTTTCGTCCATTCGGCTCGTGCGATAGACGAGGAACGGCGGCAATACGTCGAAGCCGGGATAGAACAGCACGCCATGATTGATCGGAAACAGGATATCTTCAATCGGCCCATTGATGCCTCGCGGCCCATAATGCGGCTCCCATCCACCGGTCGTCACCACCAGCATCGCGCGTTTGCCGGCCAATGAACCCTCGCCGTAGCGATCGCCCCAGCGTTGATCCGAATGTTCGCCCACCCCATAAGCGAAGCCGTAAGCGTAGACACGCTCGACCCATCCTTTGAGGATCGCCGGCATCGAGAACCACCAAAGCGGGAACTGGAAGATGACCGCATCGGCCCATGCGAGTTTCGCCTGCTCCGCCGCGATGTCTGCGCTTTGAGTACCGTTCGCGAACGCCTGCTTCGATGCAAGCGACGCGTTGAATACCGTTCCCGGCAGGTGTTCGGTGCTGTCCGCCGCGTCTAGCGTGGCCTTCCAATTCATCGCATAGAGATCGGAGACGCGGACGGTGTGTCCCGCCGCCTCCAGCCGCTTCACGGAGAAATCCTTTAGCGCACCGTTCAATGACATCGGTTCGGGATGCGCGTAGACGATCAATACGTTCATGAGTTCGATCTCCTGGATCGGATGGGTCGTTGGAGACACAGCCTACGGCTCGTCGCGTTATATTAGAAATGAATAGACGAAATTGTAGGTATTACGATGGATAATCGCCTCAGGCGCTTGGATCTCAATCTGCTCGTCACGCTCGACATGCTGCTCACCGAGCAGAACGTCACGCGGGCGGCACAACGGCTTCATTATTCGCAGCCCTCCGTCAGCGTCCAACTCGCGAAACTTCGGGACGTATTCGACGATCCTTTGCTGTTGCCGGGGCCCCGAGGCATGCGGCCCACCCATCGGGCAGAGCAATTGCGCGAGCCGTTGCGAGAAGCACTCGGCGCGCTCGAGCGCGCTGTCGCCCCACCTCGCGCATTCGATCCATTGCGCGCGAATCAAACGTGGAAGCTGGCAGCCACCGACTACGCCGAATCGACGATCGTCCTGCCGGCATTGCAGCGCTTGCGAACCGCGGCGCCGGGAAGCCGGCTTGCCGTCGTCGAGATGGCACCGCCCCGCTTCGAGAAACAAGCCGAGCAAGGCGATATCGATGTCGCCTTCCATACGACAAACGGTGCGCCTGAGCATCTACGCCGGCGAATTTTATTTACCGAGCGGTATGTATTGATCGGGCGTGCCGATCACCCCCGTTTGAAGCGACGGCCCACGGTCGCGCAATTTTGCAAGCTCGAACACGCGTTGGTGTCGCCCGACGGCGGTGGATTTCACGGGCCGACCGATGCAGCGCTTGCCGACGTCGGGCTCACGCGGCGTGTCGTACTCTCCGTTCCGCACTTTCTGTTTCTGGTGTCGGCGGTGGCGAGCACGGACCTCGTCGCGATGGCTCCGTATCGGCTGGTGTCGGCGAACCCGGCGCTACGCGTGGTCGAACCGCCGATGGACGTTCCGGGCTACGAGATGTGCATGCTCTGGCACGAGCGAGCACATCGCGATCCGGCTCACGCTTGGTTGCGAGAGCATATCGCCGCTTCGGTGTGAAGGTGCGAGCGAAGCCGCGATGCAGTGCGCGTCACCCTCTGTGCCGCGCGGCGCCGGCGTTCGGCCACACTCGCACCACAAACGCCGCGATAGAAGTTGTCACCGCCATGCCAATCACCCCGATCCATCCCCACTGAGCCAGCATCACGCTACCGATGGCTGCGCCCGCGGCCATCCCGATGAACATGCCGACAAAAAGCACCGCATTGAGACGGCTGCGCGAAGCCGGATCGATCCCGTAGACGATCGTCTGATGCGCGATCAGCGTGGTTTGAACGCCTAGATCGAATCCGACCGTGGCCACCGCGAGCAAGACCAACTGCGCGTGTGGCGTCATCACGGAACCCAGCGCCATCGCGGCGAACGATATCGTCGCGATCACGATGCCGAGCCGCGTCACCAACTCGGGCCCACGCCGGTCCGCCAAGCGTCCCGCAAGCGGCGCACCCAGCGCGCCGGCCGCACCGGCCAGCCCGAAGCCACCCGCGACGGCGCTGCCCAAATGGAACGGCGCGCCATGCAGCAAAACGGCGAGCGTCGACCAGAATGCGCTGAAGCCCATCGCAAGCAATCCTTGCGCGATCGCTGCGCGCCGCAGCGCCCGCTGGTGTCGCCATAGATGGCCGAGCGACGCGATCAATGCGCGATACGGCAAATGCGTGGTCGGCTTGAACGCGGGCAACCCACGCGCCGCGGCCAAGCCGATCGCGGCCACGCTGGCGGCGGCCGCGACAAACATGGCACGCCAACTGTAGTGCGCTGCCACCAAGCCGCTGACGACGCGCGAGAGCAAGATCCCGAGCAACAGCCCCGTCATCACCGTGCCCACGACCTTGCCCCGTTGCGCATCGGGCGCCAATACCGCCGCGGCCGGCACGATGTCCTGCGCCATCGTCGCCGACAATCCGATTGCAAAGCTCGCAACCCATAAGAAATCGATCGTGGGCGCGGCGGCCGCGAGCAATAGGGCAACGACGAGCGCCGCCGCCTTGGCAACAATCACGCGGCGCCGATCGAATCGATCTCCGAGCGGCGCCAACAGCAAGATGCCGAACGCGTAGCCCAGCTGCGTCAGCGTCGGCACCATCCCAACCGCCTGTGCCGATGCCCCCAGGTTCGATTCGAGCACCCCCAGCATGGGCTGGCAGTAATAGAGCGGCGCGACGCCAAGGCCAGCGGCGGCGGCCAGCAGCAAGACGAGACGGGGGTGCGGGTGCGGCACCGACACGCCATCGGCGTCCGAAAGCGAGCGCGAGGCGCTTGCGCGCGTCGTCTCAAGTGTTGGAGTAGTGGACATAGCGATTGCACTCACGAAGGGATCGACAGAACGGAGGCGAGTTTGACGCGCCCAGGCCGATGTCGGTAGTACCGCGAACCGAACATTTGCTATACGCTCGACGTATGACCACCAAAAATCGACATCTCGCCGCAGCACAAGCCATCAAACCCTCTTCGGCGTTCTCCGCGGAGGGTGCCGGCCAGCGTTTTCAGCTAATGGAAACGTTCGTGCGTATAGTCGAAGCGGGCAATCTATCGGCGGCGGCGGCACAACTGCATACCACCCAGCCGACGATCAGCCGCCGTTTGCAAGCGCTCGAAAGTGCTTTGGGCGTCCGCCTGCTGCACCGCTCGACGCATACGATGCGGCTGACGGTGGACGGCGAGCGTTGTTTCAAGCGCGCCAAGGAACTGCTGGCGAGTTGGGCGGCGTTCGAAGCGGACGTGCGCGGCGCGCAGGAAGAACCCGAGGGGCTGCTGCGTGTGGCGGTGCCGCATGCCTTCGGCCAACAACGCTTGGTCGAGCCGTTGGTGCGATATTTAAACGACTATCCGCGCGTGCAGGTGGAGTGGTTGTTGCAAGACGACGTGCGCGATTTCATCGCTAAAGGAATCGATTGCGCGATACAAGTGGGGGAGCCTAACGATCCGGCCGTCGTAGCCATCCGCCTCTCGAAGGTGCCCCGAATAGTAGTGGGTTCGCCCTCGTTGATCGAGGGCACCCGCGTGCCGCAAGAGCCCGAGGAACTCGTCGCTTTGCCCTGGATGGCATTGCGAACTTACTACCGAACCGAGCTGACGCTGACGCACGAAGAAACCGGCGAAACGCGCACCATCCCAATTCACCCCCGCATCAGCACCGACAATCTCTATGCGCTCCGTAGCGCGGCACTGCTCGGCATGGGGGCGTGCGCAAGCTCGGCCTGGCTGCTTGGCGACGATCTCGCCGGCAAGCGTTTGATCCAGTTGGCGCCGAAGTGGCAGGCGCACGCGCTGCCTGTCTACCTGCTCTATCCCCACGCCCAGTACTACCCGTCTCGGTTGCTGCGGTTCATCGCCCTAATGCGCGAAGCGGTATCGGTCGCCACACAGGATGATTGAGTGATGAGCGAGCGTTCGAATGCAGTATCACTGCATGTTTTCGAAGATCGCCGCGATACCTTGCCCGCCGCCGATACACATCGTCACCAACGCATAGCGGCCGCCGATTCGCTGTAATTCGTGGATCGCCTTCACGGTGATGAGCGCCCCGGTGGCACCGATCGGATGCCCGAGCGAAATGCCCGAGCCGTTCGGATTGACCTTGGCCGGATCGAAGCCGAGCTCGCGCGTCACGGCACAAGCCTGCGCCGCGAATGCCTCGTTGGCCTCGACCACGTCGATGTCGCCGACGGACAAGCTCGCACGCTCCAACGCTATGCGCGTAGCCGGCACGGGGCCGATGCCCATATGCAGCGGATCGACACCCGCATGCGCGTAAGCGACCAGACGCGCCAACGGCTTTACGCCGCGGTGCTCGGCCGCCTCGCGCGACATCAGCAGCACGGCGGCGGCCGCGTCGTTGATGCCCGAGGCGTTGCCCGCCGTCACCGTGCCGTGTTCGCGATCGAACACCGGCTTCAGTTGCGAAAAATCTTCAAGCGTTGCATTCAATCGCAGATGTTCGTCCGTATCGAACGCTACATCCTTGCCCTTGACGCGGCGCACAACCGGCACGATCTGCCCAGCGAACCGGCCTTCGGCGATCGCACGTTCGGCGCGCCGGTGCGATTCCAACGCGAGCGCATCCTGATCTTCACGCGAAATACCGAATCGACGCGCCACGTTCTCGGCCGTCACGCCCATCGGTACGGCGTGAAACGGATCATTCAACGCACCGAGCATCATATCGACCATGCGGGCATCGCCCATGCGCGCACCGAAACGGACGTCGGAAGTCAGATAAGGCGCACGGCTCATGTTTTCCGCGCCGCCGCCGATCGCCACATCGGCATCGCCGAGCATGATCGTTTGCGCGGCGGAAACGATCGCCTGCAAGCCCGAGCCGCATAAGCGATTCACATTGAATGCCGGAGTCGTTTCGGGAATGCCCGCGTTGATCGCGGCAACACGCGACAGGTACAAGTCCTTCGGCTCCGTCGAGATCACGTTGCCGAATACGACATGATCGACATGCGCCGCCTCGATGCCGGCGCGCGCCAGGGTCTCGCGCACGACGATCGTCGCGAGTTCGGTCGGCGCAACGTCCTTCAAGCTACCGCCGAATTTGCCGATGGCGGTGCGCACGCCGCCTACAACGACCACTTCCTTGTTCATGTGCTCTCCTCAATGTACCGGGCTACCCGTCGATAGCCCGAGCGATATCGGCTGCGAGGCGGTCGTCGCCACCCGGGGCTTTC
Organism: uncultured beta proteobacterium; assembly: GCA_963838695.1. Taxonomy (GTDB): domain Bacteria; phylum Pseudomonadota; class Gammaproteobacteria; order Burkholderiales; family Burkholderiaceae; genus Trinickia. The sequence continues at coordinate 357,256 of CAWIRZ010000006.1, read as the reverse complement.
CTTTCCGCTCAGCTCAGAACTGTTCGATATCCAATGCCAACAGACCTTCGCCGTTTCTCGCCGTGACGATCGACGTTGCGAGCGCGGCGGCATGCGGCAGCAGGTGCTCGGCGAAGCATTGCGCCGTCAACACCTTGGCGCCGTAAAACGAAGGGTCGGCGGCCCGCTTCTGATCTGCGACCAACGCCGCGCGCGCCATCTGCCATCCCGACAACACCAGGCCGGCCAGCTTCACATACGGCACGCTGCCGGCGAAAACCGCGTTCGGGTCGCGCTTGCCTTGTCGAACGACGAATTCGACGACGCTCGAGAATGCGCGCCGGCCTGCTTCCAGTTGCGTCGCGATCGACAAGAATGCAGGGTCCTGTTGCGATTTCAAGCGCTCGACCGTCTTGTCGATTTCGCGTAGAAGGCTTTGCGCCACCGCACCGCCGTCGCGCAGCGTCTTTCGCCCCACCAGGTCGTTCGCTTGAATCGCTGTCGTACCTTCGTAGATCGGTAAGATCCGTGCATCACGGTAGTACTGCGCCGCACCGGTTTCCTCGATGAAGCCCATCCCGCCGTGCACTTGCACGCCTAGGCTCGCGACATCGACCGACATTTCCGTGCTCCATCCTTTCACGATGGGCACCAAGTATTCGTAGATCGCCTGATGCTCGGCGCGAACACGCTCGTCGGCATGGTGAAGCGCCATATCGCTATGCGCCGCGGCCACATAGCCGAGCGCGCGCGCGCCTTCCGTCAGCGCGCGCATCGTCGCCAGCATCCTGCGAACATCCGGGTGATGCGCGATCGTCACGGCCTGCTTCGCCGTACCATCGACAGGCCGGCTCTGCACGCGCTCCTTTGCATACGCCACCGCCTTCTGATAGGCGCGATCGGCCACCGCCACCCCCTGCATGCCCACCGCGAAACGGGCCGCGTTCATCATGATGAACATGTACTCGAGGCCGCGATTTTCTTCGCCGATCAAATAGCCCACCGCCCCGCCATGATCGCCGAATTGCAGCACCGCCGTCGGGCTCGCCTTGATGCCCAGCTTATGCTCGATCGACACACAATGCACATCGTTGCGTTCGCCGAGCGTGCCGTCTTCGTGGACCATGAATTTAGGCACGATGAAGAGCGAGATCCCCTTCACGCCTTCGGGCGCATCGGGCGTGCGTGCCAGCACCAGATGGACGATGTTCTCGGCCATATCGTGCTCGCCCCACGTGATAAAGATCTTCGTGCCGAACACGCGATAAGTGCCGTCGGCCTGCGGCTCGGCGCGCGTGCGGACGAGCGCCAGATCCGAACCCGCTTGCGGCTCGGTCAAATTCATCGTGCCCGTCCACTCGCCCGAAATCAGCTTCGGGACGTAACGCTGTTTCTGCACTTCACTGCCCGCCGTAAGCAGCGCTTCGATCGCACCGTCCGTCAGCAACGGGCACAGCGCGAACGAGAGATTCGACGCATTGAGCATTTCAATGCAAGGCGTCGCGATCGACTTCGGCAGCCCCTGCCCGTCGTATTCCGACGGATGCTGCACGCCTTGCCAGCCACCCTCGACGAATTGACGGAATGCGTCTTTGAACCCGGGCGTCGCGGTAACGACGCCGTCTTTCCAACTGCTGGGATTACGATCGCCTTCGGCGTTCAACGGCGCCAATACTTCCGCGCACAACTTGGCCGATTCCTCGAGCACCGCTTGCGCCGTGTCGAGGCCGGCATCCTCGAAACCGGGGAGCGCGGCGATATCGTCCAAGCCGGCCAACTCCTTCAGCACGAACAACATGTCCTTGATCGGGGCGGTATAGCTCATAGCGAACGGTCCAAATGAATAGGGGATCGAAAGAGCCGCGCTATGACATATGCGGCCATCTCGGAGTGAGTTGGACTAGATCCTAACGCCAAAGTGCCCGTAGCAGGCTGGCGAAACCGGACCACCTACTGACATATCCGGCCAGAAAGAGGGAATGGCGGCGAAACGTCGGCAGCAGCGCGCGGGAGCGCTACGCGCGCCGACGATACGTGCCGGGCGTGCTGCCTGTCCAATGGCGAAAGGCGCGATGAAAGGCGGTCGGATCGTCGAAGCCGATGTCGCCCGCGATCTTTGCAATCGTTTCGTCCGTATCGGTCAGACGTTGGATCGCGATATCGCGGCGAAGATCGTCCTTCAATGCCTGGAACGTCGTCTCCTCGCCCGCGAGACGGCGGCATAGCGTGCGAACCGAGCAATGCAGGTGCGCGGCCGCTTGCTCGATCGTCGGCAGATCGGTCAGGTGCGCGGCCAAGTATTGCCGCACGCGGTGGCTAACCAATTGCTCGCTGAATGAACCGAAGATCCAATCGCCCGGCGCCCGCGCAAGAAACTTGCGTAAATTGCGCCTGCTTTGCCGAATCGGCATGTCGAGGTAAGCCGCGCTGAAACGCATCAGCGTCCGCGCCCGATCGAAAAAGATGGGCCCGGAAAAGAAATAGCGATGATCGAGCGCATGCGCGGGCCGCGGACAAGCAAGCTCCACTTGCAGCAGCGAGATGTTCTGGCCGATGAGCCAGGAGGACACGCCATGGACCAGCTTGAGCATGAGTTCATGCCCCAACGGCCCAATATGATGCGCGGCCGGATCGGGGCGCAGCGTGAACTGGGCAACCGGGCCGTCGCGCCGCGACTCTAGACGGAAATCGTCGAGCACGATGTGGAAGAACTGGCAGAAGCGATGCAGCGCCGTTTCAAGGTTGCGCGCCTCGAGCAAGCTCAAGCATAGAAACTTCAGGGTGCCGCTGCGCAGCGGCCGACTGAAAAAGCCCGGCATCTCGTCGTCCAGCGCAATCGCGAGCGCCTGATAGAGCGTCGAGAATTGCTCCTCCGTCACGCGGGCACCTGGCTCGGTCAGCAGCTCCGATGCGACGCCGGCCTCTTCCAAATACCGGCGAATCGTTTCCGGGCGCGCCTGGGCGCCCGCGAGAAACGCCTTCACGAGGGAGATCGGTACGGTTGCGCACGGCGGATCGGGCGAGACGAGACTCATGGCCGAGTGCACATCGTCCGCGGTCAAACGATGCATAGATGCATAAGGTTGCGCCAAAAAACGAGCGGCTCTTGTATCGCTAGCTCGGCGCTTGGCAAAGGGTGCCGATTCGCCCCTCCCGAACGAAACCGAGCGATTCGTAGAGCCGAATCGCATGATACGCTTCGTCGGCCACGATCACGAGCCGGTCCCGCGCACCGGCGGCCCGCTTGACCACCTCGGTCAACAACGTGCGGCAAACACCCTGATTGCGCCGATCTTCGCGCGTCACGATCGATTGAAAACGGCCGATGCGCCCAAAAAAGAATAAGCCCAGGCTGCCGACCATCTCGCCGTCGATGAAGGCGCCCCACCAATTACCCCATTGCCGCTCGATCAGCGTGCGATACGCCGAGCGCTGAAAGTCCACGCAGCGCACCGAGACGTCGCTCTCGGGATCCGGCATGTCCGCCAGCAAGATCTGCGTCCAGTCGTCCCAGTCGCGATCGGAATCGAGCAACCTGACATCGACGGCCTCATTGGTTGCAACCGAATGCACCGCGTTACGTTCCGCGACGAGCACGCTGCACACTCGCGCGTCGTAGCCTTGGGCAGCGTACGCCTCGAGATCGACGAGCACGCCCTCGGGCTCGGGCCAAGCGAAGCTGCGGTGCGCAATGGTGGGCGGGGTACCGATCAGGCGGGCGAAATCGTCCTCCAGCCGTTGCCGATCGGCCGATGACGGACGAGCCCCGAGCACGAGCATGTTTCCCGAGAAATAATCCGGCGCCTGCGGCGTGCGCATGACGACGTATCGATCGTCATGCGAGACGGAGCCGATTTCGGCATGCAGTAATAGATCCGTGGCCAACCCTAGGTTTTCTTGTAATTGTCGATGCATACCTGAATCTGAATCAATTCGTTGGCTGCGGGCGGAGCGGTGGCGGCAAAAGCGAACGGCAGCGCCAGGATCGCCCCACACGTTAGGGGGATGCAATGATAGCGGTTCATCGTCGTTCTCGCTTGCTATCGTTTCGGCGAGACATTGGACGACGCGAATATGCTCAGAATTTGATACGCGACGCGCACACGTTCGTCGATCGGGAAATTCTTATTGGCCAGCAAGACGATTCCCAATTGCCGCTGCGGAACGAACGCAACATAGGCCCCGAACCCATTCGTCGAGCCTGTCTTGTCGATCCAGACGTCCTTGCTCGGCGCTTGTGGCGGTGCGATGCGAGACACGGGCGTCGGGTGAAGAATGACGGCGGCCGAATTGCCCTGCAGCAACGAATTCAGTGCGACCGGATACGCGTATTGCTCCCAGATCAAATCCTGCGTCATCGGTCCCGCCCGATAGTAGCCCAGGTGCGTCTGTGTAACGGCCCGCTGCCATTTATCGTCGAGGGCAATCAAGTTCATGTTCGCTTGCGACGAAACGCAGCATGTCGCCCGCCGTCGTTTTGACGCCATACGCTTGCGCCCATAACATGCCTTGCCCCAACCGAATCGGCGCGCCTTGCTTCGTATAGCCCTGCGCGTAGTCGGCCTGGCGCGCGGCTGGAACATCGATATAAGTGCTCGTCATACCGAGGGCGGGGAAAGTGCGCTGCTGCATCAACGATGTGAAGTCGTTGTGCATGCTTTTTGCCGCGACGATGCCGAGCAGGCCGATACCGAGGTTCGAGTAAGTCCGGTAGGTACCGGGTGCGTAGCTCGGGCGCCACGCCTTCAGATAGGAGATTAAGTCGTCGTCGGTCTTGATGGCGTCGGGTACTTGTAACGGTACGCCGCCTGGCGTGTGTGTGCCGAGGTTGACGAGTGCAATTGCGCCAAATGGGTTTCCGTTCAATGCCGGCAGGTACTTGCTCACTGGATCGGATAACGAAAGATAGCCGTTCGTTTCGGCATACGAAGCGAGCGTCGCCGTTAATGTTTTACTGACCGAACCTAGTTCGAACAGTGTTTGATCGTCGACGGGCCGGGCCGTTTCGACCGATGCCACGCCGTAGTTGAATACATAGGGCTTGCCGCCGTCGACGATGCCGACGGCCATCCCGTGGATACCGTCTTTCTGCATCAACGGTTCGATCACTGCATCGACGATCTTCCTGGCATGGTCCGTTGGCGGTTCGGCCGCACGGCTTAACGTTGCGGTGGCGCAGGTAGCAAAGACGATCGCCGCGACAAGGCCGATGGCTCTGTTCTTCATGAGTGGGGGCTCCTTAGGTACCGCCGCTTGGTTGACGGGCTTGACGGGCTCCCGACTAGGATTCGGGACAGCGCCGTAGATGACGAAGTATCCGTTCACCGCCGGCTCGCGACAAACGACGGTTATTTGAGTGAGCCCAAAGAAAAACTATGGGATAGCGGGCGACGACAATGCATCTGTCCCGTCGGAAAGCTCACCCCGCCCACGAATGAAATCGATGAATGCACGCAATGGCGCGGGCACGTGCCGGTGGCCGGGATAATAGAGAAAAGGCCCCGTAAAAGGCACCCACCAATCCTTGAGAACAGGCTCCAACTCGCCGCTGTCGAAGTAAGGTTGCAGCATGTCCTCGAATAGGTGAACGACACCTGCGCCGCGCAGCGCCACGTTAATAGCCAGATCGAGCGCTAAAGAAGGCTTGACGAGGAGCGGCCCCGCCGGCTCGAGTCGATACGTCTCCTCGCCGCGCTGATACTGCCAGCTAACCATCGCACCGCTCGAGAACTGAATGCGCAAGCAGGCGTGCGAAAGCAACTCGCGCGGATGGGTAGGTCTTCCGTGTGAGCCGAGATAACTCGGCGCCGCGGCGGTCGCAAGGCGCTGCACGCGCGGGCCGATCGGGATCGCCACCATATCCTGCTCGAGCCGTTCGTCGTACCGAATGCCCGCGTCGCAGCCGACCGACAAGACATCCACAAAACCGTCTTCGACGATCACCTCCACCTGTACACCCGGATACGCCTGGATGAATGGGCCCACGATACCGGGCAGGATCGTGCGAGCCACGCTTGCCGGCACATTAAGCCTCAGCGTGCCAATCGGTTTATCGCGGAACGCGTTCAGGACATCGAGCGCCGCCTCCATCTCGCCGAATAGCGGCATCAGCCGCTCCAGCAAATGCACGCCTGCCTCAGTCGGCGCCACGCTGCGCGTCGTTCGATTCAACAAACGCAAGCCGAGCTTCGCCTCCAAACGCTTGACGGCGATACTCAAACTCGACGCCGATACGCCGCTCGCCCGGGCCGCATCGCGGAAACCGCCCGCGCGAGCGACCGAGGCGAACGCTGCAAGGTCATTGAAATCCATGGGAACTGTTCGTATTTTTAAACAACCCGTGCAAGTTAGATCGGATTATCGAACAGCGCAATTGCTTCCATACTCGGCAAGGTCAATCCCTCAACGTCAAGCAAAGAGGCACCATGCCATCCACTTCTATCAATACCACCTTCCCGTTCGCGGGACGAACCGTCCGACGCCTCGGCTACGGGGCCATGCGTCTGTCGGGCCCTCATGTATTCGGCCCGCCGAAAGATCACGATGCCGCGCTCAACGTACTGCGCGAGGCGGTCGCAGCGGGCGTCGATCATATCGACACAAGCGACTTTTACGGGCCGCACATCACAAATAGAATCATCCGCGAAGCGCTGCATCCCTACCCCGAATCGCTTGTCATCGTGACGAAGGTGGGCGCGGTTCGCGGCAATGACGGCTCATGGTTGCGGGCCCAAGAACCCGACGACATCCGCCGAGCCGTTGACGACAACCTGCGCAATCTCGAACTCGAAGTGCTGGACGTCGTGAATCTGCGCCTCATGTTCGACACTCAGGCGCCGAAAGAAGGCACGATCGAGCGGCAAATGGAAACGCTGGCCAGCCTTCAGCAAGAAGGTCTTGTTCGGCACATTGGAATCAGCAACGCGACAGCGATGCAGGTCGAACAAGCTCAACGAATCGCGCCCATCGCGTGCGTGCAGAATCACTACAACTTGATGCATCGGCACGACGACGCACTCATCGACGATCTCGCCGCGCAGGCCATCGCGTATGTCCCTTACTTTCCGCTCGGGGGGTTTTCGCCGATTCAATCGGCCGCATTATCCAAGGTGGCCGAGACACTGAGCGCGACGCCGATGCAAACAGCGCTAGCATGGCTGCTGCATCGAGCGCCTAACATTCTGTTGATCCCGGGTACATCGTCGGTCGAACACCTACGAGAAAACTTGCAAGCGCAGGCATTGCACCTGTCCGATCAAACGCTGGCCGAGCTGGATGCGATCGGACGGCTGGGCTCGTAGCGGCAGCGATCGGATCACGACGACTGAAGCCGACGCATATTGCCAAGCGATTGGCGTTGCCGGCCCTGCTCGTCGAAGTTATCGGGCGCGAGCCAGGCTTGGAACGCTTGCTTTCGCACCGGCCACTCCGTATCGAGGATCGAAAACCACGCGGTATCGCGGGTGCGGCCTTTATACACCACGACCTGCCGGAAGATTCCCTCGAACGTGAAGCCAAGCCGCTCCGCCGCCGCGCGCGACGGCGCGTTCAGGCTATCGCACTTCCATTCGTAGCGACGATAGCCGAGTTCGTCGAATGCATACGCCATTAATAAGTACTGCGCTTCGGTGGAAATGGGCGTGCGCTTGAGCAGCGGCGAAAACGTCACGAAACCCACTTCGATGACCCCAGAGCTCGGTTCGATCCGCATCAACGCCAACGTGCCGACTGCTTTTTCGGTCTTGCGGTCGATGACAGCGAAATGCCTTGGATCGGTACTGAGCGCGGCGGCCTGCGCGTGGCGCCGAAAGCTCTCGATGTCGACAAACGGACCGACCGAAAGATAGGTCCAATCTCTGCCGTCGGGTGCCGTTTGGTAAGCGTCGTAAAGATCTTGCGCGTGGCGCTGCGCATCGAGCGGCTCCAGGCGGCAATAGCTGCCTTCGAGCGTCACTGCGCTCGGTACCGGCCGCGGCGACCATCCCGGCACAGGAGCACCGATGGGTTGGCCGTATTCGTTCGAGAAAGTGGACATGGAAACCCCGAGTTGCGTCATCGAGCCAACACTTTAGAATCTCTCGTGGCTCACCGAAAGAGCCACATTGGAACTATTCTATGGTGCCACGCCTCCCGTTATTCCCCATTTTTCGGCTCTCACTGCCCGCATGCTAGCCCCGAATGAGTCAGCCGGCCCCGTGCTGGATTTACTGCTCGAAACGCCTCTCGCGAGAGACAGGGCCGGCGTGTCTTTGCAGCGGCAACTGTATCAGCGCATCCGTTCCGCGATCTTGGACGGCCGCTTACCGTCCGGCTGCCGGCTACCCGGATCGCGCACGCTCGCCACCGAGCTGGGCATTTCGCGCAATAGCGTCACCGCCGTCTATGAATTGCTGAGCGCGGAGGGCTATATTGCGCTGAGCCGCCAGGGAACGCGCGTCAGCACGCTAGATCGCCCCGTCGCACCGGCGCATGGGCTCGAGCGTCGCGAACTCGCCGCGCCCGAAATCGCTCAACGCGCAGCGCGCGTGCGCGACAGTGCGCTCGATGCGACCCAGGACCTGCCGTTTCGGCCTGGGGTGCCCGCGCTCGCGCGATTCCCTTTGAGCGCTTGGAAAAATTGCCTCGACCGTGCGATTGGGCGGACAGGAACGGCCGGCCTTTGGTACGGGGAGCCGCAAGGCGAGCCGGCGCTTCGCACGGCCATCATGCGCCACCTAGCCGTCGCCCGCGGCGTGCGCTGCGAGCCCGAACACATCGTCATTACCGAGGGGGCGCAAGAGGCATTGTCGCTTTGTGTGCGCTTGGTGACGAACCCCGGCGATAAAGCCTGGATCGAAGAGCCCGGATACCGGGGGGCACGAACGGCCATGCTCTGCGGCGATCTCGACATCATCGCCCTGCGTGTCGACGAAAACGGATTGCGGATTCCCGAGCAAGCATGGGCCACGCAGACGCCACGGCTCATCTACAGCTCCCCCTCCCATCAATATCCGACGGGGGCCGTACTCACGGCCGCACGCCGGCTCGATCTCATCGGCAAAGCACAGCAATACGGTGCATGGATCATAGAAGACGACTACGACAGCGAATACCGTCATTCGGGTGAACTCGTCGGTGCCATGCAAGGTCTGGTTCCGAACGCGCCGGTCCTCTATGTGGGCACCTTCAGCAAGACGCTGTTTCCGTCGCTGCGCCTGGGATTTCTCGTCTTGCCCGAAGCATTGGCGCCGCGTGCAGCGCCGCTGCTGAAGGAGGCACTGCGCGGCGGTCATCGCTTTGAACAGCTCGCGTTGGCCGAATTCATCGAAAGCGGGCAATTCAGCCGTCATTTGGGGCGGATGCGCCGCCTATATAAGCGGCGACAAGACGCGCTGCGCGACGCATTGAAGCAGCACTTCGACGTACCGCACGTTGTCGCCGGCGGCGACAGCGGCATGCATTTGACGATCAGACTGCCCGCCGATTGCGTCGACGTTCGCATCGCCGAGGCCGCACGCGCATTCGATATGGCGCCGATGCCGCTGTCGCGCTTTGCATCGTATCCGCAGCCGGAAGATAACGGCCTGGTGCTCGGCTACGGCAACACGCCCGAATCGTCGTTCGCGCCGCTCGTTCAACGTTTGGCCCTGTTGATTCGTGCCGATCGTGGAGCGGGCAAACGATGAAAGTTGTGGTCTGCGTCGGCGCGCCCGTCGCGACTGCGTACAATACGCGCTGACCGATCAATCCCGCAGGACGTAAGCCATGCCAATGAAGAAATTCGAGCTTGAAAAAAACAAGGCACTGAAACTGACTCAATCACTGAAGCAATCGCAATCCGGCCGCTTCGGCAAAGGCGCCGAACAAGCGCCGGCCAATCGCCGCGAGCAGCGCAAGCTCGATCAGGCGAAAGGACTCGTACCGTTTGCGTGCAAGCTCGATGCGGACCTGGTCGAGCAACTGAAGACGCGCGCAGCCGCCCATCCGGAGGGCTTGGCGGGCCTGGTCGGCGAACTGCTGCGCCAAGGGCTCGCCAAGGAAGCCGGCCAAGCATAAGCCACCGGCTTGCCGGCGTCGATCAGGCGTGGCAAGTGCACAATTCGAATTCGTGCCCGTCGGGGCTGCGCAAAACAATGCTCTTCATGTTCTCGTCGTCGAGTCCATCGACGACGACCCTCGCCCCACTCGCCCGCCGACACGCAAGCCGCACGTAATACAGCGTTACCAATCTCGCACGCCACTTTCACATGTATCGCCGGCACGACCCTACACTGGGCTCGTCTTCACTAGAAAACGAGCGCAAGCAACGCGCAAGGAGTCGTCCTCATGAACAAGAAAATCTTCGCTACGGTGATCGGTGTCGGTATCGCGGCGCTCGCCATGTCCAACGCAGCATCGGCGCACGTCGATGTCGCTGTCGGCATCGGATTCCCGATGGCCGCGCCCGTCTACGTGGCGCCGCCTCAGGTGGCGTATGCGCCGCCGCCGGTCGCCGTCGGCTATTGGGGCGGCGACGACGGCTGGCGTGAACACGAATGGCGCCGCCGCGAGTGGCGCGAACATGAATGGCGCGAACACGAGTGGCATGAGCACCACGGTTGGGGCCGCGACTGATTCGCAGGCGATCGTCGCGGGGCGTCGAGCACTATGACGCCCGTGTCCCGTCGGCCGGGCTCTCGAGCCAATGAACGCTGAATAACTGCGCTTCGTCGGTCCAAACGGGCCCGGGCCGAAAGCCCGCCGAAACAGCCAGCTTCCGGAAGCCTTCTATCGTGAACTTATGCGAGTTCTCCGTATGAAGGCTTTCTCCTTGTGCAAAGTCGAAATCGTGCCCCGCCACATGAACCGTCTGCGCACACCGGCTCAGCAAGTGCATTTCGATCCGGCATCGGCGCGGATCGTAGAACGCGTAGTGCGTGAATTGGCGTAAATCGAAATCGGCCGATAGCTCGGCGTTGGCCCTCCGCAGCAAATTCAAATTGAATGCCGCCGTGACACCCTGCGCGTCGTTATAAGCGCGATGCAGCGTTTGCGGATCTTTGACGAGATCGACTCCGACAAGCAAGCCGCCGCCCTTGAGCAAACGGGCCGCCAGCCGCAAAAATGTCATCGCTTCGTCGCTATCGAAATTGCCGATCGTCGAGCCCGGGAAAAAACCGACTCGCCGGCTCGTCGATGCGTCTAACTCCGACAGTTGGCTTTCATTCATGTAATCGGCCGCGATCGGCCGTACCTGCAGCCAAGGGCAATCCGCGTGGAGACGCCTGGACGCCTCTTCCAAGTGCGCCGCCGAAATGTCGATCGGAAAATACCGGCGCGGCAACGCGCGGGCGTCGAACGAGCGCAGCAACAGCCGAATCTTTTCCAGGGAGCCCGCGCCGAATTCGATGAGATCCACCTGCGGCCCGACGACGTCAGCCATCTCGCGGCCGTACTGCTCGAGGATGCGCCGCTCGGTGCGTGTCGGGTAATACTCGGGCAGATCGCAAATGCGGTCGAACAATGCCGAGCCTTGCGCATCGTAGAAGTATTTCGGCGCGATGCTGCGTGGGCGCTTCGACAAGCCGGCCAGCAGATCGCGACGAAAATCGTCGTTCTGCGAATCGGCTCGTACGTGCCGAGGCGGTGCGCCTGTCAGCGCCGCTGCGTCAGTTGTCTCGTACAAGGCGTACTCCCGTGAATTGCCAGCGAGCCGCCGGCGGGAAAAAGTTGCGATACGTTGGGCGCGTATGCCCCGGCGGCGTCGCGATACTGCCGCCGCGCAGCACTTGCTGCCCCACCATGAACTTGCCGTTGTATTCGGCCGCTACGCCGGCCAATGGACGAAACCCCGGGTAAGGGGCGTACGCGGAACGCGTCCACTGCCAGACGTGCCCCGTCATCTGTTCGATTCCAGGCGCATTGAACGCCGCCTCCCATTCGAATTCGGTCGGCAGTCTAGCGCCCGCCCACTCGGCGTACGCCGCCGCCTCGTAGAAGCTGAGGTTCGAAACCGGTGCATGGGGATCGAGAGCCTGTAATCCCGACAAGCCGAACACGCTCCAGTTCCCCGACGCGCCCGCGTCGTCGCGGCGCACCCAGTAAATCGGCGCGGTCCATCCTTCGCGCTGAACAGTGGCCCAGCCATCCGAGAGCCACAGCTCGGGCCGTGCATAGCCTCCGTCAGCGATAAACGTGGCATATTCGCCGGACGTCACCAGCCGGTGCGCAATGTCGTAAGGCCGAAGCAGAAACTCATGACGCGGGCCCTCGTTGTCGAACGCGAAATCGGGCCCGTCATAGCCGATATCCACGACACCCCCCGCCTGGTGCAGCCATTCGAGCGCCTGCGTGCGCTGGGGCTGTTGTGTCGGCTCAGCGGCATCCGCCCGATAGGCCGGCATCATCGGGTTGCAAGAAAGTGCATGGACGATATCGGTGACGATCAACTCTTGATGCTGCTGCTCATGGTGCAAACCGAGCGTGATAAGCGGCTCGATACGGGCCAATGCCTCGGGATCGAGCCGATTCAATAGCGCGGAGATCGATTCGTCGACGTAATGCCGGTATGCATGCACTTCCTGCAATGCAGGCCGCGTCAGCAGCCCCCGCTGCGGCCGGGCATGGCGCGGGCCCAATGCTTCGTAATACGAATTGAAGAGGTAGGCGAAGCGCTCGTCGAACGGTCGATACCCGGGTAGGTACGGCTTCAGCACAATCGTTTCGAAGAACCACGTCGTATGGGCCAGATGCCATTTCGTCGGGCTCGCATCCGGCATCGACTGCACGCCCTGATCCTCCGCCGACAGTGGTTCCGCCAGCGCCAAACTGTGGCGCCGAACGCCGTCGTAAGCGCGTCGCAGATCGGGTACGGCGATGCTCATCGGGTCGCTCCTATCGATGGAAAAACGTGGCCGGCAAAAACCAGGTCCTGATTTCGGCACGGATTCTCGCTCGCCGGCATGCGCATCACTTTAAGGGGTTTTTGGGATTTTCGGGGCTGTCGGCTCGGCGGAGGACCGCCCTTTCGCCTCGCGCTCGCTTCCGCTCCACGGTGGGCAACGCCGTGGCGCCGAGGCCGAGCCGATCCTTCAGCCGTCGTGCATCGAATGGTGCCTCCACCTTTTGATCGTTGTCGAAATAACAAAACACATCGCGCGTCTCGCGCGCGGCGCGCGTCGTAGATAGACGTTTTGCATCGGCCGGTTCTCTGCCCCCTGCCCACGCCCGAATGCGTTCGGCCCATCGATCGAGCGCCGGGTCCGCATAAGCGCCGCTATACAGCGTCTGCGTTCCGTGCAGGCGCATATAGATGAAATCGGCTGTCACCTCTTCGAAATACGGCCATCCGGCGACCGAATCGGAAACGACGAGCGACACCTGTTGGCGACGCAAAATCTCCGGAAACGCTGCGACGCAAAAACTAGCGTGCCGCACTTCCACCGCGTGACGCAGGTTGCCGCTACGTTGCGTATTGAACCACGGCGCTTTGACTCGCGCATCGTGGCTGCGCGCCAGCGCCACCGCGTCGTCGATCGTTCGAGGGAGCAACGACAAAAATCGTTCAAGCCGAATTGGATCGAACGGGAAGTTGGGGGGGAATTGCCAGAGAAACGGCCCGAGCTTTTCCTCGAGCGCCAACACCCCCGAAGCAAAAAAGTTCGCGATCGCAGGGCGCGCGCTCTCATCGCGAAAGCGCAACATGTGCGTCAAATACCGCGGGCCTTTGACGCTGAAGATAAAGTGCTCGGGCGTCGCCTCGTACCACGACCGGTAGCTGCCGATGGTTTGCAGCGAGTAGTGCGAACCGTTGATTTCGATCGTATCGACGGCGCGCGAAGCGTAATCAAGTTCGCGCGCCTGCGCCAAGCCCTTCGGATAGAACACGCCGCGCCAGCCCGCGTAGCGCCAGCCGGATATGCCGATATGAATACTCATTGCCCGGATACCGTTTGCATCTCGCGGAGCGCAGCAAGCCGCGTTCCAGGCATGACGCGCGGGCGGAGCGCGGGGCGAGTGCGCGTGATTGGGTTCCGACGTTAGGCAGTCGCGTAGGATTTCGCTCAACCGAAAGCGAGCGAACGGCGCCGCTCGGTCAGCCCGCGAATGCCGATTCCTGGCCCGGGTCGTCCGGGCCACACGCATTGCGCCGGTTGCCCGAGTTGCCCGAGTTGCCCGAGTTGCCCGAGTTGCCCGAGTTGCCGGCCGAGTTGCCCGAGTTGCGGCGGACCGCGCCCATTCGACAGGCGATAATGACGCACTGGCCCGATGGCCTTCGACTTCCTTACAACGCGGAGTCCGTTTACATGCAGATGCGCTCGGTCGCAGGCCGCCAAGGTTCACAATGGATCGCCGAAAGTTGGGCGATATTTCAGCAGCATCCGGCTACTTGGATCCTGCTTGGCGTGATCGATCTGCTCATCACCGCCGTTCTTTACGAGCTGCCTTATGCGAGCGATCTGGCCGCCGTGTTTACGGTCCTCTGGACCGGCGGCATGATCTGTGCCGTCGATCACAGCCGAGCGACGGGCACCGTGGGCTTGGCCGATGTGGTGCGCGGCATCCGCACGAATTTTCAGCCGCTTTTCGCCGCGGCCGTCTTCGGTTTGCTGATCGCCATCGTCTGCGATCTGACCGGCGATCGGGCGGCCAGCGCCCTACAATTGCTCGCATTCGGCGGGGCAGGCAACAGCCACACCTTGATCGCGCTGATCGCCGGTGCGATCTATTTGACCGCCGCCGTGATCGGCGCGATGGCGCTATGGCTCGCCCCGGCCTTGATCGTGCTGAACGGCGCGACCCCGGCCGACGCGTTGCGTGCGAGCTTCGCGGCGACTTGGCGCAACGGCAACGCGGCGCTCTTATACGGCCTGATCGTGGTCGGCTTGATGTTGGCTAGCGTGTTGACGCTCGGCGTTGGATTGCTCATCGTCGCGCCGCTCATTTATCTGTCCACGTATGCGGCGAGCATCGACATGTTTCCGACTGAACGTTAGGTCAGCGAGGCTGCCTCGTTTTTGACCGATTAGGTGACCTTGAGAACGCGATGTCCCGTCCTCACATCGTCGAAATGAATGCCCCCTTGAGCGCCGGCCCGCTTGCCTCGTTCCATCCGGCCGTTGCCGCATGGTTCGAATCGGCCTTCCTGGCCCCAACCGACGTGCAGATGCGCGCCTGGCCGCATATTCGTGCCGGCGAATCGACGCTTGTGGCGGCGCCCACGGGATCGGGCAAAACGCTGACGGCCTTTTTGTGGGCGCTCGACGAACTCGTGCGCGACGGCCTCGCGCACGACGGTGCATTGCCCGACGAAACGCTGGTTGTCTATATCTCGCCGCTTAAGGCGCTCTCGAACGACATCCACGCCAACCTCGACCGACCGCTGGCCGGCATCGGCGATCAACTCGCTCGGCTCGGCCTGCCGCGTATCGAGATCCGCACGGCCGTACGGACGGGCGACACCACGGCGGCGGAGCGCAATGCGCTGAAACGACGCCCCTCGCACATCCTCGTGACGACGCCCGAATCGCTCTACGTGCTGCTTTCTTCCGATTCGGGCCGCCGCATGCTGGCAACGACACGCACGGTCATCGTCGACGAAATCCACGCCATGGCCGGCAGCAAGCGCGGCGCTCACTTGGCGCTTTCGCTGGAACGGCTCGACGCACTATGCAAACGCCGCCTGCCGCGCATCGGGCTGTCCGCCACGCAAAAACCGATCGAAGGCGTCGCGCGTTTTCTCGTAGGGATGCACGAGGGGACACGCTGCGCGATCGTCGACGTGGGCCACCAGCGCGCGCGTGATCTCGCCCTGGAACTGCCGCCCGTTCCGCTCGAAGCCGTGATGGCAAACGAAGTGTGGGACCGTGTCTATGACCGGCTGGCCGAACTCGCTTGCGCCCATGCCACCACGCTCGTTTTCGTCAACACGCGGCGCATGGCCGAGCGCGCCGCGCGCCACTTGACCGACCGCCTAGGCAAAGATGCCGTCGCGGCCCATCACGGCAGCATGGCAAAAGAGCATCGGCTCGATGCGGAGCAGCGCCTCAAAAGCGGGACCCTGCGCGTCTTGATCGCCACGGCATCGCTCGAATTGGGCATCGATATCGGCGACGTCGATTTGGTGTGTCAGCTCGGTTCGCCGCGTGCGATTGCCTCCTTTCTGCAGCGCGTCGGACGTTCCGGCCACCAAGTCGGCGGCATGCCGAAGGGCCGCTTGTTCCCGACCTCGCGCGACGATCTGATCGAATGCGCGGCGCTCATCGATTGCGTCAAACGCGGGGAACTCGACGCGCTCGCGCTGCCGCGCGCACCGCTCGACGTGCTGGCGCAGCAGATTGTCGCCGAGGTGGCATGCGAAGAATGGAGCGAAGAAGCGCTGTTCGCGTGTGTCAAACGCGCCGCACCATACACCGAGCTTGCTCGCGAGCAATACGACGCGGTCCTGCGCATGCTGGCCGAGGGCTATACGAGCCGGCATGGCCCGCGCGGCGCGTACATTCATCGCGACATCGTCAAAGGCACGCTGAGGGGGCGCCGGGGCGGGAAAATGACGGCGGTCACCTCGGGCGGGACGATCCCCGACAATGCCGACTACGCCGTGTTGCTCGAACCGCAAGCGCTGAACATCGGCACCGTCAATGAAGACTTCGCCGTCGAAAGCCTAGCCGGCGATATTTTTCAGCTCGGCAATACGTCGTACAAGATCGTGCGTGTGGAACCTGGCCGCGTCCGCGTCGTCGACGCCCAGGGACAAGCACCGAATATCCCGTTCTGGCTCGGTGAAGCGCCGGGACGCAGCGACGAACTCTCGGCCGCCGTGGCGCGGCTTCGGGCGCGCGTCGACGAACTGCTTGGCAGTACTGAGCAATCGCCCGCGCCCGATACGCAAAGCGCGGCGACACGCCATGCACGTGTCGTGACCGTGCTGATGAGCGAGCTGGCGATCGACGAGAGCGCGGCGCGCCAGATCGTCGACTATCTCGCTCGCGCGAAAGCGGCCCTATCGGTGCTACCGACGCAAAGCACACTGGTGATGGAGCGATTCTTCGACGAATCGGGCGGTACCCAACTCGTCATTCATGCGCCGTTCGGCAGCCGCTTGAACCGTGCCTGGGGTCTCGCGCTCAGGAAGCGATTCTGTCGAACGTTCAATTTCGAACTGCAGGCGGCCGCGACCGAAGATGCGATCGTCTTGTCGCTGACGGGCAGTCATAGCTTCGCGTTGGACGAGGTGTGGCGCTTCTTGCGCTCGGCGAGCGCCGAACACGTATTGATTCAGGCGTTGCTCGATGCGCCGCTGTTCAACGTGCGCTGGCGCTGGAACGCCGTGACTTCGCTAGCGTTGCCGCGCTTCACGGGGGGCCGCAAAACACCGCCGCAACTGCAGCGCATGAAAAGCGAAGACTTGCTTGCGGCCGTCTTTCCCGATCAAGTCGCATGCCTGGAAAACATCGCCGGCGAACGCGAGCTGCCGCGGCATCCGCTTGTCGATCAAACGATCGACGATTGCCTGCACGAAGCGATGGACTGCGAAGGATGGCTTGCGCTGCTGCGGCGAATGGAAAGCGGCGACATCGCGCTCGTCACGAGGGAGCTTTCCGCCCCATCGCCGCTCGCCGCTGAAATCCTCAATGCGCGGCCCTATGCGTTTCTCGACGATGCACCGCTCGAGGAGCGCCGCACGCAAGCGGTGCTCTCACGGCGCTGGACCGATCCCGAAGAGGCATCCGATCTCGGCGCGCTCGACGCCGACGCGATCGCCGCGGTGCGCGAGGAGGCTTGGCCGGAAGCACGCAATGTGGATGAGATGCATGAGGCGTTGGTCACACTGGCTTGCATTAACGAGAGCGAAGCTCGAGCGCACGAGCAATGGATCGCGTGGCTGACATCGCTGGCGCACTCGGGGCGTGCGACGCGCATGCAAGTGGCGGAAAGCGAAGCCCTGTGGTTGCCTATCGAACGATTGACCTGCTTACGCGCGGTTTATCCCGATGCAACGTATGCGCCGCGTTTGGAGCCGCCGCCAGGCTTCGACGATGACTGCACGCCGGACGCCGCGCTTGTCGACATCCTGCGCGCGCGGCTATCGGGGCTTGGGCCCGAGCCGGTGCCGACGCTCGCGCGTTCGCTTGCCTTGCCGGCATCCGATGTGGCGACGGCACTTCTCGTGCTTGAGCGCCAGGGCTACGCCATGCGTGGGCGATTCAGCCCCGGCGCCACGCAGGACGAATGGTGCGAACGACATCTCCTTGCCCGCATACATCGCTATACGATCAAACGCTTGCGACGAGAGATCGAGCCCGTCGAACGAGCCGACTTCGTGCGTTTCTTGATCGATTGGCAGCGCCTTGCGCCGAGCGCTCGCGGAATGGGGCGGGACGCACTCGCGGCCACGCTCGACCAACTCGAAGGATTCGAAGCCGCGGCGGCGGCTTGGGAAGAAGAAATTTTGCCGGCGCGCCTGCGCGACTACACGGGTATGGCGCTCGACGAATTGTGCCGCTCGGGCAAACTCGTATGGGCCCGCTTCGCCGCGGACGGAAGAAGTGCGGGCGCGCCGGTACGAACGACGCCAATCGTGCTGCTGCCGCGACACGCCCTGCCGATTTGGCACGCGCTCGCGGATCGGCGCACGGATCGGGCGGATCCGCCCGGGATGTCGGGTAGCCTTTCGCCGCGGGCTTCGGCTTTGTTCGACGCCCTGTCGCGGCACGGCGCCCTGTTCTTCGACGAATTGGTCAGCGAGGCGCGTGCGCTGCCACTTGAAATCGAAGCCGCGCTAGGCGAACTCGTCGCGGCGGGGCTCGTCAATGCCGACAGTTTCGCTGGGCTGCGCGCCCTCGTCGCGCCCGCTGTCGCACGTCACCGCGGCTCGAGGGGTATGGCACGCCGCGGCGCGCATCGCGGCGCATTCATCGGCGGCATGCAAGACGCCGGCCGATGGGCGCTGTTGCGACGGCCCGGGCTACCGGATCGATCGCTTTCGCGGGAGATGGCGCTTGCCCCGTCGCCGTCGCCGTCCAACGAAACGCGGTTATCGAGCACTGGCTCTCGTGCACTGGTGCCCGATGTGGCCGACGTGACCGACGCGACCGAGCATGTCGCGATGGCCTTGCTGCGCCGCTACGGCGTCGTGTTTTGGCAATTGCTGGAACGAGAACCCGCATGGCTGCCGCGTTGGCGCGATTTACTGCACATGTTTCACCGGATGGAAGCCAGAGGGTTAATTCGCGGCGGCCGGTTCGTGAACGGGCTATCGGGCGAACAGTTCGCACTGCCGGAAGCGCTCGCATTGCTTCGGAGCGTGCGTAAGCGCGAGCCGGACGGACAGTTCGTTTCCGTATGCGCGGCAGATCCGCTCAATATCGTCGGCACCGTCCTACCCGGCGAGAAGGTGCCCGGATTGGTGGGCAACCGTCTGGCATTGCGCGACGGCGTATGCGTGGCCACGTTGATCGCCGGCAAGTTCGAATTCGCGAGCACCTTGACGCCGGCAGAACGGGAGGCAGCGCGGATTAGCCTGGCGCGGCGCGGATGAGGGCGCGTGCCGTATCGGCGCACCTCAAAAAAAGGCTGCCCGAAGGCTGGCGCGCGTATTCAACGCAAACCCGATTGGTTCGGGCTTCACTCCGGCAGGAACGACGGATCCAGTACCTACTGCATCGTCCACGGACAGGTCACAGGGAATCCCTCAAGGCCCGTTTCGTTTTCAGCGCTCAGCACGGCTTTGCTCCACACCACATCGAGCCATTGCGCGTCGTTGAACTTGCCTCGTAGACTCGGCGCTTCGTCAGCACGTAGACCATGTCCGAGGAAATTAGACCATCACAGCGGTCACGCCGGTCACTCGCAGCGGAAGGAAATCAACATCGTTCTGTGTCATCGGTTGCGTCCGCAAGTTGTAGTTGCAGACGCAAGCCTGCGCTAGTTCAACTTCCGATTCTAGGTGCGGTTAAATTCGCGCTGACATGACTTCCGTGGTCAAAAGCCAACACCCTGGGAGTCGAAAAATTCTCTGCTGCTTCCCGCGGAAGGTGATAACGCAACGGCCCTGTCAGTCACTGACCGGCAACAACCCAGTCTGCGATGTCGTCTACGACATGCTTCAACCATACCCAGAAGTCATCGAACTCTTCGGACAGGTCATAACCATTCCCGGTCCACCCGTGAATCAGCGCAACGCATTGAACCGTGTTGCTCGCTGTCGCTACGAAGCACGCCAGGTCGTCGCAATCCTGTCTTTTGGCGAACACCAACAGTCGTTTGTCCGTAATGCCGGGCCATCGGTCAGAGGCCCAAAAACGCTGATCCGGCGGCAAGTAGTGCCAAGGCTGTAGCTGCGTAAACGGCTGATATCCAACGAGGGCCTTATCAAGCAACCATTGGTATCCGGTCGGCAAAATAAGTTCGGACGTGAGACTCATAGTTATCCTCCAATTTTAAGGGCTGGTAGCCTCGGCGGCGTAGTTGCGCCCGTCGGGGGGGAGTCGATCGGCTCGCGATGCAGGTAGACCTGAAGGTCCGCGTCGAAGCGGAACATCAGCGCGCCCCCAACGCTTCGATCATCACCCTCACGAGAGCGCCATCGTGTGCGGCGCATTCGAGCTGCAGCGTCACGCCGTTGGGCAACTGCGCCGATAGCCGCGCCGGCGTTGCTGTCTTCGCCGCTTCGTATCCGTGCGACGATCGCCGCACGCTCACCGGCTCGGGGTTCGTGCGCACCGGCGCCACCTCGTTGACCGTGACGACCGATACAAATGCCGATGGCAGCGGCTCGACGCTCGCCGTCGCAGCAGCGGCATTCGCGCATTCTCGCAATTGAATCCACTTATGCAACCGGTTCGCGTTCACGCCAGCCTTCAACGCCAATTCGGCAATTGACGCGCCCGGCTGCAGGCAGGCGTCAATCAGCTTGCGCTTACCCTCGGCGTCAAACTTGCGTTTGCCCGCCGCGGTCACGCCGGTCGCCCGGGTCATCGGTTGCGTCCGCAAGTTGGAGTTGCGGACGCAAGCATGCGCTCGTTCAGGAGCTAAAGTCGGATCTGGTGTACGGGGGAGTTGAGGCGGGAAGATTGAAGGCGGTGGAGGTTTCAGCTGAGAATCTGATTGTCGAAGTCGGAAACCAGCAAACAATCAAACCATCCACCATGAATAAGTTTACGGAAAAAGTGGTTGTCGGTCTATCGGAAATCGGTCTGGGGCTGGACGAATTGGTCCGTCACGGAGCCCAGCAGGTGATTCAACAGGCGATCGAAGCAGAGCTGACGACGCTGCTGGAGCGGTTCGAGAACGTCAAGACGTTGCACGGGCAACGCGCGGTGGTGCGCAATGGCTATTTGCCGGAGCGCGAGGTATTGACGGCGGCCGGCCCGATTGCGGTGAAGGTGCCCAAGGTTCGCGATCGTTCAGGATCAGGCGTGAAGTTCAATTCATCGATCGTGCCACCGTATGTGCGGAAGTCGCCGCGCGTGAGTGCCGCGCTGCCGTGGCTGTATCTGAAAGGCATCTCGACGGGCGACATGAGCGAGGCGCTGAGCGTGCTGCTGGGTGACGACGCCAAAGGGCTTGTCGGCTAATGTGGTGAGCCGACTCAAGGCGCAATGGGCCGATGAGCATGCCAGCTGGAGCCGGCGGGATCTGTCGAGTCGCGCTACGTGTACTGGTGGGTCGACGGCATTCACACCGGCCTGCGTAGCGAGAACTCGGACGGCCAGTGCCTGCTGGTGATCATCGGCGTGAGGCCGGATGGGCGCAAGGAGCGTGTGGCAATCGGCGACGGGTATCGCGAGTCGAAGGCGTCCTGGCAGGAGCTGCTGCTCGACCTGAAAGCGCGTGGCTCTGCAGGCGGGTCCGCTGCTGGCAGTCGGCGACGGCGCGATGGGCTTCTGGGCCGCACTGGAGGAAGTGTTTCCGGCAACGCGCGGCCAGCGCTGCTGGTTTCACAAGATGGGCAACGTGCTCAATGCGCTGCCGAAGTCGCAACAGGGACGGGCCAAGGCGGATCTGCAGGCGATCTGGATGGCAGCGACACGCGCCGACGCGTACGCCGCCTTCGATCGTTTCGTGACGATCTATGCGGCGAAATATCCGAAGGCCACAGAGACGTTGAAGAAGGACCGAGAAAGCCTGCTGGTCTTCTACGACTTCCCGGCCGACCACTGGCAGCATTTGCGGACGACCAACGCGATCGAGTCGACGTTCGCGACGGTGCGCCACCGTACTACGCGCACGCGCAACTGCGTGTCGCGACCGACCTTCCTGGGTCTGGCATTCAAGCTGATCGAGGAAGCCGAGAAAACCTGGCGCCGTATCAACGGCCCCGAACAGATCAAGCTGTTGCTGGAGGGCATTGCCTTCAAGGACGGCGAACCGGTGCAAGACGATCGACCGGTTCAGCAGAAACTCGCCGCCTGAAATCGATCGTCACGATGCTGCCCATACACCAGACTTGACGTTAGCTCGTTCAGCCTCCGATTCTAGGTGCGCTTAAATTCGCGCTTACGATTCTCCTGATTGGGTAACAACCCAAACAGGAAAGCACTTTTTTATGTGCAGTTTGCTGCTATGCAACGAACCTTGCAAGGCGCGGCACACTGACGCCCGTGATGCTCTGTACCATGCAAGCTCCACATAATTTCTGGCTGCGCATTATTTCTACAATGCACATAAATGCATTGTCGGAAGAATTTCTTGTTCGCCGGCTCCGACAGCGGGGGCGAACGGGCTGCAGCGATGTACAGCCCGATCGGCACGTGCAAGCTCAACGGGATCAACCCGGGCGCTCATCTCGAATACGTGCTGACCCAGATCGCTGATCACCCCATTAACCGCATCGACGAATTACTACCCTGGAACGTGGCAAGTAAGCTACCACGGCAGCCTTGCCCGCCCGCCTCTATGGGCTGATTGCCAGCGGGCGACCCCGAGCGCCCGATACCCAATCATGCCTCACGTGCGCGCCGTATTGCGGACGGCCTTCGCGAGGTGCTTACGTAGAAGACCGCAGCCAACGCCGAATAGGAGACGCGCCGGTAAACCGTTCGTTCAAATGGCATTAAATCGTTCTTCCACCTTTTGTTGTCCATGATGTCGCGCGATGAACTGTTACTGTTGTAGCTGCGACGACTAGACGACGTTGCCAGTCTCAGCAAAACGACGCTTGAGTTCCGGCAGTGCAGCAACGATCCTATTTAAGTCCTGCATGCGCTTGGGCGTCCGAGTTTCGAATTCGTCACTGCAATAACGCTCCACGAACTCGAAGTTGCCGAGAACGATCGCCCCCAGGCAATGAATCACACCATCCCCCCCTCATAAAAGGAGCCGCGTTCTCCTGTATTTCCGATCCCGTTGTCCATCCACTGGAATGTCACCGGCAGATGGCGAAGCAATGCTTCTTCACTCTCGAGATCAAAGTACTTCTTGATAAAGGCAATTCCGTCGCGTAACACCCCCCGCAAGTACTCGGGTGCCTCGTCCTTGGTTATGAAGGACTCCGGCCAGACCCGCGGTTCGCCATGCTCTGTGGCGAACGGCGCCCTGCCCGGATAGATATGCTGGACGCTTTGTGGTCCCCGATACCTGGACGACTCCAATTGATACTTGATCGATAAGGTCCAGAAGGTGTCCCGCCCGATGACCTCTTTGCACAGCCGAACGATTTTCTTATTCCTGATGGCAGCAAATGGCTGCACTACGCAGCTAGGCGCGTTGTTAAACGTAAACCCCGGACTCACAATGAGGTCCGTGTGCTTGAGACTCTTGCTGACAAAATCTCCAGCCGAGCTGAATGCCCAGCCTGTCGACTGCGCCGCAACGACGCGCGCAATATCAAATATGTCTGTCTTGAATGTCATGGCTTGGGACGAATGATCACAACCTGCGTGAGGGAAACCGGACCCTGCATATTAGCGCCTGCCGCGTTGCGGCCGGCTCCCACTGCGTTGCCACCCTGAGCGGCAGGATACGTGACCGCTTGATTCGACGTCAGGTCTCCACCGCCCGTCTTCACTTCAACGATCACTTGGCCGGTCGAGTTAAGCGGGATCGATTGCAAGACATCGCCGTTGAGATCGGTTGCGACGTAACCGGACGGGACCTGCAGCGACCCATTGGGCGTACCGGACACCACCTGGTCCGCACGTGCGCGCACCGTACCGCCCGCTCTGGTGCTTGTATCCATGGTAACCTCCCGCTGAATATTCGCCCCTTGATCAGTGAAGCTGCTGGCGATCTCGTCCGACGCCTTGTCATGTGCAGCGCGAGAATTAGCCAATGTCTGTCCAGCGGTGGACTGATTCCCTGAGCTGCCGGTACCCGCCCCCCCGTCGACGAGTTCCCTTCCGAAAGCAACGCATCCGCTCCGGTGCCGAGAAGGCTGCCAGCACGGCTGCCGAGCTTATACCCCGCAGCCATTTCTTCCGCCATCAATGGGACATTCAGCCCTGCCGTTACTTCATCGCCTAGCAGGCCGACTACCAAACCACCAGCCGCGCCGATCAATCCGCCGAGTGCACCGAGTTTCTTCCCGCATCCATTGGGATCATCGCTTCCGCACGTATTGTTCAGCGTCTCGTTTTCAGCCGCCCCGGCTGCAGCCGCCCCGTTTTGGCCCAGCGCCGACGCGACAGCGCCGCTCGCGTGCATCGACAACGCCGTAATTACCCCCAACTGCACAGAATTCGGATTACCTTGCCCCCCGTAACGCCATAAGCAAAAGTCTCTGCACTGAATGCGGATACAGCGCCGCCCCCTTCCATCGCCGTAAACGCAGCGCGGGCCGCATGGGCGCCAACCCATACGACCCGCTGACCACCATCAACTCGCACTAGGAGTCGATATGGCTAACGCCGATCATAAAGCATTTGACGACGCTCACCCCTCGCGCAGCGTCACGATTCAGCAATCGCCACGCTGGCGCCCCTACTCGCCTCGCCGACGCCCCGCCCCGCCTCTCGTGCCTTGGTTCAAGCTATCAGGGCGATGGCTCGAGCAAGCCGGATTCATGCCTTACCAACGACTCAAGATCGAAGTGCACGAAGGCAAGCTCGTCATCACGCATGCGTAAGTGACCTTGTAAGCAGTGACCTCGGCCAAGTCCGGGCTCACGTCTGCTATAGCGGGTTATTCGTAGATCTTCGCGGCGTAAAGAATGTCGCCCAACGTACGCCAACTCGGCGTTGCCGGGACATCTTGGCCAGTGTTCCGGTAAAAGTTATCCATCGATCTAATCCAACTCTCCATGGCGAGAAGAAACCGATCAAGGGTTGGGTTTTCCCAGTCGCCCCGATTCTGTTCCAGGTCTTGCAACAGCGCTCCAACGAGATCCGCCTATTGTTCTTTCGATGCGATGCTCCTGACCTTTTCCGCCAATTCCATGTTTCCTTCTCCTGTTCGGACACACCTTCAACTCAAGTCGACACAATCGACACCGGCCTGGGTCAGAATAGCAATCGCTTGCATTGAAACGACTATTCTGCTCGCTCAAAGTAATGAGACATCTTCTCCAAGTAGTCGAGCAGCTTTTTGCTATCGCTGGAGAAATCCTCGACTAGGCTAAACTTCCCACGCTTGCTCACGACGTATGCCCACTCGATCCCCAGTTGGGACCCGTCCGGAATTTTAATCTCTTTATTTCTAAAAAACATCCAACAATTTTCTGCCTCCAAGTAGGAAGCTTGCAGCACGCTTTGCCCCGCCTCCATCAGACCGGTGAGGTTTTTCATCGCCTGCTCTTCGGCGATGTGACGCGCCTGTTCCAGGCTAATCTTTGGTATCGATGATGTCATGGTGCATTCCCCAGCCGCACTGGAACGTTCGGCTGCAAGGTAACTATCTTCCCGATTTGCGGGTCAATAAAGTAGACTTGCCCACCGCTATTAACAACATTGATGACATGCAGCGCATTTCCCGGCTGCATGATGATCAGCGGACGGGTAGCGCCGTTTCCTGCCGCCTGCATTTCACTTACCACAGACCTCGACGAAGTCACCTCACCAAATCCGAACGGCGCGGACGGCAACAATCCGGTCAGATTTGAATACCCGTTGGAAGGGCTAGCAACCGCGTTTGGATCTTGTCCAGTCAACCGTGCCTGTGTTGCATTTACGCACGACACACAGTTCGTGTTCACGCCGGGGCCAGCGTTCTCAACATAGTATGGGTTCACTCCGTTGAGTTCCGGAAACACTTCGTTCATAGGGCTGGCACTTGAGTATATTCCATTAAGCGCACTACCCAATCCCGTGCTGCTAGTAGCGCCGAGCGTTGGTGCCCCCGGCATCCGGAACCCAGCAAACCCAGCCATGATGCCGTCCGTCGCAGCACCCACTTGCGTTACCGGATAAGAGCTTGCATTCGACCCACCGGTCACATACACCAGGCCGCCGAATGCCCCCGCCAACGGGCTGCCCAGCATCGTGTCCAGCGTTGCTGCACCGAGCGATGGACCGCTCGGCAGAGCCGTAATCTGCGGTCCGTTCGCATACGAAAACGGAAAGTTTTCCGGCCCCGCCATACCCGACAACGGATTCGCATACGTGAAATACTGCCCGTTCCCAAGGGGTTTCATCGTGACCACATTCCCACCCGCTTGAGCCGCCTGAATCTGCACTTGGCACCCGGCACTAGGCCCGTTTGCACACGCCTGAGCCAGATTCTGGTCATTCTGTGCCGACAACGCAGCCAACTTGTCCTGTGTGCTGCCGTCCCCCGTCGCGGCCGCCTGCTGGTACTGATCCGCCTGCGACAGCGACATGGGCTTCGGCGGGAGGTGATTCAGCCAATTGTTCAGCGTTTCGTTTTCAGCAGCTGTTGCTGCGCCCTGTGCGTTGGCCCCCAACGCACAGGCGACCAGCCCACTCACCATCGTGGTCATGGCAACATCGAGCGGCGCCGGAATGTTGCCATTCGCATCAACCGTTGTATTCAGTAGCGCCCCAGCCGCCCCGCCAATCGCCCCATATCCAACACCCGAGGCGACCTATGACCGCAACGGCCCGCAAACCTTGACGCGGTACGGCTTTGCGGCCCGTCATCGCCTAGATGCGGTTCAGCCAAGGGGATTTTTTGCCCAGACGCGGTTTTGCGGCCCGACGAGGCGTCGGTGAAGGTAGTTAAAGAACGATGGCGCGCAAGCGCCGCACGCCGATTGTATCGGCCGCACAGGGAGTAGAACGGGAAGTGAGAGAGAACCGGCCAAGGGCGGCTAAGAAGGAAGCGGCTATCGTGCCGCTTTTGCATCCGATATCGAGTAGGGGACGGGGTTGCCCCCGTCGCCCTCTCACACCACCGTACGTGCGGTTCCGCATACGGCGGTTCATGAACAACGCTGGAGGCGCTGCTGAGTATCGAGCAGCGAGACCAGCCCCAAGGCGTCAAACCAGCGCTTCGGGAAGGCCGCGTTCATATGGCTTGCCCCGGCGTTCCACCACGGACCTTGTCCGTTGCGGGCCGAGCGTCGAGCGCGATCCTCCGTGAGCCCCTGTCGACGCAGCAGTGATTGGCGGCGATGGCGATGCTTGGCTTGCCGCCATAGAAGGCAGCGCAAGCGCCGCCGTAGCCAGCCATCCAACTCCTGCGTAGTGCCCTTCACCTGCGTGTAACGGAAGTAGTTGATCCATCCGCGAAGCACCGGATTGAGCACCTCGATCGTATGGCTCAGACTCCTTCCGCGCCCTTGGCGCATCAGTTCCTTCACACGCGCCGTCAGTCGTTTGATGCTTTCGGGCGCAATGCGCAGCCGCGCCTGACGGTGCATTGTCAGGCTGTAGCCTAGAAACTTACGCATCCAAGGTCGAGCACATGCGCTCTTCGATTCGTTGATCTGGAGCTTGAGTCGTTTCGCAAGAAACGTCGCCATTTGCCCCAGCAGCCGCTCACCCGCCACCTTGCTTCGGACATAGATGTTGCAATCGTCCGCGTAGCGGCAGAACGCATGACCACGCCGCTCCAGTTCGCGGTCCCAATCCGTCAGCAGGATGTTCGACAGCAGCGGTGAGAGCGGCCCGCCTTGCGGCGTCCCCTCCCGGCGCGCTGGCGCCATCCCGTCACACATCAGACCCGCTTCCAAGTAGCGCCGGATCAGCTTGAGCACCCGCGCGTCCTTCACCTGCCGTGCCACCCGCGCCATCAGGATGTCGTGGTTGACTCTATCGAAGAACTTCGCCAAGTCGATGTCCACCACCCAGCGGCGGCCTTCTTGCACATATCGCTGTGCCGCCAGTACCGCCTGCTGTGCGCTGCGCCGTGGCCGAAAGCCATAGCTCGACTCGGAGAATCCGGGTTCGAAGATCGGTTGGAGTACCTGGTGCAGCGCCTGCTGAATCAGCCGGTCCAGCACCGTCGGGATGCCCAGTGTCCTTACCCCGCCCGCAGGCTTGGGTATGTCCACCGCGCGTACCGCCGCCGGCATGTACCGCCCTTCCAACAACGCCGCCTTCACGCTCGGCCAGTGTATCTTCAGCCAGTCCTTGAACTGCTCCACCGGTAAGCCATCGACTCCCGGTGCGCCGCGATTCTGGACCACCCTCTGATACGCCAGCCACAAGTTGCTGCGCTCAACCACCGCCTCCATCAGCGATGGCCCCTCCGCTTTCGTTTGCTCGGTAGCCGCCGCGCCAGCCTCAGCACCACGCGCGCCATCCCCGAGGTTCCGCCCCGGCTCCTGCGTCATGGCCCCGCTCTCACGGGCTTGTGCTTCTTCGGCTCGCATCGAGTCTCCACCGTCCTAGTCGCGGTCATTCATGTTCGGCCCTTCGGTCGTACCGCACCTACTATGGCCTCGGCTGACTTCCCCACGGCCATCCCAACGCCTCTCGACGCCGGTAGCTCTTGGCAGCCGTGTGGATCTCCCCGGGTATTGCACACCCACCTTCACGCTTATGCCTGTCGGATATACGCCGCATCGTTCCGTGCAAGTTTTGGGCTTTGACCTTTTACGCTGTCTCACCCCAATGCGTCGCCTCGTATCCGCTTCCTGTTCGTCAGGCCAGCGCTTTGCCTCGGGCTTCCTTCGGATTCGCAGTCGCCCGCGACACCCTTGCCTCTGGCTAACACTTCCCCTTGCCGGGCGTGTAGAGGACTTTCACCTCCAAGTGAGTGCGCCCTGCCGGGCGCACATAAAAAAGCCAGCCCGAAGGCTGGCGTATAGGTCGGTAAGCCGGCCTCTTCGATATTACTCTGGCAGGAACCCCGGATCGAGAACCTGCTCCGTTGACCACGGGCAAGCCTCGGGGAACACATCTTCCAAATCAGTTTCAGCGACCGCTTTAGAGATTGCATCGGCCCATGCACTCACAAGCCAATCCGAATCACGGAGCGAGCTTTTGACGCTGGGCGTTTTTCGCAGAGCCACTTCAATGGCTCGTCGCTGTTCCTTGATCGTGCGCTGCCAGCTCGAACCACGACGCTCCGGTTGATATTGCCATTTGAGCAGGTGAGCCAGTAGCAGCGCCATACGGCTCGCCAATTCGCGTTGTTCGCTCTTACCCACGTCCTCGATTTCCTCTGCGATGTGCTCGATGTCCAGCGCCGAGAACTTGCCCGCGCGCAACAACGCAGCCTGTTCGTTGGCCCATGCCACCACGTCCTTCTCGTAGCTCGTTCCCATTTTTCGGCCCCTAAGCTCAGTCACGCATGGCGCCATTTTAACCACTCCCATAGGCTCCGCCTCCTTTCCTGCGTTTCGGCCTCAGCTTGCGCCTCGGCGTCCAGTGCTTCCAGCAGCTCGGCGACCGTCGCCGGTGGCTCATCCTCCGGCCTCAGTGTCGCACGCGTGAGCCCGGCCGGATGCGTAGCCGAATGGATATCCTTCAGCGCCCGGATGCTCACCCGCGTGTAGACCTGCGTCGTCTTGATGTCCGCGTGGCCTAGCATCGCCTGGATGAACCGAACATCCACCCCGTTTTCCAACGTCTGCGTCGCCATCGCGTGTCGGAATAAGTGCCAACTACCGATGTTGCTCAGGCCCGTCGCTCGCACGTGACTGCGTACCGTTTGCGTCATCCGGTTATCCGAGAACGCTTGGCCCATTACCGTCAACAACAGCGTGCCGTCGTCGCCGGCGGTCGCCAACTCCGGCCACACCGCGTCACGATACCGAGCCGCCCCCGCCAGCGCCCGATCGCCGATCGGAATCATCCGATCTTTCTTGCCCTTACCCTGCCAGACCATCAGCGTGCCGCGCTCGCAATCGACGTCGCGCTGCTGCAGCCCAATGATCTCCATGTGCCGGATCCCCGTGCTGCAGCGTACCGAGCATCGCTCGATCGCGCACACCCAGCGCCGTCGTCGTGTCGGGTAGGTTCAGCACCGGTCGACCGCCTCGATCGTCAGCACGTGCTTCGGTAAGCGCTCCTGCACCTCCGGCCGAGTGCCTGCCCTCTCGCAAATCTCATTGAACGCCTTGCCCACCTTCAGCGCGCGTTCCATCTCGCAACTGGCTGTTCGCCCGGCGCAACACTCGCGCTGTTGGCCCCACCCAACCAACGCCGTGCTCGGCCTTGACGGCGATCGGTTTGCCTCGCTCAGGCTCTGCGCTGCAAGACGACTCCGCGGCTTGCACCGCATGCCGAACCGCGCCTTTTCGTCTGGGGTTGTATTCCGTTGCGCAGCAACGGCGAGAATCAGGGAGACCCTCGGGGGTGAGCGGAAGGCGGGCTGCGAGCACGCAACGGCCGCAGCCCGCGCGCAGCAGACAGCGGGAGGGCCGGGCCCGTCATCCTTGCGCGCTAGCGCCTGGCCAAGATTGCTTCGTACTTCAAATCTTGGCCGCACAGCGGCCCCTGACATCGTCTGTACGCAGCACATGCTTCAGGGCCGGGGGCGCAAGACATAACGCAGCGCTATCGATGGCCGGGCACCGGTCATTGATAATGGCCGCGTTATGTTCAATCGTGGGATTCGGCCCGCAAGGGACGAAGCCCGCGATTTACCCCCGGCCCTTCGTTACCCTCGGCCCATCGGGCCGCACGAACCCTCTTCGTCACCTCTTCGGGCCCACTGGCCCGCACAAACCCTTCGTTGCCATTCCTGGCCTCGGCCAGGATTTCCGGGCCGCTCCGGACCGGCACTTCTTCTCTTCGTCTCGCTATCGGGCCGCATGGCCCGCACTGCGTTACCCAGCGTCCTAGGCCATTCGACCAATGGTTAGGACTACTGATTTTTAATACAATCAAAGACTTAACATCACCACTAACAGGAGAACGGCTACCCCCTTCCATCGCCGTAAACGCAGCGCGGGCCACATGGGCGCCAACCCATACGACCCGCTGACCACCATCAACTCGCACCAGGAGTCGATATGGCTGACGCCAATCTTAAAGCATTTGACGACGCTCACCCCTCGCGCAACGTCACGATTCAGCAATCACCCCGCTGGCGACCCTACTCGCCTCGCCGACGCCCCGCACCGCCTCTCGTGCCTTGGTTCAAGCTCTCCGGTCGATGGCTCGAGCAAGCCGGATTCATGCCTTACCAACGACTCAAGATCGAAGTCTACGAAGGCAAGCTCGTCATTACGCATGCTTAACTCATATCGTCGCGCAAGATCTCAAGTCTCTCCCGTATAAGCGCTTCTAACTTCGAGATGGACTCCTTCACGGAATCCATCTCGAACAGCTTGTTATTTATTTCATCAAATCCAACACCGACCTCTTCGCACCGATCGCACTCAATCGCATAGGCAATTTCGAGATTACCCCACTCATTAGTGGCTTGCTCGATCCACTTTTCATCTCTCAACTCCAGCGCCGACAGCAGCCCCTTTAGTACAGAAATCAGGGCGTGTATCCCGGCTCCCCTCCGGCGAAACGCCTCTAGACGATCGATCATCAGGCGGTATTGGCGTCGATCATGCTCAACCTTCCATTGCTCGCTCATCATCATCCCTCACTGCCTTATCTTTCCATACGAGACGGTAATCACCTTCCCCGACGACGAACTAGTTACCACCGTTATGTTGTTTGTCGCATCGTAGTAAGCAACCGTCCCCGGATTTTTCCCTGTTACTTGCGTTCCGTTTTGGATCGCATTTTGCACAGCACTTGGAACAATCCCGTCCGACTGCATCTCATCCGATGCGTGCCCACTATAACTAACACCACCAATGGTCGAGGGCGAATTCGTCCCCGGCTTGACGGTCATTGGGCTACCTGCCTGCCCCGTCGGCGTCGATGGATCATTCGATCCCGCGGCCGATCCTTGGCCAGTTATGGCACTTCCCGAGTCATCGCCGCTGTTACTGCTGGACTGGATCGGCGTACCCGGCGCGATCAACGGCGGGGTCGTCGCAATCGTGCCATTCGGCAACGGAATAGCAATAGGCGGCGTCACCACTGCGCCGGCCGTCCCACTCGGCGTGTTATTGCCGTCGTTTTCCGGCACCAACGGATTGGCATCGGAGGGTGGCGTTCGCCTGCCGTAATTGGCCTGGGCTTGCGACAGAACGCCGTTCACGACTGACGTCACAGCTTGCCCTGTAGCTTGTGCGAACGGATTGCCCGGCAGCCACGGCATTGCCGTGTAAAGCAGTGTCAGCGCAGCCGAACCAAGTCCGCCATTTTTCACCGCGTCGGCTATATGATCCTGGCTCGCAGTGTCGTTATTCAGCACTTCGTTCTGGCCAGCCGTCGCCCCTCCCTGCGCATTCGCACCGGCCAATCCGGCCAGGCCACCGCCGAGAAGGGTCGCAAAGCCGGCCATCGCCGCTTGCTGTCCCGGATCGAGCGCAGCCCCCGTCGGATCAATCGCTTTCAGCAAGTCCGGCGAGAACGCCGCACTAGCCGCTCCCCCAATGGCCCCATATCCAACACCCGAGGCAACCTTCGTCTGCAACGGCCCGCAAACCTAGACGCAGCTTGGCTTTGCGGCCCGTCATCGCCTAGATGCGGTTCGGCCAAGGGGATTTTTTGCCCAGACGCGGTTTTGCGGCCCGGCGAGGCGTCGGCGAAGGTAGTTAAAGAACGATGTCGCGCAAGCGCCGCGTGCCGATTGTATCGGCCGAGCGGAGATCGAAGGGGATGGGAGAGCGAACCGCCCAAGGGCGGCTAAGAAGGAAGTCGGCTCGCCGCATCACGCAACGGCCGTAAAAAAGCCAACCCGAAGGCTGGCGTGCAGATTCTGCGCTACCCGATTGGCTCGGACTTTAGTCCGGCAGGAACTCAGGATTCATCGCCTGCTCCATCGACCACGGACAGGCATCGGGGAACACGGCAAGATCCGTTTCTTCGACGGCTTTGGCCACGGCATCGGCCCAAGTCTTACGGATCCAATGTTCATCGATCAGCGAGCGCTTCAAGCTCGGCGTCTCATCGAGGTGTTCCACAAGCGCTCGTCGCTGTTCCTTGATCGTGCGCTGCCAGCTCGAACCACGACGCTCCGGTTGATATTGCCATTTGAGCAGGTGAGCCAGTAGCAGCGCCATACGGCTCGCCAATTCACGTTGTTCGCTCTTACCCACGTCCTCGATTTCCTCTGCGATGTGCTCGATGTCCAGCGCCGAGAACTTGCCCGCGCGCAACAACGCAGCCTGTTCGTTGGCCCATGCCACCACGTCCTTCTCGTAGCTCGTTCCCATTTTTCGGCCCCTAAGCTCAGTCACGCATGGCGCCATTTTAACCACTCCCATAGGCTCCGCCTCCTTTCCTGCGTTTCGGCCTCAGCTTGCGCCTCGGCGTCCAGTGCTTCCAGCAGCTCGGCGACCGTCGCCGGTGGCTCATCCTCCGGCCTCAGTGTCGCACGCGTGAGCCCGGCCGGATGCGTAGCCGAATGGATATCCTTCAGCGCCCGGATGCTCACCCGCGTGTAGACCTGCGTCGTCTTGATGTCCGCGTGGCCTAGCATCGCCTGGATGAACCGAACATCCACCCCGTTTTCCAACGTCTGCGTCGCCATCGCGTGTCGGAATAAGTGCCAACTACCGATGTTGCTCAGGCCCGTCGCTCGCACGTGACTGCGTACCGTTTGCGTCATCCGGTTATCCGAGAACGCTTGGCCCATTACTGTCCACAACAGCGTGCCGTCGTCGCCGGCGGTCGCCAACTCCGGCCACACCGCGTCACGATACCGAGCGGCCCCGCCAGCGCCCGATCGCCGATCGGAATCTGACCTTGCCCCTGTTTCGCGAATCCCATAGCCGAGAGATTTATGCGGCTCGCCCCTGTTGAGCGGCGAACCAGTTTTTCTCGAACGTCATGGGGCTGACGTAGTCGAGCGTCGAGTGTAGCCGGCGCGAATTATAAAAGCCAAGCCAGTCGACGATTTCATCCATTGCTGCGCGCCGGGTGCCTTACCAACGACTCGAGATCGAAGTCCAACACGAGCGGCTTGTGATCACCCCTGCCTGAGTGATCACATAGACAGCGAACCCGGTACTCGGCCGGGTTCGTATCACTGCTGTGGGCAGTATTCAGCGCTTCCCCACCGAGCCGCAATCACTTCTTGAGATTTTCGCTCCAAGGTCGAAACCTTCTTTCGATACGAAACTGGATCGCAGCAACGCATAGCAAGCACAGCCCCTTTGCAACCTTCAAGTAGTTTCCTCCCGTGTTCATATATCTCTCGGCACGCGAGATCTTTGCCCATAGATTGCCCAACTTTGCGGCCCGCAGCAGCAATTCGTCAGTCTTGGCTTCGTTCTTCTCAACCCCAAGACCATTGGCATACAGATGGGCCAATCTCAGCATAGACGGTGCGTACCCTCTTTCAGCCCCGA
The DNA here is from genome assembly GCA_963838695.1 of uncultured beta proteobacterium. GTDB lineage: Bacteria > Pseudomonadota > Gammaproteobacteria > Burkholderiales > Burkholderiaceae > Trinickia. Next base: position 322,608 of record CAWIRZ010000006.1, on the reverse strand, counting down.
CCGCAAAAACACACCGTGCTTCCTCGTAGTCCTTTTGACGAAGATAGAAATATCCGACAGGAAGAGTTGCAACCGCCGATCCAGCATCTATCGATTTCTTGTACCAATGTTCTGCAAGCGTCAGATCTGGGCCGCCATTTACTTTTGGCCTAAATTCGTACTGACTACCCAAGTTCGCCATGCTCAACACAGACCCTCTCTCAATGAGCGACTGGTAAGCCAGCTCGGCCTCGGGAAACCCCAAGGCCGCAGCGCGCTCCAATTCCTCCCCATCCGGCTCTCGGTCCCACTCACGTCTTTCCATCGAAATGGCAGCTTGTTTCACTTCCATCATTGTCCCGGTGGCTTCTGCTTGAACGGATTCAACGGTACAGGCGTCACGTCGTCTTCCTTCACCTGTTCGAGAACATCTTTGGGATTTATTGGCCCTCCCCCGGCGTCCGTCTGCCCGTCGATGCTTTGCGGCGGACTCATGCCGCATAGTAGGCAAATCACAGCGGTCACCCAATGCTTGGTGCCATTGTTTTCCACCTCGTTTGCTGCCGCAGTAGCTCCACCGAGGGGATTTCGTCCCAACAGCCCGGCGAGGCTACCGCCAGCCAACGTCGAGATCGCCGTAGCCAGCGCCGTCTGTCCAAGGGTCAATGGCTCATGATTGGGATCCATCGCCCCCAACGTCAGTGGCGTCACCAATGCGCTAGCCGCTCCCCCAATGGCCCCATATCCAACACCCGAGGCCACCTCCGACCGCAACGGCCCGCAAACCTAGACGCGACTTGGCTTTGCAGCCCGTCATCGCCTAGAGGCGGTTCGGTTTCGGAGATTTTTTGCCCAGACGCGGTTTTCGGCCCTTAGATGCTTGGCGAGGGAAGTTAAAGAACGATGGCGCACAAACGCCGACGGGCCGATTGTATCGGCCCGTCGGGATAGTAAGAAGGAATGGAGAGAACCACCGAAGGGCGGCTAAGAAGGATGCGGCCGTCGCGGACTAAACTCGCCTGCGACAGCCCATGAACAACGTTACAACAGGGCTTCCAGCCCCTTGCGGTCAACCAGATCGAGCAGCTTGAGCGAAGGGCCGTTCGGCCGCTTTTGCCCCTGTTCCCACTTCTGCACCGTCGAGGCGCTCGTGTTGAGGCACGCCGCGAACACTGCCTGGCTAGCCTTAGCACGCTGACGTAGCCGTCTGATCTGCGCCGCACTGTATTGCTTGATCGGCGGCAGACACAGCGCGTCGAACTCTCGCATCGTCACCGCATCCATCACCCCGGCCTCATGCAGCCCTTGTGCCGTTTCGTGCAGCGTCTTCAACAGTCTGTCACTCATCGCTCTCTACCTCGTATAGCTCGCCCGCGCGCAGCGACTGCGCCAGCCTCCGAGCGTCATAGCTCAGCAACTCTAACGCCAACCGCTTCAACGTCCGCAGTTCCTTGTCGCTCACGTTGCTCCGCTCGTTCTTCGCAAAGCCGAACACGAAGAAGGTGAGCGTGAGCGCAGTAGTCGATGGGTCTGGCGGGGAGTTTTTGCAGATTGCGTGATGTACGCAGGGTGAGCCCCCTCGGGCATCTTGCACAAACGATGCCGTCGGGGGAGTCTTTGGTTTACGAGACTAAAGACCACCGAAGTGTGCCACGCGACTTTGCAGAATTCCAATTTTTATCGACTGCTGTTACGCATTGACCACGACCTCGCGGAGCAGACCCGCGCACAACGCTGCCGTTGCGGGGGCGTGCTGCACAGCGCCCGCTACCCGCGCAAGCCGCGCGGTATCCCCCGCGAAGCCCAGCCCGATTGCGACTTCCGCTACAGCTTCTGCTGTGCCGGCTGCCGCCGCCGCACGACGCCGGTGTCCGTGCGTTTTCTGGGCCGGCGCGTCTATGTCGCCGCGATCATGGTGACGGTCAGTGCCTCACGAGCCAGCGCGGGCACCGCGGCGGCCATGCGCCAGTTGGACTCGCTTGACGTGCCGGTCTCGACGATTGCGCGCTGGCGACGCTGGTGGCGCACCGAATTCATGACCACGCCCCTGTGGCTGCTCGGGCGCTCCGATTTCATGCCGCCCATCGAACCCGATCGACTCCCTGCGAGCGTGCTCGAACGCTTCGTCGCCACGCCCCAGCACTCCCCCCTGATGGGTCTGTTGCGCTGGCTCGCGCCCCTGACCAGCGGCAGCGCCGCGAGCAACCTGCGTGAGGTTCGTTAGACGCCCGCAGAACTTCTCGCTCGCCCCCCTCAGACAGCGCTTGTAGTCTCGCTTCTCCCCTGAATCGCGGCGGTGCCCGCCGCATCTTTGGAGAATCGATGAGCCAACACCACGATTTACCAGCGGGTGATCGCTGGGCCCGCTTGCGCTTCGCCGTCGTCGGCCCGTTGCTGGCCGCGCCGCCGGAACCGGGCCAACTGCGCGAACTGCTGGCCATTCTGAGCGCCAAGCTCTGGCGTCACCCCGTCACCGGTGCCGACGTCCAGTTCGGCCACTCGACCATTGAGCGCTGGTACTACCAGGCCCGCCGTGCAGCACAGGACCCGGTGGCCGGACTCAGGAACCGGCGGCGCATGCGCGGCACTTCCCGCAGCCTGTCGCCGGCGGCCATCCAAGCCATCGGAGAGCAGTATCGCGAACACCCCGGCTGGACCTGCCAGTTGCACTACGACAACCTGAAGGTCACGCTCGGGGCCGCGAACCTGCCCTCGTATGCGACTGTGCGCCGCTACTTCGTCGCACAGGGGTTGTTTCGCGAACGCGCGCCGCGTCACACGAGCGCCGGCGCGATGCTCGCACGCGATCGTCTGGAGCGCCTGGAGGTGCGCAGCTTCGAGGTCGAACATGTCGCCGCGCTCTGGCATCTCGATTTCCATCACGGATCGCGCAAGCTGCTCACGCGCGACGGCCAGTGGATCACGCCAATGCTGCTGTGCGTACTCGATGACCGCTCGCGCATCGTCTGCCACGCGCAGTGGTATCTCGACGAGACCGCCCAGAGCCTGATACACGGGCTGTGCCAGGCGTTTCAGCGCCGCGGCTTGCCACGCGCCCTGATGACCGATAACGGCGCCGCAATGCTCGCCGAGGAAACGGTCGCTGGGCTGCACGCGCTCGGCGTACTGCATCAGACCACCTTGCCGTATTCGCCATACCAGAATGCGAAGCAGGAGACGTTCTGGGCACGCATCGAAGGCCGCGTAATGGCGATGCTCGAGGGCGAGCCGAACCTCACACTCGATCTGCTCAATCAGGCCACGCATGCGTGGATCGAGCGCGAGTACCACCGGGCCCATCACTCCGAGATCGGCTGCACGCCGCTTGAACGCTGTCTCGCTGGTCCCGACGTGCGCCGTGAATGTCCTGCCAGCGACGCCTTGCGCGCAGCATTCCGTATTGATGTCACCCGTACCCAGCGCCGCTCCGATGGCACCGTGAGCCTGGCGGCCCAACGCTTCGAAATCCCGGCGCGTTACCGGCAACTACGACAGCTTCGCCTGCGCTATGCGCGCTGGGACCTCAGTCACGTCGATCTGGCCGATGCCGACACGGGCGTCGTGCTGTGCCCGTTGCGCCCGCTGGACAAGGCCGCTAACGCCGACGGCCAGCGCCGCCGACTCGATGACGGCAGCATCGCTCACCGGCCAGCCGCCAGCCCGCCCGGCGTCGCGCCACTGCTTCGCCAACTGCTTGCCGAGCATGCCGCGACCGGATTGCCGCCGGCCTGGATCCCGACCGAACTGGAGAATATATGAGCAGCCATCGTTTGCAGGCCCTGTACGGCCTGAAGTGGAATCCGTTCTCGCCCGAGTTGCCCCTCGAGGCGCTCTACGTGCCGCCCAGAGTCGAGAACTTCTGCTGGCGCATCGAGAATGCGCACGTGCGCGAAGGCGGCTTCGCGATGATTCACGGCGAGCCCGGTACCGGCAAGAGTGTCGTCATGCGCATGCTGGCCGAACGGCTCGAGCGGCTCACCGACCTGACCGTCGTCTCGATCAATCACCCGCAAAGCAATCTTGCCGACTTCTATCGTGAGATGGGCGACATCTTCGGTCTCGAACTCAGGCCGCACAACCGCTGGGGCGGCTTCAAGACACTGCGCGAGCGCTGGCTGTCGCATCTGCAAACGACTCGGCGGCGTCCCATCCTGCTGATCGACGAAGCGCAGGAAATGAGCGCGGGCGTGTTGAACGAGCTGCGGCTGATGGCCAGTGCGCGTTTCGATTCCCAGCCACTGCTGTGCGTGGTGCTCGCCGGCGACTCGCGCTTGACCGACAAGCTACGGCGCGACGAACTGCTGCCGCTGGGCAGCCGTATCCGTTCGCGTCTGGCCACTGAGAAGGCTTCCGCGGACGATCTGTTGGCCTGTCTCGATCATCTGCTCGCTAGCGCCGGCGCGCCGCAATTGATGACCCCGCCACTGCGTCATACGCTGTGCGAACACGCGCTGGGCAACTATCGCGTGCTCACCACGCTCGCCAACGAACTGCTTGCCACCGCCGCCCAGCGCGAACTGCCAGAACTCGACGAGAAGCTGTACTTCGACGTGTTCGCCCCGGCCACCCCCGTGTCACGGCGGCAGCCGACGCGTCAATCCAGTGGAGCCCGCTGACATGTTCCGCAAAACACGCCACGCCAAACGTATCGCCGCCTTCGCGGCGCCTGAACTCTCCGACGAAGCAGCCTGCATGATGCAGTTCTTCCTTGAAGACTTCTTTCTGTGGTTCAGCCGTGCCTACGGCGACCAGATCCGGCGGTATTACCAGCCCTGGCACCACCACCCCGGCCAGCCACGGCACAACATCGACGACCCATTCTGAACCGGATACAACGGGGGCCTCATCGCCCCCGATTGCTTCGCCGCCAAAACATCAATTAACTTGCAAATCGCTCCATCAACTTCCGTGCTCCTGCTCACTATGACACTACGACGGGCCGTTTCATTAGTCACGACCCGATACGTCTTGCTGGCGGTTTCAATCTGCAACAGTACGCGCCCAATCCTATCGAATGGGTTGACCCGCTGGGACTCGCTCGGTTGGGAGGCGGCAAGAATATGGGGGTGCAGTCCCGTACCAAGTGCCCCAAGTGTTGTCCTGATACGTCCGGCCTTCATGGACCATTCCATAGAGTCGAGTCTCCAACTCAGCCGCCAGAGCGAGCCGCTGAGCAGGAAGCAACGGGCGTTCATACAGGCACCGCTTCCCACAAAGGAATGGGTGTCGTGCGAATCAATGCCTACGATGGCCCCCTGCCGGACGGGCAGCGAGGACTCGAGTTTTATATGCCGGCTAAACCGACCAGTGTAATTCCCGGCGGCCTAGTGACGTGGCACCCGGGCCACAGTTCCCATTGCACTCTGTCAGAGAGCGGCGACGTGGCGCAAATTCCCATCACCGTGACCAAGAACACGCAGAAATGACGACCTACTACCATTCCTTGGATGAGGCTTTTCGGGCGAACCCCACCAAAATTGCGGATTGGGGGTACATCAAGTGCTCCGAGGCGGACCTAGTTAAGCTTGGCGTCGAGTTCTTCGATGACATCGAAGATCCCGGTCCCTGTCGACGGGCGGCGTTTCTTGGACAAAAAGACACGCTGGTAGTGCTAACCATCGACAAGCACTCAAGGACCAATGCGGCAATATTCTCATCGAGCGAACGGATCGATAACGACACCGATTTCTTGAGGATCTTTCCAGAGGAACATTCGATGCTGACTCAGGGTTTTGAGGTTGTTTACTTCGGAGCCCCCACATGATTGACGTTGGCATTCGTAGATGCGTTGGAACAAGTCATGCGAGAACGGTCGACTATGATGGTGCAAAGGTACGCCGCAATCTATGTGGGTAGAAGGCCAATAAGGGCCGTCGGAAAATCCTGTTCGGTTTCAGGGCCAGCAGGAAGACCCTGAAACGGGGCTGCATTACAACCGCCGGAGATACTACGATCCCGGGATGGGTCGATTCGTTTCCGCCGATCCCATCGGTCTGGGTGGCGGCCTCAACCTGTATCAATACGCGCCGAACCCCGTCCAATGGATCGACCCGCTGGGACTGACGTGCTGTCCGTGCGGCGGAAAAGCAATCATCCGCCACTACGGCGTCGAAGGTTCTCCTACCGAGCACTACACAGTCGAAGTGCAAAGTGATGCAGCGTCAGTACATACACATCAAGTCAGAGACCCGGAAAATAACGATACTACAATCGTCAATGAGCGCCGTGAACGGATGATGACGGGCGACCCGATCCTGCATACAGCCGAGGTGCCTTTGCAAAACGCGAATGCGGCAATCGCATACCAACAATCAAAGATTGGGACAAACCTTGGCAAGTACGACGAAAGGACGAATAGTTGCGTTGACCATGTGGCGAACGTCTTAAGGGCCGGTGGGGCGGACGTTCCCAAGGGGCCTCTCGGACAAATGAGATTTCTGTCAAAACTCGGATTCAAAGCAAAGGTGCGGTGATGCCTCTAGTAATATGTCCAATCCATGGTCGCGCAGGAGGGGAGCTCGTCTCTCATCAGCTCGATACTATCGTAAGTGACCGTTCAGGCTGGTCTCAGGCGTCGCTCGCACTCCCAATAACATTGGCGTTCGACGATATCGAGTACCTCGGCTTCATGTTACAAACCGATATAGCCAAAGTCGTGCAACTAGGCGGCATCCACGAGGGTAATGAGATGTACCGCTTCACTGACGAAGAAGCAATGGAGACCGCGATCGGCATGTTTACCGCTGCATGTACGTACTGCCTGCATGAATTGATCGAAACGCAAGCCGTGCGTTGACCTGATCGTTTCAGGGGCAGCAGGAAGACCCTGAAACGGGGCTGCATTACAACCGGCACAGGTATTACGATCCGAGCGTAGGTCGCTACGTCTCGACGGACCCAATCAAACTTGCAGGTGGTCTTAACCTGCACCAGTACGCACCGAGCCCGTCGCAAGAGCTAACGTCAAGAGTAATGGTGTACGAACAATTTGATGGCGGTCGAATTCAAGCGGCGAATTTCTGCTGACCCGGTCGATCGTCTTGCACCGGTTCGCCGTCCTTGAAGGCAACGCCTTCGAGCAACAGCTTGATCTTTTCAGGGCCGTTGATACGGCGCCAAGTTTTCTCGGCTTCCTCGATCAGCTTGAATGCCAAACCGAGGAAGGTCGGCCGCGACACACAGTTACGCGTACGCGTCGTACGATGGCGCACCGTCGCGAACGTCGACTCAATCGCGTTGGTGGTACGCAGGTGCTGCCAGTGCTCGGCGGGGAACTCGTAGAAGGCCAGCAAGCTGTCTCTGTCCTTCTTCAACGTCTCCGCCGCCTTCGGATATTTGGCCGCATAGATCGATACGAAACGATCGAACGCGGCGTGCGCGTCGGCGCGGGTGGCCGCCATCCAGATCGATTGCATGTCGGCCTTCGCGCGTGCCTGCTGCGACTTGGGCAGCGCGTTCAGGACATTGCCCATCTTGTGAAACCAACAGCGCTGGCCACGTGTGTTTGGAAACACCTCTTCCAGCGCCGCCCAGAAGCCCATTGCGCCGTCGCCGACCGCCAGCCGTGGACCTGCCTTTAGACCGCGCTTTTTTAGGTCCAGCAGAAGCTCCAGCCACGACGCTTTCGTCTCGCGATATCCATCGCCGATTGCCACGCGCTCTTTGCTCCCGTCCGGTTTCACGCCGATGATGACCAGCAAGCATTGCCCGTCGGAGTTCTCGCTGCGCAGCCCCGTGTGAATGCCGTCGACCCACCAATAAACGTAGTGCGACTCTGACATGTCGCGCCGGCTCCATGCCACATGCTCGTCGGCCCATTGCGCCTTAAGCCGGCTCACCACGTTGGCCGACAAGCCTTTGGCGTCATCGCCCAGCAGCACGCTCAACGCTTCGCCCATGTCGCCCGTCGAGATGCCCTTCAGATACAGCCACGGCAGCGCTGCGCTCACACGAGGCGACTTCCTCACGTACGGCGGCACGATCGTCGAATTGAACTTCACGCCCGATCCCGATCGATCGCGCACCTTCGGCACCTTCACCGCGATCGGCCCGGCGGCCGTCAACACCTCGCGCTCTGGCAAGTAGCCGTTGCGCACCACGGCGCGTTGCCCTTGCAACGTCTTGACGTTCGCGAACCGCTCCATCAGCTCTGCCAGCTCCGCTTCAATCGCTTGTTGAATCACCTGCCGGGCCCCTTGGCGGACCAATTCGTCCAGGCCGAGACCGACACCCGATAGACCGACGACTGCTTTTTCCGTATCCTTGCTCATGGTGGATGGTTTGATTTTTTGCTGGTTTCCGACTTCGAAAATCAGATTCTCAGCTGAAACCTCCACCGCCTTCAACTTCCCGCCTCAACTCCCCCGTACACCAGATTCGACTTTAGCTCGCACCGGAGCGATATCGCTGTCAGCAACAAGCCTTGGGAATGCGATCTTGAAAAAGCCGACTTTAAATCTCCCGAAACCAAGTATCTGGCCGATTCGAATCGGTCCGCGTGGCTCGCATGTTGTTCGTATTGGTACGGTATTCGCCACGACCGTATTGCTGACTAGCCTGGCTGCTGCCGCTCAGCAATCCTCGCTCCGGTTACGTTTGGCCGGCGGGGCAGCGATTGTCTACAGCAACGCAGCAAACCCCCAAGATCCTTTGCTTGAGCGTGTCTGGAAGAAGGCTGTTTTCGACTTCCCGAACGGAGCGTCGTTCGGTCTGCTCCCAAGAACCGGCGAGTCGGACGACGGTGGAGGCCCACAAATGGAACCGGCGAGCGATGGCAATATCTCGCCGTCGGCGCAATACGTTGTCGTCGCACGAGACGAACACGGTGCTGTATCGACGGGGCCGGGGCAACCGGAATCGGTAATGGACAGGGAGTATTGTTCCATGATCGAAGTACGCACGGGCTGTATTACGGCCGATAAAACGGGTGAAATATGCGGAGCAGGCTGGAAGGATGGTCGGCCGGCGCAGTGGGGAACGGACGAGCAAACAGACATAATGCTCAAGCGCGACCGACCATCGGCAAGCAGGCAACTTGGCTTCATCAACGCTGGTCAGCCACCGAACCTGACAATCCACGATGATTCCGGAGCGGACAATCTGCTGCGTTGCGATCCGCCGTCGCCGACCAACCGCGATATCTATCGGAAGATCGCGATCGCCTTGGACGCGGCCGGTGCACACAGCGACGCGCGGCTGATCGACCGTGCCCTTTCAAATGGCGGCGATAGCACGACGCATGGGCCGGCGCCAGCGGCCATGGAAAGCGGGCATCGTGCGACTGTCTCGGCGCAAAAGGCGACGCTTTATCTGATACCCGATGATGCCCACGCGAGGCGGGCCTATCTGATTCGGAACGATGTCGTGACGGTACTGAAGCAGTCGCCCGCGGGATGGGCCTATGTGGACTACGTCAACGATTCCGGCAAACATTTGCTTCGATGGATTAAAATCGACCAACTAACGATTGAGCCGTGATGTGTTTCAGTCCGCGGCTGGGAGTGGCGTGACTTCGCGCCCCGAAGCCCTCTTTGGTAATTTATCTACCATTCGATGCAACGCAAGGTCCTTTTATTATGAAGCGCTACTTGATCCTTAACGCCGACAAAACCACAGCGAGTGGAACGGTAGTCGCCAAGCCAACCACGATCCGGTTCGGAGGCTGCGATGTCGCCCATGAGGACGACGATGTCCAATGCCCCGCATGTGGCACGACTGGCAAGATCAAATGTGACGGCCCTCGTCAGGTGATGACCGCACCCGACGGTCGACACGTAGCTTTGAGCGACGATCTTTGCATTTGCAAGTGCGATCCGCCGCCGAAACTCGTCGCTTCTCAACAAGCGATGTCAGTCGAGTGTTGATACTCTCCCGACGGTCGTCCGCCTACGTGCGAACGACCGTCGAACGCGCGACGCGCTCAGTGCATGTTCACCAAACCCGAATCGATATAAGCGTCGACGTTTTGCGACTGCTTATACACAGCGTTGCGCACGTTGAACGCATCGGCATTGCGGGTGGATCCGTAGATCGAATCTAACCCGTCGCCTTTGCGGAACGTTTGTTTCTCGGCCGCGGCATCGAGCAGATGCGTACCTTTGAGCAACGGCAAGTATTGTTGCGGAGAAAGGCCCACGCGTGCCGACATGATCTTGACTGCGTCGGGCTGTGTCTTCGGGTCGTTGATATAGGCCACGCAGCGATACCACACCTTGACCACCTTCTCCCAGTCGGACTTGCGCGCGGCAAGGCTCGCCGGCGAGACCGTAATGGCGTCGTAGATCAATCCCGGCGCATCCGCCGATGTGAAAATCGCGCGCGAGCCGGGCGAGCGTTTCAGCGCTTCGCCCGCATTCGGTTGCCAAGCGGCGACGGCGGCGATGTCGCTCGAGGAACCGAGTACCTGCGGCAATTCGTTCGTCTTCGCATTGACGAGCGTGATATCGGAATCCTTCATGCCGTGCTTTTGCAGCGCGGTTTCGAGCAAGAGATGGTCGACGAGGCCCATCTCCACGCCCACCTTTTTGCCCTTCAATCCTTCCACCGTGCGCAGCGGGGGCTTTGCGACGATCATGTCGTTACCCGCCGAATAGTCGGTCAAGAGAATCATGACGTTCTTCGCACCCGAGGCCCCGGTGACGAGCGCATCGCCATTCGTCGCGGCCACCGCGTCGAGTTTGCCCGCCGAGAAAGCGTCGAGCGAGGCCGAGTAATCGAACCATTCGAAGTCGACGGCCACGCCCGCTTCTTTGAACCAACCTTTGTCGAGCGCAATCTGGAATGCAACCCAGCCCGGCCAGTCGCTGTAGCCGATCTTAAGCGGGGCGGCCGCATGAGCGGCCGGGGCGGCGGCCAGGGCGCCCGCGAGTGCCGCCGCGCACAGCGGCGCGCGCACGGAAGCGGGGGATAACAGGCGGTTGAACAGGGACGCGATACGGGTCATCGTTTTCTCCAGGAGACCGGGTGATGCGCTTGTCGAGTGAATCGCGCAGCGCGATTCAATGGCATGACCGGTTCCTGCGAATGCACGGGGAACGCCGGTCAAGGAGAGGCACGATGGTCGCCGCCATCACCGATCTCCCGGGCTTTTGTCCCGCCGTGTAGCACCCCTCGGCGCGTCTTGCGATCGCTCCGGCGAGTGCCGGGCTGCTCTCGGACCAGTCGTTCTCGCGAACCGGAACCCTAGCATCCCTAAGATGCGGCTTCTCCGCACCCCTCGGCGGCCAGTAGAGCGAGAAGTATGCCAAGCGATGTTTCGAGCAGCCGCAATGGGCCACGACATCGCCTCGAGCCCACACGGGCGCCCGACGATACGCGGTATTCGATAGCGCAACATCCGCCGGCGCGCGCCGGGCATCTGCTTGGTGCGCCGCCCCGAGGCGGTGCGTTCGGTCTGCCCGTGGTGCGTCGTGGCCCATGCGTTGGGCGCCGCCTCGCCGCCGCGTCGCACGCACGCTTCGCGAACCCCCGCCCGCGGCGGGTGCGAGGCGTATACGACGGACTGGCACGGTCCTCGCTTTAACGCCCCGCGAGAGGTGCGAGGCAGTTTGCATCATCTTCAGGGTCGCTAGGGTTCCGGTCGCGCGGTGTGCTACATCGCGCGATGGCTGGTCCGAGAGCAATCCGGTCTGGCCGTCGATCCTTCTCATCGAGGAAACGGCGAGGCTCCACGGAGGGATAAAAGCCCGGGAGGTCGCGATGTCGTTCAGTCGCCCTCTCATGCCTTTTATCCATCGATCCGAGGAGCCGTCATGCCGTCAAACCCGCACGCCGAACCCAATCCACCGCTCAGTGTGCTTCCACCGATCGCGTGGGAAGCCGTCCTTCCCGCCGGCTCGCACTGGTCGGGCTTCTTGCGCCGCGGCCTTGCACTTCGCATCGTCGATTTGGAGGGCGGTGCGAATTTGTCCGCCGTGTTCCATCGTCAAGAAGATCCGCTCGAGCGCTATAACATGGCGGACACGCTCAAAGCGCAACACACGGCGCATCTGACTCGCGGGCACGTTCTGTACACGGACATGGGGCGCGTGATCGCATCGATCACAGGCGATATGCTCGGCTGGCACGACGCGTTGGGCGGGCTGGGCGATGCCAGATGCTTCGAGCGCAAGTATGGCAAATCGTCGTATCAAGCCGAACGTAACGACATGATCCGCAACGGCCGCGATAGCCTCGTGCTCGAACTCGCGAAGCATGGCCTGTCGGCGCGCGATCTCGCGGCTAACGTTAACTTCTTCAGCAAAGTGGCGCTTGGCGAGGATGGCTCGCTCGATTTCACGACGGGGCACTCGCGGGCCGGCAGCGCGTTCGATCTGCGTTTCGAAATGAATACGCTCGCGGCGTTCTCCACCGCGCCGCATCCATTGGACCCGAACCCGGCGTATGCGCCGAAAAGCGTGAAGCTGATCGCCTACCGCGCGTATCCCGGCGACGGTGCCGCGCCCGCCGACGATCCGTGCCGCCGCGCGTGCCCGGAAAACGAGCGCGGCTTCGTCAATACCGACCGTTTGTTCGCCTGAGGAACGCACCATGCCGATCATTGAAAGCACGCTCGACATGCAGCGCGCCATTTACGACTTCACGCTCGATGCGGGCGATCCGTGGATGCACGAGGTCAAGCGCGGGCAGATATTCCGGATCCTCGACCTCGAAGGCAACCAAGCAGTCGATACGCTCTTTTATCGAACCGGCGACCCGGCCGAGCGCTACAGCGCCCAAGACACGATACGCGAGCAGCGCAATGTCTATCTGACGGCGGGCAGCGTCTTGCTGTCGAACTTGGGCAATCCGATGATGACGATCGTCGCGGATACCTGCGGCCGTCATGACACGCTCGGGGGCGCATGCGCGGCCGAGAGCAACACCGTGCGCTATGCGCTCGAGAAGCGCCACATGCACAACTGCCGCGACAGTTTTCTGAGGGCGATCTCACATTGCACCTGCGGCGCGGGTGCGCTGATGGCCAAGCGCGACATCGTCGGCAACGTGAACTTCTTCATGAACGTTCCGGTCACGCCGCTCGGCCGCCTCACTTTCGAAGATGGCATCTCCGCGCCGGGCAAGTATGTGGAAATGCGCGCCGAGATGGATGTCACCGTATTGATCTCCAATTGCCCGCAACTCAACAACCCGTGCAACGGCTATAACCCGACGCCCGTGCGCTTGGCGATTTGGGAGGCGCAATGAGATTTTCGAAGGTACTCGTAGCGAATCGCGGCGAGATTGCTTGCCGAGTCATTCGCACGTTGAAGCGGCTCGGTATCGCTTCGGTCGCGATCTATTCGGAGGCCGATCGCGATGCGCTGCATGTCGCGCTGGCGGACGAAGCGGTCTGCGTAGGCGCGGCTCCCGCGATTCATAGTTACCTCGACGTAGCCGCGATCCTCGCTTGCGCGCGCTCCACCGGCGCGCAAGCGGTGCATCCCGGGTATGGTTTTTTGTCGGAGAACCCCGATTTCGCCGATGCCTGCGAAGCGGCCGGGTTGCGCTTCATCGGTCCTCGCGGCGCGCACATGCGGGCCTTCGGTCTCAAGCACACGGCCCGTGAATTGGCGAGCCGGTATGGTATCGCGCTGTTGCCCGGAACGGATTTGTTGGCAGATGTCGAGACGGCACTCGTGCAAGCGGAGGCAATCGGTTACCCGGTGATGCTCAAAAGCACGGCGGGCGGCGGCGGGATCGGGATGGCGCTCTGCAAGGATGCGGCGCAGCTCGCGGCGGCCTTCGACAAAGTCGTACGTCTAGGCAGCGCGAACTTCGCTCACGCGGGCGTCTACCTCGAGAAATTCGTCGAGCACGCCCGGCATCTGGAGGTGCAGATTTTCGGCGATGGCCGCGGGGAAGTGATCGCCTTGGGCGAGCGTGACTGCTCGGTGCAGCGCCGCAATCAAAAGGTGATCGAAGAAACGCCGGCGCCGAATTTGACCGATGCCGAGCGTCAAGCGTTGCACGCAAGCGCGGTGCGCCTCGCGCGCGCGGTGGAATATGCGTCGGCCGGAACGGTCGAGTTCGTCTTCGATGTAACGACGCGCGCCTTCTATTTCCTCGAGGTCAATACGCGGCTGCAGGTGGAGCATTGCGTGACCGAGGAAGTGACGGGCGTGGATCTCGTCGAATGGATGGTGCTTCAAGCCGAAGGCGATCTGCCGCCGCTTAGCTCGCTTTGGGTTCAGCCTCGCGGCGCGAGCATTCAGGTTCGACTTTACGCCGAAGATCCGAACAAACAATTTCAACCGAGCGCGGGTGTGTTGACGCATGTGGCGTTTCCCGCGTCCGCGCGCGTGGAAACGTGGGTCGAAGCCGGTACCGAGGTCAGCGCCTACTACGATCCTTTGCTCGCGAAGCTCATCGTGAGCGGCGAGACGCGTGCGCAAGCACTCGCCGCATTGCGCGCCGCCCTGGCCGACACGCAGTTGTACGGAATCGAGACGAACCTCGACTACCTGCGTGCGATTGCCGGTTGCGACACCTTCGTACGCGGCGAACAAACCACCGCATTGCTCTCGCGTTTCGCCTTTGCTCCGCATACGATCGACATCATCGACGGCGGCGTGCAGACGACGGTGCAACAGTCGCCGGGCCGCATCGGCTATTGGGATGTCGGTGTGCCGCCGTCGGGCCCGATGGACGAGCGTTCGCTCGCCCTCGCCAATGCGATGCTCGGCAACCGGGACGATGCGGCCGGGCTCGAGTGCACGATGGTGGGCCCCACGTTGCGGTTCAATGTCGAGACGCTGTTCGTCCTTGGCGGCGCGGCGTTTGCGGCCGCGTTGGACAACGTGGCCGTGCCCAATTGGCAAGTGCTGCGCGCAGCGCCCGGCGCCGTATTGAAGCTGGGCGGTGTGTCGGGCCCCGGTGTTCGCGCCTATCTGGCCGTGAAGGGCGGGCTGCAGGTGCCGGACTACCTTGGTAGCAAAGCCACGTTTACGCTGGGTCAATTCGGCGGCCACGCGGGCCGAGCGCTGCGCAAGGGGGATGTGTTGCATCTCAGCGAGGACGCGGGCCGCGGTGGCGCCGGTGCGACGCTGGATGAAGCCGAGCGTCCCGAGCTGACGCATGCTTGGGCACTCGGCGTGCTCGACGGGCCGCACGGCGCCCCCGACTTCTTCACGCGCGACGACATCGCGATGTTGTACGACACGCGCTGGACCGTCCATTACAACTCGAGCCGGACGGGCGTGCGTCTGATCGGACCGAAGCCGAAGTGGGCGCGCGCCGACGGCGGCGAAGCGGGTCTGCATCCGTCGAACATCCACGACAACGCTTACGCGATCGGTGCGGTCGATTTCACCGGTGATATGCCGGTGATCCTCGGCCCCGATGGACCGAGCCTAGGCGGGTTCGTCTGCCCGGTGACGGTGGTGCGCGAGGAGTGGTGGAAGCTCGGGCAACTCCGCCCCGGCGACACCGTGCAGTTCGTGCGCGCCGGGGCATCGGAGTCGTTTCGCCGTGCCGACGAAACGAGCCCAGCGCATTCGTCTTCGTTCGCAACGGCAACGGCAACCGCAACCGCTAGCGGCGAACTGCGCGGCGACCTGCACGACGATTGCGTGCTGTACCGCGATCCGTCGGCGGGCAGTGGGATTGGCGTGGTCTACCGTCGTTCGGGGGACCGCAACGTTCTGATCGAATACGGTCCGCTGGCGCTCGATTTGAACTTGCGGTTTCGCGTGCATGCGTTGATGTGTTGGCTGCGGGCGCACCCCGTGCCGGGCATGCTCGAACTCACGCCGGGCATCCGCTCGTTGCAAGTGCAGTTCGACCCGCGGCAACTGCCGCTGCCCGCGCTGCTCGACCATCTTCGAACGGCCGAGCGCGAATTGCCCGATGTGGCCGAGATGAAGGTGCCGAATCGGATCGTGCATTTGCCGCTGTCGTGGGACGATCCGTCGACGCGCGTGGCGATCGAACGCTATATGCAATCGGTGCGGCCCGATGCGCCGTGGTGCCCGAGCAACATCGAGTTCATTCGCCGCATCAACGGGCTCGATAGCATCGACGACGTCAAGCGCATCTTGTTCGACGCGCGATATTTGGTGATGGGGCTCGGCGACGTCTATCTCGGCGCGCCGGTGGCCACGCCGATCGACCCGCGTCACCGCCTGGTCACGACGAAGTACAACCCCGCACGCACTTGGACGCCGGAAAACGCGGTTGGTATCGGCGGGGCGTATTTGTGCGTCTACGGCATGGAGGGCCCAGGGGGTTATCAGTTTGTCGGTCGCACGGTGCAAATGTGGAATCGGTATCGTACGACGCGCGAGTTCGAAGCGGGCAAGCCATGGCTGTTGCGCTTTTTCGATGTGATTCGTTTCTACGAGGTGGACGAGGACGAACTGCATACGCTGCGGCGCGATTTCATCGCGGGCCGTGCGTCCTTGAAGATCGAGGAATCGGTATTCGATCTAGGCGAGTACAACCGCTTCTTGCGTGACGAAGCGCAATCGATCGGCGCATTCAAGTCGATGCAGCAAGCCGCCTTCGACGCGGAGCGCGAGCGGTGGCGTGTGGCGGGTCACGCCGAGTATGTGGGGGAAGCCGGGGCTGCCGACGCGAATGCGGCGTTGGCTGCGCAAGCGCTAGGTAGCGACCAGCGCGGTATCGCCGCGGAGGTGTCGGGCAGCGTTTGGAAAGTGCTCGTACAAGCGGGCGAGCGGGTAGAGGAGGGCCAAGTGTTGGCGATTCTCGAATCGATGAAGATGGAGGTGTCGGTCGTGGCAACGGAGGACGGTGTGATCGAATCGATCGAATGCGCGCCCGGAGCGGCCGTCTCGGCCGGTCAGCGCTTGATGGTTATGCGTGCCGGCGCGGCCGAGGAGGCAGTATGAACGAACGTGTAGGCGGTACGACGCCGAACGTCCGCTCGATCGCGGCACTGCGCGCGCAATATGCGGCTGGCGAATTGACGCCGTACGCGCTCGTCGAGTCGATCGCCGCCCATTTCGACGCGGGCGATCCTCACCATGCGTGGATTCGTCCGTTGACGCGCGACGAAATGATGCGCTATGCCGATGCCCTCGCGGGCCGCGACATCGATACGCTGCCGCTCTTCGGTGTGCCGTTTGCGATCAAGGACAACATCGATCTGGCGGGCGTGCCGACCACCGCGGGCTGTCCCGGCTATGCGTATACGCCGTCGCGCAGCGCGCCTGTTGTCGAGCGGCTCATCGCGGCGGGCGCGATCCCCATCGGCAAGACGAACCTCGATCAGTTCGCGACGGGATTGTCGGGGCAGCGCTCGCCGTACGGCGCATGCCGCAACGCGCACGATCCGCGCTACGCATCGGGGGGCTCGAGTTCGGGGTCGGCCGTGGCGGTCGCGCTCGGCGTAGCGGCGTTTTCTCTCGGGACCGATACGGCGGGTTCAGGGCGCGTTCCGGCTGCGTTCCATGGGCTCGTGGGGTTGAAGCCGACGAAGGGCGTGCTGAGTACGCTAGGCGTAGTGCCGGCGTGCCGCTCGCTCGATTGCGTATCGATCTTTACGCATTGCGCGGCCGATGCGCGCATCGTGTTCGACGCGGCGCGCGGCGTGACGTTGGGCGATCCGTATGCTCGGGAGTGGCAGCCGTTGCTGGCGGGAGGCACGCGTGCGAGCGCGGCGGCTTGCGCGCTCGACGGCGTGCGCTTCGGCACGCCGCGTGCCGATCAGTTGGAATTTTTCGGCGACACGTCTTATCGCGCGGCATACGAGGCGGCGTTGCAGCGCTTGCGCACGGCCGGCGCCGATGTCGTCGAAATCGACTTCTCCGCCTACTTTGCGGTCGCCCGCTTGCTGTACGAAGGCCCGTGGGTGGCCGAGCGGCTCGCGGCCTTACGCGAGTTTTTCGAGCGGTCTCCCGAGGCCGTCCATGCGACGGTGCGCACCATCGTCGGCGGCGGGGCGCGCTTTTCGGCAGCCGATGCGTTCGCCGCGTTCGATCGGCTTGCTTCGCTGCGCGTCGAGGCCGAGCGCGTGTGGGACGGTGTCGACGCGATCGTGACGCCCACGTCGGCGACGACGGCGACCATCGACGAACTCGAAGCCGATCCGATCGGCGTCAACGCGCGCTTCGGGCAGTACACGAATTTCGTCAATCTGCTCGATCTGTCGGCGATCGCCGTGCCCGCCGGCCGGTGCGCGCCGGGCCGCCATGAGGGATTGCCGTTCGGGATCACGTTCATCGGCCGCGCGCACGAAGACGCCAAGTTGCTCGATTTCGCGCAAGCATGGGCCGGTGACACCGATGCGGCCGCGTCCGCCCTCGAGGTACGGTCGACGGCACCGAACTCGGGCATGGTGCGCGTGGCTGTCGTCGGCGCTCATTTGAGCGGAGAGCCGTTGAATGGGCAACTGACGCAACGCGGGGCGCGCTTGGTCGCGGCGGCCACCACGGCGCCAGCTTATCGGCTGTACGCGCTCGATCCCGCCGCGACGGGCGGCATCGAAAAGCCCGGCCTCGTCCGCGTGCTAGAGCAAGGCGAAGCGATCGAGGTCGAAGTATGGGAGATCCCGGTGGCGGCATACGGCAGTTTCGTGGCGGGCATCGATGCGCCGCTCGGCATCGGGACGTTATCGCTCGCCGACGGCACCCGCGTGCAGGGCTTCTTGTGCGAAAGCGCCGCGCTTGACGGCGCGCACAAAGATATTACGCGCTTCGGCGGCTGGCGAGCCTACCGTGCGAGCGGCGCCCACCACCGGCTACGCGAAAACGGAGTTTCTTGATGTCGACGACACCCCCCCTCACCGACTGGTTCGCCGTGCGGCGCGAGCTCTCGACGCGTGCCAAATGGTCGCTCGGTATAGCGTCTTTTTTGCTGCCGCTCGTTCTTTGGGCGCTGATTAGCTATGTGCCGTTCATCTGGCATCCGCAGATGAAGATCACGAACGCCGGCAGCGTCGATTACTTCCAGGTCGGCATGCAGGTCGACAAGGCTATTTTCGATGACGAATGGCAGCACGCGCGAACGGCGCATGCGGCGTTGCCGCAGGGCGTTCGGGCGAACCCCGTGTATCTGCCTGCGCCGCATCAGGTGATGCGGGCCTTTTATACCGCCTTCACAACACCGCCTGCCTCGCGGGACGGCGTCTGGCTGCATGAAAGCCTCTGGCACAGCATCCGAATCATTGTCTGGGGATTTTTGATTTCATCGGCGATCGGCGTGCCGCTCGGCATCGTCGGGGGGACGTTCAGTGCGGTTGCGCGCCTGCAGGAGCCGTTCTTCGAATTCTTCCGCTATCTGCCCGCGCCGGCGTTCGGCGCCCTCATGGTGGCGGTGCTCGGCATTTACGATGCGCCGAAGATTGCGATCATCGTCATCGGCACGGTGTTCCAACAGGTGTTGATCATCGCGAATACCACGCGCAAGCTCGAGTATGGCCTGTTCGAGGCCGCGATGACCTTAGGCACGAAGAAGCTGAAATTGATCGCGCACGTCGTCATTCCGGGTGTGCTGCCCGACCTCTTCCGCGACCAGCGCATTTTGCTCGGCTGGGCATGGACCTACCTGATCGTCGCCGAACTCGTCGGCACGAGTTCGGGCATCACGTGGTACATCGTTCAGCAAGCGCGATACGAGCATTTCGACAATGTTTACGCAGCGATTCTGATGATCGGGATCATCGGTCTCGGCACCGACATCGTGCTCGCGCTGCTCGCCCGCAAACTCTTTCCTTGGGACCGCACGCTGAAGGCGTGACGGCATACGTCAATGAATTTTCTCGCGGTTACCGAAGAGGCCACGATGGGCAACCCTCGCCCCGTTCCCGACTATCTGATCCAGTCCGAAGCGGTGCGCGAACGCTTCGCGCGCCTCAAGGCACGCGAGGTGGTGCTCGACGTGCAGCACGTGGGAAAGCGATATCGCTCGGCGCACGGCGAAGTCGTGGCCCTGAACGACGTCAGCTTTCGCACCCACCGGCGCGAATTCGTCTGTGTGATCGGGCCTTCGGGCTGCGGCAAGTCCACGCTCATCCGCATTCTCGCGGGGCTCGAGTCGCATACGAGCGGCGAGGTGCTGCTGGACGGAAAGCCCGTGCGGGGACCCGGCGCGGATCGCGGCATGGTCTTTCAGGGCTACACGTTGTTTCCGTGGCTGACCGTGAAAAAGAACGTCATGTTCGGCCTCAAGATGAACGGCAGCAGTACCGGCGCAGCCGAGCGCGAGGCGCTTCAATGGCTCGATCTCGTGGGGCTCACGCCGTTCGCCAACGTCTATCCCCATCAGTTGTCGGGCGGCATGAAGCAGCGCGTGGCGATTGCCCGCTCGCTCGCGAACCGCCCGCGCATCTTGCTGATGGACGAACCGTTCGGTGCGCTCGATGCGCAGACGCGCGCGAAGATGCAGGCGCACCTGATCGATATCTGGCGCAACATCGACGTGACGATTTTGTTCATCACGCACGACCTCGACGAAGCGATTTTGCTGGCGGACCGCATCCTCGTGTTGAAGGCCAATCCGGGCGAAGTGCAGGAATTGATCGAAGTACCGGTGCCGCGGCCGCGAGACGCGGCGCAACTGACGACGCGCGAGTTCATGGCGACGAAAGCGAGGCTGGAGGCGCTCATTCATCCGCAGCCGGCCGAGGGCGAGGGGGAAGGAGAAAGCGACAGGGAGACGGTGCGCCCGCATATGATCCGAATGACCGACGTCACCGATAACGTCGAATGAAGTCGGGCCACGCATTGGCCGATCGCGCGAGCAGGAGGCTCAGGCTGGGGCTCAGGGGCTTCGAAAATCGATAACCGTGGCCCAGCAGTTCGCCCAGTCGCAGCGTGCCCGTCCGGCTTGACGCCGACGGGCCGCTCAGTCACTCAGGCACACAGGCCACTCAAGCCGCTCAAGGGAGTCGCGCGGCTCGGGTTGCTCAGGCCGGAAACGCCACTTACGCTTCGACCGCGCTCAAGCTCAGCGCCGTCTCATCCACCTCGGGCGTGCGGATCAGGTAGTCGAATGCGCTCAGTGCCGCCTTCGCCCCGTCGCCCGCGGCGATCACGATCTGCTTGAACGGAACGGTCGTGCAGTCGCCGGCCGCGAACACGCCAGGCAGATTCGTCTGCCCCTTGGCATCGACGACGATTTCGCCAAACCGGCTCAATTCCACCGTGCCCTTGAGCCATTCGGTGTTCGGCACGAGGCCGATCTGAACGAACACCCCTTCGAGTGCGACCGTGTGCTCCGCACCGCTCACGCGATCCTTGTAGCGCAGGCCGTTCACCTTGCTGCCGTCGCCGGTGATTTCGGTCGTTTGCGCGTTCACGTGCACGGTCACATTGGGCAAGCTGCCGAGCTTGGCCACCAGCACCGCGTCGGCCTTGAGCTGATCGTTGAACTCGATCAGCGTGACATGTGCCACGACACCGGCCAGGTCGATCGCCGCTTCGACGCCCGAGTTGCCCCCGCCGATCACGGCCACGTGCTTGCCCTTGAAAAGCGGGCCGTCGCAGTGCGGGCAGTAGGCCACGCCCTTGTTCTTGTACTCCTGCTCGCCCGGCACGTTCACGTTGCGCCAGCGCGCGCCCGTCGAGACGATGACGCTGCGGCTCTTCAGTACGCCGCCGTTCTCCATCCGCACGCTCACGAGGCCGCCCGGCTGCGTCGCCGGAATCAATGCGACGGCGCGCTGTTGCGACATGATGTCGACACCGTAGTGGCGCACTTGCGCCTCGAGCGCCGCCGAGAACTTCGGCCCGTCGGTTTCGAGCACCGAGATGTAGTTCTCGATCGACAGCGTGTCGTTGACTTGGCCGCCCATCCGTTCGACGGCGATACCCGTGTCGATACCCTTGCGCGCCGCATAGACGGCTGCCGCCGATGCTGCCGGCCCGCCGCCCACGATCAGCACGTCGAAAGCGTTCTTCGCGTCGAGCTTGGCTGCCTCGCGCTCCGCCGAACCGGTGTCGAGCTTGGCGACGATCTCGGCCAGATCCATGCGGCCCGCGCCGAACATTTCGCCGTTCAGGTAGACGCTCGGCACAGCCATGATCTGCCGCTCTTCCACTTCGTTTTGGAACAGCGCACCGTCCACCACGACGGTCTTGACGCGCGGGTTGAGCACGGCCATCAAGCTAAGCGCCTGCACGACGTCCGGGCAGTTATGGCACGACAGCGACATATAGACCTCGAAGCGGTAGTCGCCATCGAGCGCCTTGATTTGCTCGATCAGCTCCGGCTCGACCTTGGGCGGGTGGCCGCCGGTCCAGAGCAGGGCGAGTACGAGCGAGGTGAATTCGTGACCGAGCGGGATGGCCGCAAAGCGCAGGCTTTGTCCGCCGCCCACCGGGTTCAGGCTGAACGACGGCTTGCGCGCGTCGTTGCCGTCGGTGCGCACCGTGATTTTGTCCGACAGGCCGGCGATAGTGTTCAGCAGTTCTTCGACTTCGCGAGAGCTGGGTTGCTCGTCGAGCGATGCCACGAGTTCGAACGGCTGGTTCACGCGTTCCAAGTAGGCTTGCAATTGGCCCTTGAGGCTGTCGTCCAACATGGTGTTCCTCGATGCTTGTGAGATTACGAACTGGCTACTTCGATACCGGCCGGGGAGGGCCCGGCCGGTGCGTCAATGCATCAATTCGTATTTCGATTGACGCCGATGACGGCTGCTTAGATCTTGCCGACGAGGTCCAGCGACGGCGTCAGCGTCTTCGCGCCTTCCTTCCACTTGGCCGGGCACACTTGGCCAGGATTGGCGGCCACGAATTGGGCAGCCTTCAGCTTGCGCAGCGTTTCCGAGACGTCGCGAGCGATCGCGTTGTCATGCACTTCCATCGTCTTGATCGTGCCTTCCGGGTTGATGATGAAGGTGCCGCGCAGCGCCAGACCTTCTTCCGGGATATGCACGCCGAAGGCGTTGGTCAGTTGGTGCGTCGGGTCGCCCACGAGCGGGAACTTCGCCTTGCCCACGGCTTCCGACGTTTCATGCCACACCTTGTGCGAGAAGTGCGTATCGGTCGTGACGATGTAGACTTCCGCGCCGGCCTTTTGGAATTCGGCGTAGTTTTCCGCTGCGTCTTCCACTTCGGTCGGGCAGTTGAACGTGAACGCAGCCGGCATGAAGATCACGACCGACCACTTGCCCAGGAGCGACTGTTCCGTCACTTCGACGAACTTGCCGTTGTGGAAAGCTTGTGCCTTGAACGGTTGGACTTGGGTGTTGATAAGCGACATAAAGTTTCCTTGAGGAGAGGGTGGGTGCTGCGTTTGCCGTTTGACGGACTCTATATTGAAGAAAACTCATGATACACGCAATTCGATAGTTTCTATCTAACCGATAGAAACTGCCTAATCCCGCCATAGGGGCGGCGCGGTTGCGGTAGACGCCATGTTGTCGAGCCGCCCGCGCATCGGGCAGCGTCCCGGCGAGCCGGGGTTCATCGTCAGCGCAGCCCGCGAGCGCGACGCACGCGAACGCCCCCGAACGCCGCCGGGGCGGCGCCACCAGAGGCGCGGTGCGCTACGCCGGCTTAGGCGGACAGCAGGGAACCGCTGCGATAGGCCGCTGCACCGGCGATGCGAGCCACTTCCATGCCGGCGGTGGCAAAGCGTGTGCGATGACGCGCATATAACACGCCCGCGGTACCGGCCCTGAGCGTTTCGACTCGATCGGCTTGCGGATCGATGATGTCGGCGACTTCCTGGCCTTTTTCGATCCAAATGCCGACCGGCGTGCGAAATACGAGGATACCGGAGATCGGTGACACAAGCGGTTCGGTGCCGGCGAGCGGCGTAGCTGGAAAGGCAAGTGGGGGCAGATGCGCCGGTGTGCCGTCGATGAGCCCGCGCCGCGTCAGGTATTCGACGATGGCTTGCGAGTCGTGTTCCGCGTGCGCATACGATACGTCGGCTTGGCCGCGCAGTTCGACCGTCACCGAGATCGAACCGTTCGGAATCGGGAACCGGCTGCCGAAGCGCGTGCGCAGCTCCGACCAGCAAAAGCTATGGATTTCGTCGAACGGATTGCCGATCGAATTGAGCGCAAGAAGCGATGCCTTGGCGTCGAGGTAGCGGGCCAGAGGTTCGACCTCGCCCCACAGCTCGGGATTCGTGTATAGGTGCATCGCGCCTTCGAAATCGCAATGCAGATCGAGCACGATGTCGGCGTCGTACGACAGGCGCTGCAGCGCGAGGCGCTGCGATTCGAGTTCCGTCCGCGGGGCCTGGACACTGAGCGCTTCGCGCATCGCGGCGCGCACGGCGCGTACGTTGGCATCGGCGTCGTCTGTCAAGCGCGATTCGATGCTCGGCATCACGAGCCCGGCGAGGTCGTAGAAATTGCGGTTGAAGTTCGTCGCCGTGTTTGTTTCGAAGCGGCCGATCATTTGCCCGAGCACGTGCTGGCCGAGCCCGATCGGGTTCGGCACCGGGACCACCACCACCTCCACGCGCAGCTTGCCCGCGGCTTCCAACGCGGCCAGCTTGCGGCGCAGCTCCCAGGCCACGAGCATTCCCGGCAGCTCGTCGGCGTGCAGCGACGATTGCACGTACACCTTCTTGCCGCCCGTCGGGCCGTAATGAAAGCTCGTCAATGCGCGCTCGGTGCCGAGCGAAGGGGAAATAAGCGGATGGATCTTCTTTTGCATAGCGATTGTCAGCGCCTATCCTGCGCGCCGCGCAACGGGGAAGGGTGTTCGATTGTACGTCGGCCGCACTTCGCGTTCCACGCGCCGGGCGACGCCCAATATAAAAAGGCTCCGGTTCGACGCGGAGCCTCTTGTTCGAACGGCCGGGCGCGGGTGCCCGGCTGACGATCAACCCTTCGGGGCGACGTCGAAGTCGAAGTACTTGCTTTCGAGCTTCTTGTAGGTGCCGTCCTTCATCATGCCGTCGATGGCCGCGTCGACCTTGGCCTTCAGATCCTTGTCTTCCTGGCGCAGCCCCATGGCGGCCGCGCCGCTCGGGATCGACTCGCCGGCTTGCGCGAATTGAGCGCCGCGCGGTTGCTTCAGGAAGCCGAGGTCGGCTTGCACCTTGTCTTGCAAGGCTGCGTCGAGCCGGCCCGAAATCAGATCTTGATACACCTGGTCTTGGTTCTGGTAGGGCACGACCTTCACGCCCTTCGGCTCCCAATTCGTCTTGGCGTAGGTTTCTTGGATCGTGCCTTGCTCGACGCCAACCGTTTTGCCCTTGAGCGAATCAGCCGTCGGCTGCAGGCCCGAGCCCTTCTTCGCCACGAGCGCCGTCGGCGTTTCGAACAGCGGCTTGGAGAAGGCGATCTGCTTTTCGCGCTCAGGCGTGATCGTCATCGACGACAGCACGCCGTCGAACTTCTTGGCCTTCAAACCGGGGATCATGCCGTCGAAGTCGTTTTCGACCCAAACGCATTTCGCATGCACGCGTTTGCAGATTTCGTTGCCGAGGTCGATGTCGAAGCCGACGAGCTTGCCGTCCGCGGCTTTCGATTCGAAGGGGGCGTAGCTCGCGTCGACACCGATCTTGATTTGCTTCCAGTCTTTTGCTTGCGCTACGCCTGCCGATGCGGCGAGCGTGGCGATGGTCACGGCGGCTAACAATTTTTTCACGTTGACTCCTCGAGTGGTTCGATCGACCTCGATGCGGCAGCCGCCGCTCCGAGGTACCGCCGCGCGCGGCAGGCGGCCGGTAGTTTTCCCAGGCTGCCGTTGGCCGGCAGCGCGGCGCACAGCATACCGCGTCAAAATAACGGCGCTGCTAGTAAAACACCGGATGACGGCGAAATGCAACAACTCGAAAAGCGTGTAATGCGCTTTCAATCGGGCGTGTGGCATTGCGTTGCTTGTCTCCGAATGATTTGCCGAGCGGCACGCCGCGATCGCCATCATTTCGGAATTCGCAATAAATCAACGTGTTAAATCGCGATTTAGCCTAAATCCCCATGCACAGGTACTTGACGACGAGGTATTCGTCGATGCCATAGTGCGACCCTTCGCGACCGAGGCCCGATTGCTTGACACCGCCGAACGGTGCGACCTCGTTCGAGATAATGCCGGTGTTGATGCCGACCATCCCGTACTCGAGCGCTTCGGCCACGCGCCAGACGCGGCCGATGTCGCGACTGTAGAAGTAGGCGGCCAGACCGAACTCGGTATCGTTGGCCAAGCGCACCGCTTCATCGTCGCTCGAGAACTTGAAGAGCGGCGCGACCGGGCCGAACGTCTCTTCCTTGGCGATCAGCATGGCCGACGTGACACCGGTCAGAATGGTCGGTTCGAAGAAGTTATGGCCGAGCGCGTGGCGCTTGCCGCCCGTCGCGATGTGCGCCCCTTTCGACAGGGCATCGGCAATATGCGTCTCGACTTTCAGCAGCGCTGCTTCGTTGATGAGCGGGCCCAGCGTCACACCGGGCTCGGTGCCGCGGCCCACCTTCAATTGTTGCTCGACGGCCGCGCGCAGCTTCGCGGCGAACGCGTCGTAGACTTTTTCGTGAACGTAGAGGCGGTTCGCGCAGACGCAGGTCTGGCCGCTGTTACGGTATTTGGAAGCGATTGCGCCGGCCACGGCCGCGTCGAGATCCGCATCGTCGAACACGATGAACGGCGCATTGCCGCCGAGTTCGAGCGAGAGCTTCTTGACCGTCGGGGCGCATTGCGACATCAACAGCCGGCCGACGCCGGTCGAGCCGGTAAACGACAGCTTGCGCACGAGCGCGTTGCTCGTCATTTCGGCGCCGATGGCTTTCGGCTCGCCCGTGACGACGCTAAACACGCCGGCCGGCACGCCCGCGCGTTCGGCCAGCACGGCTAGCGCGAGTGCCGAGAGCGGCGTGGCTTCCGCCGGCTTGACGACGATCGGGCAACCCGCGGCCAATGCCGGGCCGACCTTGCGCGTGATCATGGCAGCCGGGAAGTTCCACGGTGTGATGGCCGCGCAGACGCCGATCGGTTCCTTGACGACGACTAGCCGTTTGTCCGCCGTCGGGCTCGGAATCGTATCGCCGTAGGCCCGCTTCGCCTCCTCGCCGAACCACTCCAGGAACGAGGCTGCGTATTGGATTTCGCCCTTCGCTTCGGCAAGCGGCTTGCCTTGCTCGGCCGTCATGATGGCGGCGAGGTCGTCGGCGTGGGCGAGCATCAATTCGTACCACTTGCGAAGGATGCCGGCGCGTGCTTTTGCCGGCTGTGCCCGCCGAAGCCGCCCAGGCTTCGTTCGCCGCTTCGATCGCCCGGCGGGTTTCGGCTGCGCCCATCAAGGGCACGGCCGCCAGCACACGGCCGGTCGCCGGGTTCCGTATCTCGAACGTGGCGCCGCTTTCGGCGTCTTGCCAACTGCCCGCGATGTATGCCTGCGTCTTTAGCAGCGACGGGTCTTTCAGATCGATCGATTCCAGGTTTTGCATGTCAGCTCCAACGGCGCGTCTCGGGAGGTCGGAAAGCAATGACTCTACGCCATCGCGCCTACGCTTTCTTTCAGCACGTCTTCGAGGAGCGCGAGCGCTTCGTCGAAAACGGCTGTTTCGATCGTGAGCGGGAACAGGAACCGGATGACGTTGCCGTAGGTGCCGCAGGCGAGCAGCAGCAAGCCGCGCTCGAGCGCGCGTGCCTGTACGCGCTTGACGAACGCCTGATCGGGCGTGCGGGTGCCCGGCTCCAGAAACTCCGCCGCAACCATCGCGCCAGGGCCACGGACGTCGGCCAACTGGGGAATCTCGCTGCGCAGCGCTTCGAGGCGCGCCTTGAGCGTGTCGCCGAGCTGGACGGCGCGTTCGCATAGCTTTTCGTCTTCGATGACGTCGAGCACGGCATGCGCCGAGGCCAACGCGAGCGGATTGCCGGCATAGGTGCCGCCGAGGCCGCCCGGCGCCGCGGCGTCCATCAACTCGGCCCGGCCCACGACGCCGGACAGCGGCATGCCGCCGGCCAAGCTCTTCGCCATCGTGGTGAGATCCGCCACGACATCGTAGTGCTCCATGGCGAACAGCTTGCCGGTGCGGGCGAAGCCGGTTTGGACTTCGTCGGCGATAAGGACGATGCCGTGCTCGTCGCAGATGCGGCGCAGGCCCCGGACGAATTCGGGCGGCGCAACGTTGAAGCCCCCTTCGCCTTGCACCGGCTCGAAGATGATCGCGGCCACGCGGGCCGGCTCGATGTCGGCTTTGAAGAGCGTTTCGATGGCGTGTAGTGCGTCGGCCGTCGTAATGCCGTGCAACGGATTCGGGAATGGGGCGTGGTAGACATCGGACGGGAACGGGCCGAAGCCGATCTTGTACGGTGCGACTTTGCCGGTCAGCGCCATCCCCATCAGCGTGCGCCCGTGGAAGCCGCCGGCGAAGGCGATGACGCCGGGGCGGCCCGTCGCGGCGCGGGCGATCTTCACCGCGTTTTCGACGGCTTCGGCGCCGGTGGTAAAGAAGGCAGTCTTTTTCGGATGGGCGCCGGGTGCGCGGGCATTGATCTTTTCGGCCAGTTCCACGTACGATGCGTACGGCACTACTTGATAGGCGGTGTGCGTGAAGCGCTCGAGCTGCTCGGCGATCGCGGCGACGATGCGCGGATGGCGATGCCCCGTGTTCAAGACGGCGATGCCCGCGGCGAAATCGATGAAGCGGCGGCCCTCGACGTCCCACAGCTCGGCGTTCTCGGCCCGTGCAGCGTAGAAGTCGCACATCACGCCGACGCCGCGCGGCGTGGCTGCGTTCTTGCGGGCCTGCAGATCGGCATTGGTCACGGAACGGTTCACGGTATTCTCCTCGTCTTGCCGGATCGTTGGTGGGTGCGTCGGCACCCTCTTCGGCCGACACCGTACGGCGACTATAGCCAGCTTTGGCTCTTAGTTTCAGAGCCATTTCAGTAAAAACGATGGAGCCATTTCGGGCTCGATGCGGCTCGATGCGGGCCGGCGCCTGCTGGGGCGGGTGTCGGCGACGGCCGCGTCTACGTGCGGACAACGCTCTCCGCTGCCCGGAAAACGGCCTATATTGAAAGCCTTACGGGGCGTCCGCCGCGACGGCCCTGTCCCTTTCGATCGACGCTCGGGCTCACGCAATGTCCGCCGTTCTTCCCTCGTTGCCCGAGACCACCTTCGCCGAATACGAAGAACTCAAAGCCGTCCTGGACGCGGGCAGCCGACGTATGTCCGTGCGGGTCGTCAGCGAAGTGAATGCGCGCGGGAGCGCGTTTCCGATCTACGTCGCCACGCTCGGCTCGCCCGACCCGCAAGCCCCCGCCATCGGCTTCTTCGCCGGCATTCACGGGCTCGAGCGGATCGGTACGCGGCTCCTGCTCGATTACATGCGTTCGCTCGTCGCCCGCCTCGAATGGGATGAACTCTTGCAAGACGAACTGAAGGCCGTTCGGCTCGTCTTCATGCCGATCGTCAATCCCGGCGGGATGTGGGCCACGACCCGTTCCAATCCGAACGGCGTCGATCTCATGCGCAACGCACCGCAAAACGCGGAAGGGCGCGTGCCGTTTCTGGCCGGCGGACAACGCATCGGTTCTTGGTTGCCCTGGTATCGCGGCGCGACCGGCGCGCCGATGGAAATCGAGGCCGCGACGCTGCTGCGCGTCGTGGAAGAGGAATTGCTGTCGCGGCCGCTCAGCTTTGCGCTCGATTGCCATTCGGGCTACGGCTTTCGCGACAGCATTTGGTTTCCTTATGCCAAATCGACGAAGCACATCGTCCATTTGCCGGAGATGTACCTGCTCAAGGCGATGTTCGAGCAGGCGCATCCGCATCACGGCTACCTCTTCGGGCCGCAGAGCATGCAGTACCTCGCGCACGGCGATCTGTGGGACTACGCGTACGACCGATGTCGTGCCACGTCGATCTTTCTGCCGCTGACGCTCGAACTCGGCTCATGGCTTTGGATCAAGAAAAACCCACTGCAAATTTTGCGGCGGGAGGGGATGTTCAATCCGATCAAAGCGCATCGCACCGAGCGTGTGCTGCGTCGGCATACGACCTTCCTGGATTTTCTCGCACGTGCGGCCTATGGCTCGCAGCGATGGTTGCCGCGCGGTCCGAGCCGCGACCTGCTGATGACCCGGGCGATCGAGTATTGGTATCGGAGGCCGCGGCGATGAGCGCATGGCTCTTGCTGCGTGGGCTCACGCGGGAGGCGAGACACTGGGCGCAGCTTCCCGATTGCTTGCGTGCGCGCGGGCTGGCGGGTGAGATCGTTTGTCCGGATCTGCCCGGCAGCGGGCAATGGGTGGACGAGCGCGCGCCGGCGACCATCGCCGCGACGACGGATTTCGTTCGGGCGAGGCTCGCGGCGCATGGGCTTGCGCCGCCGTATCGCATCGTCGCGCTCTCGCTCGGCGCGATGGTGGCGATGGATTGGGCGCAGCGTTTTCCGCTGGAGGTCGAGCGGCTCGTGCTGATCAATACGAGCATGCGCCGCTGTAGCGGCCCGTTCGAGCGGCTACGGCCGAGCGCGTGGCCGCGGGTGCTACGAGCGGCATGGTGCTGGCAGACGGGCGCGAGGCGCGGCGCCGAGGCGGCGATTCACGCTTTGACGTGCCGTCGCGTGAACGCGCTCGAGGCGGATCTGGCGGCCTGGACGGCCATCTACCGTAGCGCGCCGCCCACGCGGGCGAACGCGTTGCGGCAACTGGCGGCGGCGGCGCGCTTCGAGGGGCCGCCGACGGCGCCTCGTTGCCCGGTGCTGTTACTCGTATCGCGTGCCGATGCCCTCGTGCATCCGTCTTGCTCCGCCAAGTTGGCGGCTCGGTGGGGGGCGACGTCGATCGAGCACGGGTGGGCCGGACATGACCTGCCGCACGACGACCCGGCATGGCTCGCCGATACGATCGCGGCGTGGGTGGGGAATGCCTTGGCTGTTGCCGTACCGTCGACAAGCGCATAATCGCGCTTCGCTCAGTAGGCCGAGCCCCTTTGAACGTCGAGCATCGTCACCCGCCTGCGGAGGCACCATGCTATCGAACAACGAAGAAGCCGTCGCTCATCTGCTCGCGGACGTCGTCGACTACGCGCGAGGGCGATGGCCGGAGCCGGCTTTCGAGCCGATCGAGTCGTTTCTACGTTTCTACTACGAGCTCGTCGATTCGCAAGACTTGCAAAGCCGCAGCATCGCCGATCTTTACGGTGCGGCGATGGCGCATTGGCAGACGGCGCAGCGATTCGCGTCCGGTACCGCCACCCTGCGTGTCTACAACCCCGTGCTCGACGAACACGGCTGGCACTCGGATCACACCGTCATCGAGATCGTCAACGACGACATGCCGTTCCTCGTCGATTCGGTGACGATGGGGGTGAACCGGTTTGGGTTGACGCTGCATTCGGCGATCCACCCCGTCTACCGCGTTTGGCGCGACGCGCAAGGGGCGATAGCGCGGATCGAGCCCGGCGGTGCGGGCAGCGGCGAGACGGATGCGACGAATCGCTCGCGACTCGAGTCGTTCATCCACTTCGAAGTGGACCGCTGTAGCGAGGCGGGCAAATTGGCCGAGGTGCGGGCCCATATCGCACGCGTATTGGGCAACGTGCGCGCGGCCGTCGAGGATTGGCCGAAGATGCAGGCCGTCGCCAAAGAAACGATCAAGGCACTCGCCTCGCGTGGGTCGAGCGACGAGGCATCCGAGGCCCGTGCATTCCTCGAATGGATGGTGGCCGATCATTTCACGTTCCTGGGCCTGCGCGATTACGCGCTCGTGCCGCACGAGAGCGGCTTCGCGCTGCGCGGCGTGGACAACACCGGCACCGGGATTTTGCGCGAAGCGTTGCGGCTGCCCGATGCGCCGGAGCTGACTCCGCTGCCGCGCACCGCCGCAGCCATCATCGACGCCGACGCCCCGATCTTCCTCACGAAAGCCAATTCGCGTGCGACGGTGCATCGGCCCGGCTATCTCGACTATGTCGGCGTGAAGCTGTTCGGGCCCGACGGGAAGCTGGTGGGGGAACGTCGGATACTCGGTTTGTATACTTCGATAGCCTACACGGGGTCGATCAACGATATTCCGATCGTGCGCCGCAAATGCGCGAATGTCGTGCGGCGTGCGGGCTTTCTTGCGAAAGGGCATTTGCATAAATCGCTCGTGACCGTGCTCGAACAGTATCCGCGCGACGAACTGTTTCAAGCGAACGAAGACGAGCTTTACGACATCGCACTCGGCATCTTGCGTTTGCAAGAGCACCAGCGCACGCGGATGTTCATCCGGCGCGACCGCTTCGAACGCTTCGTTTCGTGTCTTATCTTCGTCTCGCGGGAGAAGTACAACACCGATCTGCGACAGCGCATTGCGAAGCTGCTGGCCAGCGCGTTCAACGGGACGAGCGTGGAATTTACGCCGCTGCTGTCGGAATCGCCGCTGGCGCGGATCCATATCGTCGTGCGCACGAATACCGGCGTGTTGCCGGAAGTCGATACGCGAGAACTCGAAGCGCGCCTGGTGCAAGCGACGCGACGCTGGCAGGACGATCTTGCCGACGCACTGCTCGAGCGCTTCGGCGAGGAAGAAGGCAATCGCCTGCTGCAACGCTACGGCGATTCGTTTCCGGCCGGATATCGCGAAGACTACGCCGCGCGCACGGCCGTGCGCGACATCGAACTGATCGAGGCCGCGCAGCGCAACGATACGCTATCGATGAATCTCTATCGGCCTATCGAAGCTTCGGCGCGCGCTTTTCGATTCAAGGTGTATCGCTCGGGACAGTCGATCGCGCTGTCGCGCAGTTTGCCGATGCTCGAACATCTGGGCGTGCGGGTCGACGAAGAGCGCCCGCACTTGATCGAGCCGGCCGGTTCGAGCCCGGCGTGGGTGCAGGACTTCGGCCTCGAGTTGACGGACGATGTCGAATTCGACATCGAGCGCGTGAAGACGCTGTTCGAAGAAGCGTTCGCACGCGTATGGTCCGGTGAAGTGGAGAACGACGACTTCAATCGGCTGGTGTTGCGCGGCGGGCTCGCGGCTCGAGAGGTATCGATTCTGCGTGCCTATGCGAAGTATTTGCG
Organism: uncultured beta proteobacterium; assembly: GCA_963838695.1. Lineage (GTDB taxonomy): Bacteria > Pseudomonadota > Gammaproteobacteria > Burkholderiales > Burkholderiaceae > Trinickia. Next base: position 289,769 of record CAWIRZ010000006.1, on the reverse strand, counting down.
GCAGGTTGGGTCGACGTTCAGCGATGCCTATATCGAGCGCGCGGTGACGGGCAATCCGGCCCTCGCACGAGGGCTCGTGGATTTGTTTCTGACGCGCTTCGATCCTGCGCTCGGAACCGCGCGCGCCGAGCGCATCGAGGCGTTGCTCAAGGGCATCGAGACTGCGCTCGACCAAGTGCCGAATCTCGACGAAGACCGCATCCTGCGGCAGTTTCTCGGCGTCATCGACGCCTCCATCCGCACGAATTATTTTCGTCGCGATGCGAACGGCGAGCCGCTCCCGTACCTCTCGTTCAAGCTCGATCCTTCGCGCGTGCCCGGGCTGCCCGAGCCCAAACCGATGTTCGAGATCTGGGTGTATTCGCCGCGGGTGGAAGGCGTGCATTTGCGCGGCGGGCGCGTGGCGCGCGGCGGTTTGCGCTGGTCGGACCGGCGCGAGGATTTCCGCACGGAAGTGCTCGGGCTCATGAAGGCGCAGATGGTCAAGAACACGGTGATCGTGCCGGTGGGATCGAAAGGCGGTTTCGTCGTCAAGAATCCGCCCGTGGGCGGCGATCGCGAAGCGTTCATGCGCGAAGGGATCGCCTGTTATCAAACGTTCCTGCGCGGCCTGTTGGACGTGACCGACAACCGCCAAGGCGGTGCGATCGTCGGCCCGCCCGACGTCGTGCGACACGATAGCGACGATCCGTATCTGGTCGTCGCCGCGGATAAGGGCACAGCCACGTTTTCCGATTACGCGAACGCGATCGCGCGCGATTACGGTTTCTGGCTCGACGATGCGTTCGCCTCGGGCGGCTCGGTTGGGTACGACCACAAGAAAATGGCCATTACGGCGCGTGGCGCGTGGGAATCGGTCAAGCGCCATTTTCGTCGAAATAGGCGTCGATACGCAGACGACGGACTTCACCGTGGTGGGCATCGGCGATATGTCGGGCGACGTATTCGGCAACGGCATGTTGCTCTCGCGTCATATTCGGCTCGTGGCCGCGTTCGATCATCGACACATCTTCCTCGATCCGGATCCCGATCCGGCGGCGAGCTTTGCCGAGCGCGAGCGGCTGTTTGCCCTCGAGCGATCGAGCTGGGCCGATTACGATCACACGAAGATCTCCCCGGGCGGGGGCGTGTTTCCGCGCACGGCGAAGGCGATCCCGATTTCGCCCGCCGTGCAGGCCGCGCTCGGCATCACGGCCGTCGCACTCGCACCGAGCGAGCTGATCCGCGCGATTTTGCTTGCGCCGGTCGATTTGCTCTATAACGGCGGCATCGGCACTTACGTCAAAGCGACGCGCGAAACGCACGCGCAAGCCGGCGACCGCGCCAACGACGCCGTGCGCGTGAACGGTGCGCAACTGCGCGCCAAGGTCGTGGCCGAGGGCGGCAATCTCGGGCTCACGCAGTTGGGCCGCATCGAGTACGCGCAAAAGGGCGGGCGTATCAACACGGACGCAATCGACAATTCGGCGGGCGTCGATTGTTCCGATCACGAAGTCAACATCAAGATCTTGCTCGGGCTTGTCGTCGCCGATGGCGAGATGACGGAAAAGCAGCGTAATGTCTTGCTCGCCGAAATGACCGACGAAGTCGGGCTGCTCGTATTGCGCGACAACTATCGACAGACGCAGGCGCTCGCCATCGCGGGACGCTATAGCTGCGAATCGTTCGAGGCCGAAGTGCGGCTCATGCGCTCGCTCGAACGCAGCGGCCGCTTGAACCGGACGATCGAGTTCTTGCCGAACGACGAGGAGGTCGCCGAACGGCAAGCGGCCAAGAGCGGATTGACGTCGCCGGAACGGGCCGTGTTGCTGGCCTACAGCAAGATGTGGCTCTACGACGAATTGCTCGAATCGGATTTGCCCGAAGACCCGCTCGTCGCCGACATGCTGCGCGAGTATTTCCCGAAGCCGCTGCAGACGCGCTTCGCCGACGCGGCGGCGCGCCACCCGCTCAGACGCGAAATTCTCGCGACGCATCTCGCGAATGCGCTGATCAACCGTGTCGGCTGCGCGTTCGTGCATCGGCTGCAAGAGGAGACGGACGCGAAGGCTGGCGATATCGTGCGCGCCTGCATGATAGTGCGCGACGTCTTCGATATCGACGACATCTGGCTGCAGATCGACGCACTCGACGATCGCGTGGCGGATGACGTGCAGGCGCGCATGTTCGTCGATGTGGCGAGGCTCATGGAGCGTGCGGCGCTTTGGTTCTTGCGGCAATTGCAGCGCGAGCAAAGCGCGCGCGACGAAGTGAGCGTGCGCGCGCTGATCGACCGTTGCCGCGAGGCGGCGGCGCGGCTCGCGCCGCGTTGGCCGGCTTTGTTGCCGCGCGCCGAACTCGAAGCGCTCGACGCGCGGCGCGGTGCGCTCGAATCGGCGGGGGTGAACGCCGAATTGGCGGCGCGCGTAGCCGGCGGCGAAATGTCGGCGGCCGTGCTCGACGTGGCCGAGGTGGCATCGAATGTCGCGCAGCCGCTCGAACATGTGGCCGGGGTGTATTTCGCGTTGGGGACGATGCTCGACTACGGCTTTATCGGCGAGCGGGCCAACGCATTGCCCACGCATACGCATTGGGACATGCTCGCACGGGCTGCGGCGCTGGCCGAACTGGCCAGGATCAAACGCGCGCTGACGGTCAGTGCGCTTTCCCGTGCACCCGAGCATGCAACCGCCGAGACGATCGCGGCGGCTTGGCTCGAGCAGCGTGCGCCGCAGCTTGCACGCTTTGCACAGTTGATCGCCGAGCAACGGGCATCCGGCGGGGCGAGCCTATCGATGCTGCTTGTGCTCGTGCGCGAGATGACGATTCTCGAACACGTGTGAGTGGGCCAGTGATTCGCTGCCACCCGACGTGGCACGCGCATTGCTCTAGCCTGACGGTCGGCCCGAATGCGGTCACACGCTTCGGGATCGTTCGCGCGAGAACGAAGTCACAGGGGATGGGAGCGAAAGGCGGCTGATGCGCGGCAGGCGCTCCCGGTCTTCCGTTGGCGTTTCTTCCTCACGTCTTTATGCATAAATTCCTATCCGTCGTTCTTCTGTTGCTCTCGTTTTGCGCGACGTCCGCCCACGCCGCGTCGGCCGCCGCACCCGCACCCGCGCCGGCCCAACCGGTCTCGAACCCCTCCACGGTCGCTCTGACGCCCGATCAGGCCCAGCACGCATTGCAGGTGCTCGGCAATCCGAAGTCGCGCGCTCAGATGGAAGATACGCTGCGCGCGATCGCGGCGGCCGGCGCATTGGCTACGCCTCCCGTTGCCAGTGCGCCGGCGGCGGCTTCAGCCACGGGCGCGTCGGGGGTCTTGTCGGCGATCGCCTCGTCGAATGGGCTCGTCTCCCAGGTGTCGCATGAAGTGGTTCGCGCGATTCGCAGGATCGGGGCTTCGTTGCGCCACTCCGCGTCCGCGTTGCTCGATGTGCGTTCGGTCCGCGCCTGGTGGGCCTACGAAATCACGAGCCGGGAAGGGCGCGCGCAGATCGAACAACTGGCTTGGACGCTCGTTGCGACATTCGTGCCGGCATGGATCGTCAGTTGGCTCCTCGCGTGGCTGCTCCGAAAGCGCGTGGCGGTATTGGCGGTCGGCAAGGACGATGGCGATGCGCAGGCCGGCGCAACCGGCGCTACCGGCGCAGCGGACAATGCCAACGCGCAAGCCGATGCCGAAGTGCGTTCGCTCAACGCGAACGTCCCCGGGACCAGCATCGACGAGCATGCGGTGCGGGCGGCGCGCAATCAGCGCAATGCGGTGCACGCCGTGCGACAGTGGTCGCTGCTGCAGCGCTTGCCCTATGCGCTGCTGCACACGTTGTTGCGGGCGATTCCGCTCGCGGCGTTTCTCGGCGTGGCATTTGTCGCGATGTCGTTGCTGACGGACGACGGCACCGCGGAGGCCGATGTCGTCCAAACGCTGATCGAAATCTATGCCGTCGCGCGCGCGGTCGTGCTCGCGGGCGGCTTCTTGTTTGCCGGCGATGCGCCAAGGCTGCGGATGCTGCCGCTCGGCGACGAATGGGCTGGCTTTAGCGATCGCTGGGTGGTGCACCTCGTCGTCGTGCTAGGTATCGGCGTCGCGCTGGCCGAAGCGCCTGTGTCTCTGGGCCTCACAGCAGAGGCGCATCTCGGCATCGAAAAAGCGGTGGCGCTGATCGGCCACGTGTCGATTGCGATACTGATCTTGCAGATCCGCCGCCCCGTCGCCGATTGGCTGCGGTCGAAGTGCTCGACGTCGGGCGTGCTCCGTTTCTTCGCGAACTGGCTGGCCGATATCTGGGCGGCCGTCGCGGTGTTTTTCGTGATGGCGCTCTGGTTCATCTGGGCGCTCGACGTGCGCAACGGCTATCAAGCCTTGCTCGAACATGGCGGGCTTTCGCTATTGATCCTCGTCGGCGCGCGCGTGATCGCGATCGTCACATTGGGCGTGCTGGGGCGCATCTTCAAGCCCCGCGACGGTGCAATGCCGTCCATCGCGCTGCAACGCGCGCAGCGCTACTATCCTTGGCTGCGCCGTATCCTCTCGCTCCTCTTGTTGCTTGCGGCCGCGGGATTGATCCTGCGCGTGTGGGATATCCACGTGTGGCGCCTGTTCGCCGGCAACTTCATCGGCCGCCGCTTGGTCTCGGCCTGCGTGACGATCGCCGTCGCGGGTTTCATCGCGTTGCTGGTGTGGGAGGCCATCAACGTGTCGATCGAGCGCCGGCTGCACCGCTGGACCGATGCGGGCGACCTGATGCGCGCGGCGCGCCTTCGAACGTTGCTCCCGATGCTGCGCACGGCGCTGCTGGTCGGCATCGTGCTCGTGATCGGATTGACGGGCTTGAGCGAAATCGGCGTCAACATCGGGCCGCTGCTCGCCGGGGCGAGTATTTTCGGCGTGGCGCTCGGCTTCGGCTCGCAAAAGCTCGTGCAGGATTTCATTACCGGGATGTTCCTGCTGATGGAAAACGCGATGCAGGTCGGCGATTGGGTGACGGTGGCCGGCCTATCGGGAACGGTCGAATATTTGTCGATCCGCACGGTGCGCTTGCGCGGCGGTGACGGCGCGCTGCATACGGTGCCGTTTAGCTCAGTGTCGACGGTGACCAATTCGAACCGTGGGCTCGGCAACGCCTCGGTCAAGATCAGCATTGCCTATGGGCAGGACATCGACCTCGCCGCCAAGACGCTGGCCGAGATCGGCGCTCAATTGCGCGAGGATCCGAAGTTCAAGGACGGCATCGTCAATGATTTCAGCCTGTGGGGCGTCGATCAAGTGGACGGCTCGATGGTGACGCTGGTGGGGCAGATGCAGTGTCGCGATACCGCGCGTTGGCCGATCCAGCGCGAATTCAATCGTCGCATCGCGGAGTTGTTCCGGGAACGCGGCATCGCCATCGCCAATCCGCTGCGCAATGTGCTCGTGCCGCCGAAAGACGGGCTCAAGGTGGCCGTAGCGGACGGCAACGGCGATCCGAAGGATGCACCTAAGGACGCCCACGATGCGCAAGAGCGGGCGGCGCAAGACGACGGGGAGCCAGCCAAGCGACCGGCTTCCGACGAATGACGAGCGATGGGCGTGGTTTTATACTGACGCGCGCAGTCCCTGCGTCAGCGAGCGGTTCTCTCCGACAGATCACGAAATCAAAGGAACGCCCATGCTTACTCGCACTCTCATCTCGATCGGCGCCATCGCGCTGACGGCTTGCGCGGCCACGGCCTCGAGCGCGCAAGAAAACGACGCCAGCTTCGCCGAGCACGGCACGCATGGCCGGCACGTCAAGGTGATGATCATTTCGATGTTTGCGCCGGAAGGGCAGGTCTGGCTAGACCATCTCGGCCCGTGGGAGGCGATTCCCGTGGCCGGGCTGTCGCCCGATTATCCGGACGTCCACTGCAACAAGCAGGACATTTGCGTGATGACAACCGGCATGGGGCATGCGAACGCCGCGGCGTCGACGATGGCACTCGCGTTTTCGCCGCGCTTCGATCTACGCCATACGTACTTCTTGATCGCCGGGATTGCCGGCATCGATCCGCAGCAAGGCACGATCGGATCGGCGGCGTGGGCGAAATATCTCGTCGATTTCGGCATCCAATGGGAGCTCGACGGACGCGAAATTCCGCCGGGCTGGAATACGGGCTATCTCGGCATCAATACGACAAACCCGAATCAGAAACCGCCGCTCGATTACAAAACCGAGGTATTCCAACTCAATGCGCAGCTTGCCGATGCGGCCTACGCGTTGTCGCGCAATGTCGTGCTGACCGACAGCGCACAAGCGCAGGCGGCGCGCGCGAAATTCAGCTACGCGCCGGCCAACCAGCCGCCCTCGGTCATCCAGTGCGATACGCTCGCGGGCGATACTTGGTTTTCGGGAACCGATATCGGCCAGCGCGCACGCGATTGGACGAAAATCATGACCGACGGCAAGGGAACCTATTGCACCACGCAGCAAGAGGACAACGCGACGTTCGAGGCGTTGACGCGAGCCGCCAACGCCCATCGCGTCGATCTATCGCGCGTGGCCGATCTGCGCACAGGCTCCGATTTCGATCGTCCCTACGCCGGCCAGACGAGCGCCGACAATCTGCTGAACTACGCGGCGCAGGGCGGCTTCACGCCTGCGGTCTCGAACTTGTTCGTGACCGGCAATCCGCTCGTGCAGGCGATCGCGACGCATTGGAGCGAGTGGCGAGACGGCGTGCCGGCGCACTAAGCGCATCGGCTGCGGCGGCGGTCTGCCGCCGCGCCGTGAACGGCGTCCAAACGGGCGCGTCGTTGTCCCAATGATCGAGGACGGAAGGCGAGACGTCGAACATTTTGGGCTCCCTATCGTTAGGAACGCTGAAGCTTAGGGTGCTGAAGCTGAGCGTGCCGAAGCTGAGGAACGCTTAGCCGACCGGTTATTTATCGACCGACGCCGGCGAGTTCGACGCCTGCGTGACGGCTGTCGCTCAGGGCGACACGCTCGGCTTGCGTTTGGCCAACCAGGCCCAGGCTCGGGTAGCTCTGCTTGTTCAGCGCGGGCAACGTGCCGTCGCGCTGGGCGGCGACGAGTTCCGCGCGAACTTCGGCGCGCGTCTTCGTGCTCGTGCTAGCCGGGACGGGGTCTTGGTAGGTGCCGTTGTGGCCGATGCCGCCGGCGAAGGCAGCGGTGCTGGCGAACAGCGAAACGAGAACGGCGGCGGTGAGAGTGCGCTTCATGGTATTGCTCCTGTCGATTCGGTGTATCGGGTGCGGTGCCAGGTATTGGCGTCGCGACAGGTGCAAATGTAGGCGCTTGAGGAATCGGGATAAACCCGAGTTTTGCGAAATAATTTGTCAGTGTGGCAGAACAATCGGCCGCAAACGCCCCGCTCGTAGCGTGCGCGGCCCCCGGTTGGTCGGACCGGGCGCTTCCACCGCGCCTTTGGTCCGCCGTTTCACCGGGCCTTTCATCGTATCTATATCTAAGCCACCCACTCGGTGAGGACGGGCGTATCGAGTGCGGGCGCACTCTCGCGTTCCTCCAGCGTGCGCTTGCTGCACACCGCATCGAGGCTTTGGCGGCCGCTGAGCAGCGGGCACCGATCGAAGACTTCGGCCACCCAGTCTACGAATACCCGGACTTTCGGCGAAAGGTGGCGACTGTGCGGATAAACCGTCGAAATCGGCATCGGCAACGGCTTCCACGCGGGCAGTACTTCTTTGAGCGCACCGGAGCGCAGGTGCGGCAACACCATGAAGAGCGGTGCTTGAATGAGGCCGAAACCTTCGAGCGCGCAGGTCAGATACGCGTCGGCATCGTTGACGGATACGACGCTGTGCATTTTCACTTCCACTTCCTTGCCGTCTACGAGGAAGTCGAAGTGGATGATCCGGCCCGTCCGACTCGAAAAGTAGTTGACCGCTTCGAATTGGCTCAATTCGTCCAGCGTAGTGGGTTCGCCTGCCCGCGCCAGGTAATCGGGCGCCGCGCAGGTCACCCCCTCGAACAGGCCGATCCGCCGTGCGACGAGCGACGAGTCCTGCAACGCGCCGACGCGGATCACGCAATCCACGCCTTCTTGGAGCAGATCGACAGGGCGATCAGAGAAGCCGAGTTGCAGATCGATGTCCGGATAGCGCTTATGGAATTCGCACAGCGCGGGAATGACGACCGTGCGCCCGAGCGCCCCCGGCATGTCCACACGCAACTTGCCGTGCGGCTTCTTGCTGCCGTTTTGGAGGCTGCTCTCGGTTTCGTCGACATCCGCCAAGATCCGCACGCACCGCTCGTAATAGGCGGCACCATCGGGTGTGAGGCTCAATCTTCGCGTCGTGCGGTGCATGAGCCGCACGCCGAGGTAAGCTTCCAAATTCTGAATGATCGTCGTCACGGACGCGCGCGGCAGGTCCAGCGTTTCCGCCGCTTTCGTGAAGCTGTTCGTGTCGACCACACGCGTGAAGACTTGCATGGCCTGAAGGCGATCCATCTTCGTGCTCCCAAAGAAGAATGAATGATTCACCGCCTTTGTGCGCCGATGGCTCCCGCGAACGTCCCAATCATTGGGACGAATTGTTCGGGTGCAGTGAATTGTGTTGCCGGATTATAGGCATTTATCTGCAACTCTGCCGAACACACAATTCGAGCCATCGTGAAACACTCGCGCATTGCGCGTTCGCACCATGCCAACTACGTATTCCCGGGGTGTACCGACGGGATCGCCTTGGGGTACACAGTCCCTAGAAGTCAACGAGGCGCAGATCGCAGGCTATGAAAGCAATATTCGGGTACGGCTTTATCGCCGGCCCGGAGTAGGGTCTTTGCCGGTCGTGCTTTATTTTCATGGCGGGGCTTTCGTCGGCGGATCGCTCGACGATGCCGAATTCGCCGCCCGGCATTTCGCAGAGCATTTGCCGGTATTGGTCATATCCGTAGGTTATTCGCTGGCGCCGAAGCACCCGTTTCCCGCCGCGCTCGAGGATGCCTATCGCGCGGCGCGATGGGCCGAAGGCGCCGGTCGGGCGATCGGCGGCGACGGCAAGCGGTTGTTCGCGGCGGGCCATTGCGCGGGCGGGAACCTCGCCAACGGGCTCGCGTTCGTCGCGCGCGATCGCGGCGAGGTGCGGATCGGGGCGATCGCGCTATTCAGCCCCATGCTCGATCCGAGCATGACGTGCCTGGCCGACGAGCGCCTCGTCGATTCCGATATCTCGCCGGGGCAGTGTCTCGCGAGCTATCGCGCGTATCTGCCGAAGGCGTCGCAGCGGATGCATCCGTACGCGGCGCCGCTTGAATCGGCGCGCCTCGCCGGCTTGCCGCCCGCCTTTATCGCGACGGCGCGCAACGACGTGTTGCACGTCGAAGCGGAGACGTACGCCGCGCGATTGATCGGCGCGGGTGTGCCGACACAGGTGATGCGTTACTCGAATGCGAGTCACGAGCGGATCGCGTACGATCCGCAAGCTTTGCAAGATGCCACACGCTTTTTCGAGTGTCATTTACAGCCACGCGGCGTCACAGTTGGCTGATCTCGAACGTCATAGAAGAAGTCATTACACTCCGGAGCCTCGACAATGTCCAAGAAACCTTTTTCTCGTAATCGCATCGCCTACGCGGTCATTGCCGTCGTGGCGGTTGCCGGCATTGGCGCGTTCAGTGCGATTCGCGTGAACGCGAGCGCGCCCGCGCAAGCGGCACCGATGGCGCCGGAGGTCGACGTCGCCACAGTGCTGAACAAAACCGTCACCGATTGGCAAACCTACTCCGGCCGCCTCGAGGCCGTCGACAAGGTCGACATTCGTCCGCAGGTGTCGGGCACGATCGTCGCCGTCGACTTCAAAGACGGCGCGCTCGTCAAGAAGGGGCAGACGCTGTTCGTCATCGACCCGCGTCCGTACGCGGCCGAAGTCGATCGAGCCAAAGCGCAGCTCGCGTCGGCTCAGGCGCGTAACAGCTATGCGCAGACCGACTGGCAGCGCGCGCAGCGCCTGATGGCCGACAACGCGATCGCCAAGCGCGATTACGACGAAAAGCAAAACACCGCGCTGCAGGCCGCGGCCGATGTGAAGGCCGCGCAGGCCGCGCTCGAAACCGCTCAAATCAACCTGGGCTATACGACGGTCGTCGCCCCGGTGGCAGGACGCGTCTCGCGCGCCGAAATCACCGTCGGCAATGTCGTATCGGCGGGCGCGGGCGCCGCGCCGCTGACGACACTGGTATCCGTATCGCCGATCTACGCGTCGTTCGACGTCGACGAGCAGACGTACCTGAAGTACATCGGGCGCGCGCGCAACGGCACCAACGTGCCGGTGGATCTTGGGCTCGCGGACGAAACCGGCTACTCGCGCAAAGGCACGATCGCTTCGGTCGACAACCGCTTGGATACCTCGTCGGGCACGATCCGCGTGCGCGCGCGCTTCGACAACGCGGACGGCACGCTTGTGCCGGGCTTGTACGCGCGGGTCAAGGTGGGCGGCGGCGAGCCGCACCCCGCGCTGCTGATCGACGAAGCTGCGATCGGTACCGATCAAGACAAGAAGTTTGTCCTGGCCGTCGATTCGCAAGGCGCAGTGTCGTATCGCGAAGTCAAGCTTGGCGCCGAGCACGGCAATTTGCGCGTGATCACGTCCGGCTTGAGCGCGACCGATCGCATCGTCGTCAATGGGATCCAGCGCGTGCGCCCCGGCATGACGGTGCGCGCGCACATGGTGCCGATGACGGACGATCCGGCGGGCGGCAACGACGGCAGTGCCAGCGCCGATGCGGGCCAGGCGGGCCAATCGACGAATTCCTGAGACATCGCTTCGATGGCTTGAAGCGCTCAATTACTCAGAAAGCGACATGAACATATCCAAATTTTTTATCGACCGACCTATCTTCGCGGGGGTGCTGTCGGTCCTGATCCTGCTGGCCGGCGTGATCTCGCTGTTTCAGCTGCCGATCTCCGAGTACCCCGAAGTGGTACCGCCGTCGGTCATCGTTCATGCCCAGTATCCGGGCGCGAACCCGAAGGTTATCGCCGAAACGGTGGCCTCGCCGCTCGAAGAGCAGATCAACGGCGTCGAGAACATGCTTTATATGCAGGCGCAGGCGAACAGCGACGGCAATATGACGCTGACCGTCACGTTCAAGCTCGGCACCGATCCGGACAAAGCGCAGCAGCTGGTGCAGAACCGCGTATCGCAAGCGCTGCCGCGTCTGCCTGACGATGTGCAGCGGCTGGGCGTGACGACGATCAAAAGCTCGCCGACGCTGACGATGGTCGTGCACTTGATCTCGCCCGATCACCGCTACGACATGACGTATCTGCGCAACTACGCGCTGCTCAACGTCAAGGATCGGCTCGAGCGGATCGCGGGTGTGGGCGAGGTGCAGATGTGGGGCGCGGGCGACTACGCGATGCGGGTGTGGCTCGATCCGAACAAGCTCGCCGAACGCAATCTGACGGCGAGCGACGTGGTGAACGCCATTCGCGAGCAGAACGTCCAGGTGGCGGCAGGGGTGATCGGCGGCTCGCCGTCGCTGGCCAATGTGCCGCTGCAGTTGTCGGTGAATGCGCGCGGCCGCTTGCAGACCAAGGAGCAGTTCGGCGCGATCGTGATCAAGACCGCGCCCGACGGCGGCGTGACCTATCTGCGCGACGTCGCACGCGTGGAGCTGGCTGCGTCCGAGTACGGCTTGCGTTCGCTGCTGGATAACAAGCAGGCCGTCGCACTCGGGATCAACCAACAGCCCGGTGCGAATTCGCTGGCGATTTCGGATCAGGTCCGCAAGGACATGGCTGACCTGAAGAAAGATTTCCCGGCTGGCGTCGACTACGACATCGTCTATGACCCGACGCAGTTCGTGCGTTCGAGTATCGAGGCCGTGATTCACACGCTGCTCGAAGCCATCGCGCTCGTCGTGATCGTCGTGATTGTGTTCTTGCAGACCTGGCGCGCGTCGATCATTCCGCTGGTTGCCGTGCCGGTGTCGATCGTCGGGACGTTTTCGCTGCTGCTTGCGTTCGGCTTTTCGATCAACGCGTTGTCGCTGTTCGGGATGGTGCTGGCGATCGGTATCGTCGTCGACGATGCGATCGTCGTCGTCGAAAACGTGGAGCGCAACATCTCATCGGGGCTGTCCGCGCGAGCGGCCACCTACCGAGCGATGCGCGAGGTGAGCGGGCCGATCGTCGCGATTGCGTTGACACTCGTCGCCGTGTTCGTGCCGCTCGCGTTCATGAGCGGCTTGACGGGCCAGTTCTACAAGCAGTTCGCGATGACGATCGCGATCTCGACGGTGATCTCCGCGTTCAACTCGTTGACGCTGTCGCCGGCGCTGTGCGCGCTCTTGCTGCGCAGCCACGACGCACCGAAGGATTGGCTGACGCGCGCGATGGATAGCGTGCTCGGCGGCTTCTTCAGGCAATTCAACAAGCTGTTCAAGCGCGGCTCGCAGTCGTATGGTCAAGGCGTGACGCGCGTACTCGGTCGCAAAACGTTGATGCTCGGCGTCTATGCGGTGCTTGTCGGCGCAACCTTGTTCGTCACACACGTCGTGCCGGGCGGCTTCGTGCCGGCGCAGGACAAGGAGTATCTGATCGCGTTTGCGCAGTTGCCGAACGGGGCGACGCTCGATCGCACCGAGAGCGTCATCCGCGAAATGAGCGACATCGCGCTGAAGCAGCCCGGTGTCGAGCACTCCGTGGCGTTCCCGGGCTTATCGGTCAACGGCTTCACGAACAGCTCGAGTGCGGGGATCGTGTTCGTGACGCTCAAGCCGTTCAAGGAGCGCGGTTCGAAGGCGCTGTCGGCCGGGGCGATTGCCGGTGCGCTGAATCAGAAATATGCGGGGATCAAGGGCGCATTCGTCGCGGTGTTCCCGCCGCCTCCGGTGCTTGGCTTGGGAACGCTTGGCGGCTTCAAGCTGCAACTCGAGGATCGCGGCGCACTCGGCTACGCGCAGCTCGACGAAGCGACGCAGGCGTTTATCAAGCGCGCGCATGAAGCGCCCGAACTCGGTCCGTTGTTCACGAGCTATCAGATCAACGTGCCGCAGTTGAACGTCGATCTCGATCGCGTGAAGGCCAAGCAGCTCGGCGTATCGGTCACGGACGTATTCGACACGATGCAGATTTATCTGGGCTCGCTGTACGTGAACGACTTCAACCGCTTCGGTCGCGTTTATCAAGTGCGCGTGCAAGCCGACGCGCCGTTCCGTGCGCACCCGGACGACATCCTGCAGTTGAAGACCCGCAACGCCGCCGGCGAGATGGTGCCGCTGTCGTCGCTGGTCAAGGTGTCGCCGACGTTCGGTCCGGAGATGGTCGTGCGCTACAACGGCTACACGGCCGCCGACGTCAACGGCGGTCCGGCGCCGGGCTATTCGTCGGACCAAGCGCAAGGAGCGATCGAGCGCATCGCGAAGGAAACGCTACCGCGCGGCGTGAAGTTCGAGTGGACCGACTTGACGTATCAGCAAGTGCTGGCCGGCAACTCGGCGATCTGGGTGTTTCCGATCAGCGTGCTGCTCGTGTTCCTCGTGCTGGCTGCGCTGTACGAAAGCTTGACGCTGCCGCTCGCCGTCATTCTGATCGTGCCGATGAGCGTGCTTTCCGCTTTGACGGGTGTGTGGCTGCTGCACGGCGACAACAACATCTTCACGCAGATCGGCTTGATGGTGCTCGTGGGCTTGGCGTCGAAGAACGCGATTTTGATCGTCGAATTCGCGCGTGAGTTGGAACACGACGGACGCACGCCGATGGCCGCGGCGATCGAGGCTAGCCGTTTGCGGCTGCGCCCGATCTTGATGACGTCGATCGCTTTCATCATGGGGGTTGTGCCGCTGGTGCTGTCGTCGGGTGCGGGCTCGGAAATGCGCCACGCCATGGGTATCGCCGTGTTCTTCGGGATGCTGGGTGTGACGCTGTTCGGTCTCATGCTGACGCCGGTGTTCTACGTGGTGCTGCGTAAGCTGGCCGGCGGCACGATCCATGTGGCGGGTAAAGACTCGCATAAGGAATCGGACCTCGAGCCCGAGTTGACGGACGCTTGAGGCCAGGAGAAACATAAGATGAAACGGTTTGATTCGAATGGCGGTGGTTCGCGCCTCGCACTGCGGGCATTGGCGGGCGGCCTGTTGATGACGCTCGTCGCGGCCTGCTCGGTGGGCCCGACCTACAAGCGGCCCGACGTCGATACGCCTACGGCGTTCAAGGAAGCGCCGATGCCGGCCTCCGAGGCCGGCACCTGGAAGAGTGCGCAGCCTTCGGAAGCGCTCGAGCGCGGACAGTGGTGGACGATCTTCGGCGATACGACGCTGAACCAGCTTGAAGACGAAGCGGCCGCTCAGAACCAGAACTTGAAGGCGGCGGCCGCGCGGGTGCGCGAATCGCGCGCCTCGCTCAATGCCGCGCGTTCGGCCTGGTTCCCCGAACTCGACGCCGGCTTCGGCCCGACGCGCGAGCGCGTGTCGCCGGCTTCGCAGGGCCTGCCGGAAAACGCGTATCTGCCGCCGCAGACGATTTGGCGCGCACAAGCGACGGCATCGTACGAAGCGCCCTTGTTCGGGCGCGTCAGCGATAACGTCGCGGCCTCGCGCGCCGATTCGCAACAGCAAGAAGCGTTGTTCCGCTCGGTGCAGCTTGCGCTGCAAGCCGACGTAGCGGCGAATTACTTCTCGCTGCGCGAACTCGATACCGAGTTGGACCTGTATCGGAAAACGGTGGCCTCGCGCGAAGACGGCCTCAAGCTCGTGAAGCATCGCTACGATGCCGGCGACGTGAGCGAACTCGACTTGCAGCAAGCGACGAACGCGCTCGCATCGGCACGCGCCGATGCCGCGGGCGTCGAGCGGCAGCGGGCTGCATCCGAGCATGCGCTTGCCGTGCTGCTCGGTAAGCCGCCTGCGGAGTTCACGTTCCCGCAACAGCCGCTCCAGCCGGTGGTGGCACGCGTGCCGGCCGGGTTGCCGTCGGCGTTGCTGGAACGCCGTCCTGACGTATCGGCCGCCGAGCGGGCGATGGCGGCGGCGAATTCGCGCGTCGGTCTCGCCAAATCGGCGTTCTTCCCGCAGCTCGATATCACGGGTGCATTCGGATACGAGTCCGTGGGCTTGGCCGAGCTCTTCAAATGGTCGAGCAGAACATTCCTGCTGGGGCCGTTGGCCGGCACGGCGCTTACGCTGCCGATCTTCGACGGCGGCCGCCGCAGGGCGCAGTTGGCGCAGGCGCGGGCGCAGTACGACGAGCAGGTGGCGAACTATCGCTCGCAGGTGTTGACGGCGTTCCGCGAAGTGGAAGATAGCCTGTCCGATCTGCGGCTGCTCGACGATCAGATTCGTGCCCAGAACGACGCGGTCAACGCGGCTGCCCGGGCGCAGCATCTGTCCGAAGCGCAGTATCGCGAAGGCGAGGTGAACTACCTCGACGTGCTCGATAGCCAGCGCACGACGCTGCAAGCGCAGCGCCAGGCGAGCCAGCTTGCTGGATCGCAGGCCGTGGCGACCGTCAGCCTCATTCGTGCGCTGGGCGGCGGCTGGGGCGACATGAAGGCGGGCGACGCGCAGCAAGTGGCCAAGCAGTGACGAAGTGCGCCGCCCCTCGTCACGTAGGGGCGGCGCGTGGTGGAGCGGCAGGGCATGGCGCAGGGCTTCGGGCCCGGCGCGCCGTGCTCAAGTGCCATGCTCGTGCGCGATGCGCGCATGAAGAATGCGAGGTACACAGATGAACTCGGCGGTCACCCTCGATGAGATCGCGCAAGGCGAGAGCTTCGAACAATTCATGTATTCCCTGCGCGATCCGGCGTTTTCGGCGCCGATCGTCTCGGCGCGGCGCTTTTCGGATGCGCTGCATATCGACATGCAAACGTTGGCGAAGCAAGCCGGCGTGCATCGCAACACGCTGAGCCGCACGCCCGCGTCGGAAAGCGTTCAGCGGTTTCTACGCGAAGCGTTACGCGTGATTCGCGCGGCGACGGATAGCCACGGCTGCGTGAAGCAAGCGCTGTTTTGGTATCGGAACGAACCGCTCTCGGAATTCGAATATAAAACGGCGGAGCAACTCGTGTCCGGCGGGCGCACGGATGAGGTGTTGAAGTACATCGTCTCGGCGGAGATGCGTACGCCGGTGCTGTGATGGCTGCTTGAGTATGGGTTCGCAGCCGATGGATATCTTGCGCTCGGCTGTGGACATTCCCCAAGGTTTTTCTACATCTTGGGAATGATGGTCTGTGCCGTTTTCCTTGCAATAAAACGCTCCTTGTGGCGTCGTCCTATCGCTTGATTTGCGGTACGTTGGCGTACCTCCGCTCCGTTTCCGGGGATGAAATCCACTAAGCGTTTCCGGGCCGAGCGGGTTGCGGTTCGTCGCCCGTTGAGGGCGAGTAACTAGGAGAAACGTATGCCTTCTATCGCCTTCGTAAATTGCGCGCTGATCATCAACCGTGCAAAAGGCGCGATTACCATCGAAAAAGATCCGAATTTCGACGACATACTCATGGTGGTGGATGGCGTTCGTCAGGCGAGCTACGCGTTGCCGGCTGGACGGTCCGCTTACGTCGGCGCGACGTATTCCGAAACGGGCGACATTGTCTATACCGACGACATGGGGCTGTCGCTCTCTTATGAGACCGGCAAGAGCAGCCGGACTGACGAGCGATTCATGGAGATCGGTGTGCAGGATGGCGGCGAGGTCTTCGGCATCATCCAGGATAGCGAGAAGGGAGACGATAACGCTCCGCTTCGTTGCAAAGTGAGCGGCCAATCACCGAGGTCGATCACCCTGACGTTCTTCGATCGATGACTCGTATGCGAGTGCACCGACCGCCTGCGCCTGGCGGCCGGGACGCTCGACTGGTGGTTGCACGTCGTGCGTGTCGGCGGCTTCGCGTTGGGCTGCGGGACGGGAGCCAAGTACGCCAGTCGACAGCGAAGTCCCCAGCAGAATCACAGCGCATCCGGCTGCGATATCGACGCTGAGCCGTTCGCCGAGAAACACCATGCCCCACAGTACGCCGAACAAGGGAATGAGAAAACTGACCGATGCCGTGCGCACGGGGCCGACGTTCGCGACGAGGCGGTAAAACAGGATGTAGGCGATACCCGTACACGCAATACCCAGGGCGACCACGCATAGCCATACGCTGCCGGTGGGCGTTCGTGCGGGCCACGACAGGAACGCGAGTGGCAAGAGCATGGCCGTGGCGGCCAACTGGCTTCCCGTCGCGACCGCGAGCGGTGGCACGCCGGCCAAGAAGCGTTGAGTGTAGCTGCTCGCGATGCCGTACAGCGCGGTGGCCGATAGCGCGGCCGCCACGGCCAGGCCGGCTCGCGCATCGCCGATCACGGAAGAGCCGCCCACCAACACCACCACGCCCGCGACGCCGATGGCCAGGCCGAATACGCGCAGCGGCGACAAGCGCTCGCCGTGCCATGCGAACGCGACGATGGCGGCGAACAGCGGCGCCGCCGCATTGAGCACCGAGGCGAAGCCAGCCGTGAGCGTGAGCTCGGCATAGGCGAACAGGCACAGCGGAACCGCAGAATTCATCCCCCCCAGAATAAGCCAATGCGGCCAGTGGGTGCGCAGCGCGCGCAGCTCGCCGCGTAGGGCCAGCATCGGTACGAGAAAGCACGAAGCGATGGCGACACGCAATGCGATCAGCGCGACCGGCCCGAACGGCGGCACGGCCATGCGCAGGAATAGATACGAGCCGCCCCACAGGGCAGCGAGCGTGAGGAGTTCCAAGACATCGGAGCGGCGCATGGGGTATCCGGCGGTCGTCGGTGTCGTCAGGCTCGAACTGCCTGTCCAACGGGGGCGGCGCGCATGCTATCTCCGATCTCGTAGAAGAGCTTGTGAACGGTCTCGTTGAACGGCGCCTCTTTAAGCCGCGACTGGATCATCGCATGCAGCGAATGGCTGCCTGATTCGCTGCCGACCGCCGCTTGCAGCAACGCGCGCACATACGCTTCGAGTTCGCTCGCCCGGTTGTACGGGAGCGGGCTGCGCGGGTCCTGAAGGAAGGCGATGAGATCGCGGACGCCGACATCGAGGAGCCGATCCATTTCCCAGCCCGTCTTGTTCTGCTCGCTCACCACCGAGAATGGATTGCCTTCGTACGGCGAAGCGCGCAGGCCCAGTTCCGCCGCGATCATTGCCGCGACGAGCGGCGCCATCAGTACCCCGTTGCGGTACGTGCCGGTGGCGATGTACAAGTTCGGGACGCGTGTCTTTCCTACGAGCGGCCGCTTGAACGTGGCGATCGGCCGAAACCCCACGCGGATTTGCTCGATCCGGCTCGTACGAATATCGGTGTTGATTTGATGAATGGCCTCGTCGAAAAGACCGTGCAGCTCGCCGGGCTGAACCTTCTGTTCCGCGTCCTCGTCGACGCCGGTGAAATTGGTGGCGCCGACATAGAGCATGCCGCTTTCGGGCCTCGGCACGACGTGAATCCCGCAAGCAAACGTGCGATTCGGCGTGCGTATCGTATGCGCCACGGCCGGCGCATCGCTCATGACGCAAGACACGCCCTTGCCGAAGCTGACGGCAGGGAGCGCGGCGTCGTCGACGAGCGACGGGTCCAGACAATCGAGCGATCGCGATCCGTTCGCGAGCACGACGGCGTCGGCCGAGACCGTGGTGCCGTCGGCGAGCTTCGCGGTCCACGCCTGTCCTTCCGGCTTCACCGAGACAACCGAGGTATCGAGGTGCCAGTAGTTTTCGCGTTTCGCGAGCGCCGCGCTCATCGCGTCGAGCAACTCGCCGGAATTCACGGAGTGCTCGTTCTTCAGGTACAGACATAGCGACGGCACATGGGGCGGGGCCGGTTTGAGTCCGGGTACGTCGGAGGGTTCGATCCATTCGGCGGGCTCGCCGTGCCGCATCGCCTCCGCGTGCATACGGCGGATTCCGTCTCGATCGCGCGCGCCCGAGTTGTTCGCGATGATGACGGTGCCTTCGACTTGCGACGCGCGCGTGCCCGAAAGTTCGCGAAGCCGTTCGAGCCATGCCGGGTAGTAGCGCTGCGCCGCGAGGCGGAAATCGAACTCCACCATTTCCTCGGGACCATCGTCGGCGGAAAGCTCGCCGAATGCGCCCAGCATTGCACCGGCGGCGCGCGAAGCCGAGAGCGCATCGCCGGCACGCGGAAACGCGTTGACCACATGGACGCCACGCTCGCTCAGTTCGAGCGCGATCGCCAGACCGACTACTCCGCCGCCGATGACCATGATGTTCTTCATTGTCTTTACTCCTGATAGGTGGCCGTTTCGGCCGGAGAAGGTTGCTTGCGATATTCGAAGACGCCGTCGAAGCTCTGGATGAGATGGGCGCCCATCGTCGTCGGCAGGTAGCGCGCCGGGTGCTCATCGGTGACGAACCGCGGCAGCGGCTCCACTACGCAATCGAAGTCGGGATCGAAGAAGAAATTGAGCGAGTGCCGGGTGCGGCCGGATACGTTCAGCACGCGGTGCGGCGTGGCGCGCCAATGATCGTTGGTCCACCTGCCGGTTACGTTGCCGAGCAGGCAGGTGAACGTGCCCGGGATGCGCGGCAGACGCACCCACTGCCCGGCTGGATCGCACACTTCGAGCCCCTCCTCGTCGATCTGCCAGATCACCGTCACGATGCCGTAGTCGGTATGGGCACCGCAGCCGATCGCGCCGCCCATATCGCCCGGCGGCTGCTGCGGATAGCGTGCGGCGCGCAGTTGCGCGAGGGGCTTGAGGGTGCGCTCGGCGAAGTAGGTATTCGGCAGACCGAGCCCGAGGGCGAATAGCTCGCTGATGTTGCCGCACATCGTGAGCCATTCGCGGTAGAGCCACGACAGCGTCGGCCGCAATAGCGGCAGTGCTGCGGGCCAGGCGTTCGGGCCATGGAAGAACTTGCCGTCGCGGACACAGGGATCGTCGAAATCGAGCTCGAGCGCCATGTCGAACGCTTCCTTGATGTCCTTGATCGGACTGCCGTAGGCGGTCTCTCCACCGGCCGGCACATATCCGCGGTGGAAAGGGGAGTCGGCGATGTTGATCGCCATTTTGTCGGCGAGCGGCAGATCGAAGAATGCTCGCACGGCAGATTCGGCCGCTGCCAACAAATGTTCGGGAATCCCGTGATTTTCTACGTGAAAATAGCCGTATTCGCGGCAAACCGAGCCGAGCGTTTGCGCGAGTTCTTGCTTGCGCTGCTCGTCGCGGGTAAGAAATGCGGCCAGGCTGACGATTGGTATACGTTTATCGCCGGCGTGAAATCTAATAAACATGTTGCCATCCGAACCACTAGTCATAACGTGTCCCGTTTTTTGTTCGATGCGCACGTCTGCGAGAGATTTCGATCGATAAGAAATGATTGCGAATCAGTGTTCGCGATTGGTTTGCTGTGCTGATTATGGTTGCTGCGCACGCCGCAGGTTCCCATCGTCATTCTGGCGAAGGGGCGGTTGCCTGTTGCCAGGCGGGCGTGGCGGCATCGGGCGGAAATAGATATCGCGTTCGATGTTCAATCGAATGGCGCACCTCCGTGGTTATAAAAGCCACGGGAAGGGTACGCTAGAGGTTGAAGTCGATCAAGATTGCACGATTTAAGTGCGTGTAAATCTTTGTAACGTAAATTTAATGAGGGTGCGATATTATGATTTTGATGAAGAAAATGCGCACCTTAAATTAAGGAAAATCCTACGGCGGCGCTGCTTGATATTTTATGGGTGTCCTGATATTCCAAAAAACACCCCGGGTCATCGATGCCGGCGGTAACGCATCCTCGCCCGGGGATAGAGTTTTCCTTACGCTTCTTTATATCGTTCGGTGATGCGTGCGGTTTGCCGTCGTGGCCGAGCCGGTTCCCGGTCACGTTAATACAGGTCGCGATAGCCGCCGTAGATCGATAGCAACATCAGCGGCGTCAATATCAGTGATGTCAGCAGGAGCGGGACCTGACGCGCAAGCAGCACCGCATCGGCGGCGGCCACGACGTAAATGAGCGTGGTGCGCCAATTGCGAGCGGCACCGTGCAGGCTGGCCGCCATCGCATCGAGCGGGCTTGTATCGCGCAGGACGACAAGCGCCGGGGCGAACCAGGCGGCGGCTAGCGCGATGGTGAAGATCGGCAGAGCGACGAGCGTCGCGATCGTCCCATGCAAGCCGGGCCCACCGTACGTGATCGACAGGTGATGCACGCCGCGGGTGACGAGCGACTCCAGCACGGACGCATCGACGACGATGGCGGAAACGCCATATCCGACGACGATCAGCGCCGCACTGGCCAGCCCGATCGCGAGCAAGGCGGGGCAGTGCGGCGCGACGGCGGCGGCGATGTCGCCGAGCGAAGCGGGGCGGCCTAGCCGAACGCGCTCCTGCGCGATCATCAACGCACCGACAAGTACGGGGGCGATCAGGACGATGGTTGGGCGCAGCAGCGGAATCTGCTTGCAGGCCATGGCGAACGCTGCGCACGCTAGTAGGGCGCCGAACCACAGCAGCGGTTGCATGCGCACGGCACGCCACCCCGTTTCGAGCCAATCGAGGATGAACATCGCGTCGAGCTGAAAGCCGTCGAGACGGGCCGGCGCGGGCACGGGCCGGCGCTGGGCGGAGCGGGAAACATCGGCGAGATAGTGCAGGCTCATGGCGATTCCTTTCTTTCGATGTTGCTGGGTCGATGGGTGGTTAGTAAGGATTACTAACTAGTTGCTAAGCGGCCGATCGCCGGCCTGAGAATACGATGCAAACTACGGCATGAATGGGTGAATGTATGAACGCCCGAATGTACGAGCGCTTGAACGCCTGACCGCTTGAACGCGCGTTACGGTGTCTGACCGTGTTCGCCGAGCCGCGCGGCGAGCGCATCGGCTTGGCGATGAACATAGCGCGACAGGGTGAGCCAAGTCTTGCGTGTCAGCCAGAGACAGACAACGAGGCCGAGCACCCCACCGATCAGCATGGCCAGGGCGCAGCGTAACGTCATCGCGCCGAGCGACCATCCCATCGGGGCGACGATCTTCACATGGTCGTCGTCGCTTCTCACGGTGATGCCTTGCTTTGGATCGATGACGACGGAATCGCTGCCGCTCTTGATGGCGAGGCGGTTCATTGCGCCGTGCGCGTCCTGCTCGAACCGGACATGATCGGCGCCGTCGTCGTCGCGTATGTCCCAAATCAATGTGGCGTCGCGGTTATTGGCATGGCTGACCGACACCGCTTTGCCGTCGTCGTCCTTGACCACGATCGACGTTACGTCGTTCTTCGCGATGCGATACGTATGGTCGCGGCCCGAGGTCAGCAGCTTGTCCGCGCCTGCGCCGACGGCGACCACCTTCATCTCGCCGTCTTCGTTCTTGAGCACCACGACACCGCTGCGGGTGACGATCGACGCCTTGTCGCCGTCGTCGAGGCTCAGCACGAAGTCATCACCGTCCACCTTGATGTCGCCGAGATCCGGCGCCTCGTCGCTCGCGCTTCGATCGTCGCGGCCCGAAGGCTCGGACGCCGCATGGTTCGCATTCGTGCCGATGTGAATGGACGGCTTTGCGGCAGGCGGCCAACCGAACGCCTGATGGCTGCCGATATAGACGACGGCAATCAGCCCACCGAGCGCGAATGCGCCTGAAATCATGTATGCCGCCGTCAGCAGCCCTAGGTAAATGATGAATGGAACCAGCAAGACGAGATTGAGCAGGCCGAGCCCGGCGATCGACACGACGACGCGCGCGAGGTTGCCGAACGAGCGCCGCGCTTGCCATTGCCGGTACGTGGCCTGCGCCTTGAATTCACGAGCCAGCTTGTCGGGATCGCCCAGGGCGGAGAGCACTTCTTCTTCTTTGCGGCCGGCCGCGATCGCATCGCCGATGTACTCGCGGTAATCGGCGACGATGTCGTCGACTTCCTGCTTGGGCAGGCTGGCCAGGCCCTGCCGCAACCGCTGAATGAATGCGTCCTGCTTCATTGACGTTTCCCCTTGTCCTTTTCCATACCGGGCCAACCCAGCACACGATTCACTTCATCGACAAAACCCCGCCATTCTTCTTGCATCGCCGCTAGGCTCGAGCGGCCTTGATCCGTCAGCGTGTAGTACTTGCGCGGTGGGCCTGAGCTGGATTCGACGAGATACGTCGATACCCACGCTTCGGCTTGCAATCGGCGCATGAGGGGGTAGATGGTGCCTTCGCTAATCTCCATCGTTTCGGAGAGCGTCGACACAAGCTCATACGCGTAGCTGTCACCCCGGGCGAGGACGGCCAGAACGCACATGTCGAGCGTGCCTTTCTTGAGTTGAGTCTTCATGCTGTGCGGCGGCGTCCTAGGGGCTGTGTCCTATGCATCGCAAGGTACTGGGTTTGGCACGGTGCGAACTGTAGCAGGCGGTATTGTTTTATGCAAGGTACCGGGTGATGCACGATGGACGGCCGGAAAAGCTCGGGTTTGCTGTAGCAAAAAGGGGAGCATGCGTGCGAAGGGCGCCTCGGCGAGCGAGGCGCCCTTCGGTGCCATTGCGGCGTAACGTTACCGCGACGAACGCGCGGCCGGGTGGGGCGTCGTCAAGTTGCCGGCGTGGGCGTCGGCACCGCCGCGTTCGGCGAGGTAGCCGCAAGCAGCCGCTGCCAGGCGCCTAGGAGGGCGGGGCCCATCGTGCCGCTCGGCATCATCCGCGTCAGTGTTGCGAAGCAGCGGGCGCAGGCACCGTGACGTAGGGGTCGATCGTAAACTGGCCTCGGTTGGCACCCGTGCTGTCGACGATGGCGAACATGATGTTGTAGGCATCCGAGCCGGGGCTTTCCACCGTCGTTTCCCAGCGGAAATCAAAGGTCGAAAGACTGACGAGCTGCTCCTCGCCTGTCACGGACGCTACGATCGTCGCGTTGCTGACTACCGCGGACCTGTGCACCGGTGGCTTGATGCAATGCCACGTTTGAGGGGGCACCAGGTGAGTGAGGTAAGCCTGACAACGCATCGGCCCGTTCAGTGCAATCATGCGCCACTGGATGGTGTCGCCGATCTCCGCCTTGATGTTGAGCCCATATCCCCCTTCTTCCTGATCTTGCCGGATCACCGCTGTCCGAAGGTAGCTGCTGCCTTGTTCTTGGTCTGTCGCCGCCCATTCCGTCAGCGAAAACACATAGCCTTTCCCGGCGTGTTTCAACGGAATGTGTGTGGACAGGTTGGGATTCGACGCAGTGGGATAGTCCTGAAGGACCGCTTCGGTATCGACGACTGTCAGGACGTTTATAGTGGCCATTTGCAGCTCCCTTGATAAAGAGCGATGTTCGATAAATTAGACGATGAAAATGGTTGGATCATGGCGAGATGATGATCCACGGATCAAAAAAGAATCCGCCTACACGTTGCGCGTTGTTATCGTAAATGGCGAAATACGCGTTGTATGTCACGGTGCCCGCCTGCAGCATCGTGGATTCCCAACAGTGGTCCTCGGCGGCACCCACGACGGGCTGAAATGAAGACTGATCGAGTGCGGTGGAAAAGATGCGATAGCGTCTCGGGCTTGGGTCAACGACATATTCGGGGTTCTTGGTCACGTCGAACTGATGAAGAAAGCACGAGTAACCGCCCTGCAGCGCCAAGCTCTGAATTCGGAAGCGAATAATGTCGCCTACCGTAGCATAAAGTTTGAGCTCGTAGCCGCCTTCTCCTTCTTGAGGGGCGCCTTGCTGAGTGGCGCCCGCCTCGGTGGCGTCGGTTTGATCGGTAACGCTGCTCCAAGGCCCGAGCATGAACACGTAGCCTTCGCCCGACCGGTTCAGCGGGGCATAAGTGCCGCTATCGTTCGGACCGTGATCCTGAAGAATTTGACCGGCATCGACGACGATCATGACATCGATAATATTTCGCATTGGGTGCCTCTTGCCAGGTTTGGCGCGATTGCATCGAATTTGAGGAAATACGTTTGGGTATAGGCCCGGTAATAGATGCCGGGTTATTGCGGAAGGACGCTTGAGAAATATAGTGTATTTGGCAGCGGCAAGGCCCATTGCTTCGATTGTGCCGAACGATATTCGGGCGGCGTGGCAATATGTGAGAATGCCGCTTTTTTTAAATGTATCGATCGGCTTGCCGCCAGCTGGTCATCAAGACGGTGGAATGGGTTGGTGCAGTTTCCGATTCGGTGTTACTGCGGCGGCAGCGATCGCTGCAAGCTGACCAGATTCAAAGGCGCAACGCGAATGAAGCCGCCGCGCGGGCTATCGATATCGGCGATGAGCGAAAGCGACAACGAGAGGGAAACGGTGAGCGGTAGGACCAGGACGAGCATGCGCTGCGCCGACTCGCCCCGAACCCCGTAACCCTGCATCAAAGCGCTCAGGAACGCGATGGTCATCATTAACACCCATGCCGCGATCGGAATGCGGTTTCTCCAGGCGGCCTGCGTATAGCCTTGAGTGTTGAGTACGTCGTTCATGCCTGAGACGACGAGCGCCGAGACCGCATTGGGTTGCGTCGAGGCGGCTTGCCGTACGACGGCCCACAGCTCGCCTTCGAGGTCGGATGTCTTGCCGTCGATCGAATCGAGTTCGTGCGTATCCGCCGTTCGATACGATTCGATGCGCATCTGGAGATACCGGGCCAACAACGCTTTGACCTTCGCCGCTTGTCGTGCGTCGACCAGGTCGGCTCGCACATACTCCGTGCCAATGGCGTTCGCCTCGTCTTCCTCGAAATTCTTGCGCTGATCGTAGCGGGTCACCGCCATCGAGAGCGAAAAGCCGATCAAGAGGGCAAGCAGGGTCAGCGTGGCGCCTTGCACGACCTTGTATTGATCCTGCGCGCTATCGGAGAGCGCAGCCGCGCGGTGCAAGAGGACCGCACCGATGGAAGCCGCGACCGACATGGCGGCGATGAGCGTGACGAAGAGGTAGATGGGGTGGCGCGTGAGCGCCGTCATGGAGGCTGCGGTCACGTGGCGAAGTCCAATGCGTTGTTATGTGCGTTGGACTTTAGTTGAACGTGGGGTGCTCGACCCTGGCAATTGTTGCAGGCGTTGCAAGCGGGCGCGGCGAAGCCGATCCCACGGCGGATCGCTGCCGAACACATCCGCGAGACAGTCGACGAAGCGGCGCACGCGCGCGGGAATGTGGTGTGTACTCGGATAGACCGCTTGAAGGTCGAGTTCACCCGTGCGGTAGCGCGGTAGGACGGCGACGAGTTCGCCGCGCGCGAGCGTGCGCTCACGCGCGACGGATTCGGAATCCGTCACGCGGCGGGAGGGGAAAGCGAGAAGCGAGAGGGGAAAGCGGGCTCGGACTTAAGCCGCGTGCGCGGCGGCTTGAGCCGATTGGGCCGATTGAGCCGACAACGCGGCTTCGGCGACTTCGGCGTTGTGCTTGGCGATGCTGGCGCGCTTGGTCTTGCCCGCGCGCGACGGCGGTTGACATGCGCCGCACACGACGTTGTTCTGGAGATCGTGCCGATGCGCGACGAATTTGCCGCCACAGCGGCAGCAAGGCGTCAGCTGCAAAATGTCCGCATCGAAAAAGCGCACGAGCGTCCAGGCGCGCGTCAGATCGAGCACGGGCTCCGCATCGCTGTGTTTGCAGTGCTCGAGATAGAGGCGGTAACCCTTGGTCAGCGCGTCGAGATGCGAACACCCGGCTTCGTGCTTCAGGAAGACATAGGTGTTATAGAACAGCGACGCGTGGATGTTCGCGAGCCATGTCATATACCAATCGGCCGAGAACGGCAGCATGCCCTTCGGCGGCGATACGCCCTTGATCTCGCGGTACAGGCGAATCATGCGATCGCGCGAGAGCGTCAGTTCGCTCTCGAGCACCTGCATGCGCGCCCCGAGTTCGATCAGTGCGATGGCACGGAATACGTCTTGAGCATCTTCCGTCAGGCTTTTTTTCTGGACCATGGTGCGCGCTCGTCCGTTCACGCGAACTGCTCGGCCGGTTGGCTGGCAAGCAAAATCGCAGTGTGCGTGGCGGCCACTTCGGCATTCTTCGCGGTTTGCGTCAAAGCCGAGAGCATCGCGTGGTCGTTGAAGCGGAAAAAGCACAACAACTGATCGGAGGAGGCCAGCTTCACGCTTTGCGCGAGCGATAGCCCGGCCAGCAAATCGGCCAACTCCGACGACAAGCCAAGACGGAACATGCCGATGGCTTTGTCCTCGCGCAGCATCCGTTGCGCGAGCATGATGTACGACAAATTAATTTCGCGGATAGAGTCCAGCGTCTCGCTGCTGCGGTCCATTTCTCACGTTTCCGAAGCCCCGTTGACCCGGTCCGGTATTTTCTACCGTGTAATGTTTGTCGCTCGCGGGGAGGACAACGTTTGTCTGTTCCCCGGTGCGTTCTTTGATACAGGTCGTTACAACTTGTAACACCATGAGGCCATTCTAAGAACGCCTTTTACCGAAAGCAATCCCTTCCTAATAAAATGTAGGAAAAAAACACGTATAAGCACTTCGGAATTTTTTTCACCTTTTTGTAACAGGAAAAGTTGACCGAATTCAATCAGGGGTTTGCCCTTAGAAAATGGGGGCGGGACGGCGTTCTGCATCGAATTGAATGGTGCATGAAAGGCAAATGTATAGATGTTGTAATGAAAGCCGGTGGCGACATCCTGTTGAGGTCTAGGGCCAGTTGTGACGCGCAGGCAACGGTCGGGCTGTCGGCCGGGCCACACTCGGCTCGCCATCGTATTCCACGCGCCATCCTTCTACCCCTATAGACGGGATCATCCGGCGCGCAACGGCAGGGCGCTCGCCCCCGAGCCGGGTCTTAAGCACGACCGCCGTGAGGGAAAACCCGCTGACGGGCGCCTACGCGCGGCATGGCCGCGACGGCAACGCCACCGCCTTCCGCCTTCCAATCTATAGCTACCAACCCCATCCCTGCGTGGAGCGCATGCGAGGCCGACGCGCTCGTTCGCTGCTTCTATGCGTATCAAGTACCGATTCTTTAGATATCGAAAGTAATTGGTTTCGATTTGGGGTACGTCCGCGCATCATCGTTTCGTGATGGCTATAGGCGGCACGATGCAAATCAGCCGCGCCACGGACACGTAAGGAGGCGTGATGGCAGCAATACTTGAACAGCGATCGGACCGCGAGTGGCGGGGCAACGAAGGACGCCACCCTGAAGGACCTCTGAACGAAGGACCGGAGCACGCGGTGCTTGAAGCGGCTCGCCGATCGGCGGCGGCAGCGGGGTTGCCCTATGCGGGCGGCGTCGCCCCTGACGATGCATGGACCTTGTTTTCGGCGGGCGAAGCGGTGCTCGTGGATGTGCGCACGGCCGAGGAGCGCAAGTTCGTGGGCTACGTGCCGGGCAGCGTACATGTGCCCTGGGCAACGGGCACGAGCCTGACGCGCAATCCGCGCTTCGTGCGCGAGCTGGAGGCAAAAACGGGAAAGGACGCGGTGGTGCTGCTGCTTTGCCGCAGCGGCAACCGCTCGGCGCTGGCCGCCGAGGCGGCGGCGAAGGCCGGCTTTGCAAACGTGTTCAACGTGCTCGAAGGATTCGAAGGCGATCTCGACGACGCGGGCCACCGCGGCGGCCGCAACGGCTGGCGCTTGCACTCGCTGCCGTGGCTGCAGGACTAGCTCGACTGCCGTCGGTTGGCGGGCATCGTCGCCCGCGCGTATCGCGGGGATACAGCTCGGATGCGTTTGAGGCGAGCAGGCTTCGGCTGCTTGCCGGCGAAGAGTAACAAGGAGTCAAGCAGTGGCCGTATTCCATATCGACGATATTCTCGACTCGCTACAGGTGGTCCGTCAGCGATGGCGCGACGAGCAAAAGCGCGAACTCGAACCGGGCGGGCGCGATTTGCCGTCGCGCGATGCGCTGTCGGCGGTGATCGATTCCCTGAAAGGCGTGCTTTTTCCGATGCGGCTCGGACCCACCGATCTGCGTCAGGACAGCGAGAATTTCTACGTTGCGCATGCGCTCGATGCGGCGCTGCACGCGTTGCTCTCGCAAGCGAAGCTCGAGCTTCAGTACGCAGCGCGGCGCGAAAACAAGGACGCCGAACCGTTTCTGGGCGACGCTCTGCGAGGCGTCTATTCGGGGAACGCAGTACGGGGCGTCGAGGCGCGCGCCGTTCAGGCGGTGCGTACGTTCGCGCAGCGGTTGCCCGCCATTCGCGCACTGCTCGATACCGATGTGATTGCCGCCTTTCACGGCGATCCCGCTGCCGGCAGCGTGGACGAAGTGCTGCTCTGCTATCCGGGCGTGCTGGCCATGATCCATCATCGTCTGGCGCATGAGCTATATGGCCTCGGTCTGCCGTTGCTCGCTCGGATCGTCGCCGAGCTTGCGCATGCTCAAACCGGGATCGATATCCATCCGGGCGCGCGGATCGGCGCGGGGTTCTTCATCGATCACGGCACCGGCGTGGTGATCGGCGAAACCGCGATCATCGGCGAGCGGGTGCGCGTGTATCAAGCAGTGACGCTCGGCGCCAAGCGCTTTCCGCGCAATGCCGATGGCCACCTCGAAAAGGGATTGGCGCGTCACCCGATCGTCGAAGACGACGTCGTCATCTATGCCGGCGCGACGATACTCGGCCGCGTCACGATCGGCCGCGGCGCGACGATCGGCGGCAACGTTTGGATCACCCACGATGTCGTGCCGGGCAGCCACGTCACTCAAGCCGGCTTGCGCAGCGAATCGGCCCACGCGCCCGAACTCGCGGTGGGGGCGCACTGATGAGCTCGCTCGTTCGCAATTTCGGCTCGGCTGTGCGCGCGCTACGCGAGAGGCGCGCATGGTCGCAGGAGCAGCTTGCCGAGCATGCGTGCCTGAACCGTTCTTACGTCGGGGAAATCGAACGGGGGACCGCGATCGCTTCGATCGTGACCGTCGACAAACTCGCGCGTGCGCTCGGTGTGCCCATCGACGCTTTGCTGCACGTCTCGTCCGCCGAAAGCGTGCCCGCGCACGACCTCGTATAGCGTCGTCGCCTTTCGTCGAAGTTTCTTCCGATTCATCGATTCATCCCGGCCTGCGCGAGCGCGCCGGGCAGCCTGCTTTTTGCCGCTTCTTGGCCGATTCGTCTGCCGATTCAATCGACGGATGACGGCTATAGCATGTTGAGCGCGATATTCGGGTTCCCGATAATTCGACGCCGTTCATAAGCTTTTCTGTTTTCCTTATATCGACCTGGAGCCTCCCGAATGTCGACGATAGCAAGCGGCCAATCCGCACTCGGCGATAACGCAGCACGGCAACTTGCCAACGCCACCAAGACCGTTCCACAGCTTTCGACTATCACGCCGCGCTGGCTGACCCACCTGCTGCAATGGGTGCCGGTCGAGGCCGGTATTTATCGCCTCAATCAGGTGAAGAACCCCGAGGAGGTGCGAGCGGCCTGCACGGCGCGCGAAGACTCGCGCACGTTGCCGACGACGTTCGTCCCCTATGAGGAGAGCCCGCGCGAGTACTTTCTGAACGCGGTGAGCACGGTGCTCGACGTTCATACGCGCGTGTCGGATCTTTACAGCAGCCCGCACGATCAGATCAAAGAACAGCTGCGCCTGACGATCGAGACGATCAAGGAATTGCAGGAAAGCCAGCTCATCAATAATCCCGACTACGGCTTGCTGGCGAATGTCGACGACGAGCAGCGCATTTTCCCGCTGACGGGTGCGCCGACGCCGGACGATTTGGATGAGCTGCTGACGAAGGTGTGGAAAGAGCCCGCGTTCTTCCTGACGCATCCGCTGGCCATTGCCGCCTTCGGCCGCGAATGCACGCGTCGTGGCGTGCCGCCCCCGACCGTCAATTTGTTCGGTTCGCAATTCATTACGTGGCGCGGCATTCCGCTGATTCCGTCGGACAAGGTGCCGGTCGCGGACGGGAAGACGAAAATCTTGCTGCTGCGCGTGGGCGACAAGCGCCAGGGCGTGGTCGGCCTGTATCAGCCCGGCGTGGCGGGCGAGCAGGGCCCGGGGTTGTCGGTGCGGTTCATGGGTATCAACAATCAGGCGATTGCGTCGTATCTGATCTCGCTGTATTGCTCGCTCGCGGTTCATTCGCCGGATGCGCTCGCGGTGCTCGACGATGTGGAAATCGGTAAGTACCATGACTACCCCGACACCTACCGGTAACGCACGCGCGGACGTCCCGGTGGCTCCCGTGCCTCCGGGGCTGCCCGATGCCGATACCCTCGCGCGCCTCGCGAACGCCTTCTTTTCGACGCTGCCCGGCCATGCGGGATCGCCCGATGCGGCCTCGGCCGTGGGCGGGTTGCCGTCGGCGCTGCCGGGGGCGATCCCGGCGCTCGCGTCCGCCACGAACCCGGCCGCTGCCGGCTCGCCGCTCGCGGGGCCGGGCGGTACCGGCACGGGCATCCCTGGCGCATCGTTGCCGGTCGGACGCGTGGCCGGAAGCAACCTGCTGCCCGCCGCCCCTACGCACGTGCTGACGCTCGGCAACCGCGCGCCTGCGTTGTCGCCGCATGCGGCCGCGCAGACGGGAGTGCCCGACAACGTGGCGACGATCGCCCCGGCGCTGGAGCCGCGTCTCGGCGGAGCGGCGCTCGGCGTCCCGCCCGTGCAAGCACATGCGCCATCGCGCGCAGCGCATGCAGCCGATGCGAAATCGTCCTCGTTGCCGGTATCGGCGCATGGCGGGAGCGCCGTGCCACCCGCGCCGTTTTATTTCACCGACGGTCCGGCATACGGTTGGCAGCGTCCTGCCGACGATATCGTCACGCCGACAGGCTCCGCTATCGATCCGCAATCGTTCGGCTTGCCCGGTGCGGACGATTTACGCTCGCTGTTGTCGATTCGCCGCTTTGCAGCGAGCGACGAACCGTATCGTCAAGTGCCCGGCGGCGCGCCGTACTTTCTCGAAGGTGCCGATGCCTCGCACCCTGCGCGCGGCGCAGGCCCGGCGGTGCCGGCCGCGCATCCGCCATTCGATATCCACGCGATTCGCCGGGACTTTCCGATCCTGAAAGAGCGTGTGAACGGCAAGCCGCTCGTCTGGTTCGACAACGCGGCGACGACGCAAAAGCCGCAGGCTGTCATCGATCGTCTCGCGTACTTCTATGCGCACGAGAACTCGAACATCCATCGCGCGGCGCACGCGCTTGCGGGCCGCGCGACCGATGCCTACGAGAACGCGCGCGCCATCGTGCAGCGGTTCATCGGTGCAGCGTCGCCGGACGAGATCGTGTTCGTGCGCGGCACCACCGAAGCGATCAATCTGATCGCGAAGACTTGGGGGGTGAGCCACATCGGCGAAGGCGACGAGATCATCGTGTCGCACCTCGAGCACCACGCGAATATCGTGCCGTGGCAGCAACTGGCCGCTCAAACGGGCGCGAAACTGCGCGTGATCCCGGTCGACGATTCCGGTCAGGTACTGCTCGACGAGTATCGCAAGCTGCTCTCGGATCGCACGAAGATCGTTTCGGTTACGCAGGTGTCGAATGCGCTCGGTACGGTCGTGCCGGTGAAGGAAATCGTCGAACTGGCGCATCGGGCGGGTGCGAAGGCGTTGGTCGACGGTGCGCAGTCGGTGTCGCACATGCGTGTCGACGTGCAGGCGCTCGATGCCGATTTCTTCGTGTTCTCGGGCCATAAGATTTTCGGCCCGACGGGTATCGGCGTGGTGTACGGCAAGCGCGCGCTACTCGAGGACATGCCGCCGTGGCAGGGCGGAGGCAACATGATCGCCGACGTCACGTTCGAGCGCACGGTATTTCAGCCGCCGCCGAATCGCTTCGAAGCCGGCACGGGCAATATCGCCGATGCCGTCGGGCTCGGCGCCGCGCTCGAGTATGTCGAGCGGATCGGGATCGAAAACATCGCTCGCTATGAGCATGACCTGCTCGCGTATGCGACGCACCGGCTCGCTCCGGTGCCGGGCGTGCGGCTCGTCGGCACGGCGCGCGACAAAGCGAGCGTGCTGTCGTTCGTCTTGAAGGGCTACGAGACTGAGGAAGTAGGCCGTGCGCTGAACGAAGAGGGGATCGCGGTGCGCTCGGGACACCACTGCGCACAGCCGATTTTGCGGCGCTTCGGGCTCGAGGCCACCGTGCGTCCCTCGCTGGCGTTCTACAACACCTGTGACGAAGTCGATGCCATGGTGTCGGTGGTTCGTCATCTATCCGCTCGGAGCCGGTAAACCGAGGGGTGGTCGCGCCGCGCACGCGGCGCGGCCAATTCGATAATCACGATAAGCAAGTGCCGATTTGCTGGTAGGCGGTTGCCGCGAGTGCTGGTCCAATTGAGACTTGGACC
This sequence comes from uncultured beta proteobacterium, assembly GCA_963838695.1. Classification (GTDB taxonomy): domain Bacteria; phylum Pseudomonadota; class Gammaproteobacteria; order Burkholderiales; family Burkholderiaceae; genus Trinickia. Next base: position 256,646 of record CAWIRZ010000006.1, on the reverse strand, counting down.
CGTTCATGCGGCCGGTGAGGTTGGTTGGACCGCACCGTGCAAACCGATGCAGGCGCTGGACGGGCATCGCCATGCGCCCGATCCGGACACCTATGCCGACTACCGATGCCCTCGCCGCCGACGGCCCCTTGCCGCGGCTCCCCGATCCCTCCCGCGTGCAGCGCATCGCCGACGATGACGGTGCGCTCGCCGCGGCCCGCACGCTCGCCGCGCAGTTTGCCGGTACTGCTTCGCAGCGCGACCGCGAGCGTTTGCTGCCTTGGGACGAACTCGATCGATGGTCGGAAAGCGGGCTCGGCGCCATCACCGTCCCACGCGAGTACGGCGGCGCCGATGTCTCGTTCGCGACGCTCGCCGAAGTCTTCGTGATTCTTTGCGAGGCGGACCCGGCGTTGGGTCAGATTCCGCAGAACCATTTCGGTGTGCTCGGCTTGTTGCGCGAGGCAGGCACCCCCGCGCAAAAGGCGCGCTTTTACGCCGAAGTGTTGGCGGGCGCGAGGCTGGGCAACGCGGGACCGGAACGCCGCTCGGCCGATGCCCCGACGATCTTGCAAGGCACGACACGTCTTTCGTCGACGCCGGGCGGCCTGCGTTTGTCCGGTCGGCGTTTTTATTCGACAGGCGCACTGTTTGCGCACCGTGTGCCGGCCCGCGCGATCGACGACGAAGGCCGCGCCGTGCAGGTTTGGGTGCCGCGCGGGGCGCCGGGGCTGACGGTCGTCGACGATTGGCGGTCGTTCGGACAACGAACGACCGCAAGCGGAACAGTCGTGTTCGACGATGTCCTCGTCGACCCTGAGGACGTCGTGTCCGTGTGGCCGCTCGCCGGCCGCCCCGGCCTTTACGGCCCCGTCTCGCAACTGATTCAGGCCGCCATCGATCAGGGCATTGCCCAGGCGGCGGTGTCGGATGCGCTGGCCTTCGTGCGCGAACGTGCGCGGCCGTGGCTCGATTCGGGTGTCGAGCGGGCGAGCGACGATCCCTACATCATTGCCGACGTCGGCCGATTGCAAATCGACTTGCACGCGGCGCATGAGGTGTTGCTTGAAAGCGGCCGCACGCTCGATGCGCTCGCGGCGCGGCATGTCGACAGCGAGGCCAGCGCGCGCGCGTCGGTTGCTGTCGCGGAAGCGAAGGTGCTCACGACCCGCATCGCGCTCGAGGCGAGCGAGAAGCTGTTCGAGCTGGCCGGTTCGTCCGCCACGCGTGCCGCGCATAACCTCGATCGCCATTGGCGCAACGCGCGGACTCACACGCTGCACGATCCCGTGCGTTGGAAGCTGCATTTGATCGGCAATTATCACCTGAACCATGTCCTGCCCACGCGGCACTCGTGGAATTGAATGCGAACGAAGGCCGACGCCAACGTCAACGCCAACTCCAACACGAATCGGATCTGAACCATGACGCTCGAATTTCCGGTGGCGCCCGACGAAAGCGCCACGCGCCCCGCCTCAGCGCAGTTGCCCCAGCCCCAGCCCCGGCCCCGGCCCGCCAGTCGGCCCGATACGCCGGCTCGAATCGAGAGCGACGCGCAGGCGATCGAAGTCGCAAATACGCCTTGCCCACGAGTTCGCACAGGAGGCGGCGCTGCGCGACCGCGAACGCCGCTTGCCGTGGGGCGAATTGGAGGCGTTTGTCGCCAGCGGCCTGTGGACGATCACGGTGCCGCGTGAGTACGGCGGCCCAGGGGTGGCTGCGGGAACGCTGGCTGAAGTGGTGGCTACGATCTCCGCGGCAGACGGTTCGCTGGGCCAGATCCCGCAGAATCATTTCTACGCGTTGGAGGTCCTGCGCGTAGGCGGCACCGCGGCGCAACAGCGCTTCTTCTATGACCGCGTGCTGGCGGGCGAGCGCTTCGGCAATGCATTGGCGGAAATCGGGCAGAAGGACTTCAAACGCCGCACACGGCTCACACGCGCGCCCGAGGGCTGGCATATCGACGGACAAAAGTTCTATTGCACCGGTGCGCTCTACGCCGATTGGATTCCAACGCTCGTCGTTGCGCAAGAGGGCGGTGCTGACGTGACCTACCTCGCATTCGTGCCGCGCCAGACGCCGGGCGTGACGATCGTCGACGACTGGGACGGCTTCGGGCAGCGCGTCACGGGCAGTGGCTCGGTGCGGTTCGAGCAAGTGCCGGTGCGGCCCGAATGGGTTGTGCCGTTCGGCGCGTCGTTCGAGCGCGCCACGACGATCGGCCCGTTCGCGCAGATTCTCCATGCTGCGATCGACCTCGGCCAAGCGCGCGGCGCCTTTGCGGCCGCACTCGATTTCGTGCGCGAACACGCGCGCCCGTGGGTCGATGCGAGAGTCGCACGCGCGGCGGACGATCCGCTTGCGATCGTCCAGTTCGGCGATCTTGCTGCGCGCCTGCGTGGGGCCGAAGCCCTGCTGCGTCGCGCGGGACGCTTCGTCGATGCGGCGCAGGCCGCCCCTGACGAGCACTCCGTGGCGCAAGCCTCGGTTGCCGTTGCGGAGGCTCGCGCGGCGACGACCACCGTTTCGCTCGATACCGGCTCGCGCCTTTTCGAATTGGCGGGCACCGCGGCGACGCTGGACGATCTCGGGCTCGATCGGTTTTGGCGCAACGCACGCACGCACACGCTGCACGATCCGGTCCGTTGGAAGTATCACGCGATCGGCAACTTCTATCTGAACGGCAAGCTGCCGCCGCGGCATGGAGCACTGTAATGGCGAATGCGGGCAACGGTAAGCGCATCCTGCTCAACGCGTTCCATATGAATTGCGTGGGTCATATCAATCACGGCCTATGGGCGCACCCGCGAGACCGCTCGTCGGATTATCGTCTGCTGCCGTATTGGACCGACCTTGCGCGCACCCTCGAGCGCGGCCTGTTCGACGGGCTGTTCCTGGCGGATATCGTCGGCGTCTACGACGTCTATCAGCGCAACGTCGATGTGACGTTGCGCGAGTCGATCCAACTGCCGGTCAACGATCCGACGCTGCTGGTGCCCGCCATGGCCGCCGTCACGCAGCATCTCGGCTTCGGCGTGACGGTGAACCTGACTTACGAGGAGCCCTATCTACTCGCGCGACGGTTCTCGACGCTCGACCATCTCACACAGGGGCGCATCGGTTGGAACGTCGTGACAGGGTATCTCGATAGCGCGGCGCGTGCGATGGGGCGTGCGGCGCAACTGCCGCACGACGAGCGATACGATCGCGCCGACGAATACCTCGACGTGCTTTACAAGCTGTGGGAGGGCAGTTGGGAGGACGATGCGGTGCGGCGAGACAAACGCGCGCGGGTCTATGCCGATCCCGCGAAAGTGCACCGTGTGGAGCATGCGGGCCGGTACTACCGGGTGGACGGCTACCACTTGTCGGAGCCGTCGCCGCAACGCACGCCGGTGCTGTTTCAAGCGGGCAGTTCTGGGCGCGGACAGCGTTTCGCGGGCCGCCATGCCGAGTGCGTCTTTATCTCGCCTCCGAATCGAGACGTGGGCCGCGAGACCGTGCGTGCGCTCAGAGCGGAACTGGCCAGAGCGGGGCGCCGGCCGAGCGACGTCAAGATTTTCGTGGGCGCGGCGGTCGTACCCGGTGCGACCGAGGCGCAAGCGCGCGAGAAGTACGCCGGCTACCTGGACTACGCGAGCCGCGAGGCGGGCCTGGCGCATTTCGCGGCGAGTACGGGGATCGACTACGCGCGGTACGACCTCGACGAACCGGTCGATTACACGCCCGGCAATGCGATCGAATCGGCGACGCGTACCGCACAGGCGCACGGCTGGACGCGCCGCAAGCTACTCGAAATGTTCGAGTTGGGTGGCCGCTATCCGGCCATCGTGGGCAGCGCCGCCCAGGTGGCCGACGAACTATGCAAGTGGGTGGATGAAGCGGGCGTCGATGGTTTTAACCTCAGCCGCACCGTCGTGCCCGAGAGCTACGAGGATTTCGTCGATCTCGTGGTGCCGGAGCTGCAGGCGCGGGGGCGCTATCAAACCGCGTACGAAGAGGGCACGTTCAGGCACCGGCTGTTCGGCGAGGGAGACCGTTTGCCCACGCGCCATGCCGGCGCTTCGTTTCGCTCGAACGCCGGTGCGCCGCAGGCGAGTGCCGAGCGCGTGGAGGCCGATGAGCACTAGCCTCGCTTCCCTAGTCGACATGCCGCCTCTCGCTTTGCGCGCCGCCGGAATCGACAAGCGCTTCGGCCACAACACCGCGCTCGCCGACGTCGATCTGTCGATCGCGTCGGGGGAGGTCGTCGCGTTGATGGGGGCAAACGGCGCGGGCAAGTCCACGCTCGTGAAGATTCTAAGCGGCCTGTATCGCGCCGATGGCGGCGTACTCACGTTGGCGGGCGAGCCCTATCTGCCCGCATCGCCTCACGAGGCGGCCGCGCGTGGTGTGGTGACCGTGCATCAGGCGATCGCCGATGCGGTCGTTCCGTCGTTGTCGGTGGCCGATAATCTGCTCCTCGATCGGCTCTGCGATGCCGACGCGCCCTGGTTCCAACCGGCGCGCGCACGCCGCGCGGCGGCGGCAAAGCGAGCCGCGCGCGTGGGCCTCGAGGTCGATCTCGACGCACCGCTCGGCAGCCTGCCGTTGGCCGCGCAGCAACGCGTGACGATCGCACGGGCGCTGGCGGCGCAGCCCAAGCTGCTGATACTCGACGAGCCGACCGCGAGCCTGTCCGCGCTCGACGCCGAGCGGCTATTCGATCTGGTCGAGCAGTTGCGCGCCGAAGGTGTCGCAATCCTGCTCGTATCGCATCGGCAGGCCGATTTGCGGCGCATGGCGGATCGCGTCGTCGTGATGCGCGACGGCCGCGTCGTCGGCGAACTGAAACGACCGATCGATTTCGATGTGGCCCTCGAGACGATGCTCGGGCGGCCGTTGCAAGCCGCACGGGGACGAGCGCATGCCCCCGCCGAGGACGATGACGCCAACGGGACGCATCGGCGGGGCAACCCGGCACTGGCTATTCGAAGCCTGCGTCTGCGCCCGGATAGCGCACCGTTCGATCTCGACGTCCATCGCGGCGAAATCGTCGCCGTCACCGGCCCGATCGGAAGCGGAAAATCGCGCTTCGCACGCACGCTGTTCGGGCTATCGCCGCCCCTTGAAGGGCGCGTCATGCTCGACGACGTTCTTTGGCAGCCGCGCTCGCCGTCCGACGCCATCCGTTCAGGCGTATTCATGCTCGGCGAGGACCGCCGCCGCACGTCGCTGTTTCCCGACAGTGTGCCGTTTGCGACCCTCGCGGGCACCATCGGCTTTCCGTTTCTGCGGCGCTGGTTCGGCGCGGGCATCGTGCACCCGCGCCGCGAATATCGGGCCGCGCTCGAGGCGATCGAACGCTTCGGCATCCGCTGTCGCGGGCCGGCCGACCGGCCTAGCCGGCTTTCCGGCGGCAATCAGCAGAAGGTCGCGCTGGCGCGCTGGCATGCGGAGCCCGCGCGCGTCCTGTTACTCGACGAGCCGTTCCAAGGCATCGATGCCGGCGCCCGCGCCGATATCGTCGAACTGCTGCGCCGCCATGCGCATTCGCGCGCGACCCTCGTGTTCGTCAGCGATCTCGAAGAGGCACTTGAGGTGGCCGACCGAATCGTGCATTTCGATCGTGGCGCACCCGATCGTTCCGCCATGCTCAGCCTGCCCACTGTTTCCGTTCCGCGTTCTGCTCCCGTCCCGATATCCCTATGAAGATCAGCACAACCTCGAGTCAGCCGTCCGGCAGCGACGCAATGGCGTCGTCGCTCCCTCTGCCTGCTGCACCGCCGCGCCTGCGGATCCGACGCACGGCATGGCGCAACGCACTGGAGCGCACCGGCATGCTGCTCGCGCTGGCCGCGCTCGTCATCGCGTTTTCGGTCGCGCAGCCGGCGTTTCTCCACGTCGACAATCTCTTCAGCATCCTGCAGGGGGTGTCGATCACCGCGCTGCTCGGAATCGGGGTGACGATCACGCTGGCCGTTGGCGGGTTCGACCTGTCGGTGGGCAGTGTGGCCGCATCCGCGCAGATGGCGGCCAGCTATGTGCTCGTGGTCTGGCACGGTAGTACGGTCGAAGCGCTCGGCGCCTGCCTCGCACTCGGCGCGCTCGCGGGGCTTTTCAATGCGCTGCTGATCACACGGCTGCGCGTACCCGATCAGCTCTCGACACTCGGTACGCTGTTCCTGCTCGCCGGCTTGCAACTGATTCCCACCGGCGGCCGCTCCTTGGCGACCGGCACCATCCTGCCGGACGGGAGCGAGGCGTCCGGCATCTTCCCGGACGCGTTTCTTGCCTTGGGCCGTTTGCGCGTATTCGATGTCGTACCGCTGCCCGTGGTCGTGCTGCTGTTCCTGACGGTGCTGGGCGTCATCGTGATGGAAACGACGCGCTGGGGCCGAGTGCTCTATGCGATCGGCGGCAACGAAACGGCCGCGCGTCTGGCGGGTGCGCCGACGAGGGGCTATCGCGCCGTGGCGTATGTCGCGGCCGGCGCGATCGCTGCGCTCGGCGGCGTGCTGATCGCCGCACGCGTGGGCCGCGGCGATGTAAGCGCGGGGCATTCGCTTCTGCTCGACGCGGTGGCCGCGTCGCTCGTCGGCTATGCGGTGGGCGGGCTGAAACGCCCGAACGTCCTCGGCACCGTAATCGGAGCGATATTCGTGGGCGTACTGCTGAACGGATTGACGATGCTGAACGCACCCTACTACATGCAGGACTTCATCAAGGGTGCACTATTGGTGGGTGCGCTGGCGTTCACCTTCAGCGTCGGCAAGCGCGACGACGGGCACGGATAAAGGTTAGCGTGCGATGGCGATTACGACGCATGACGAGCGCCGCGCTGGGTAAAACTGACGGCAAGCACGGCGAGAATCACGACGCCCGTCGCGACCTGCTGCCAATAGAAGTTCCAGCCGATCAGCAGCAGCCCGTTCGCAACGAGGCTCAGGAGCAGGACGCCTATCAGCGTGCCGCCGACGCTGGGCCGGCGCGAGGTCGATAGCGTGGTGCCGATGAAGGTGGCGCCGATCGCGTTCATGAGGTAGCCGTTGCCTGCTTGCGGCACATACGCCTTGACCGTCGAGGACAGCAGCAATCCCACTACGCCGTAGAGCAACGCGCTGGCGAGAAACGTGGCGGTGACGATGGCCGGGACCGGTAAACCGGAATATCGCGCGACGCCCGGTTGCGCACCGAGCGCCGCGACTTGGCGCCCGAACACCGAGTGCGCGAGCACGACGTGCAGCAAGGCGGCGAGCACGGCGACGACCCACAGCGGCACAGGAACGCCCGCGATATCCCCATGAGCCAGCGCGCTGAAAAGCGGCGGCAGTGTCACGTTGAGTAGATAAACCGGCTGGCCGCCGTCTGTTGCGAGCTGCTGCACGGTCTGCCCGATGAATAGCGTTCCGAGTGTCGCCAGAAACGGCGCGATTCCGATTCGCGCCACCAGCACCGCGTTCAGCACACCCGTCGCGAGTGCGGCGGCGAGCCCGCCGAGCACCGCGAGTGCGAGGTTGGCGCCATGCGCGCAAAGCACGACGAAAACGAGGCTCGCGACGTCGATGCAGGTGCCGAGCGAGAGGTCCACCGCGCCTAGCGATACGGCGAGTGTCATGCCGAGCGCGGCGATCGCGAGCAGGGCGAAATTGTCGAGCAGGACATCGGCAATATTGCCGGGCCGCGCGAAGCCCGGCGCGCATATCGCGAAGAAGGCGATAACGGCGAGCAGCGCAGCCACCAGCCCGAAGCGCTGAGGGTACGCGAGCAGGCGGGCCAACCGATGCGTGCCGCGAGATAGATCAGTCATGTGCATGACTCCCGGCGACGCGGCGCCGCACGATCGCGGTCGTCGCGACGACGAACAGGATCAGCGCACCCTCGACGCCGTTAACGTAGTAGCTCGACACGTTGTCGAGCTGAAAACCGTTGACGATCACGCCGACGAACAATACCGCGCACAGGGTGCCCGGGATCGTCGGGACGAGGCGGCGCGAGAACACGACGCCGAGCAATGCCGCCGCGACCACGGCAAGCAAGTTGTCGCCGGCGCCAGGCGCGCTGCCGCTCAAGAGCGCCGTCGACGCAAGTGCGGCGAACGCGCTAGCGACACCGCTTAGTACGTAGCTTGCCGCTACATAGCGCTGGGTGCGCAAGCCGGCGGCCCGTGCGCCCTCGCGATGCGCACCTACCGCGGCGAGCCGCAGGCCGAACGGCGTGTGGTGCACGAGCACGGTGAACGAAGCCGTCGCCAGCAGCAGCGCGTAGGCCAGATGCGGTACGCCGAGCGGGCCTTCGTCGAGCAGCCAGCGCGTCAGTGCATCGCTCGCCGGCACCGACGTGTTTTGCGTCAGCACCAACTCGAAGCCGGCAGCGATATTCATCGTGGTCAGCGTGGCGAGCAACGGCACGATGCGCAACACGATGACCGCGATCGCGTTCAGCGCACCGACCGCGGCGCCCGCCGCTATCATCAGGGCCGCCGATAGGGCGGGGGAGAACCCGTGACGTTGCGCGACCGCATAGACGGCTGCGCATAAGCCGAGGTTCGCGGCAACGGATAGGTCGAGCCCGCCTCGGATCGGATCGGGGCCGCCCGCGATCAGCACGATGGTGAGCCCGAACCCGAGCAAGCCGATGACGACCGATTGCTGCAACACGTTCGCGAGGTTGGCGACGGTGAGAAAGAGCGGCGACGTCAGCGCGAACGTGGCAGCGACGACGGCGAACGCGAGTACGGCGCCGCTGCGCAGCCATAACTGCGGATCGCGCAGGGCGAGGCGCGGGGCCCGCCAAAGAGAGAGGCCAGGCTGCATCAGGCCACCTCCGGCTCGGGCACGGCGGTGGTTTCGCGGGCACCGGTCGCCCACGCGAGCACGGTTTGCGTATCGGTCTCGCGGGAGTCGAGCGTGCGCACGAGCCGGCCGCGCTGCATGACCAACACGCGATCCGTGACGCCGAGCAGTTCAATCAAGTCGCTCGAGAACAGCAAGACGGCGGCGCCGTCGCGGACGAGCGTGTCGAGCAGCCGGTAGATCTCGGCCTTCGCGCCGATGTCGACGCCGACGGTCGGCTCGTCGAGCAGGTAGATCGAAGACGAACGGCTCAACCATTTCGCGAGCGCCACTTTTTGCTGATTGCCGCCCGACAAATGCCGCACCGGCGTCTCGGTGCCGGCGGTGCGGATGGTCAACGCGTCGATGAGCCGTCGCACGAGCCCCGTCTCGCGCCCTCGCGCAAGCAGACCGGCGTAGCTGACACCGCCCAAGTTCGCGAGCGTTGCATTTTCTCGCACGGAGAGCGCGGTCGCGACGCCATGCGCGCGCCGATCCTCGGGCACCAAGGCGAGCCCGGCCCGCACCGCATCGCGCGGGCGGCGCACGTTCAGCGCATGCCCCGCAATCGCGATCGTGCCCGTGACGCCGCGCTCGAGACCGAACAGCGCACGCAGCAGCGGCTTGCCGCCGGAGCCGAGCAGCCCGGTGATGCCGACAATCTCGCCGCGCCGCAGGTCGAACGACACGTTCTCGAATCGACCCGGCAAGTCGAGGGCGCGCACGCTCAGCGCGCTCTTGCCGGGCGTACGCGTCGGTGCCTGCCCGCGCGTCACGGCGGGTGTGCCGATCATCGCAGCGACAAGCGACTCCGTCGGCGTCGTGCGCGCATCGACGTGCGCCACATCCGAGCCGTCGCGCAGCACGGTGACGCGGTCGCATATCCGCGCGATCTCGTTCAGGTAGTGCGAGACATAGACAATGGTCAGCCCTCGGGCGCGCAAGGTATCGATGGTGGCAAGCAAGCGGTCCACTTCTCGCGCGACGAGGGCGGCCGTGGGCTCGTCGAATACGAGAATGCGAGGTGTGCGAACGAGAGCCCGCGTGATTTGAACGATCTGTTGCTCGGCCACGCTAAGCTCGCCGAGCAGCCGGTTCGGAGGCAACTCGATGCCGAAGTGCATCTGCAACGCGTCGCGTGCTTGCTGCTTCATGCGCCGCGTATCGATGAGCCGCAGCAGTCCCGCCGCGCGCGGCCCAAACGCCGGTTCGCCGCCGAGCGCGAGCGCCTCGGCCACCGTCGAGGTGGGGGGCAATAGGCGCTCTTGGTGGATGAACGCCATATCGGCCGGTGCCACGCCGCCCGGCTGCGGTGCGCCGTTGATCTCGACGCTGCCGGCGTCGGGAGCGTGAATGCCCGCGAGTATCTTGATCAGTGTGGACTTGCCGGCGCCGTTCTGGCCGATGAGGCCATGCACTGTGCCCGGCGCGACTTCGAGCGATGCACCGCGCAAGGCGGGCACGCCGTCGAAATGTTTGACGATGCCGGACAGCGCGAGCGCCGCCGGCGCGGCGGCCGTTTTCATTTCGATGCGATCTGGCCGAGCGTTTGTTGTAGCGATGCCGCGTTGCTTTTCGTGATCAGAATCGACGGCACGTACGTGTAGGGCGGCAGATCGTGTTTGCCTGAGAGATAGCGTGCGACGTTATCGACCGCCGTCTTGCCGATCAGCGCAGGCTGCTGCGCGACGACAGCGGCCGCGCTCGATTGCGGGTCTTTGACGAGCGCGACGACATCGGGGCTGCCGTCCACCGCATAGGTTTTGATTTCGCTGCGATGGGCGGCGTCGACGGCCTGCGTCGCGCCGACTTGCGGCACGTCCCACGCTGCCCAGATCGCGGCGATTTTTCCGCGCGGATACTTCGCGAGCAACTGGCTGACCTGCGCGTAGGCGCTCTGGACCGTGTTCGGAATGACGTCCCGCAGCTCCGGCTCGATGATATGAACCTTCGGGTAATACTTCAGCACGGCCTTCAACTGGTCGTAGCGGATCGCGCAGACCGGCACGCCGTAGAAGCCGTTGAACACGAGGATGTCGCCTTCGCCGTGAATGTCGTTGACGAGCCTCAAGGCGAGCTGCTCGCCGATGAAGAAGTTATCCGAGGTAGTGTCGTTCAGGCTCGACGGCGACGCGGTGTCGATGGTGAAAAGCGGGATACCTGCTTGGCGAATCTTTTGCAGCCACGGCTCGAGCACCGATGCGGTGCCGAGCTGCTCGACGATCGCATCGGGCTTCTGGGCGATGAGCGTCTGAATCTGTGCGATCTGGCGGTTGTCGTTGCGGCCCGCGTCGAGCGCGATCGGCGTCCCGCCGAGCCGCTTCACTTCGTCCACGGCACCTTGATAGGCTTTAAGGTCCCAATAGTGATCGGTGCCCACGGCGGTGATGCCGATTCGCTTGCCCTTCAGCGAAGGGACATCGTCGCCGCGGCTTGCATCGGTTTTGCTTTGCGCCTGCGCGGCCGGCGCCGACACTGCGAGCGCAGCTGTGACTGTGACTGTGACGGCCGCGACGAACGCAGGTAGTGCACGCGCGGGGGAACGGGAGAACGGAGCGAGTAACCGGCGAATCATGATGGCGAAGGTAGCGAATAGGGCGGATGAGTAGAGGGAACGGCGAGAGCAGAGGGCATGGCGCCGTCGCCCAGCATGCAAAGCTCGGAGCGGCAAACCGGCCCATGACGAATGTACTCATCGCGCCGCGCCGATCGGAACTATCGATTGACGCTAACGTTATCGCGCGTGATGCAATCGGCATATCGCTGTGGAATTGAAAAGAATCTGACATTCGACGGAATAACGATCGTCCAAAGCCTCGTTTGGCTCGCTCGGACATCGCTGATAGCGTGTGCCGATGATCACTGACGCGGAGCCTTCGATGGCCACCATCGACGAAGTAGTTGCCTTGAACCACGAGCAAGAACCCGCGCACGCCGTGCGCATCATCTCGGGCGATGCGGAGGCGATTGCCGTCGCGCATGAACTCGCGGCACGCCTTTTAAAAGAAGCTGCATTGCGCGACCGCGAGCGGCGCTTGCCGCACGACGAGATCGAATGGTTTTCTCAGTCGGGCTTGTGGGCGATCACCGTGCCGAAGGATTACGGCGGCGCGGGCGTGTCGTTCGTTACCTTGACCGAGGTGGTGAAGATCGTTGCGGCAGCGGATCCCTCGCTCGGGCAGTTGCCGCAGAATCACTTCGGTCTTGTCGACGTCATCGCTCTGACGGGCACGCCGGAGCAAAAGCGCTTCTTCTTCTCGCAGGTGCTTGCGGGCAAGCGTTTCGGCAACGGTTTTTCCGAGAAAGGCACGAAACACGTGCTCGATCTGAAAACGCGCGTGACGCGCGACGGCGACGACTATCTCGTCGAAGGCACCAAGTTCTATTCGACGGGCGCGCTGTTCGCGCATTACGTGCCCGTGCTCGGCCTCGATGAAGAGGGCAAGGGCTGGCTCGCGTACATTCCCCAGGACGCGTCCGGCCTCACGGTAATCGACGATTGGTCCGGCTTCGGGCAACGGACGACGGCCAGCGGCACCGTGGTACTCCGTAACGTGCGGGTGCCCGCGACCCACGTCTTTCCGGCGCATCGCGTGTCGGATGAGCCGACGCTGAACGGTCCGATTTCACAGATTCTGCAGGCGTCGATCGATGCGGGGATTGCCCACGCGGCGGTGGCCGATACCCTGCGCTTCGTGCGCGAGCGGTCGCGGCCGTGGGTCGACAGCCACGTCGAACGCGCGGCCGACGATCCGTTGACCGTGCGCGAGATCGGCCGTCTGCATATCCAACTGCACGCGGCCGATGCGCTGCTCGAACGCGCCGCGCGCGTGCTCGATGAAATCGCCGCGCAGCCCAGCACGAGCGAGGACGACGTGGCGCGCGCGTCGGTCGCCGTCGGCGAGGCCAAAGTGCTGACCACCGAAATCTCGCTGCTCGCCGGCGAGAAATTGTTCGAGCTGGCCGGCACCCAGGCGACGCTGGCGGAGCACAACCTCGATCGTCACTGGCGCAATGCGCGCACCCATACGTTGCACGACCCGGTGCGCTGGAAGTACCACCTCGTCGGCAACTACTATCTGAACGGCGTGAAGCCCGCACGCCATCCGTGGAATTGACGCGGGCCCGCTTGCCATGACTAAACAGATTCGTCTCAATGCGTTCGACATGAACTGCGTCGGGCATCAATCGCCGGGCTTGTGGGCGCATCCGCGCGATAACGCGTGGCGCTATCGTCAGCTCGATTACTGGACCGACTTGGCGAAGCTGCTCGAACGCGGCCGGTTCGACGGCCTGTTCCTCGCCGATGTGCTCGGCACCTACGACGTCTACCAAGGCAGCGCCGATGCCGCGATCCGCGAAGCCGCGCAGGTTCCGGTCAACGATCCGGTTCTGCTCGTTTCGGCGATGGCGCACGTCACTGAGCATCTCGGCTTCGGCGTGACCTGCTCGCTATCGTACGAACACCCGTATCCGTTCGCGCGCCGAATCTCGACGCTCGATCACCTGACCAACGGGAGAATCGGCTGGAACATCGTCACCTCGTACCTGGACAGCGCGGCACGCAACGTGGGCCTGCCCGCGCAGGCCAACCACGACGAACGCTATGCGTTGGCCGACGAATATCTGGAGGTCTGCTACAAGCTGTGGGAGTCGTCGTGGGAAGACGATGCGGTGGTGCGCGATGCCGCGCGGCGCGTGTTCACCGAGCCCTCGAAGGTGCATGCGATCGACCACCACGGCCGCTACTACGACGTACCGGGCATCCATTTGTGCGAGCCGTCGCCGCAGCGCACGCCGGTGCTTTATCAGGCAGGCGCATCGAAACGCGGTAAGGATTTCGCCGCCCAGCATGCCGAGTGCATTTTCGTCGCGGCGCCGTCGCGCTCGATCCTGAAGGCGTTCGTCGCGGATATCCGCGAACGCGTGAAGCATTTCGGACGCGATCCGAACGACGTGCTGATTTTCAATCTGCACACGGTAATCACCGCCGAGACCGAGGCGCAGGCGCACGCGAAACACGCCGACTATCGCCGCTATGCGAGCGACGAAGGGGCACTCGTGCTGATGTCCGGTTGGACCGGCATCGACTTGTCGAAATACGACCTCGACGAACCGTTGCGCCATGTCGAAAGCAATGCCGTGCAGTCGGCGGTCGAAGCGCTATCGAGCGCCGATCCGACGCGCGTCTGGACCGTGCGCGAAATCGCGAAGTGGGGCGGCATAGGCGGGCTGGGGCCGCTCACCGTCGGCGGTCCGGTGCAGGTGGCCGACGAACTGCAGTCGTGGGTCGAGGAAACCGGCGTCGACGGCTTCAATCTCGCCTATGCGTTGACGCACGAGACGTTCGGCGATTTCGTGGAATGGGTCGTGCCGGAACTGCAACGGCGCGGCGTCTATAAGACCGACTACGCCCCAGGCACGCTGCGTGAAAAATTGCATGGGGGAGCCGCGCGGCTCGCCGATCCGCACCCAGGCGCGGGGTACCGCGCAAGACACGCGGAGCCGGCCGTCTGACGGCACGGCAAGGCGCAGGCACGAACACAGACACAGATACCGACCAAACGAAGCAAGGGGAGCAGCCGATGATCTCGTCCAATACGAAAACCGTCATCCAGCGGATGGCACGCGTCGCACGCAAGGCACCGTCCAGGGCGGCTGTCAGTGCGCTCGTGCTGGCGACGGCGGCGCTCGGCCTCGGCCCCGCGGCATCGGCCGCCGGCCTACCGGGTGCGCCCGCGCCGTTCGACAAAGGCGGCGTGAAGATCGCGCTGATCAACTACCTGTCGACGGGCGATTTCTTTCAGGCGTACGAGGCGGGGGCGCAAAAACAGGCGAAAGCGCTCGGCGTCGATCTACGCATCTACGAAGGCCGCCAAGACGCCGCGGAGGAGCGCGAGCAGGTGCAACAGGCGATCAGCCTCGGCGTGTCCGCGATCATCGTCAATCACGGGCTGCCGGAATCGCTGAAGGACGTCGTGCAGCGTGCGCTGGATAAAGGGATCAAGGTCGTCGCGTTCGACGTGAACCTCGATAACCCGAAGGTTCCGCAAATCCAGCAGAGCGACGAGGACCTTGCCGCGCTGCTCCTGCAGCAAGCGGTGAAAGATAACGGCAGCGCATTCTCGGCCGGCTATGTGTATGTCGCCGGATTCGCACCGCTCGACCGTCGCGATGCCGTTTGGCGCGCATTCAAATCGTCGCATCCAGGCGTGCAGGAAAAGGCCCGCTGGGGCACGGTCGATAACCCGATCGCGCAGTCGGTAGCGAATCAGGCCGCCGCCGCGTATCGCGCGCATCCGGATATTCGGGTCGTGTTCGCGCCGTACGACGAATTTGCGCGCGGTGCGACGCTCGCCGCCGACGAGGCGAACCTCGGCACGAAGCTGCGCATCTACAGCGCCGATATTTCGACGACCGATATCGCGGCGATTCGCGCGCCGAACAGCCCCTGGGTCGCGACCGCCGCTACCAATCCCGCGGTGGTCGGCGCGGTGTCCGTGCGCGCCGCGGCGCTGCAGGTGGCCGGCCAGGCCGTGGAGCACGACATCGTCATCAAGCCGACGCTGATCACACGCGATGACCTCGTGAAGAACGATATCCACAGCATGGCCGAACTCGGCGAGAAATTCCCCGCATTCCGCGCAAGCGGTGCTGCGACGGCCGCCTGGATACCGACGGGCGGCAGCTAGAGCGAGGCCGATCGACTGTTTCGTTAAGCCATTGCGGCCCGCGATCCAGACGGGCCCACTCTCAACCGACGCTCACATACGGCATGACTTCCTTCACTTCCGTCGACGCCCCCGTTCTTTCTCGCGGCGCTCATTACGAACGCGTCGCTTCGCGCTTTCGCCCGATTTTCGAACGCATCGCACAAGGCGCGCTAGCCCGCGAACGCACGCGCACGCTGCCCTACGAGCAAATCGTCTGGCTCAAGCAAGCGGGTTTCGGCGCGGTGCGCGTGCCTGCCGAATATGGCGGCGACGGCGTGTCGCTGCCGCAGCTCGTGCAACTGCTCATCGAGCTGGGCGAGGCCGATTCGGCGTTGCCGCAGGCGCTGCGCGGCCACTTCGCTTTCGTCGAAGACCAATTGAATGCGCCCGACGACGCACAGCGCGACGCGTGGTTCCGACGTTTCGTGGCCGGAGACCTGTTCGGCAATGCTTGGACGGAAGTAGGCGATGTGGCGATCGGAGAGGTCGCCACACGCGTGTCGCACGATGGCAACCGGTGGGTGATCAACGGTAAGAAGTTCTATACGACGGGCAGCGTGTTCGCGGATTGGATCGATGTCTACGCGCGCCGCGACCCCGACGGCGCGGATGTCATCGCAGCGGTGCGCGTGGACCAGCCGGGCGTGACGATCACCGACGATTGGGATGGATTCGGACAACGTACGACGGGCAGCGGAACGACGATATTCGAAGCGGCGCATGTGGACGAAGAGCACCTCATCGATTTCTCGGCACGCTTCAAGTATCAGACGGCGTTCTATCAATTGATCCTGCTCGCCACGATCGCTGGCGCGGGACGCGCCGCGCTGCGCGACGTTTCGCATGAAGTGCGCACGCGCCGGCGCGTCTACAGCCATGGCAACGCTTCGTCCGCCAGCGACGATGTGCAAGTGCAGCAGGTGGTCGGCCAGGTCGCGGCGCGTGTCTTCGCGGCGCAAGCCACGGCCGTTCATGCGGCGAATGCCGCGCAATCGGCCTACGAAGCGCACTTCGGTGGCGACGAGCAGCGCGAGCGCGACGCGAATATCGCGGCCGAACTCGATTCCGCGCGCGGCCAGATCGCCGTGGCCGCTTTGGTGCTGCAAGCGACGACCGAACTGTTCGATGCGCTCGGCGCTTCGGGGACGAGCGAATCGAAATCGCTCGATCGGCACTGGCGCAACGTGCGGACGGTGGCATCGCACAACCCGGTCATCTACAAAGAACGCATCGTCGGCGCGTGGGAGATCAATCGCACGGAGCCGCCGTATGTCTGGCAGATCGGTCAGGCCAAGCCATCGTAGGGCATGTGCGGCGCAATCAATGGCGCGAGTGGACCCAATGACCGATCAGGGGCCAGACTAGGGTGGCCCAGGTTAGCGCGCAGATGATGAGCGCGATCAGCACGGCCGCGCTGCCGCAGTCCTTCGCGCGGCGCGAGAGCTCATGGCGATCGAGCGAGATGCGGTCGACCACGGCTTCGACCGCCGAGTTCAGCAATTCAACCAGCAAGACAAGCAAGACCGAGCCGATCAGCATCACGCGCTCGACCGCGGTGACCGGCAGCAGCATCGCACAGGGCACCAGCACCGCCGCAAGGGCGGTTTCCTGACGAAAAGCACTCTCCGAGCGGAACGTTACGCGCAGGCCGTCGTACGAGTGTTTGAGCGCGAACAACGCGCGCATCGCGCCCGTTCTCTTCGGTGGCAGACCGGGCTGCGTATGCCGGGTGGATGACGAATGGGTGGGGCGACTCATCGAACGGACCTATCGGCCGGCTCCGGAAAGCGGCGCCGGCGTTGCGAATCAAGGCGGTCAGTGTGTCACATCTTCCGCGAAGGTTGTCCGTTTTTCTCCAACGACAGAGACGTTAAGCCTGGCTGGGTATCCCAGCCAGGGCCGCCATCCATCCCATGCCGTCGCCCCACGCGAGCCGCGATCGCTCCAAGCCGTACTCGCGCGCACGATCGAATCATTTGCGGTCCGTCGAAGTTGCGACTATATAAGCTGATGTATGACGAGCCGAGATCGGCGTGCATCTTGCTGTCGTGCGGCAACGGCAGGCGGTGAGCGGCCGCGCGGCATGCCGCGTTTCCGATGCAAGCGAGGCCGCCGCCGCAGCGTACCGCTGTTCGGCATAACCGGGCCGTCAATGAAAATAGTCCTATCGACCTACGTCTGCTTGGCAGCGTTTGCCGGGTGGCTGTTTCCCTCGTCGTCGCTCGCCGCGCCCGAGCGCATGGCCGACACATCGCAGGCAACGGCGACGGCGAATTCGACGGTGAATTCGACGATATCCGCCGCGGCGCAGGGATCGTCCACGGCGCTGACGTTTTCGACGCTCGGCGCCTACGAGCCGCTCCATTTGCGTGGGCCGGACGATACGCGCACGATCAATGTCGGCGTCAGGCTCGATCGTGTGGTGACGGGTGCGACGCTGCGGCTGCATTACACCTACTCGCCCGCGCTCGTCTTCCCGGTTTCGCACCTGAAGGTATCGCTGAACGGCGAGGCGGTGGCCACTGTGCCGTTCGACAGCGAGCACGCCGGCCAGATGGTGACGCGCGACATCGCGCTCGATCCGCGCTTGCTGACCGACTTCAACCAACTCAACGTGCAACTGATCGCGCACTACACGCTCGATCATTGCGAAGATCCGGAAAGCTCGGCGCTGTGGGCGGACATCAGCCCGACCAGTGCGATCGTGTTCGATACGGCGCCCTTGAAGCTGCCCGACGATCTGAGCCTGCTGCCTGCGCCGTTGTTCGATCGGCGCGATCCGCGGCCGTTGCGGCTGCCGTTCGTGCTGCCGGCCTCAGCCGACAATACGACCCTTGAAAGCGCCGGCATCCTCGCTTCGTGGTTCGGCGAACTCGCCGACTATCGGGGCGCGCGGTTCTCCGTCGCGACGACGCTGCCGACCGACGCACACGCTGTCGTCGTTGGCACGCGCGAGCAACTGCCGGCCGGTTTGGCGTTGCCCGCCGTCGACGGTCCCACGCTGATCATGGCCGACAATCCGGCCGCGCAGAACAAGAAAATCTTGATCGTCACGGGCCGTACCGACGCCGAGGTCAAGCAAGCGGCCGATGCGCTCGTGCTCGGGAAGGCCGCGCTATCGGGTTCGCAAGCCACGGTCGAGCATGTCGATATCGGGCCGCCGCGGCAGCCGTACGATGCGCCGCGTTGGCTGCCGATCGGGCGCCCGATTTCGTTGAAACGTCTCGTCGACGATCCCACGCAACTGCAAGTCACCGGCAGCCGGCCCGACGCGATTCGTCTCAATCTACGCGTCCCGGCCGATCTGTATTCGTGGAGCGGGCGAGGCGTGCCGCTCGATCTGAAGTATCGCTACACCGCGCCCACGGTCGAAAACAATTCCGCGTTATCGATTTCCATCAACGAATTGCTGGTGAAGTCTTTGCGCCTGCCGCCGGCGAAGGATGCGGACGGTAGCGGCAGATTGCAGTTGCCTATCCTCGGCGGGGCCGATGCCCGCGCGACCGATCGGCTCGACATTCCGGCGTTCCGTGTAGGCAGCGCCAATCAGCTTCAATTGAAGTTCGATCTCGATTCGCAACGAACGGGGCTATGCCAGGGGGCTGCGCAAAATCCGGTTCATGCGGCCGTCGATCCCGATTCGACGATCGATTTCTCGCATTTCGTTCACTACGCGCGCATGCCCAACCTCGCGTACTTCGCCAACAGCGGCTTTCCGTTTACGCGTTATGCCGACTTGTCGCAGACGGCCGTGGTGATTCCGGATCGGCCAGGGCCGCAGGATCTGGATGCCCTCTTGACGGTGCTCGGCCACATGGGGCAATGGACGGGCTTGCCGGCGTTGCGGGTGCAGGTGCTGCGGGCCGGGCAGGCGCAAGGCGTGCAAAACAAAGATCGGCTCGTGATCGGCGATAGCGCGTCGGGCGTGCTGCCGTCGTCATGGCACGCCGCATTGCCGCTTTCCATCGCCATGGATGCGCGCGGCCAGGTCACACGCACGGCATTCTCGGTCAAAGAGTTTTGGCGTGACGGCGTGCACGTGGCCGAAGGCAGCGCGCGGCTCGATGAAAGCGGCCCGATCGCCGCCTTGCTCGGCTTCGAGCTGCCGGGCAGTCATGGCCGCAGCGTCATCGCGTTGACGGGCACCTCGCCGGCGCGGCTCGCCGATCTGCTCGACGTGCTCCAACAACCCGACCGCATCGCTCAGTTGCAAGGCGACGTGGCGTTGGTTCGCGGCGGGCGTGTCGAGAGCATGCGTGTGGGCGAGACCTACGTCGTGGGCTACGTGCCTTGGTATGCCCATATCTGGGGGCGCGCCATCCGCCATCCGATATTGCTCGGGGTGCTCGGCGCGCTCGGCGGCCTTCTGCTCGCGATTGCGGCGTTTACCGCATTGCAAGCGCTTTCGGCGCGACGTCGGGGGATCTGACGGATGGCGTGGACACC
The DNA here is from genome assembly GCA_963838695.1 of uncultured beta proteobacterium. GTDB lineage: Bacteria > Pseudomonadota > Gammaproteobacteria > Burkholderiales > Burkholderiaceae > Trinickia. Next base: position 236,695 of record CAWIRZ010000006.1, on the reverse strand, counting down.
TCACGAACGCGCGCTCGCGAAAGCCATGCGATGGATCCTCTCCGGGTTCTCCGTCGGCGTGATCGCGAGTGCCGCGAGTGCCGCGAGTGCGGCCTGGGCCGACGCGCCGGTGGCCGCGAGCCCCGCAGGCGTCGCGGCGCCGGTTGGCTGCGTACCGGCTTGGCCGCGCTGGGCGCGCTTCAAGCAGCGCTTCCTATCGGCGGATGGGCGGGTGGTCGACGTGGGCTCAGCCGACGATCGCACCGTATCGGAAGGGCAAGCCTACGCGCTGTTCTTCGCGCTGATCGCGAACGATCGCGCAACCTTCGACATCGTATTGCACTGGACCGAGGAGAACCTCGCCGCTGGCGATCTCACCCGCCAATCGCCCGGCTGGCTTTGGGGCCGAGACCACGACGGTACCTGGCACGTCCTCGATACCAATGCCGCGTCGGATGCCGATCTTTGGATCGCGTACGCCCTGTTGCAGGCGGGCACGCTGTGGCACGAACGCAGCTATACGGCGCGCGGCATGGTGCTCGCACGGCATATCGCGGACCAAGAAACCGCGGTGTTGCCGGGAGTGGGTCTGACGCTGCTGCCGGGGCCTAAGGGGTTCCATCCGAACCCCGACGAATGGCGGGTAAATCCCAGCTATTTGCCGTTGCAGGTCCTGCAGGGGATGGCCGAGATGCTGCCCGACGATGCGCGCTGGCGGCGTTTGGCCGCATCGGCGCCGGCGGCGCTGATCGGTTCAGCCCCCAACGGCTTCGCGCCCGATTGGGCCCGCTATCGAACCGGTCAAGGCTTTTTGCCGGACCTCGATACGCAGGCGAAGGGCAGTTACGACGCGATCCGTGTCTATCTGTGGGCCGGCATGCTCGACGGGGCGACGCCCGCTGCGAAGCAGCTGTTCGAGCGCTTCCAGCCCTTTGCGGAGTATGTCGCGCAGCACGGTGCGCCGTATGAGTCGATCGACGTGACGAACGCGCATGCGCAGGGCACCGGAAACGCGGGGTTTTCCGCGGCGGCGGTGCCGTTTCTCGCAGCACTTGGACAGCCCGCGCAAGCGCAGGCTCAAGCGAATCGCGCACGGTCGCTCGAAGCGAGCGACCCGCCGGGGTATTACTCCAGCGTGCTGCTGCTGTTCGGTCTGGGGTGGCACGATGGACGCTATCGTTTCAATGCCGACGGGACACTTGCCGTTCAATGGCCGTCGGCGTGCTCGAGCACGGCGCGATGAGGCGTCGCGCGCGCGGCCGCGCGGCTGCCCTCGTTGGATACACCATGCTGACGGCACTGACCTTGACGTCTGGAAGCGAGGCAGCGAACGCGGTGGAGCCGCCTCGCTCATCCGTCCCCGAACCACCGACGACGCCGCAGGCGCGCTTGCTCGCCGCTGCGCGTTTGTGGGCCGCTAAACATCGGGACGATCTCGCTTTGCCGGCCGTGAACAAAGCGCTGTTGATTGCGCCCGACGATCCGATCCTGATCGGCGAGGCATTGCGTATCTATTTGCGGCTAGGGCAAGCACGCGCGGCAGCGGCGTTACTGGCTCGATTGAAGGCGCGACAGCCCAACGCGGTAGTCACGCTACAACTCGAAGACGAATATCGTTCGGCCACGAGCGGTCGCGACGAACTCGCGATGATTCGCTTGCTCGCCCGCGGCGGAAACAGCGAGGAGGCGGTGCGAAGGTTACAAGCGTTGTTCCCGCATGGTGCGCCGCCCGGCATGCTCGGCGCTGAGTACTATCGGATTTTGGCGGGTACTCCCGCGGGCTATGAGCAGGCCGTCGCGGCGCTGCGCGAGCGCGTGCGCAGCGATCCGAGCGATACCGCTGCGGCGTTCGCGCTCGTCGCTTTGCTGAACGAACGCGGTGCGACACGCGGGGAAGCGAATCGGCTCGCGCAGTCGCTCGCGCAGCGCGAGGACGTCGACCATACCGCGGCGATGAACGCCTGGCGAAATGTCTTGCAGCGGGCGGGCCCTGATCCCGCCTATCTCGACGCCATGCATGCCTACTTGGCATTGAACCCGGGCGACACCGAATTCAAAGACAGAGCCGCGGCGCTCGACGATCAAAGGCGAGCGCGGTCTATGCTCGACCGCGATCCGGGCTATGTTGCCGAGCAGCAGGGGCTGCGAGCGCTCGCACGCGCGGATCTGCCGACGGCGGACGCACGCCTCGCGCGCGCGGCCAAGGCCCGTCCGAACGACGCGCAGGCCGTCGGCGGCCTGGGCATGGTCCGGCTGCGCGAAGCGCGCCACGACGAGGCGCGGGCGCTATTCCAACGCGCGGCCGCGCTCGAGCCCGAACAGCGATCGAAGTGGGACAGCCTGGCCCGCACGGCGCTCGTCTGGGGCACGATCGACAAGGCCCGCGGGGCCGCGGCGGCGGGGCGAGCACAAGACGCCGAGCGCGATGCGCAGGCGGCGCTCGCACTCGATCCGACGAACGAGCAGGCCAAGCAATTGCTCGCCGATGCCTACCTTGCGCAACGCAATTGGCCCGCGGCCGAACCGCTGCTGCGTGAACTGCTGGCGAGTCGGCCGTTGAACGTGTCCGCCGTCCAAGGCATGCAAACGCTATTGCGCGAGACGGGACGCGAGAGTCGAGTTCCGGGGCTGCTCGATGCGCTGAACGAACGATTTCGCAGCCCGTCCGATCGAGCGGCGTTGGTGGGCCTGCGCGCCGACGTGTTGACGCGCGAGGCCCAGCAGTTGGCGTCCGAAGGCAAGCTGGGACCGGCCGCCGAGGACGATGAAAAAGCGCTGCGCCTGGCGCCCGATGCGCCGTGGACGCGTTTGGCGCTGGCGCGTATCTATAGCGATTTCCGTCTGCCGCAGTTGGGCCGAGCGGTCATGGACGACGGCTTGGCGATCGATGCCTCGCCCGAGATGCGTTATGCGACCGCGATCTACCGCCATTCCATCGACGATCCAGCCGGCGCGCAAGCCGCGCTCGCGGGCATCGCGCCTAACGCGCGTACGGAAGCGATGCGCTCATTGGCGGATCGGCTCGACGCGGAAGCGGCGCTGCGGCGAGCGCGCACCGCGTTCGCGAGCGGCGACCGAGAAGCGGCGGGGCGAGCGTTGGACGAGGCGCGCGCGAAGGGCGGCGCCGATCCGTACCTGACGGCTTCGATCGCCGCATTGCTGATCGACGAAAATCGAGCGGACGAAGGGCTCGCGCTCATGCGCGATTGGATGGCAGATCATCCGAGCGAGACCGATGTCGACGTCGAACTGCGCTACGGCGATCTGCTCGGCAGCGCCGGGCGCGATCGAGCATTGGACGACTGGCTCGCGAAGTTGCGCGGCACCGCGCATTTGACGGCCGCGCAAAGCGCTCGGCTAGAAGACCAATCGCTGCGCCTCCTGTTGCGCGAGACGGATGCCGCTCTCGATGAAAAGGACTTCTCGCGCGCACGGCTCATCTTGGCGCGGGCGAGCCCGACAGCGAAACGTGACGATCGCTATGCGCTGGAACAGGCCGAACTCGAGCGCGCGCAGGGACACTACGACGCCGCCCGCGCGGCGTTGGCGCCGGTGCTGGCGCGATCGCCCGACGATCCGGCTGCGCGTTTGGCGCTAGCACGCGTGCTATCGGACAGCGGCGATCGTGGCGGCGCCTTGCGGATCGTGCGCGCCGTGCTCGAAGCGGCCCCGAGCGACGATGTCGAGACGCATTTATCGGCTGCGCGCAGGCTGGATGCGCTGCGTCGGCCGCGAGAGGCCGCGCAGCTCACCGACGCATTGCAGCGGAACTACCCGAACCGCCCGGACGTCACGACCGAAGCGGGCCGCGCGGCCGAAGCACTGGGCCGCTACGACGAAGCCGCAGCGTTGTACCGCCGCTCGCTCGCGCAAGAGCGGGCAGCCGGTGTCGTATCGCGCCAGCCCGAGGGCACGCCCGCGCAGGCGGCCTTGGCCGATCTCGAACAGCGGCGCGACCCCGAGATCGAAGCCGGCTGGATGCCGGCGTTCAAGTCGGGCGATGCCGGTATCTCCGATTACCATGCCCAACAGGTGCCGATTTACATTCAGGTGCCGTATCGCTACGAGGGGCATGCTCTTCTTGCACCTCGATGCCGTTCATCTCGATGCGGGCACGCTGTCCTTGACGCAACCGCCGTCATACGCGCTAACCACATTCGGGACCTACTCCGCCTTTCCGGCCGCGGGCTTGCCGGCCGCCACCGTGATGCATCAGCAAGCGAACGGCGTGGCGCTGGGCACGGGGTTCGCCTCCGACGCCTGGCGCGTCGACTTCGGCACGACGCCCCTGGGATTTCCGATCCATTACCTTGTCGGCGGCGCGCGCTATCGCTTCGACGCGGGTCTCGCGAGTATGTCGGTCAGCGCATCGCGCCGGCCGGAAACAAGCAGCGAGCTGTCGTACGCCGGCTTGCGCGATCCGTGGACGAACGCAGTCTGGGGCGGCGTGCGCCGCGACGGCATCGATTGGCATACGGGTATCGACGTGGGCCGCCTAAACTTCTTTTCGGAACTGGGCGCCGGCATCTTGACCGGGAAACACGTCGCCTCGAATCAAGAGGTGACGCTGCGGACGGGGTTCACGACACCTGTCTATGAGGGCCACGACATGCGTGTCAGCACGGGATTGATCGGCAACGCGTGGCACTACACGCGCAACCTGCGCTTTTATACGTACGGCCAGGGCGGGTACTTCAGCCCGCAGCGCTATCTCTCGTTCGGCGTCCCGATCGAATGGAACGGACGGCGGGGCGGGTGGACATGGGACCTGACGGCCACCGTCGGCGCATCGAATTCGTACGAAAAGGATTCGCCGTATTACCCCGACGGCTTGCCTAGCGCGCCGAATTTGCCGTCGGCGCAGAGTCTCGGTGGGCTCGTCTACGCGGGCGGATCGACGCGCGGGCTCGGTTTGTCGTACGGCATCAGCGGCGTGGTGCAGTACCGATTCAATCCGCGCTGGGAGGCGGGGTTGCGGGTCGATGTCGATCACGCTCACGATTACGCGCCCAGCTCGGCGATGCTCTACGTGCGGTATTCGTTCGACGCACGCAAGCCGGATCGGAGCCTTTCGCCGAAACCGGTCAGCCTTTATTCGAGTTACTAGCAGAGCACATGGACGATCGCAAGCCACCCGCGCACGAGCAAGACGAAGCGCCCCGAACCGGCAGTCTGCGCCGCGTTGCCGCGGCCGAAGCGAGCGCTCGGGGCGACGATGTCGGCGGCTTTGTGCACGGCGCGCTGGGTAGGAGAGCCCCGATCGGCGGTCGGCTCGCCATCGAGGCGCTCCCCGATGAAGTCGCTCGATGGGTGCCCGGCAACTTTTATGCGATTTACGCAGAACCGCGGACCGCGGCGTGCGATGCGTTGATTTGGCATACCGCGAAAGAGGCACGCACTCGGCATGTGACGGTCGTGTTATCGCGGACGCGTAGGGACGTTGCCAGGCGGACGCGCGAGCTGGGATTCGGGCTCGCGCGTCCGCCGAGCGGTTGGCCGCGCGATTTGACCGTGCTCGCGATGCCCGAGAACGAACGAGACGAACGAGACGAACGCCCCGTGACGCCGAGCGGCGCGGGCGTGCCGCTTGCGCGCCTGTTTGGCGGGCTGCGTGCGCTCAAACGATTCGGTTTCCACACGAATGCGTTGGTATTGATCGAGGGAGCCGAGCGCTGGCTGACGTGGGGCGACCCGGACGCGCTCGCGCGCGAAGGCAGTCTGCTCGCCAACTGGTGCGCCGCGCGCCGGATTGCGCTCGTGCTGTTGATCGATCCGACCAAGACCGGCCGTGGCGAAGCGCCGAGCGCGAACCCGGACGGCGCGCAGCGCGACGAGCTGGCGCAGCAGGCGGACTCCTTGAAGTTTCACGGCGCATGTGCGGGCGTGGCGCGCATGGGACGCACGCACGGCGAACTGCTTTGGCACGTCGACTTCTGGCGCACGGGCCGCGCGCTGGCGACAGGGGAGACGCGCGCATTGCGCTTTACCGAGGACGGGCATCTGAGCGTGGCCGCCGATATCGCCGACACGCAAGCGCACACGGCGCAGCGCCTCGCCAGCGACGATGCGCGTGTCGTCGCGACGCGTTTCGTGGTGGGAAGCGAGAGCTGGGTGCCGCCGGAGTGGGAGATCGTCGACGATCAGCCAGCTGCCGTCGCAGCGTGTGCGGGTGCGCAGGCCGCGACGGTTCTGCTCGACTATCGCGACGGCTCGACACTGGAGCCGCTGTGCGCCGCGGTGCATGCGCTGCGGCGTCAGTGCGGGCGGGCATTGAAGATCGTCGTCGTCGAACGGCGCGAAGCGCTGCGCCATCAGTACGAGTTGCTCCTGCTCAGTCTCGGCGCGAACCTGATTATCGGACGCGAACTGCCGTTTTCGCGGGTGCAATCGCTGCTGCGTTCGCTGCAAGGGCAGCTCGATACGCGACCGGTCGCGGCGGATTATCGCGCGGCGCTGGCGGCTGCGCTCACCGACGAAGTGCGGGGCTATTTGCCCGTGGCGGCCTTTTGCGAGCGTATCGAAGCCGTCCTCGCGCGCGGTGCCGTACTCGATCTACCGCACGTCCTGGCCAAAATCACGCTGTTGCCCGACATTGCGCATACGGAGGCGCTGAAACAGTGCGCGCCGCGCCGCGCGGGCGATGTGGCGAGCGCCGATGCCGCGCATCTCTACGTGTTCTTGTTTGCATGTCGGCTGCCCGATGCGGATGTTGCGCTCGGGCATATCTTCACGGTACCGGTCGATCATCTGTCGGACCATGTCGTGTATTTGGCCGAAGCGAGCATCGAGCGCGAGGTGAAGGCGCTGGCCGAAGAGAATCGCCGGACGCCGATCGCCGATTACAGCGATCTCTTTAGAGCCGACGCTATGCGTGAGTCTCGTCGAAGCGGGCCGGTTGGCGCACCGGCGCCGAACCTGGCGGCACCTGGCGATGCGGCGTCCCAACTCGAAGCGGTCGAAGACCTGTTGGACAGGATCAATCGAGAAAGCCCAGGCCCGGCTGCACGCCCTGCCATGCGGGCTCGAACCCCCGAGCCGAGCGCTGCCGCCGGTGCTTCGGCCAAGCCGCCGCCGCATGAGGCTACCTACCGCCGCAGCGCGGAACCTTGGCCGATGCCGCTTCGCGGCGAAGGAGGCGCGCCATGATCGCGTTTGTCTTCGGATGCTTCGTGGCCGGCATCTTCATCGCCATTCCCGTATGGATCCTCTCGCAGCACTACGGAGCGCGCCGCGGGTTGGACACCGTCCGCGGATTCGATCCCGAAGCAGCGGTGCCTTGCGTGATCGAACCTGTCGTGCTGAAGGGGCGATGGATGCCCGATCTCGATTGCATCGAGGAAGCGGACGACGAAGACGAACCGGAACACGAACGGGAAGACGGCAAGCGCAGCGAAGGAGGCGAGCGATGAAAACGGTCGCGCTGCTTTCGACGGTGGGCGGTGCCGGCAGGACGACATTGGCTGCGGCCTTGGCGGTCTTGCTCGCGCGCCGCGGCCGGCCGGTGGCGGCGGCCGACCTCGATCCCGAAAACATGCTGGGCGCGCACTTGGGCCTGGATACGTTCGCGCCGCTCGGATTCGGGCATGCAATGGCGGGACAAATCGAGCCGTGGCGCGGCAACACTTGGCGCAATGCGGCCGGGGTGTTGTTCGCTCCGCACGGGGAAACGACGCTTGCCGAGCGCACGCAGTACGAGACGAGCCTGGCGGCTCAGCCGAACTGGTTCGCCGACGCGCTGGCTCGCATCGATTTTCCGCCGCGCGGTGTGGTGCTCGTCGATACCGCGCGTTACCCCTCGCAGCAGGCAGCGGCAGCGGCACGAGCAGCCGATCTGGTTTTATGCGTGACCCCGCCCGAACCGGCGGCTTGCGCGACGCTGGCGCGCAGCTTTCCCACCTTGCGTGAGACTGCGCCGAGCATCAAAGTCGTCATCAATCGCCTCAATCCGGCGCGCGAAATGCAACGCGATGCGCTTGCATTGTTGCGCGCCGCCGTTGGCGAGGCGCTGGAACTCGCGCATCGCGTGCATTTCGACGCCGCCGTACCGGATGCTTTAGCCCGCGGCGGGTGGATCTTCGATGAAGCGCCGCATTCGCAGGCATCCCACGACCTGCACGGTCTCGCAAACTGGCTGGACGCATGGTTGGACGGCAATGTCGAAGCCGATTCGGAGCGCAGACGATGAAAGGCGCTCTCGCCGACGCCTTGCGCCACGCGCGCACGCACTTGATCGAGTGGATCGCGGTCGGGCTTGGCATGCCGGAGCGGCGTACACGGCTCGATTGGCTCGTTCGAATCGTGTTCATGCCCCCGCGTGCCGGCGCGCCCGATCGGCCTCGACGTTGGACGCGGGCCGCGTTGCGCCGGCTTGGCGCGCATTGGGGCGTACTCGATACCGGCAGCATGCGTTCCTGGCTGTGGCGCGCCTTCGTCCGGCCGCCGCGGCCCCCGCGGCCCCCGGAGAAGGGCGACGTAGCGCGTGCACGCGAAGCGCTCGATCGTCTGGAGCGTTGGCTATCGCCGATGGTACGCACGGTCCGCGACGCGAAGCGACGGCTTGATGCGCTCGTCGCGCTGCTGCCGTGGGAACGGTGGGGCAACGCGCTGGAAGCGGGCGCAGGGCGCATTGGCCGGATCCGCGGGCTGGCGGTTTTGCTGGCGTTGGTTGGCGCGTTGCTCTGGGCGGGCGTGGGCGCCTCTCCGTTGCAGGCCGTCGGCCAACTGCAGTTCTTCGCGCTGACGATCGCCGTCGCGCTGGTCGTTCGCCGCTTCCCGGGCCGATTGCCTGTGCTGATCCTCGCCACGCTCGCGCTGCTCGCGATGGGGCGATACATCATCTGGCGCGTGACCGAAACGTTGTCGTTCCGTTCGCCGATGGAAGCGATCGTCGGTTACGCGTTGTTTTCGGCCGAGGCGTACACCTGGCTCATCATGACGTTCGGCCTGATTCAGACGGCGTGGCCGCTCAATCGCACGGTGGCCCGATTGCCGGACGATCCGTCGTCTTGGCCCACGGTCGATATCTACATCCCGACGTACAACGAACCGCTTTCCGTCGTGCGTCCGACGGTATTCGCGGCGCAAGGCGTGGATTGGCCCTCGTCGAAGCTGCGCGTCTATTTGCTCGACGACGGGCGTCGCCCGGAGTTCGAAGCCTTTGCGCGCGAGGCGGGCATCGAGTACATGACGCGCACGGACAATCGCCATGCCAAAGCCGGCAACATCAACGCGGCGTTGGCCCGCACCCGCGGCGAATACATCGCGATCTTCGACTGCGATCATGTGCCCACCCGGTCGTTTCTTCAAATGACGATGGGCACGTTTCTGCGCGATCCGAAGTGCGCGATGGTGCAAACACCTCATCACTTCTTCTCACCCGATCCGTTCGAGCGCAATCTGGGGACATTCAACCGGGTGCCGAACGAGGGCAAGCTCTTCTATGGTCTCGTGCAAGCCGGGAACGACCTGTGGAATGCCTCGTTCTTCTGCGGCTCGTGCGCGATCATCAAGCGCGGGCCGCTCGAAGCGGTGGGCGGCGTGGCCGTCGAAACCGTGACGGAAGATGCGCATACCGCGCTACGGCTGCATCGCCGAGGCTACAGCACGGCTTATCTGCCGACGATCCAGGCGGCGGGCCTCGCGACCGAGAGCTTGGCCGGACACATCAAGCAGCGCACGCGCTGGGCGCGCGGCATGGCGCAGATTTTCCGCATCGATAACCCGTTCCTCGGGCGGGGCCTCGGCTTCTTCCAACGCCTGTGCTACGGCAACGCGATGATGCACTTCTTCTACGGCGTGCCGCGCTTGATTTTCCTCGTCATGCCGATGGCGTATCTGTTTTTCGCGTTGTACTTCATCAATGCCGCGGCAACGACGATCGCAAGCTACGTACTGCCGTACATTTTCATTTCGAACATCGCGAACTCGCGCATGCAAGGACAGTACCGGCACTCGTTCTGGGCCGAGGTCTACGAATCGGTGTTGGCCTGGTACATCGCGTTACCGACGACGTTCGCGCTTTTCAGCCCTAAGCACGGCAAGTTCAACGTGACGGAGAAAGGCGGCCGCGTGGATGAAGGTTACTTCGATTGGAGCGTGTCGAAGCCGTATCTCGTCCTGCTTGCACTGAACGTCGTGGCGTTCATGGCGGGTGTATATCGGCTGTCGTTCTACGCCAACGGCGAGGGGCCGACGATCATCATGAACCTGGTGTGGACCGTCTACAACCTGGCGCTGCTCGGCGCCGCCGTGAGCGTGGCGAGCGAAGCGAAACAAGTGCGCGTGACGCATCGCATCGCCATGCGCGTGCCGGCCACGCTGCTGCTCGCGGACGGCACCACGATCGCCTGCATGACGAGCGATTACTCGACCGGCGGGCTCGGGCTCGCACTGCCGGCCGACGACCTCGCGTTCGACCGCGGGCAAGCGCTGCATGTCACGCTGAGCCGCGGCGATCGGCTCTTTCACTTTCCGGCGTGCGTCACGCGCATCGCCGGCTGCCACCTGGGCTTGCAATTCGAAACGCTCACGCTCGAGCAGGAGCGCCAGTTCGTGCAATGCACGTTCGGGCGCGCGGATGCGTGGTTGAGCGGCGAGGACCGGACGGTGCAGGACATGCCGCTGGCCGGGTTCAAGGAGGTGATGTCGATGGGTATCGAAGGGTATGCGCGGTTGGCGCAAGGGGCGAAACGCTCGGTACGCTCGCTTCTGGCGTTGGATCGAACGCGGTTCTGACATAGCGCGCGCCATGTGCCCCCGTAGACGGTAGACGTTGGATCCTAGCTGCGTGAGGAAAGCCATCCATGACGTTTTGGAACCTGTATTTCATCCTCAAGCTGTTCCTGTTCGCGACGGGACACTTGAAGCCCGTGTGGCTCGCCAACCTCGCGTTCGTGCTCGCGCTGGCCTTGACGAGTCCGATCCGGCAGCGCGGCTGGCGGATCGTTCGATTCGTCGCGGGCCTCGGCATCGGCCTCCCGCTGCTTTACTACGAGGCCGTGGTGCCGCCGTTCTCGCGCATTATCGAGGAGGCGTCGAGCATCGAGTCTTTCACCGCGGGGTACTGGCTCGAACTCGCCCGGCGCTTCTTGCCCCCGATGCTGATCGTCGCGGTGGTTGCAGCGATCGTTGCGCACCTGCTGCTCAACCGCTGGGTGCGCGTGGCAACGTTCGTCGTGCTCGCGCTCATCGTGTTGCCGGTGTGGCAAACGGTCAGTCTGGCGCTTACATCGGCGCAAACCGATCGAGCCAGTCGCGCCCCCAATGCCGGCGTAGTGGAACAGCCGCTCGACCATAACGCCGCACTGGCCGCGTTTCGCACCGAGGAGTCGCAGCGTCAGATCTCGTTCGGCGCGCTCGGCAGCGATCCCAGCCGGCAGTTCGACGTCATCCTCCTCCATGTCTGCTCGCTGTCGTGGGACGACCTCGATGTCGCCAACGCGCGCAACGCCCCGATGCTGAATCACTTCGACTATCTGCTGACGAACTTCAGTACGGCAGCGAGCTACAGCGGCCCCGCCGCGATCCGCATCCTGCGCGCGAGCTGCGGACAGGAGGCGCATGCGGACTTATACAAACCGGCGCCGCAGTCGTGCTATCTGATGAACGACCTGGCACGCGCCGGCTTCACGCCGCAAATATTGATGAATCACGACGGACACTTCGACAACTTCTTGGACTTCGTCAAAGCCAACACGGAGGTACCGGGCACAGCGATCGAATCGAACGCCAACGCCGTGGTCTCGATGCATGCGTTCGACGGATCGATTATTCACGACGACTATTCGACGTGGGCCAATTGGTACGCTCGGCGCGCGCAAACGCCTGGGCCGGTCGCGCTTTACTACAACACGATCAGCTTGCACGACGGCAACCGGGTGGTGGGAAAAGAACAGTTGTCGAGCCTCGCCTCCTACCCCTACCGTGTGACGACGTTGATGAACGAGGTGGACGAATTCGCCGACTTGATCGCGAAATCGGGCCGGCGCGCTGTCATCGTATTCGTGCCGGAGCATGGCGCGGCGTTGCGTGGAGATGCGGACCAAGTTGCCGGCCTGCGCGAGATTCCGACGCCGCGCATCATTCATGGGCCGGTTGGCGTGCGGATCGTGGGACTGCAGGGCGATCACGGTCCGACGACCGTGATCGACGCGCCGACAAGCTTTCTCGCGCTCGCGCAATTGTTGTCGAACTTGGTTTCGAACAGCCCCTTCAAAGCCGGTGTCGTGCTGTCGCAGTACGCGGCCGGGTTGCCGCGCACGGAGATGGTGGGCGAAAACGAAGGCACGGTAACGGTGAAGACGGCCGACGGCTATGCCGTGAAAACGCCGGACGGCGTATGGGTGGACCAAAAATGACGATCGACGAACCGAACGGCCCGGGTTGGCCCCTCAACGACATCGGCGCGCTCGCGCGCCATGTGCCCGAAATCGATCCGAGCCGGTACTTTGACGAGCAAGCGCGTCTTGCCTACGAGCAGGCGCTCGTCAAATGGCCGGTGTTGGCACGGCTGATGGGGCTCGTGCAAGCGCAGCAAGGAAGCGACGCGGCGGCCGGCAGCGGGATCGAGCATCCCGAGCACACCACGTCGGCGCGCTGACGCTCCGACAGGCGCGACCGAACGCCGGCCCGCTACTTCGAAACGGCGAAGAGCGTGACGTTCATGAAGAGCTTGAACACCTCGCCTACCAGCATGGCGCTGCCGACGCCCACGCACCAGAGCAGGACGAACCACACCCAGCGCGGTAATGCCGCGCGCCGCTTAATGATAGTGATGCTCGCCATGGCGCACCTTTCCGCGAAACACCCAATAGCCGAGCATCGTGTACGCCATGATGATCGGCAAGATCACGACGGCACCCGTCAGTGTGAACGTGAGACTGCGCTCGGGCGCCGCCGCTTGCCAAAGCGTGACCGACGAGGGGATCGCATACGGCCATAGCGTGGCGAGCAGCCCCGCATAGCCGAGTACCACGAAGCTTGTGGCCAGCAGGAACGGACGAGTGTGATGACGATCGTGCGCCGCGCGGCGCATCAAGTAGGCGCAGATCGCAACGAGGAACGGGGCGGGCAGCATGCGGTGAAACCATCGAGCGCTGAACCAGCGAGCCGCAACTCCGGGTTCTTGCAGCGGTGTCCAGATGCTGACGGCGACGATAAAGGCGATCAGCACCAGCGTGAGCGGCCACACCAGCCGATGCAGGCGGCGCTGCAGATCGTCCTCGGTTTTTGCGACGAGCCAGCAGCATCCGAGCAGTGCATAGGTGGCGACGACGCCGAGCCCGGTCAGCAGCGTAAAGGGCGTGAGCCAGCCGAACGCGTCGCCGACGAATTCGCCGTTCGCAAGCGGGATGCCTTGAACGTACGCGCCGAGCGATATGCCCTGAAAGAACGCGGCACCCGTGGATCCGCCGATGAACGCGAGATCCCACAAGTGTTTCGTGCGCGAGGCTTTGCCGCGAATTTCGAACGACACGCCGCGCAGGATCAAGCACGCGAGCATCGCGACGAGCGGCAGATAGAGCGCCGACAGGACCGTGGCATAAACGAGCGGGAACGCGCCGAACAATGCGGCGCCGCCCAGCACGAGCCAGGTCTCGTTGCCGTCCCAGACCGGCGCGACGGTGTTCATCATCAGGTCGCGTTCGTGCTCGTCGGGGAAGAGGGGAAAGACGATCCCGATGCCGAGATCGAAGCCGTCGAGCACGACGTAAATCAACAGGCCGAGCGCGATGATCGCAGCCCAGACGACGGTGACATCCATAGTGAACCTCGAATGACGAAAAATCGGGGGTAGGGGCCGCTGACGCGCGATTCACGCCGTCACGGCGAGTTCGCGCCGGCCGCCCGGCTTGGCCTCGTGCGCGTCGCTGTCGTTCGGCGTGACGTTCGGGCCCGCATGCATGAGCTTGAGCATGTAGTAGATGCCGGTCCCGAAAACGAGGAAGTACACGACGACGAAGGTCATCAGCGAGATGCCGACCTGTTGCGCGGTGAGCGGCGACACCGCCTGCGACGTACGCATGACGCCGTACACCACCCACGGCTGGCGGCCGACCTCCGTCGTGACCCAGCCCGCCAGCAGCGTCACGAAACCGCTGGGGCCCATGAGGAGTGCTAAACGATGAAACCAGCGCGCATCGTAGAGCCGGCCGCGCCGATCGAGGAACCAAGCCGCAACGGCCAGCGCGATCATCGAGATGCCGAGCCCGACCATGATGCGAAAGCTCCAGAACACGACAGTCGAATTGGGACGCTCGTCGCGCGGGAACGACTTGAGCCCGCGGATTTCGCCGTCCCAGGTATGGGTGAGCAGGAGGCTGCCCAAATGCGGCACGGACAGCGCGTAGCGCGTCGTCTCCGCTTGCATGTCCGGCACGCCGAACAGATTGAGGGCCGTGCCGTTCGTTTCGGTGTCCCACAGCCCTTCGATCGCCGCGATTTTGGCGGGCTGATAGCGCAGCGTGTTCAGACCGTGCTGATCGCCGACGAACGCTTGCAGCGGGGCGAGCGCAAGCAGCATCCACAGCGCCATCGAAAACATCTTCTTGACCGCCCGATCGCGCCGGCCTTTCAGCAAATGCCAGGCACCCGTCGCGGCCACGACGAGCGCGGCCACGATGAATGCGGCCAACGTCATGTGCACGAGACGGTAGGGGAAGGACGGATTGAAGATGATTTGGAACCAGTCGATCGGAACCGCGCGGCCATCTTCGATCGCAAAGCCTTGCGGCGTCTGCATCCAGCTGTTCGACGCGAGGATCCAGAACGCCGACACGAGCGTGCCGATCGCAACCGTGAGTGTGGCGGCGAAGTGCGCGCGCGGCCCTACGCGGTTCCAGCCGAACAGCATGATGCCGAGAAAGCCTGCTTCGAGAAAGAAGGCGGTCATGACCTCGTAGGTCAGCAGCGCGCCGGTGATCGGCCCGGCGAACTTCGAGAAGCCGGCCCAATTCGTACCGAACTGATAGGCCATCACCACGCCCGAGACGACGCCCATCCCGAACGCGACGGCGAAGATTTTCGACCAGAACAGGCACAAATCTTTGTAATAGGCTTTGCCCGTTTTGAGCCATCGCCATTCGAGCACGGCGATGAAGCTCGCCAGCCCGATGCTGAGCGCCGGGAAGACGATGTGAAACGAAATGGTGAAGGCGAATTGAATCCGCGCAAGATCGAAGGCGCTGAACGCAGAAGATTCCATAGCTGATACCGATACCGTGACGAGCGACGCGCGCCGGCCCTTGTCGACGCGCACTGCATGAGCAGCCGGTCGCAAGCGTAGATCAGCGAGGGAAAAAATGCTGCACCGCGCATAGCGGCGCGCATGAGGATGCGGTGCGGCAATTTACCGTATGGACACGCCTTAACGCCCTGACGGAAAAGCGAAAAAACGATGCACAGCAGCATGCGGCCGATGCATTGCGCGCCGTGAGATGCGGCAATCGACCGCGGCCGTGATTGCGGATTTCTTGATGGATATCGGCTGCGACAGGCGGACGGTGAGTGCTCGCCGCGTATCGCGGGCGCAATGAGCGATGCTTAGGAATCCAGATCGATCATATCGAGATGCGCCCGTGGCCCGGGTTGCGATGAACGCGGCTATGCCAGGCGATGTTCGTCGAGCCATTCGCGTAGCGCGTTGTTCATCCGAGTTTGCCACCCCTCTCCGGTAGTTCTGAACCGTTCGATGATGTCGGCGTCGTAGCGAACGGTCAGTGCCACCTTCGGATGCTCGAGCTTCGGCCTTCCGCCGCGCCGCTTCATTTGCGCGAATTGGGCGTCGGAAGGCACGAAGGTATCCGGATCGGCGGCGATGCCCTGTTCGATGGCCGCGTCTTCTTCGGGCGTGGGTAGGTGCAACTTAGGTTGCGTCGACATAGCGTTTGACCTCTCTCGAATTTGCCTTACGCAGGCTGATGACTCGGAATGTGCTGCCGCGCTGCGTAAACACGACGCAGTACAGATACCCGTTGATGTGCGTGTAGCCGATTTCACGCAACTCGCCGTAATCGCGGCGGTGGTCGGGGGCACACCAGACTTGCGACCAATCGATCGATGCCGATAGCCTGAGCGATACGCCGTGCTTGCTCCAGTTGGCTTCGCTTTTGGCGGGATCGAAGGTCGTTCTGTTGAATATTGTAGTTACGAAAAACTTCATACGCAAGCCCTTTTTTGTAGTAACGAAAAGTGGCGGCTTGCGTGGAGTGCGTTTCGGCGACGATCTGTAGCCGAGCGGGGCGCTCGTGGGTATGAGGGAGGAGAGCCGGGCACGCGAAGCCACCGTGCCGGAGCATAGATATCCCGTTTTGGTTGCGGGACAGTTGCGGGCCCACGTTGGCCGTGCGGCCGATACGGCCGGCTTGGGGGCTTCTTGGCATCGGGGCTTGCAGGCCCCCGGCCGGGCAGCCGGGGGAGCGATCGTAAAACCGGCTTCGGTTTCCAACCGCGCCCTTCGGGGCGGTCAGCCGGGGCGCCGGCCCGAGGGACGGTTTTGGAAAGCGGTTGTCGGTCCTAACGGCAGCGCGGCGTTACTCGCCGGGCGCGTACAGGTCGAGCAGTTTCAGCGTTACGCCGTTCGTCCAACCGAAACCGTCTTGCAACGGATATTCGCCCCCACCGCCGCCGCCCGCATTGGGCCCTTCGACGACGTATTTTTCGACCAGCTTTTGATCCGATGCATAGACTTGCTTCACATCGGCAAGGAACCGGGTACCGACGGCTTTCGCGAATTGGCTATCGCCGTAATGACGGGCGCCTGTGAGCGCCAGCCAATGCAAAGGCGCCCAGCCGTTCGGTGCGTCCCATTGTTGACCGGTTTGTATCGTCGTGGTTGCCAGGCCGCGGGGCTGGAGCAACTGAGTTTGCACGGTGCGAAGCGTGTCTGCCGCGCGCTTAGGCCAGGCCGCACGCACGGCAAGCGGGTACACGGCGGCGGCCGATACGTTGCCGCTGAGCTTGCCCGCCCGCCAATCGTAATCGCCGTAATACCCCTTGGGATTCCACAGGTATCGGTTGATGGCGTAGGCGCGTCGCTCGGCTTTTTGCACGTAATCGGCGGTGCAGCGGAAATCGAGCGAGAGTGCGCACGCTTTGGCGATGGTCGCTTCCAGCGAGAACAGCAGGCTATTCAGATCGACCGGCACGATCGAGGTCGTGCGGATCGTCGCGAGCGTCTGGCCATCGCCGAGCCAGCGCGAACTGAAGTCCCAGCCCGATTCCGCGGCGGCGCGCAAATCGCGATACACCTCCTTCGGATCGCGGCCCGCTGCTTGCTTGGCCGTCGTGACATCCTCGTAGTAGGACTCGTCGCGCGGCGTATCGCGCTCGTCCCAGTAGCGATTCAGCACGGTGCCGTCTTTCAGCACCACGACATTGCGTGTCGCGTTGCCGCGTGGCGTCGTAGCGGCGCCCTTCATCCAGTAGGCGTATTCCCGCTTCAGCTCGGGCAGATACTTTTGATAGACGCGATCGCCTTCGGCCTTGGCCGCCAGTTGCACCATGAGCCCGAAGAAAGGCGGCTGCGAACGGCTCAAGTAGTAGGTGCGATTGCCGTTCGGGATATGACCGAACTGATCGATTTCGTAGGCGAAGTCGTCGAGCATATCGTCGACGAGATCCTCATGCCCCGCTTCTTGGAGCCCCAGCATCGTGAAATAGGTGTCCCAGTAGTAGCCTTCGCGGAAACGTCCGCCGGGCACGACATAGGGCTTGGGCAGCGCAATGAGCGAACTGTAGGGCGGGACGTCGCCCGCGGTCGTCGTGCGCGTGAGCTTCGGCCAGAGCCAATCGATATGCTCGCGGAGCGTTTGCCCGCTCGGGGGCGTGATGACGGGCTCGCTCGGTAGCGTGAAATGCGCGAGCACGAACTGCTTCAAATCGAAGTTGGGCTGGCCCTTCGATTGTTCGTACTGCTGAACGATCGATGCCGGATCGCTGGTAGGGACGGCATCGACGAAGGTTTTCTGATCGGGGAAGATTTGCTGCATTTGAACGGCGACGAACAAATCGCCGTACAGCTCCGATGGCGGCGCGGGCAGCGTGGAGGCAGCGTCGGCACGACAGAGGGGGGACGCGGCCAATCCTGCCAACAACATAAGGCAGGCAATGCGGGACGCGCGGATGCGCAAGGTGCCTTGGCGATGCGGAAGGGACGATTCGAACATGGCTCCTCCATGGAGTGGAATGGTTCGGTCTTGGTCCCCTCGTTTTTTAATGCCGATCGAAAGACGGACACCCCACGCGGCGGTCCGGCGATTTTGCACTCGGAGAAATTAAAAGAAAAACGAGGTAAAGCGCTAGGCAGTAGGCGAACCACGTGCTGATCCGGTGCGTGTCCGTGTGCCCTCGAAGCCGTCGACGTGCGGGGGAGTCGAGCTTGAAACGTCAGCGAGACGGCCGCCAAGGATCTTGCCGAGCGCTCGATCTCACGCTGCGTGCGTCGGCGGCGCTCGCGTTCATCGTGACCTTGACCAGCAGCCCGACCGAGACGCAAAGCAGTGCGGCGGCAAATACCACCTGCACGTGCCGCGGGGACAGGCGTCGCGAAAGGACGCGCCCACCCAACATTCCCGCTGCTCCTGCCACGCTGAACCACAGCGTCAAACGAAGCGGGAGCGGCGTGCCGTGCAGAACGATCGAAACAACACCGCCAGCGCCGACCAGCGCGATCGCCATCAGCGACGTCGCAACGATCCCATGCATCGGCATATTGGTCAGCTTGCGCAGCGACGGCACCATGATGAAGCCGCCCCCCACGCCCAGCAGGCCCGCCATCAACCCGGTCACCGCGCCTGTCAAAGCGAAGGCGATGCCGGTCGCCCAGGACCACACCAGCCGCCCCGTCTTGGGATCGACATACCCCACACAAAACCGAGAATTCGCGGCCCCTGCTTGCCCATATCGCAACGCTTGCGATAGCAACCGTACGGCTACCACGAGCATCACTGCGGAAAACAGGCTAAGCAGCATCCCTTGCGACAGGGTATGGGCGAGGCGCACGCCCAGCGAGGTCAATGGCACGCCCGCGGCGGCCATGACGATCGCGGCCCGACACCGGACCAGCCGCTGCCGCAGCCCTTCCAACGCGCCGACCGCCGCGCTGCTCGCCACCGCAATGAGCGCGACGGGGGTCGCCTGCTCCATCGAACAGCCCATGCCGAGCGCCAGAGCCGGAACCGCGAGGATTCCGCCGCCGGCGCCCGTCAAACCGAGTACGGCGCCAACCATCGCACCGAGGCAAAGTGAAGTAAGCACGGAGAATTCCAGAGGATGAGGCATCGCGTTGTCCGCCGACTGGCGCTATCCGCGCACGACCTCGGCTATTCGGCGGAAGCTCGAGTGAATGCAAGCGCGAGAAGGGGCCTAGTAGCGGGCGTCCTTGGGCTTGCCGCCTTTGGGCCAATCCGCTGCTTTGTCCGCATAGTCCGGGCGCGGCTGGGTGGTCACATACGACGCGATGTCGATCGCATCTTCCTCCGATAAGCTGCCGCCCTGGCCGAGCGGCATGTTGTGCGCGATGAACGCCGCGGCGGGCCCCGCGCGCGCCATGCTCGCGCCGATGTTGTACGACGCATCGCCCCACAACGGCGGCACCGTGTAAGTCGTGCCCGTTCGCAAGCCGCCGCCGTTGGCGCCGTGGCAGGCCGTGCATTTCTGCACGTAGAGCGCGTGGCCATGCTCCATATCGGGCGTGTGGGCGGAAGCGAGATGGCCCATGCCTCTGCCCGGTCCGAACTGACCGGGTGGTATACCGCGCGACAAGAAGGACATGTAGGCGACGAGCGCCTTCATCTCCACCGAATCGAGGGCAAGCGGCGTGCCGTTCTCGGAGCGCCTGAAGCAATCGTTTATGCGCTGTTCGAGGGTGATCACGGCATCGCTGCGGCCGCTATACGCCGGCGGCATACCGGTAATGCCGTACCACGGCGAGGCGTTCGGCCGAGTCCCCCCGTCGATATGGCAGCTCGCGCAGGAAATGCCCCCCGAAACGTGAGCCGGTGCATAGCGCGGCGTGTCCAGCGCGATATTGCGGCCTAGCTCGATCGCACTGCGCTCGGCGCCTTCGGGAAGCGCTGCGATTGCCGTGTCGGTTTCGTCCGCGTAGGCGTGCACTGCCAGCGCCGCTAGAAAAAGAGCGGCCGCAATCGTTCTTTGCATCGTTAGTCCTATCGAGAAATCAAGTGGATTCGAATGGCTGCTCGCTCGAAGCGAACACGCTCGTGTCGATCGCCGAGCGTCGCGCGGATCGAGTCGGAGCCCACGGCTTGCTATAGCGGTAAGCGGGCACCTTCGCGGCAAGCGGCCGGTGCTGCGAGGCCACTCGCACAGGCATTCGGCGACGCCTTGATCGCTTCGAAAATCGCCGTTGCCGATTCGACGATGGGCGTGCCGGGGCCAAAAATGCCGGCGACTCCGTTTCGATAGAGTTCGTCATAGTCGGCAGCCGGAATCACGCCACCGACAAACACCGGAATCGGGTTTGCACTATGTTGTTTCAGCGTGGCTACCAGATCGGGAATCAACACCCGATGCGCCGCCGTTAGGGACGAAATTCCCACCGCATGAACGTCTTTCGACAAAGCGAGGCGGGTCACATCGGCGACTGTGGCGAATAGCGCACCGGTAATCACGTCGAAGCCGAGATCGGTCAGGGCGCCGGCAACGACGCCGATTCCCCGGTCGTGGCCGTCCTGCCCGAGCTTAGATAGGAGAATGCTGGGACGGCGGCCCGTCGTCGTGCCGAACGCGCCGATGTCCTCTTTCAGTTGCATCCATTTCGCATCGGTCTGGAATTTCAGCTCGTAGACGCCCGATAGCACTTCCATCTTGACGTCGTGCCGCCCGCACGCCGCTTCGAGCGCCGATGAAATCTCGCCGACGGTGGCGCGCACGCGAGCCGCGCGAACGGCGAGCTCCAATAGATTGGGGCGGCGCGGATCGTCCTGATCGTATCGGGCGGCGTGCGTCAACGCACTCAATGCGTCGTCGACTGCGCGCGGGTCCCGTGTCTGCTTCAACTGCTGCAGTTTTCGCAACTGCTCGTTCAATACGCCCGCGTTGTCGATCTTGCGTATTTCATCCTTGATTTCGTTGCCCGCATGCCTGTATCGGTTGACACCGACGATCACGTCCGTTCCGGAGTCGATCCGCGATTGCTTTCTCGCTGCGTCGTAGGCGATCTTTCGCTTCACCCAGCCCGAATTGATGGCTTCGATCACCCCCCCCAACTGATCGATCTCTTCGATAATCCGCAGCGCCTGGGAGGCCATATCTTGAGTGAGCGATTCCATCATGTATGAGCCGGCCCAGGGATCCACCACTTCGGGGATACGCGTTTCTTCCCGAATAATGAGTTGCGTATTGCGGGCGATGCGCGCCGAAAATTCACTGGGAAGCGCGATTGCTTCATCGAGGGAATTCGTATGCAGGGATTGCGTTCCGCCGAATACGGCCGCCATCGCTTCGATCGTCGTTCTGACAACGTTGTTGTAGGGATCTTGCTCCGTCAACGACCAGCCGGACGTTTGGCAATGCGTTCGTAGGATTCGCGAGCGCTTGTTCTTCGGGTTGAACTCGTCCAGCAATCCGCACCAGAGCTGGCGGGCGGCCCGCAGCTTCGCGATCTCGTGATAAAAATTCATGCCGATCGCGAAGAAGAAACTCAGGCGGCCGGCAAAGTCATCGACGTTCAAACCGCACGCCACTGCGGCGCGCACATATTCTCTTGCGTTCGCCAATGTCAGCGCGAGCTCCAGTTGCGGCGAGGCGCCGGCCTCTTGCATGTGATAGCCGGAGATGGAGATCGTGTTGAATTTGGGCAGGTTTTCGGTGCAGTAGCGCATCACGTCCGTCGTGATGCGCAGCGAAGGCTCTACCGGATAGATATAGGTATTGCGGACGATGAATTCCTTCAGAATGTCGTTCTGAATGGTTCCCGTCAGCGATTCCTGCCCGACGCCTTGCTCTTGCGCGGCAACGATGAAGCAGGCCATGATCGGCAGCACCGCACCGTTCATCGTCATCGATACGGAGATCTTCTCGAGCGGAATCCCGTCGAACAAAATCTTCATGTCTTCGACCGAATCGATTGCAACCCCCGCCATCCCGACATCGGCCGTCGCACGCGGGTTGTCCGAGTCGTACCCGCGGTGCGTCGGCAAGTCGAACGCTACCGAAATGCCGTCGACACCGTCTCTCAGCGCATTTCGGTAAAACGCATTGGATTCCTTGGCCGTGGAGAAGCCCGCGTATTGGCGGATGGTCCAAGGGCGCGAGGCGTACATCGTTTCATAGGGGCCGCGAAGGTAGGGCTCGGCACCGGGTAGTGAGTCTCGAAAGGGCAGACCGGCCAGGTCGGCCTCGGTGTACAGCGGCTTGAGCGGAACCTCGTCGATTTCCCGTCCGAGGCGTTGTTCGGCGGATGGCGCCGGGTTCTCGGTTTTCGAACGATCAGTCATGTCACCTTCCGTTAGCAGTCGTGTTCAGCCGTTTGTGCATGTTCATTCCCGCTGTTTTGGCGCGCCTGAACCAGCTCGATCAGTACGCCTTCGCCCGATACGGGAAACGTCTCG
Source organism: uncultured beta proteobacterium (assembly GCA_963838695.1). Taxonomy (GTDB): domain Bacteria; phylum Pseudomonadota; class Gammaproteobacteria; order Burkholderiales; family Burkholderiaceae; genus Trinickia. Next base: position 214,145 of record CAWIRZ010000006.1, on the reverse strand, counting down.
TTGGATGAGGGATGGATGAATGCGATGTCGTCGCCGCTCGCGCCGCGTCTGATGCCACCGGGCGCGAATCTCACGCCCTTAGCGCTCAGCCACGCAACGGCGGCTTCCAGGTCGTCGACCGACAGCCCGATGTGGTTCAGCGCCGGCGAGGCCACATTCGGTTTCCGGCCGGCATCCAGCGGCTGCATCAGATCGATTTCGACCGCGTGGGCGCCGCTTCCGGCAACGAGTATGTCTTCATCGACGTTTTCGGAAACGCTCTGAAAATTGCCCACCGCGCGCAATCCCAGCAGATCGACCCATAGGTTCACCATGCGATCTTTCGCATGGCCGCCAATGGCGATGTGATGCACTCCGAGCACTCGGAACGGCCTCGATGACATGCTTGCTCCTTCGCCGGCGGCGGTTTTCAACATGGCAACGCTTGAGCGTCGGCCGCTTCGAAGCGGGCGCTCGCGAGTTCGTGGACGTGCGCGCTCAGGGCCCGCAGTTCGAGCAGCCTGTAGAGCTTTTTAAGTTCGACCTTCACGCCGACCGCCTGCGCGATGTTGCGCTGAACCTGAACCGCCAGCATCGAGTCGCCGCCCAATTCGAAGAAGTTGCTGTCATCGGCGATCTCGCCGCATCCCAGCAGCCGTTCCCAAATCCCCTTGACGATCGCGACGACATCGACGAGCGCGAACTCACGCATGGCTGTGTCGTCCGGGATACTCGGGCTGGTGGGCGCGGGCATGCCTACCTCGGGTTGGGTTCTTCGATCGTCGCCGAGCCATGCGCGTTTCCGCTCGAACGGATAGGTCGGCAAAGAGATCAGCGGTGCATTTGCGTCCGCGTGCACCGCATTCCAGTCGATATTGCAGCCGCGGCTCCAGCAGGCGGCCATGGCCTCGTAAAACACGCGCACGTCGTTCGCGGTGTTCTTGTGATGCTTGCACGAAGGAATCACCGTGACGGGTTCCGCGCTATCCGTTTCGATGAGCGTGGTCAGCGTTTGTCCAGGGCCCACTTCGAGGAAGATCTGCTCGGGATCGGCCGCAATGGTTCGCAGCCCCTTGTCGAACATGACGGTCTCGCACATGTGGCTGACCCAATAGTTCGGATCGACGGCATTGTCCGCGCTGATCCATGCGCCCGTGACGTTGGACGTGAAAGGGATTTCCGGGCGATGGAACTGCAATTCGAGCAGGACTTGCCGCAACTGTGGCGCAGCGTGCCGCATTTGATACGAATGGAACGCATGCGAAGGTTGGAACAGCCGTGTCGACATGCCGAGCCCGGACAGTTGTTCGACGGCGTCGGCGACGGAACGATTCGTCCCCGCGATGATCGTTTGGTTCGGGCTATTCTTTGCCGCGACAGCCGCGCCGCATGCTTGCGCGATTGCGTCGATGCGCTCGTCGCACGAGGCGACCGCGTACATGCAGCCCCCCGGTGCGTCCTGCATCAATGCGCCGCGCGCGACGACGACCTTCAAGGCGTCTTCCAGGCTCAGCACGCCGCTCAGCGTGGCCGAGACATACTCGCCGAGGCTGTGGCCCAGGAAAGAATCGGGCATTACGCCGAACGACAGCCACAGCTTGGCCAGCGCGTACTCGAACGCATACATGCACGGCTGCCCGTACTTGGAGCTTCGTATGATCGAGACCGCTTCGGGATCGGAGGCTTGCGACGAATAAACCAGCGCCTCCAGATCGACGTCCAGCCATTGCCGGAGGATCGCGAAACATCGATCGAGCGCCGCCCTGAAAACGCCGAATCGAGCATAGAGGTCCGCCATCATGTTCAGGTGCTGGGGACCGAGACCGGGAAACAGAAAGGTCAAGCGAGGCGTCGTCGCCGCACTGAAATCGCGTTGCGAAGCCAGTTCGCGTAGCGCGTCGTCGAGTTCCGGGAGCGAGCTGCATACAATCGCCGTACGGTACGCGCTATGTCGGCGGCCGATGCTCAGCGTCCGGCTGATGCTTGCCAGGCTGGCCTCCGGATGACGCTCGATGAAGCCGCGCATGCGCGCGATAGCAGCATGCAGCGCGTGCGGCGTTTTTGCCGATAGCGGCACGAGGTAGACATGCCCGGTTTCGTCGGCTGCAACGTCGCCGCGCCGCTCTGCTGCCGGGGGGCTCGACAAGACGACGTGCGCATTCGTCCCTCCAAATCCGAACGAGCTGACGCCCGCGTATAGGCGCTCGCCGGCAGAGCGGGCCAACTGTTGGACGCGATTGCTGACTCGGAACGGTCCCGACGAGAACGGAACATCAGGATTGGCGACGTTGAAATTCAGAGTAGGGGGCACGACGCCCGTTTTCATGACCAATGCGGTCTTGATGAGGCCGGCCACCCCGGCCGCCGTGCTAGCGTGTCCGATGTTGCTCTTGAGCGCGCCGAGCAAACAGCGATGTTCCGCAGCGGTCGCATCGGCAAAGGCGTCGTTCAGTGCGGCGACTTCGATCGGATCGCCGATCGCGGTTCCGGTGCCGTGTGCCTCTACGTAAGCAATGTCGGTGGCGCGCACGCCGGAATTGCGATGCGCGCGGGCGATCGCACGGCTCTGTCCGACGATCGAGGGGGCGCTGAAGCCGGCACGATTCGCACCATCGTTGGTGACCGCGGACCCTTCGATGACGGCGTAGACGTGGTTGCCGTCGCGGATCGCATCGTCGAGCCGCTTCAGCAGAACGATACCTGCTCCATTGCCGAAGACGGTGCCGCTCGCATCTCGGTCGAAGGGCCGGACCTTCCCGTCCGCCGACTCGATCCCGGCTTCGCCGTGCAGATAGCCGACGCCATGCGGCGTGATGACCCGGCAGCCGCCCGTCAACGCCAGCGTGCAATCCCCGGCTTGCAGATTACGCACGGCGTTGTGGATCGCCACCAGCGACGACGAACACGCCGAGTCGACGTTGAAAGCCGCACCATCGAGATTGAGCTTGTAGGCCACCATCGCGGCGGAATACGTTCTGTCGTTGAATAGCAGCGCCCGTCGCTCGCCAAACGTCTCCAGAAAGCCGGGATCTTCGCGCAGGTGGTCGGTCAGGTAGTTCGTCTTGCCCACGGACGTGAAAACGCCTACGGCGTCGTCGGGTTTCAGACCGGTTTCTCCCGCATCCTCCAGGGCTTCATGCGCACATTCGAGCAGAAGGCGGAACTGCGGATCGAGCAATTCGGCTTCCGCTTTGGTAAAGCCGAAAAAGTCGTAATCGAACGTCTCGATGCCGCCTAGCTCGGCGGTCGTGCGAACGTAGGCGGGCTGCTGCAGGAGATGCTCGGGAACACCGCGCGCTTTGAGTACCGTGGGCGACACTTCGCTGAGCAGCGACTCGCCCGCGAGAAGATGGGACCAAAACTCATCGACGGACTCACAGCGAGGGAATCTGCACGCGATCCCGACGATAGCCACCTTCACTTGACCGCCGGTGTTCGCGGGCTGAGGCGGTACCGCTGCATCCGCGCGGGGCTCGGCGCGGCCACTGGAGGGCAAGCCGGCCAACAAGCCGTCGATGTGACGCGACAATCGCTCGATGCTGGGGTGGCGAAATAAATCGATCAAAGGAAACTTGATTCCGAACTCGAGCGAGATCTTTCGATGGATCGCCGCGAGTTTTAGAGAGTCTGCGCCGAGTTCGAAGAAATTCCTGGTGGGATCCGGACGATCGATGCGCAGTGCTTCGCCGCAGATCCGAGAAAGGTCGCGCGAGCTGTTTCCGCGAACGGATGGGGCGGCGTTCGTCGGTGCCGGCGCCGCGGCCACCGCGGCCGGCGGCGCCGACAGCGCCTTGCGATCTTTCTTGCCGTTCGGCAGTAACGGAATGCGCGGGACCTGGACGAAATAGGTGGGAATCATCGGGATCGGAATGATTTCCGACAGCCGCTCGCGCATCGCGATCGGATCGACGCTTAGCGTGTCCGACATCGTCTCGATGTAGGCGGTCAGCGCATCCTCGCCCTGACTAACGGACGCGACGGTGACGACGACATCCTGAATGCCGGGGATGCGCAAAATGGCTTGTTCGACATCGCGGATTTCGATCCGGTTGCCACGAATCTTGACGAGCTGGTCCTTGCGTCCCATATGCACCAACGAGCCGTCGGGCAGGCGGCGTGCCAGATCGCCGGTATGGTAGAAACGAAACCTTCCGTCATCCGGATCGGGGCGCACTTTGGCCGCGTTCAAATCGCGCGCATTCCAGTAGCCGGGCGTCACATATCGGCTGTGGACGACGATTTCACCTGTCTCGCCGTCGCGGACGGTTTCGCCTGCTTCGGTTTGAAGGACGATATTCTTTCCCGGCACGGCAAATCCAAGGCCCACCGAGCCTGTGTCGTGCTTGCCGATGAAGTACTGAGTGATCGCACCGGTCTCGGTGGAAGCCAAGCCGCACGACAGCTTGCAGTCTTCGCTAAAGTGCAACCGGAAACCGGCTACATCCTTGTCATACACCGCTTCACCGCCGAGCTTCACTATGCGCACGCGTTTGAAAACGTGAGCGGGATCGACCCATTCCAGTAACCGGCGGAAGATCGTCGCGATCGAGCAATACAGCGTGATGCCTTCGGCTTCGAGCCATTCGGGCAAGAAGGACAGTTCTTCGGTTTTGACCGACAGCACGTGCAGCGATGCCCCGGAGAGGAGCGCATTGAACGTGTCGCGGATGCCGCCGTACACATTGCAGGGGTAGAGCAGCGACTGACGGTCGGCAGCGGTGATCTCGAACGAGACTGCGTGCGCATTCGCGTTGTGCAACAGATGCCCATGCGTCTGCATGACGCCCTTGGGTGTCCCCGTCGAGCCGGAGGTGTATAGCACATAGGCTAGGTCGCTTCCGCCGTTGCTGTTGCTGTTGCTGTTGCACGCATGGGAATCGATCTGCTCGTCGTGGCATTCGAGGTCGGCAATATTCAACGCTTTCACATCGGCGAGATCGACATCGACGTGGTTGACCGATGTGCCGTCGACGAGCACGACGGCGCACCCGATATCTCGGATGATCTGTGCATTGCGGGCGGCAGGGGCGCTCGGATCGAGCGGGACGAAAGCGAAGCCGGCCTTGAGTAGACCTAGCATGCCGGCGATGAAATCAATTCCTTGCGGAATCAGGATGGGCACCGGGCTACCCTTTGCCGTTTGCCCCATCTCGCTCAGAACGAAAGCTGCGACGGCATTGGCGCGCCGATCGAGATCGCGATAACTGATGCGGCCGCTCGCAGCGCAGATAGCCGGCTGGTCGCCGAATGATTTCGCCACCTTTTCGAAGCGGGCTTGGATGCTGCCGTCGATTTCCGCCTCAGTCCACGGAAGCAGGTTTGACTCGATCATGTTGTATCCAGAACGGAAGAAAAAAGGTTATGGGCCGCGGCGATCGGGTCGCACGCGGCTATCGAACACAATCCGGCAAAGCCTATTGCTTGAACATTGCTTGAAGCACGCGCCGCATCGAATCCGCACCGACGATCGAGTGATGATCTTCGTCGACGCGGATCGTCGTGGCGGACAGGCAGGGTTCGCCTGCCGACATCAAATCGTCGATATCGCAGCGCTTTAAGATCTTGAAATCCCCAGTGCGCGTGGCGACGTAATGGACCGTCGGTGCCCGCGGCAACCGTGGGCGGTGTCGCAGCAGAGCATCGTAATTCGCGGTGTATTCCGCGAACAAAGCCGCGATGTCGACCGGCGGGATGCCATGCAACGCCGCGTGCTTGCGCGAAACGAGTTCGATCGTCTCGCGCACTCGCAACGATGCGGGAAACGACGCGATCAACTCCACGTCGATGCACGGATCGGCGCCGCCAAGCAGATCCCGAAAAAAGCCATGGAGAAATTGCGGTGCGCCAAGCGCGGTAGCATTGCCCTCCGGCTTGCCCCCGAACCATGAATCGAGCAGCGTGACCGAGGCGATTTCCGTGCCGCTCTCCTCGAGGACGCGAGCCACTTCCAGTGCAACGACGCCGCCCATCGACCAGCCGAGCACGTGCAGCGGCCGGGCGCGATCGTTGCCGCGGGAGAACTCGCCAGCGTAGGTGCGTGCCAGGTGTTCGATGGAACGGGACCGGCCATCGCCGGAAGACTGAAACGCGAGCATTTCGACGCCGCTGGGCAGCAACGTCGCGAGCGGTCGGTAGCAGAGAACGTTGCCCCCGACAGGGTGCACCACCAGCAAAACCGGGCCTTCCCCCTTCGTCATTCTGACCATCGACGGCACGTCGTCGAGCGAGCGTCGTTCCATCAGTTGCGCCCGGATCGCCGCGGCTTGCCCCTCGATCGTGCCGAGCCGAAGCAGTGCAGACAAGGGCATGCTCAGGTGGAAATGCGCGTTGATCCTGGTCAGCAAACGCACCGCGGACAGAGAGTTGCCGCCAAGGTCGAAGAAATCGCGGTTGACGTATGTCACCTCGATCTGAAGAACGGATTCCCACAGATCCAGCAATTGCTGTTCGGTTTCATTGGACGGCAGCACGTTCGCTGCCTGGTCAGTCGGGCTGGCGTCGGCTAGCGCGAGGAGTGCCTTCTTGTCGATTTTTCCGTTGGCCGTCACAGGGAAGTGCGTGATGGGCAGCAGTACGCCAGGAACCATGTAATAGGGCAGGCGATCGGCAAGTTGCATGCGCAGGCCATCGGTATCCACCTGCCCCGACTCCAAAGCGGTTTGGCAGAAAGACACAAGCCGGCTGTCGGCGTTGGCCAGTTCTTGAACCAGCGTCAAGCTTTGCTTGATACCCGGAAGACTCGATAGGACCGCATCGATTTCGCCTAGCCCGATCCGGTGCCCGCGAATTTTGACTTGCGCGTCGCGCCTGCCGAGAAATTCGAGGCTGCCGTCCGGCAGGTATCGGCCGTAGTCTCCCGTCCGGTACATGCGGACACCGGACGGATGCGTAATGAAACTGGCATCGGTTCTTTCGGGGTCGCCGAGGTATTCGCGCGCGAGCCCTTGGCCGCTGATATGAAGCTGCCCTGACACCCAGGTGGGCGCATCGTTCAGGTCATCGTCGAGCACATGGTATTGCTGATTGGCGAGCGGCCAACCATAGGGAACGCTGGTCCAGTCGGCGTCGAGCCTTTCGATGGGGAAGAAGTTAGACCATATCGCGGCTTCGGTGGCGCCGCCTAGGCCGATCAACATCGGCTTGTGATCCAGCGACTGAATCGTCTTCACCAGCGGTAGCGGTATCCAGTCGCCGCTCAGCATGACGAGCCGTAGGCTCCGAAACAACGACCTATCTCCGGCCTCGGTGAAGGCGAGCAACATCTCGAACAGGGCGGGAACGGTATTCCATACCGTCACCCGATGGTGTTGGAAGCAGCGTATCCACGCCTCGGGCGACGGATGTTCGCCGTGGCTCGGTAAAACCAACGCGGCGCCGCAGGCAAAGGTCGCGAAAATGTCGAATACCGACAGATCGAAGTTCAACGCCGATACGCCGATGACGCGATCGTCAGCAGTCAGACGGAACTTGTCGATGCAATCGTGAATGGTGTTCGCGGCGGCGCGATGAGTGATGGCCACCCCCTTCGGCATTCCGGTCGATCCGGAGGTGAAGATGACGTAGGCGAGGTCGTCCGTTCGCTTTGCGTGGGGCAACTGGGCGCCGTGGACGTCATCGTTCTCGCACGAGTCGAAGAATGCTTCGATCGAGAGGACGGTTACCCCGGCTGGAGCCTCGATCTTTCCGATACTCGCCGCGTCGGCCAGCACGACTTTCAACCCGCGCGTCGCCAGCAAATAGCCCAGGCGAGCCGGCGGCAGGCTCGGGGCGAGGGGCAGGTAAGCGCCGCCGGACTTGACGACCGAAACGGCGGCGGCCACTTGGCGCCAGCTCTTTTCGGCAAGAATGGCGACCAGCGTACCCGGCGTGACGCCATGCTTAACCAGGCGATGCGCGGCGCGCGTCGTCAGAGAACGAAGCGTGCCGTAGTCGATCGTCCGCTCTTCGCACACCAACGCGACATTGCGAGGGAATTTGTTTGCGGCCGAATCGAACAACTCATCCAAACGATCGTCCGGAAAAAGGCGTTCGGTGGCATTGGCCCGGGCTCTGGGCTCGATGTGCCGTTCGTCCAGCGCCGGTAGGCACGATTGCTCGGCGAGGTTGGCCGCGCTTGTCAATGCGAGCAGATGAGCCTGATACGCGCTGAACATCTGCTCGGCGACGCCTTCCTTGAACACCGCGTCGACGCAATCCCAGTTCAGTACGAGACGCCCGCCGGCCATCGAGACTTGATGATCGAGATAGACTTGAGGCGTGTTCAACGTCCCCGGTCGTTCCGTCCAGCCGATCTCGGCCAGGTTGATTTCCCCTAATAGCGATTCGCTGCCCAGCGTGCTCGCAAACACGACGGGTAAAGCGGGAAGGTCGCCATTGGTTTTACCCAATCGGCGCAGGATCGCTACGCCGCCGATGTCCGAATGCTCCATCGCGGTGAGAAACTGATCGCGGACTGCGCCTGCTCTGCTACGAAACGATCCCGTGCAAGGCGTGGCCTCGAGAAGCAGCGTATCGCTGAAGTTTCCGACACTGTATCGAAACGAATCGTCGTCAAGCGGGCGTTTGGAGGTCAGGACATTGAGCATGAAGTGCTTGTTTTCCGACCAGAGACGCAGGATGTCGATGTAAGCCGCGCAGATGAACTGCGTGAGACTGACGCCGCATTTTCTCGCCTGTAGCGCGATATGCTTCGATTGCTCCACGGAAAACGCGCAGCGCCGGCGCGTGAACACGGCCTGCAGCGGAAACTGCGATGGATTGACCGTCGGTAACTGCGGTGCGGCCGGCAAATCGGCGCTGCGAGCGGCCCAATATTGCGCGCATGCCTGACCGTCGGGCGACGTCAGCGCCTCCTCCCTCAATGCGAGGTAGTTCGGATAGGTGCTTTGAGGCGCATCGGGTAGTGGTTTGCCGGCGTATAGGTCGATCAGATCGGACAACACGATTCTGATGGAAAGCCCATCGACGGAAAACAAGCGCAAAATCAGGTTGATATAAAACCCGCCGTTCACGCGATGCACGCAACACTTGAGTTTGACCGGTGCACTCAATTGGGGAATGGCGGCTCGATCGAGCGCCGCCATGCGGTCGGGATCGAACTCATCCGAGCTTGCCCAGTTCGTGCACCCGATAAGCTGCTGCGCGTCTATGTCCGACGTACTATCGGCAATCACCTGCTTGCCGTCATCCGTCATCCGGCTGCGCAGCATCGGGTGGCGCTCGTAAATCGCGCGCAGTGCCCGCGTTAGCCGTGCGAGGTCTAGCTCGGCGGCAAAGTAACTGCGATATACCACTGCCGGAGTGCTCAGTCTGAGCCCACCTTCTTCGCCAATCCAATAAGCCTGTTGGAGTTCGGACAGCGCAAATGCGGCATCGACGCGCTTTTTAGTCTTGTCAAGAACCTGAATCTCTTCGGCTCTTTCTGCACTTTCCCGGGCGATATCGAGGGAGTTCATTTGAAAAGGAATGATCGAAAATTGACGACTAATGAACCCGTTCCTAGCACCGATGCTTCAGGCGTGGAACCGGTTTGCAGAATATCTTTTATTTGTAATGCGATAGCTGCTGCTGAAACGCTGTCCTGCGAGACACGAATTCAGAATGCGAGAACTTGATCGGTGGCGCGTTGCAACGGCCCGTGCAACGACCCAAGCTGAGCCTGCCAGCTAGTCAATCTTTCAATACTTCGAGGTTATATCGATCAGCCAATCCGGTAGATGATTGGTCACGATCGTTTCTATGACTGTATCGGTCTTGGTCAATATCAACAGGGACACGACCAGCAAACCGATTCCCATCAAGGTCTTGCCGAGATTTCCCACGACGAGCGCCACGCCGCGCCGCCTTTGAAAGTATTCGCGCGACAGAAAGCCGATCGCGATCAATGGGACGCCGGCGCCAAATCCGAAAAGACTCATCAAGATGGCGGTCTGCGTGAGGCTATGCCCTTGGCTCGCCAACGCAATCGCACCGCCCAACGTCGGGCCGACGCATGGGCTCCAAACCAAGCCGAGCACCAGGCCCAATATGAACTGGCTAGACAGTCCGCCGCCGTTCACTTTCGACAGCAGATTCTCGCCAAGCGACGAAACCCCGGACACGGCCAATGCGAACCTCGCTTGCAGCGGCCGGGACAACTGGATACAGCCGAACATCCCAAGCAGCACGGCGCCAAATACGCGTATTGCGTCTTGATCGAGCGGTATTCGGGCGCCCGCCGCGGCGAGCGTCGTGCCGATCGCACCGAACGAGATCATCAATCCGCCCGCCAACGCCAGCGGCCCGCGCCGATGATTGTTGACCGCTGTCGTGAGCAGAATCGGAATCAAAGGCAGGACGCAAGGCGACAAGACGGAAAGCATTCCGGCCAGAAAGCCGAAGAAGTAGGTGAGGACGCCAAATTGCACGCTTGCGCTCCATGAACTGTCGTCCGGTAGACCGGCGAGAATCTTTCCGTGTGGCTGAATGCCTGGCTCAGATGGCCTTGTTCATCAGGGCTTCGATGCTGTCCTTGTTCTTGTCCCCAATGGAACGGCCTACTTCCTTGCCGTCCTTGTAGACGAGAATGGCGCTTTGCTTCGATACGTTCAATTCTTTCAGAATGTCTTTCTGGCTATCGAAATCGACCGTCATCAGCGTGACATCTTTGAATGCATCCGAGTTCATTACCGAATTTTCGACGGGAACCTGAACTTTACAAATGGGACACCACGGCGCACGCACGGAAACGATGACGGGCTTGCCGCTATGCGTCAGTTCGTCGAACGATTTTTGATCGAACGGCGTCGTGCCGCTCGCAAAGCTCGACACCGAAAAGAGCAGCGCGGCGAGCGTCGAAAGCATGATCGTAACGAACTTCATAAAATCTCCTTCAGTGGATTGTTTGTCGAGAAAACGACCGTCGTAACGAATTTCGCTTCGACCGCGCGAATGCGGTGACTGTTCGAACGGGTGCCGGCTGAAAACGATTTCGAGCGAGCGTTGCTTCGCCTACTCGCAACCAACGACACAGCGAATGGGGTCAGTGTACCGAATGCGCATATGTCAAAACCGACAGCGTTTTAACATAGGCAAACGATAAAAGATCTGGTATAGAAGAGGATTTTTCGGGAAATCTATGGGCGCGCTTAGGGCATGGGTAGTGCATGAGTAGCGCATGGAGCGCATGAGGAGCGCATGAGGAGCGCATGAGTAGGCGCGTCCGGTTGATGCGCTATTCGATCAGCCCCTTCTCGGTGGCAACTTCGACGGCCCTGACGATATGCGATACGCCCAGCTTTTCGTTGATTTTTCCGAAGATGCCGTAGATCGTTCTTTCCGACACACCGAGATTTTCCGCGACATGGCACGCTTTTCGGCCGGCTCTCAATAGCCGCAAAGCGATCAACTCTCGTGGTTCCAAATCGATGCGGCTCGCTTGTTCCAGGCGCTGACGCGCGACGCCCCAATCGAGTATTTCGCCCGCCAGGGCCCGGAACAGCACTCGGTGCTGCCAAAGGGCCGGCTCGCCCTCGTTCGCCGGCAATTCATTGCCCACTTGCAGCAAGCCAACGATCCGGCCGGAAGGGGGGTGGGCTGGACACAGCACTTCGCTGCGAAAGCCGTAACTGGCCGCCACATCTCGGCTCCAGTGATCGTCGCCGAGCGCGGCGATCTGGACGCTGCGCGTCGGCGGCCCGCTGCGCCGCGCGTAGTCGACGAATGGATCCTTTCTGTACCACTGGTGCTTGATGTAGGTGTGCATCCAACCTGGATGGCAACCGATCAAACATCGCTGCGTGACGACGGCGCCGGTCTTCTCATCGATTTCCAACCAGCGATACGTATACGATCGCGCCGTGAGCGGGAACAGTACGCGCCCCATGATTGCCAGGATTTCAGCTTCGCTCGCGCACGATGCAATGGCGCCTATTTCTCCGAGCGCATCGTGTTCGTGCGGCAGCAGTCTGCGCTGGACGATGTCACTCCTCGTCTGTCCATCGTATATGCGGCCGATCGTTCCGTATTGGGCATGCAGATGGATACCATAGGGATCGGCAGCCGCAAACTCTTGAAACGTGGCGCTGTCTGTCAGCGATAGCACTTGAATGAATTGGGTGCCGTCCGCGCGAATCAAATGATGTTCGAGTATGCAAGGCGTGTGAAGCCACCGCGTCAGACGCAAGACGACGCGATCTTTCGAAACCCGGACATCCGCGTCGAACAGGAGATCTCCTGCGCGCTCCGTGGTGGCTGCTCTGGTTCGCATGGCTACGCGGCGTTCCGGGCAAAGAGGGCGTCCGGCGCGGCGGGATTGCCGAATCTGGCGCCTTGCACGTCGATATCTCCGAGGCGCCCAAGCCACGCAGCCTGCTGCTCGCGTTCGACGCCGTCGACGACGATGGACAGCCCCAAATCGCGCGCGAGCGACACGACGTGCTCCAACGTTGCAACCGCCGCGCGATCGCCGGGTATGCCGCGCGTAAAGCCGGGGTCGATCTTGATGCCGTCCACCGACAGGCTGGTCAATTGCGAAAGGGAGGAATAGCCGGTTCCGAAGTCGTCGAGGATGACGCCGATACCGAGCTCGCGAAGCTCGTGCAGCGTCCGTTCAACGACCGCAGCGCCTTCGAGCAGTACCGCTTGGGTAATTTCCAGCTTCAAACGTTCCGGATCGATGTCGTACTCCGCAAGACAGCGGCGCACGACGCTCGATAAATCCCCGTGGACGATCTGCGCGGTAGACACATTGACGGACAGCCAAGGTACCGCGCGCCCGCGGTCCATCCATTCTCTAAACTGGCGGCAAGCTTGCTCGAGCACTTGCTCGCCTATCGGCACGATAAAACCGGTGGTCTCGGCGAACGGAATAAAATCGCCGTGCGCCAAAACGCCTTTTTCCGGATGCCGCCACTTCACAAGCGCCTCCAGGCCGCGCGTCCGGCCCGTCATCAACGATACGATCGGCTGGTACTCGACAAAAAATTCTTCATTGTCGATCGCATACTGCAGCTCCTGTTGAAACTCGATTTCCCGCATGGCGCGCGTTGAAAGGTCGGGCGCGTACAGTCGGCAAACGCTTACGTTCGTGCGCTTTCCTTCTTCTTTTGCCGCATACATGGCGAGATCGGCGCGCCTAAGCAAATCGAACTCCGCTTCGGTGTCTTTGTCGTACACGGCAATCCCGATGCTCACACGCATCACGTAGCTATTGCCTCGCAGGCCGAAGGCAATGTCGAATGCACCGAGGATCGAGCGAGCGAGGTTTTGCGCAGCGAGGCCGGCATCCGGGTTCTCGACGACGACCACGAATTCATCGCCGCCGACGCGCGCAAGCAGCGCATCCGTGCCTGCAGCGCGTGCGAGGCGTCGCGCCACGTTCTGAAGCAACTCGTCACCGGTTTGATGACCCATTGCATCGTTGATGCGCTTGAAATTGTCGAGGTCGACGAAGAGCAGCGCGAGAGTGCCGGTCGGCTCTCGCGAAGCGATACGCTGATGCAGCGACTTCGTTAAGAGATAGCGGTTCGGCAGTCCGGTCAGCGCGTCCGTTTCCGCCAACTGCTGCATCCGCGCGCGCGCCGCGGCCAGGCGGCCCATATTGACCGTAATCAGCCCGCTGGCAATCGATAGCACCGCCGTCAGTAGCCCCGCAAACAACAGATAAAGGTTTTTGGCGTGCCGGTAGCCGGCCATCGCGGTGCTTGCCGACATTCCTACGACAACCGCGACCGGATAGTGCGCTGAATGTCGATAGGTAACGAAACGGCGGACGTGGTCGGCGGGATCGCTGCACAGCGTGCCCACCGCGCCTAGAAGTTCGCGGTAGCTGGGCATCGATGGGCCGATCGGCGAGGGCGGCTGCCCGGGTACGCGGCGCGAGAGAGGATAGCCATTGTCCGACAGGACGGCCAGCATATTGCCGTCCCCGCCGCCGTCGAGTTCCGTGAATCCTGTCGTGAGGAAGTTCGGATCCTCCGATACGACGACGACGCCCGCAAACGATCCGTCCGGGCGATTCAAGCGCCGCGTGAATTGCAAGGTCCAGTGGTGAGAGATGCGGCCGAGCAGCGGACGGCTGATGTACAGGCCGAGTTTTGGGTCTTGCTCGTGAGCGATGAAGTGCGGCCGATCGCGGAGGTTGATCGAATTGGCGTCGTGAGCCGTCGTTTGCAAGACGTCGCCGTTTGGCCCGACGATCGTGACTTGCAACGCGGTGTCAGCCGATATGACGCCGCGCGTATTCAATGCATCGAGACGAAACGTCGAAGGGGAGCGCTCGTACTCGTATTGAACCAATCGCACGACGATGTCGGCATCGTGGATGGTCTGGTCGACGTGGGCATTGAACGAAGCCGAGACCTGCGCGGTGGTATTCGCAGCGGCAGCGCAAGCTTCCTTCACCTCGGTTCCGATCCGCTGGAGCGTGACGAGCCAGATGGCCGCAATGAGGAGGATCGATCCAACGGGAATCCATAGGATCGACTTGCTCGCCCATGGCGTGCGCAGGCTGCTTCGCCATTGCTGAAACCACTGCGTGGCTCGACTGCGAGCGGCATGGGACATGACGCTACCTCCCCTCGGTACGGATTTGCCGATCCATTGTGGCTCCATGGAATGAACTCACGTCTGGAATCGTTGAACGTTGCTTTTTTGATTCTTTAATTCTTTGGCTGATCGCGCGGTATGGCACAGGCTTTGGTATGGACGCGAATTGTAGCGCGAGTCGTGCGCTGCGCCGCGATCGATTTATCGCGTGGTGCGCGCCGCTGTTCCTTCCATCCGGCCATCGCTATACTGCTCGTCATCCTTCGGCCGAGGCCTGACCGAAAACGGACCGAACGAACTATACGAACTATACGAGCTGAACGAACTGATAATCGCCATCGAAATCGCCATCGACTATGTTCGAGCTCAGTCAAATCCGTTGCTTCGTAGCCGTTGCCGAGGAACTGCACTTCAGCCGCGCGGCGGAGCGTTTGAACATGACGCAGCCGCCGCTGAGCCGGCAGATCCGCCTGCTCGAGCATCAGATCGGCACGCCGCTTTTGGATCGCACGAGCCGCTCGGTCCGGCTGACCGCTGCGGGGCGTTCCTTCCTGCTGGAGGCCGCGCGGCTCCTTCGTCTGGCCGAGGAGGCGGCCTACACGGCGCGGCGCGTGGCGAAGGGCGAGACCGGTTTCTTGTCGATCGGGTTCACCGCCGCATCGGGGTATGGTCTTCTGCCGCAACTCGTACGCCTCGTGCATGAGCATTCGCGGGGCGTTGCGCTGACGCTGAAAGAACTCGTGAGCCGCGATCAGCTCAAGGCGCTTGCGTCGGGGCAGCTCGACATCGGGCTCCTGCGCCCGCACGTCGACAGCAGCGAACTCGAAACGGCGGTGATCGGGCGCGAGGGCCTTGTGCTCGCCATCCCCGAAACGCAGGCCGCGAGTTGGCCGGAGCATCCTGTCGCAGCGGATCTTCATGGTCGCCCGCTGCTCATGTACTCGCCCTACGAGGCCGACTATTTTTATCGGATGGTGCAGGGCATATTCGACCGGGCCCGCATCGCCCCGGAGTTCGTCGAGCATGTCGCGCAGATCCACACGATGCTGGCACTCGTCCACGCGGGCATCGGCGCGGCGTTGATTCCCGAAGCGGCGACGCGGCTGCGTTTCGAAGGCGTCGTGTTGCGCCCGATCGAGACGGATCCGCCGCAGCCCGTCGAAACGCTCTGCGCTTTCCGGCGCAGCAACGACAATCCGATTCTGACGATCCTCAAAAACGAAATCCTTCCGGCCTTCGCCAACCCAAGACGGCCGTGAAACGTTGCGGCGGCGGCATCGGTCGCACTGGCCCATTGATCCACATTTTGAATCGATCGAGTCACTCGTTGATTTGATTCTGAATCGACCTCCTCCGAGAATGCAACGGACAACAACTCCGAAGCCGTTCGCCGGCAAACAGCGAGCGCTTCGAATCGGAGGAGACGAAGATGGATCAGCTACATGTGTCGAATGCGCGGAGTCCGGGCGTCGCTGGGAAGCTTGCGTCCCGCACGCGCTGGGGCATCCTCGCGATGCTCTTCGTCGTGACGACGATCAATTACGCGGACCGCGCGACGATCTCGATCGCCGGCGCGGCGATCCGCAAGGCGATGGGGCTTTCGCCCGTCGAAATGGGCTACATCTTCTCGGCGTTCGCGTGGTCGTACGTGCTCGCGCAGTTGCCGGGCGGTTGGCTGCTCGATCGATTCGGCTCGCGAATCACGTATTTCTTCAGCATCGTGCTTTGGTCGTTGTTCACGCTGTTTCAAGGCGCGGTCGGCTTCCTGACAGGCGGTGCGGCCGTTGCCGCATTGTTCTTGCTACGGCTTGTCGTCGGCGCGGCCGAAGCGCCGTCGTTTCCGGGTAACAGCCGGATCGCGTCCGCGTGGTTTCCGTCGCACGAGAGAGGCTTGGCCGCGGCGATTTTCAACTCGGCTCAGTACTTTGCGACCGTGTTGTTCGCCCCGATCATGGGTTGGCTCGTGCACAGCTATGGGTGGCAGAGCGCGTTCGTGTTCATGGGCATCGTGGGCATGGTCTGCGCGCTCTTTTGGCTCAAGGTTGTCCACGGCCCCAAGGATCACCCGAGCATCAGCGAAAGCGAGCTCGCGTATATCGAGCAAGGCGGCGCACTCGTGGCGCTCGATGCCGGCCTCGACGCCGCGAAGCCCAAGCAGGTCGACACTTGGGCTTGCGTCAAAGAGCTGCTCGGCAACCGCATGCTGCTCGGTGTCTATATCGGCCAGTACTGCATCACGACGCTCACGTACTTTTTCTTGACATGGTTTCCGGTGTATCTCGTCCAGCAGCGCGGCATGACGATCCTGAAGGCGGGTTTCGTCGCATCGTTGCCGGCGATCTGCGGTTTCCTAGGCGGGATCATCGGCGGCTGGTTGTCGGACCGGATGTCGACGTCGGGTTTCTCGTTGTCGGCATCGCGCAAGACGCCGATCGTCATCGGCATGTTGATGTCGATGAGCATGATCGCTTGCAGTTACCTGAGCGACAACACGCTCGTCGTGATGGTGATGTCGCTGGCGTTTTTCGGTAAGGGCGTCGGCGCACTCGGGTGGGCCGTCGTGTCGGACACCTCGCCGCGCGAAGCGGCGGGCCTCTCGGGCGGGCTTTTCAATACGTTCGGCAATACGGCCGGTATTACGACGCCGATCGTGATCGGGTACATCGTGCAGGCGACGGGCTCGTTCGCTGGCGCATTGGTCTTCGTCAGCGCGAACGCGGCGATGGCCATCGTCAGCTATCTCGTCATCGTCGGCGAAATCAAGCGCGTGCACCTCGTGAAATCGCTGGCGGGGTAATCCGTGCCGATCTTTTTTACTCAGCGGAGTTCTTGATGAATACGACTTTCTCCGGCACGCCGGTCGTCACCGACGTGCGGGTCATTCCGGTGGCGGGCCAGGACAGCATGCTGTTGAATCTCAGCGGCGCACACAGTCCTTGGTTCACGCGGAACATCGTCGTCGTGCGAGACAGCGCCGGCCGCACGGGGCTAGGCGAAGTGCCGGGCGGCGAGGCGATTAGACAGACGCTCGAAGATGCGCGTCCGCTTATCGTGGGACAGCCGATCGGCCGGTACAACGCGGTGCTGAACGCGATGCACGCGGCTTTCGCCGATCGCGATGCCGCCGGTCGCGGCCAGCAGACGTTCGATCTGCGGACGGCGATCCACGCGGCGACCGCGATCGAATCCGCGCTGCTCGATCTGCTCGGGCAATTTCTCGATGTGCCTGTCGCCGCGCTGCTGGGTTCAGGACAGCAACGCGATGCGGTGGAGATGCTCGGCTATCTGTTTTATATCGGCGATCGAAGCAAGACCTCGCTCGGCTACCGTGCGGAGCCTGAGGCCGACGACGCTTGGTTTCGTTTGCGCAACGAAGAGGCCCGCAGCCCCGATGCCGTGGTCCGGCTCGCCGAGGCGGCGCAGGCACGCTACGGTTTCAACGACTTCAAGCTCAAGGGCGGCGTGCTCGAGGGCGACGCCGAGATGGAAGCGGTCGTCGCGCTGCATGAGCGTTTTCCCGATGCGCGTGTGACGCTCGATCCGAACGGGGCTTGGTCGCTCGCCGAAGCCGTGCGGCTGTGCCGCGACAAGCATAGTGTGTTGGCCTATGCCGAGGATCCGTGCGGAGCGGAAGCGGGCTACTCGGGCCGCGAGGTCATGGCCGAGTTCCGTCGCGCGACGGGCTTGCCTACGGCAACGAATATGGTCGCGACCGACTGGCGCCAGATGGCGCATTCGATCCAGTTGCAATCGGTCGATATACCCCTCGCCGATCCGCACTTTTGGACCATGCAGGGATCGGTGCGCGTGGCGCATCTGTGCCAGACGTTCGGGCTGACGTGGGGCTCGCACTCGAACAACCATTTCGACATCTCGCTCGCGATGTTCACGCAGGTCGGCGCGGCCGCGCCGGGCAGGGTGACCGCGCTCGACACTCACTGGATTTGGCAGGACGGGCAACGGTTGACGCGCGAGCCGCTGCGGATCGTCGGCGGCAAGATCGAGGTGCCGCGCAAACCGGGCCTTGGCATCGAGATCGACATGGACGAGGTGGAACAGGCGCATGCGCTATATCGCAAGCACGGCCTGGGCTCGCGTGACGATGCCGTTGCCATGCAGTACCTGATTCCGAATTGGAAGTTCGACCATAAGCGGCCGTGCCTCGTGCGCTGAGCGCTCGACTTCGCCATCCCTATCCATTCACGAACGTCCTCGGGACCCACATCATGACCACACCGCAAGAACTGAAGACTATCGTTTCACAAGGACTCTTGTCTTTCCCCGTGACCGACTTCGACGCCAACGGGGATTTCCGGCCCGAGACCTATGCGGCTCGCCTCGAGTGGCTGGCACCTTATGGCGCCAGCGCGCTGTTCGCCGCGGGCGGCACAGGCGAATTCTTTTCGCTCACGAAGAGCGAGTACTCGAACGTCATTCGCACGGCCACCGAGACGTGCAAGGGCAAGGTGCCGATCCTTGCCGGTGCAGGCGGCCCGACGCGCGTCGCGATCGAATACGCTCAGGAAGCGCAGCGCAACGGTGCGCAGGGCATCCTTTTGATGCCGCATTACTTGACGGAAGCGCCGCAGGAAGGCATCGCCGCGCACGTCCAGCAGGTCTGCAACGCCGTGCCGAACATGGGCGTGATCGTCTACAACCGCGGGAACTCGAAGCTCGACGCCGAGAGGCTGGAGCAACTGGCCGATCGGTGCGAGAACCTCATTGGGTTCAAGGACGGGGTGGGGGAGATCGAGGCGATGGTGACGATTCGCCGCCGCCTGGGGGATCGCTTCGCGTATCTCGGCGGTTTGCCGACGGCGGAGGTGTATGCGGCGGCATACAAGGCGCTTGGCGTGCCGGTGTATTCATCGGCCGTATTCAATTTCATTCCGAAAACGGCCATGTCGTTCTACCGTGCGATCGCATCCGACGATCATGCTACGGTGGGCCGCCTGATCGACGAGTTCTTCTTGCCGTACTTGAAGATCCGCAATCGTCGCGCGGGATACGCCGTGAGTATCGTGAAGGCCGGGGCGAAATTGGTTGGACACGATGCCGGCCCCGTGCGAGCGCCTTTGACGGATCTGACCGACGAGGAAGTGGCGCAGTTGGAGGTGCTGATCAAGAAGCTCGGACCGCAGTGAGGCGCTGAGCCGACAAGCCTAAAAAAAACGGCGGCGTACCAATGCGGCGCGCCGTCGCACGAAACCGTCGGACGAATAGATCCGACAAATAAATAGAACGAATCGATAGAGCGAATCGTCGTCGAATTAGCGGCGGTGTTGCCGGTGCCGGCTGCGCAGGTCTTCGCGGACGCGCTTCGTTACCAGTACCGCGAGGTAATCCGTGACGCGCGCGCCGTCGCTGAACGTTTGCAAGGTTTGGGTAACCATCTCCGAAACGGTCTCGCGTGGGGTGCCGGTGTCGCTTGCGATCGACTGCACCAGCTGTTCCACGTTGGGTCGAGTCATCTTGAATCTCCAGGCTGGGGCGAGGCGAATCGTTGCCGCGCGCCTCTCGCTATTAAAGACCATCTTCGAATCGATGCCAATTGAATTGGCCTATCGGGGCTGAACGCGCGTGCATATGCGTGCCAATCGCAAGCACGCGGCCGCCGGCATGCCGGTGCGCCGGCGTGTAAGGGACAGGGCAGCGCGGCGGCGGTGCAGGCCAGGACCCTGCTTACTCGGACATTTCATGGCGAGAACACGCCATCGGCGCGCATACACGTGTTTCTGGCGCGCGTTGTGAAAGTCATCGTTCTAACTTCGCATCGTGGTATCGTCCGCCCCGACTCCCGCCACGGCATCTCGACGATGCCCGTTGGCCGTCGCCTCAATTCGCGTGCAACTTCCGCAGGGGTGAAACGGTCCGAGGAGCTGGCGTAGGTACCGAAAGCGACAACATACGTATGAACGGACTGATGAGACTCGAACAGGTGACGGTTGTCCTCGTTGAGGACGACGCCTCCAGCAGAGAGTCGCTTGCAATGGTGCTCGAATCCGAGGGCGCGCGGGTCGTGGCCGCGGCCGATGCCGAGGAGGGCGTGGAAGCGGCTCTGAAGATGGCTCCGGACGCCGTTATCTGCGATCTGGACTTGCCGGCCATGGATGGTTTTTATTTGATCCAGCGGTTGCGCGACGACGAAATCCGCAACGATCGCCCGCCCGCCGTGGCGCTCGCGCTGACGGGACACACCGACGAAGCCTATCGTCTGCGCAGTATCGGCGAAGGCTTTCATCACTTCATGAGAAAGCCGGCCGAGCCCGAGCGGCTTGTGTCGTTGCTTGCCGAAGCGGTCGCCGCACGTGCCGTCGGTTAGGCCCGAAGCGCACGAAGCGCACCCCCGAAGCGCCCTTTGTGACGCGCTTTGTTGCGCCCTTTGCCGCGCCCTTTGTCGCGCCCCCAGCACGCAGAAGTTTTTGCAAAAGCCGTTGTCAAAGTTGCTCGCGCAGCGAGATACCGGCAGGGCGCGTTTCGCTTGTCCGAGCTAACGCCGCGGGGGCCGAGGGGCGCGACCTGCTTGCCCGTGGAAGCGTGCTCGCTCGGGCAAGCGCAGGGACACGATAGGCATACCTTATGCTTTCTTGAGTCCCCAGCGGCAACTCCATGTCGCACATTTTCTAAAAATGAAACGCCGCCGTTATGCGTCCGGATAGCTTCGCCAGCGACAGCCAGTCCTTTTCGCCGCCACCCGAACCGGTGGTGACGTCCGAAGAACGTCTGCGGATTCTCCTCGAATCCGTTCAGGACTACGCCATTTACTTGCTCGATACCGATGGCTGTATCGTCAGTTGGAACAGCGGTGCCGAGAAGATCAAGGGCTATGCCGAGCGGGAAGTGCTTGGGCAGCACTTTTCGATGTTCTATCCGCCCGACGATGTCGCGAAGGGCACGCCGGCAGCGGAGCTTGCCACTGCCGCCAGAACGGGCCGCGTGGAGGACGAAGGCTGGCGCGTGCGCAAGGATGGCACGATGTTCTGGGCCAACGTCGTGATCACGGCAGTCTACGCGACCGGCCCCCACGGGCGGCGGCTGCGAGGATTCGCGAAAGTCACCCGCGACATGACCGAGCGCAAGCGTCTGCGCGAACTGGAAGCGGCGAGCCAGCACATGAACGAGTTTCTGGCCACGCTCGCGCACGAGTTGCGTAATCCGCTCGCACCGGTCAGCAATGCGCTCAGCGTCATGATGCTCGAACCGCTCGTGAGCCCGACGCTGCGGCAGTGCCGCGACATGATCGATCGTCAGATTTCTCACTTGACTCGTCTCGTCGACGATTTGCTCGACGCCGGGCGCGTGACGACCGGCAAAGTGGCGCTGCGCCTGGAGCCGGTCGAGCTTTCGGACGTCGTCGTGCGTGCGATCGAGATGATTCGTCCGCACGTGGCCTCGCGTCAGCAAGCGGTCGAAGTGCGGGTGCCGCCGACGGGCGTCGTTGTGAACGGCGATGGAACGCGGCTCGTGCAAGTCGTGCAGGGGCTGCTCAACAACGCTTCGAAATTTTCCGAGCACGGCGGGCGCATCGGCATCGAAATCGACCAGGTGGGCACGTTCGCGCGCTTGCGCGTCTCCGACGAAGGCTGCGGCATCGATGCGGCGGCGCTCGAATCGATCTTCGATCTGTTCGTGCAAGCCGACAACCGCTTCGAACGCAAGGAAAGCGGGCTGGGAATCGGACTGACGCTGTGCCGTTGGCTCGTGGAGATGCACGGCGGATCGATCGAGGCGACCAGTGCGGGCTCGGGCTGCGGCGCAACCTTCACCGTGAGGTTGCCCTTGTTCGCCGCGCAGGATGCGGCCAACGACGAAGGCATGGGCAGCGATGCGCGCGGCCGTCCGGATCCCGGCACGTTGGCGGTACTTGTCGTCGACGACAACTGCGATTCCGCGGACAGCATGGCCATGCTGCTGCGCATGAAGGGTCACCGCGTGCAAGTTGCGTACAGCGGTGCGCAGGCGGTGGACGCCGCCACCCGGGCGGAGCGGATCGATGTCGCTCTGATCGATATCGCCATGCCGGGAGCCGACGGCTTTGCTGTCTTGCGCCAGCTCAAGTGCACGAGGGCACTCGGGCATGCTTGCTTCGCGGCCATGACGGGATTCGGTCAGGAAAGCGACGTGGCGCGCTCGCTCGATCATGGCTTCGATTTGCATCTGACGAAGCCCGTGCAGTTGCCGCTGCTCGACACGTTGCTCGAACGAGCCGGCGAGCGGCGCGAGCACTCATAACGCTGCGATAGAATCGGCCTCTCGCCGCGTCAGGTCAGCGGCACATCGATGTACTTCCTGAAGCCGGCGCGCTGCGTCAGCCGCTGGTACCACCGCTCGAGGCTCGGCATCGGCGGGCGATCGATGCCTTCTAGGCCGAACCAGCGTTTCGCGAATCCGCCGAGCACGATGTCCGCAATCGTGAAGCGATCGCCTTCGGGGTGGAAGCGGCCTTGCAGGTGCCCGTCCACGATCTTCCATCGAGCAATCAGCGTTTTCAGGTTCGCGGCGAGCGCTTCCCTATCGCGCTGCTCGGGCGGCGTGCGCACGAGCGTCAAGAAGACGGGGCGTTCGGCGGGCGCCAGCGTGGAGAGCGACCAATCGAGCCATCGATCGATGCTCGCGCGCAGTTGGGGATCGTTCGGATAGAGCGAACTCGACGCGCCGTATTGCATCGCGAGGTAGCGCAGAATCGAATTCGATTCCCACAGGACGAACGCGCCGTCCACCAGCGTGGGGATTTGTCCGTTAGGATTGAGCTCCCGATAGTCGGGGTCGTTGACGCGACCGAACTGCAAGCCGGCATCGACGCGCTCGAATGGGAGGCCCAACTCGTCGCAGCACCACAGCAGCTTTTGCACGTTGACTGAGTTGGCTCGTCCCCAAATCGTCAGCATTGAACTTTCCTCCGGAAGAATGCGGCGTCGTCCCGGCATGGGCCGACGTCGCGCGGTTTGTACAATACGCCGAAATCAAATACGTCAAAGCGAGGATTAGCCTGCATGGCCCGCCTTATTCCCGACGATTGGAAGCATCTCGCCGCAACCGGCGCCGCCGAACGCGAGCGCGAAACCCTCGCGCTGCTCGAGCAGGCGTTGCCCGACGATTACACCCTGTATCACGGCGTGCATTGGACTCGCCTGAATCAGGCTTTCTCCGTATTCGGGGAAGCCGATTTCGTGATCGTGAGCCCGGCGGGGCGCCTGCTGCTTGTCGAGCAAAAGGCGGGCTTCCTTCGCGAGACCCCACAAGGTCTCGTGAAGGTGTATCTCCAAACCCAGCGCAACGTCTCGATCCAACTGGCGCGCACGGTCGAAACGCTGCACCGGCGTTTCACGGCGGCGTTCGGCGCGGGCACTTACTGTATCGAAGCGCTGCTGTTTTGTCCCGATTACGTCGTCAAGAATGCCGCTATCGCAGGCGTGCCACCGGAGCGCATCGTCGATGCGACGCGCAAGGAGCAGCTAGCCTCCGTGATCTTGGCGGCGCTGCCCGCCGATGAGCCGCCGCTGCCGTGCGCCGCCAAGATCCATCATTTTTTGGCGGACGAATTGGCGTTGACGCCGGATACGAGCGCGCTCGTCGGGCAGGCGGGGACGCTGGTCACCCGGCTATCGGGCGGGCTGGCGACATGGGCGCGCCGGTTGACGTTCTCGCCGTTTCGCTTGCGCGTGATCGGAACGGCTGGGTCGGGCAAGACGCAACTGGCGGTACAAGTCATGAAAGATGCCGCCGCAAGCGGCAAGCGGGCGCTTTACGTCTGCTTCAATCGGCCGCTAGCCGATCACATCGCGCGCGTCGCGCCCGAGGAGGCGCGCGTGGCGAACTATCACCAATTGTGCGATTGGGTGGCCCGCGACGTGGGTGCGGTGCAGGATTTCCGCTCGCCCGATGTCTTCGGGCGGCTGGAGGCGGCGTTCGCCGATGCGCCGATCGGAGAACGCTGGCGCTTCGACGTTCTCATCGTCGACGAGGGGCAGGACTTCCAAGAAGCCTGGGTAGCGGCGCTGTCTCGGCTCGTCAAGCCGGACGGCGCGTGGTGGTGGCTGGAAGATCCGTTGCAAAACCTTTATATGCGCGAACCTGTTGCGCTGCCGGGCTGGACGGTATTGACCGAGACGACGAACTACCGTAGCCCGCGCGATGTCCTCGCGTTCGTACGCGAGAAGGTCGGGGCGGCTGTGCCTCACGCCTCGAATCTCGTTGCCGGCAGCCCGTTCGACGGATCGCAGATAGCCATCGCAGCGTATGACGAAACCCACGCCGACGCGGCGATCGAAGCCACCAAACGCGCAATCACACAGGCGCTGTCGTTGGGCTTTCGCAAGCAAGACATCGCGGTGCTCTCGTTCCGGGGGCGAGAAGGATCGGCATTGACCGGGATCGAGCACCTGGGCCCGCATCGGCTGCGCAGCTTCACGGGCAAGTACGATCTGTTCGGCAATCCCGAGTATCGCGACGGCGACGTGCTGCTCGAGTCGATCTATCGATTCAAGGGGCAGTCGGCACCGTGCGTGATATTGACCGAAGTCGATTTCGATTCGTTCGACGAACGGGCGGCCCGCAAGCTGTTCGTCGGCGCCACTCGGGCCACGATGAAGTTGATCGTCGTCGGATCGAATCGCTCTTGTGCGGCGCTCGAGGCGCAAGCCTGACCGTAAGCAGCCGGCTGCGCCGTCCGTGCGCAGTCTTCGCCTCGCGGTCGCGTCGCCGATGCCCTCATCTTGCGGTGAAGATCGCGACGATTTGTCGATAACTTGGCAGAAGCAGAAAACGTTTTCATTCCTTCCGCATCACCTATGGCCAATTCATTTGCCGATGAATATGTCGATAGCATTAATGATGCAGTGCGGAAATTGACTTGGATCAAAATGGCATTTTGCTTTTGTTATAACGTCGAGCATTCGTTCGTCGGGGAAAAGCGGTTCGCCTTCGATGCCATGTGAGGCGGCGCGCAGACGGGCTGGCGGCCGTATGGCGATTGTCGAAAAAAGTACGATTATTGCAATTCGAAGATCTTTCGCCCCTTAATGTGGCGGAAAACGATTTCCGCGGTGCGGGCGATTCGGATCTGAAATCGGTGCTCCATGTTTTCCCTAAAACCACTTGTAGAATAAAAATTCTATTGTTAATCTGTCGTTGACCTCGGGTGAATATCGAGGCAATAAATGAGCGAGCGGTATCGCCGGTTCGGTGCCGTTCGGTGCAGTGCGATGGGATCGCCGTTCTTGACGGACGGTTCGACACTTTGTGACGGAGTGCACATGACGACGGCTACTCGTGACCTAGTTGAGCAGTATTGCGTAGGCGATGTCGTGACACTAAAGGTGGGCGGCTCGCGTATGACGGTAACGGCCCTTTGCCGCGATACCGTGCTATGCCAATGGTTCGACGAACAGGGCGAGTTCCGACAAGAGTCGTTCGCGCCCGAAGCGCTCGCGCGGGAACCGCGTTCGATCTCGCCGGGGCTGGTCCACGTTCGCCGTTACGCCGTTTCCATGGCCGGCACGGTCGCAGCCAGCATGCCCTTCATGCAGGGCGGCTTCAAACCGGGCGTCTAAGGCGCCGCCCGTCGCTCCGTCCTCTTGCGCCATCTCGCCGCCAGCCTGCACCAAGCGGCGCTGCGGGGGGCCTAGCGGCGAGCGTTTCCCTGCTTGGCCGCGCGCCGGTCGACATGCGCCATCAGTGCACTCGAGAAGGCCGCCATCCGCACCAGCCGGCGTTTAGCGGTTACGTCCCGGGCGAGGCCGGCGGGGGGATTGGGCACTTGCGCCCACATCAGCGCCAGTAGCCATCCCACTACCGTCCACCCCGTACACGCGTTGAACAGCGCGAGCGTGAGGACGTCGTGGCGTTTGCGACGGTCGGCGATAATGGCCGGCAAGAAGTACAGCGCCAGCGCAAACACCACCTCGACGACTTGTAGGGCAATGCGACCCAACATGATGCCTGCCTCGAGATTGGGGTATGACACATTGTCGCGCGTTCTGCCGTGCTTTGCTTGGCGGCAACTGAAGCGTGCCTACGCGTGTTCGGTCGTTGGGCCGCGGTCGTCTATCGCGCAATCCGGACTATCATGTGCGCTTTGATTGCCGGAGTCGCCGCCATGACCGTACTTGATGCGAAGCAGCAAAACGCCTCGATCGATCGCGCCGCGTTGACCGCGTTCGTCGAGCGAAAGTGGAATGACGAAATCGTTCCGGCGCTGACCGACTACATCGCGATTCCGGCCAAGAGCCCGGCATTCGACGCCGATTGGGAAAAACACGGATACCTCGAGCGCGTCGTCACCGATGCGGCGGCGTGGGCCGAAGCGCAGCGCGTCCGGGGGCTCACGCTCGAAATCGTGCGCTTGCCCGGACGCACGCCCGTGATCTTCTTCGAAACGCCGGCCACGCGCTCGGGCAGTACCGAGACGGTGGTGCTCTACGGCCACCTGGACAAGCAGCCGGAGTTCGACGGATGGCGGCGGGATCTCGGCCCGTGGACGCCGAAATTCGAGGACGGCAAACTTTACGGGCGAGGCGGTGCGGACGACGGCTACGCCATCTATGCCAGCCTGACCGCGATCGCCGCGCTCGACGCGCAAGGGATCGACCGGCCGCGCTGCGTCGGCCTGATCGAGACCTGCGAGGAATCGGGCAGCTACGATTTGCTGTCCTATGTCGATGCGCTGCGCGCCCGGCTCGGCGAGGTCGGGCTCGTCGTGTGTCTCGATTCGGGGGCCGGCAATTACGATCAACTCTGGCTGACCACCTCCCTACGAGGGCTCGTCGGCGGATCGCTCGAAGTGCAGGTACTGGACGAGGGGGTTCACTCGGGCGGATACGGCGGCATCGTGCCGTCGAGCTTTCGCATCATGCGCCAACTGTTCGAGCGGCTCGAAGATTCGGCATCGGGCCGTTTGCTGCCGTCCAGTTTCCACTGCGAGATCCCGGCGAGCCGGTTGGTAGAAGCGCGCAAGACGGCGGGCATTCTGGGCGACGAAGTATGGAAGGCGTCGCCGTGGGCATGCGGGCAAGACGGCAAGCCCGTGCTGCCGGTCACCTCCGACCCGTACGAGGCGTTGCTCAATGCAACGTGGCGGCCTTCTTTGTCGGTGACGGGCGCCGAAGGATTGCCCCCGTTCGCGAGTGCGGGCAACGTGCTGCGTCCGCGCACGGCGTTCAAATTGTCGCTGCGATTGCCGGCGCTCGTCGATGCGGCGCGGGCCGTTGCGGATCTGAAGGCGCTGCTCGAACTCGATCCGCCGTACAACGCCAAGGTCACCTTCAAGCCGGACGAGGCCGCCTACGGCTGGAATGCGCCCGAGCTTGCGCCGTGGCTGGCGCAGGCAGTCAACGCGGCGTCGCGCGACTATTTCGGCGCCGATTGCGCCTTTATCGGGCAAGGCGGCACGATTCCGTTGATGAACGTCTTGCAGGAAGGTTTTCCGAAATCGCAGTTTGTCGTCTGCGGTGTTCTCGGTCCTAAATCGAACGCGCACGGTCCCAACGAGTTCTTGCACGTGCCGTACGCCAAGAAACTTACCGCTGCAATGGCCGAAGTGATCGCGGCAGCGCCTTGATTTTCGACGCGATCGGAAGCGGGCGCCCTACGGCGCTCGACGCAGTACCCGCGGTACGCAACCACAGAGCACAACAACAAAGGAGTTCGACGTGGCGATACTGATTCTGGGCTTGCTCATTTTCATCGGTGTTCATTCGATCAGGCTCGTATCGCCGTCATGGCGCGACGCGCAGGTGGCGAGGTTCGGGAGGCAGGGCTGGAGAGGTCTTTACTCCGTGGCGTCGCTCGTCGGATTCGTCTTGATCGTTTGGGGCTACGGCATTGCACGGCGCGCGCCGACCGTATTGTGGATGCCGCCTTTCGGCATTCGGCATCTAACGGCCTTGCTCGTCGCCGTTGCGTTCGTGCTGATCGTTGCCGCTTATATGCCCGGTAATCGGATCAAGCGAACGATCGGGCATCCGATGATGGCGGGCGCCGCGATATGGGCACTCGGTCATCTACTGGCGAACGGCACGCTCAACGCGGTGGTTTTGTTCGGGGTCTTTCTCGTCTGGGGCGCGGTGGGGGTGGTCGTCTGCCGTGGCCGCGACCGCGCCGCCGGCATACGGTACCCCGAGGGTACGCTCGCGGGCGACGTCAAGACCGTCGTTGTCGGCCTCATTGCCTGGGCGATCTTCGCCTTCGTACTCCATCGATGGTTGATCGGCGTGAACCCGTTCGCTTGATCGCGGCGTTATGCGAGATATCGCGTACTTCCGCTAGCGAGCGGGCGACATCGCCCCCGTCTTTTCCTCGCATTGCTCGCTGCCCCGCGTTAGGGCTCCGTGCGGCGGCAGTGGGGATGTGGGATCCGTTCGTTGCTCGTCACGCGCAACTGGTGCATCTGCCGCAACGCTTTATTCAGGCGGGCCTGCGCCGCGACACGTTGCGCTTCGAGGTGCGCCACCTCCTTTCGTGCTTGCTGCTGATGATTGTTCACGAACTGAGTCTGCTCCGCATGGCGTTCGAGATCGTCGCGTAATTGCTGCGCTTGCGCTTCCGAGGCCGCGGCCATTGCATCGATGTGCTCGTTTTGCGCCTGCAATTGGATATGCCTCAATTCGACGTCGGCGAGCCGCATTGCCTGATCCTCGAAATGCCGAAAGGCGGCCTCCGCGGTATCGAGTTCGGCCGCATGGAGCGCGCGCCACAGTTTGCCGTCCTGGGACAGCGTGATGTAGTACGACAGCTCGGCACTGTGAAAGAGCAAGTCGACCGAATACGAAAACGTCTGTAGCGTCCTGACGAGCGTCAGTGCGTGGCTTGCATCCAGCGCCTCCACTACGTTGCTTTCCGCTGGCTGCGCCGAACGGACGGTGCCGTGCGGCATCACGGCATTGAGCGGGCGCAGCGGGGAGACTGTCGGTGCGTTGACGGATCCCGCTTCATCCCGTGGTGCCGGATTGGAAGGCTCGACCGCGCTCGGCGCTTCATCGACGAGGGCATCCTTCACCGTCTCGGCGGCATACCTATTCGTGTACAGCTTCATTGTCGATCTCCTGCGTGCAAACAGCCCGATTCAAGGGGGTGCTTACAGTGGACGAGTAGCATGCCGCGTTCCTATCGGGATACCGATATCCCAGCCGATGAAGGGCGCGGCGAGTGCCGAACAACCTCGACGTGGTTCGGTCCCATGACAGCAGGTTTCGCCGCACGCATTTCATATCGCCACTTTGGGGGGAAGCTTGCGGCGGCGTCAACGGCGTTAAACCAATATCTGGTGCGCGTAGGCACGCCATTTCGGCGATGTGCGCGAGCTGTGGCCGCCGAACCACGCAACTCATGCAACGCCTGCGCATGCAGACACCATCGGGCTCAACGGCGCGCCGGCCGCGGAAACAGCGGATAAACGGCGAGCGCGACGCACCCCGCCACGAGCCACACAATCGCCCACGAACTCACGGCCAACAGATGAGGCAGCAGCAGCGGCACCATGAACAGGCCGACATAGACGATCGTATTGACCATACCGAGCGCGGTACCGGCGCGTGCGGGCCCGGCCAGCGTGGCAAGCTCGGCGTAGGCGACCCCATGCCATGCCGACACGCAGATGCCGGCGAACACCAGCAACACAATGACCGCTGCGATGGGGATGGCATGCGCAAGTCCCACGGCCCCGGCGAGGGCTGCGAACGAAGCTGCAGCGACGAGCGTCGAGCCACGTAGGTAGCCGCGGCGATTGCCGTGCCGGTCCGTATGCCGTCCGCTCCAAACGCGCATGACCATTGCGCCGATTTGTACGGCTGCCATGGTCGCGCTGATGCCGGCGGTGCCCAGGCGGCCAAAGTCATGCAGGAACACCGTTGCGAACGTCAGCACGGCGAATTGCGGCATGCAAAGCGCACCGATTCCGAGCGCCACCCGCCAAATTTGAACGTCGACGAGCGGGCTGCGCTGGGCGGCGGCAAGCCCCGCGGCCCCGGCTCCGGCTTTCGTCGCTGCATCGGTGTCCGGCGGTTCATGCAGCCAACGAATCGCGAGCACCGCCGACACGGTGCAAAGCAGCGCGAGGGCGCTGAACACGGCGCCGAAGCCATGTGTCGACGCGAGCCACGGCAGCAGCGACGCGCCGATACCGCCGCCCAGCGGCACGGCCGTCTGCCGGATGCTCATGGCGACGCCCCGTTCGCCTTCCTTGAACCAGCTCATGATCGCGCGTCCGCTAGACCCGTTGACGCTGCCGCCCAGCAAGCCGACCAAGGCCATGGCGGCGGCGAGCAGCGGCAGGCTCGGGATCGAGGCGGCCGACGGCACGACGAACAACGCCATCGACAACAGCGCGAGCGCTGTGGCGAGCAGGCCGGCGATCAGGACAGGGCGATCGCCGAATCGATCGGTCGCCAGCCCCCACGGTAATTCGGATAGTGCAATACCGAACCCGATCGCGCTCAACGCGACGCCTAGTTGCGTATTGCCGAGGTGGTAGCCCGTTCGCATCCAAATAGCCGTCGTGGGAATGCCGGCCGCTGCCGCCGAGAAACTGGCGTTCGCCGCGACGCCAACGCCGAGGACTTTCCATCGATGCGATGCGCCGAACGCCTTGTCCGCGGCTTTAGCCAAATAGGGCGTGTCCATGTGCTGCTCCGTACGAGATTTGACGAAGCGCAGTCTCCCACTCTATGATCATCCTGAAAATCAGATAATTTGGTATGGATGGTTCAGAAATTCAGGATGATGGGGCGAACGATGAGTCAGACGAACTTTGATGTTGCCGCGTTGCGCAGCTTTGTCGTCGGGATGGATCTCGGCAGCTTCGCGAAGGCCGCCGATCGCGTGGGCCGCTCGACGTCGGCGGTCAGCGCGCAAATCCGAAAGCTGGAAGAGCAGGTGGGGGCGCCGCTGTTTCGCAAAGCGGGGCGAGGGCTTGGATTGACCGATGCCGGCGAAGTCATGCTTCGTTATGCGCGGCGTGTGGTCGAGCTGAACGATGAGGCTGTCATCGCGGCGCGCGGCACGGATCTGGAAGGTTGGGTGCGTCTCGGGTTGCAGGAGGATTTTGGAGAGTCGCTCCTTGCCGAAGTATTGGGGCGATTCGCGCGCGCACATCCGAAGGTTCGCATCGAAGCGCGCGTTGCGCGGAACGCCGACCTGACCGAGCGGCTGGACGCCGGGGAACTCGATCTCGCGCTCGTTTGGGATGACGTCAATCTTTCGACGCGCGCGCGGCGTGCGACGGGCGCGAGCGTCGAAGTGGCAAAGCCCGCGTTGTCGTGGATTGGCTCCGATGCGCTGCAGTGGTCGCCCGATACGGGGGAGCCGCTACCGCTCGTCCTGTTCGACGGCGCTTGCATGCTGTGCTCGCTTGCAACCGATGCGCTCGATCGGGCAGGCATTGCTTGGCGCGCTACGCTGACCAGCCCGAGTCTTGCCGGCTTATGGGCGGCCGCAGCAGCGGGGTTGGGGCTCACGGTACGCACGTCGTATGGCCTGCCCCATACGGTGCGCAGGCTGGATGCCGGTGCCTACGGCTTACCTGAGTTGCCGTCGCTCGGGTTGTCGTTGCTGCGCGCGTCGAGCGCGGCCAGCCCGCCGGTCGAGCAACTGGCCACCATCGTTGTCGACGCGGTGCGCGGCTATACGGGTTCGAGCGCTGCGGCTCGCGCCGCGGCATGAGTCGATGCATGAGGCGACCGCTTGGTTTTGGCGCGGGCATCGCGCTCTGCCAATTCAACACCGTGCGCCATTGCGCTAGCCGCGCGTGCCTCGCGCGATTTCGTCACCGGCGTTGGGCGCCAGCCGGCGCGTGATCGGGATCGACCCGAGCGAGAACAGGCCCACGACGACGAACGACGGCCAGAAATCCGACCACTGGGCGTGCGCGTGTCCGTGCAAATCGCGCGAGATTTGCAGGGCGATCCCGCCGACGGTCACGCCGAGCCCGAGCGACATTTGCTGCACCACACTGCCGAGGCTCGTGGCGCGGCCCACATCCTGGCTGGCGATTTCCGCGTAGAGCATCGAGTTCAAGCTAGTGAATTGGAGCGCCGGAAAGAACCCGCCGAACAACACCACGAGCCACATCACCCAGGCTGGCGTGCCGGGAAAAAACGCGCCGTAGGCCGCAATCGCGATGCCTGAAAAAACGGCGTTATAGATCAGCACGGTGCGAAATCCGAATGTGCGGAGCACCGACGACGTCAGCGAGCGCATGAACATGCTGCCGAACGCCGAGGCGCATGTGATCGCACCGGATTGAAACGCGGACATGCCGAGCCCTTCTTGCAAGGCGAGCGGCAGCAAAAAGGGCACGGCGCCCAGCCCGATGCGAAACATCGAACCGCCGAGCACGCTCGCACGGAACGTCGGCACGCGCAGCAGACGCAGATCGAGCACCGGCCGTTGCGCGCGCTGGGCGTAGAGCACGTACAGCGTAAGCAGCAGCGCGCCGGCGACGGTCATTTCAAAGGCGGTGCGATCGGAGACCATCCCGCTGCCGATCAGCGACAAGCCGAGCATGACGAGCGACCCGCCGATGGCCGACAGCAAGAAGCCGAACCAGTCGAGCGGGCCGGGATGCGGCTCGTGCGTGTTGACGATATGGCGGTTCGTCAGATAAATGCCGAGGATGCCCACGGGCACGTTGATGAAAAAGATCAACCGCCAGTGCAGATACGTCGTGATGAAGCCGCCCAGCAGCGGCGCCGCGGCGGGCGCGAACATGGCGGGCAGGCTCAGATAGTTCATGGCGCGCACGAACTCGGTTTTCGGCACCGCGCGAAAGATGATGATGCGGCCGACGGGCACCATCATCGCCCCGCCGATGCCTTGCAGGAAGCGCGCGAGCGTGAAGACGTGGAGCGAGTGGGAGAAGCCGCAGAGAACGGAGCCGACGACGAAGATGCCGATGGCCGTGCGAAAGACGGTGCGTGCGCCGAAGCGATCGGCCAGCCAGCCGCAGATCGGGATAAACACGCCCAGCCCAAGGACGTAGCTCGTGATCGCCACTTTCAGAGCGATTGGATCGCTGCCGAAATCGCGCGCCATCGACGGCAGTGCCGTGACGATGATGTTGCCGTCGACGCTCTCCATGAACATGGCGCAAGCCACGATCAGCGGGGCAATGAAGGCTTTGATGGCAAGCGGCATGGGCAAGCGGCGCTGCAACGACCTATCACGGGCAAGGACGCAAAGGAGCGATTATGCGCCGACTTTTCCCGGCTTGCCCAGCGAACGAGATGTTTGTTGCGTGCACAACGAAAAGAGCCGGCCAGGCGCAAGGGCCGGGCCGGCTAAGGCGGGTGTTGCCGTACCCCTAGCGCGGTGCTCGGTACCGAGCACACTCATGGGTTTCGATCGGCACCGGATGCCCCACTTTCATCGAGTACAGCCGATTGCCCGCCGCGAGGTTTGCCGCTCGGTCATTGCCCGAATGAATGGCTGCTGCCGACGTACGACGCCAGATTCGACATCACGAAGCTGCCCCAGCCCGTCGGGTAATCCCAGCCTTGCGCGGCTTGATAGCCGTCGCCTCGATAGCCGTTGTTGCCCGACGTGACATCGTGCACGAGCGAGGGCGTCGCTTTCACGGCGCTGTAGATGCTCGATGCGGGGAAGCCCAGCGCGTTCGAATGAGCCGATTCCAGCCGTGCCCACAGGCCGACGAAGATCGGCGAGGCAAGGCTCGTGCCGCCGATCTGTTCGATCTGGCCGTTGTCATAGACGAGTGCGCCGGAGCCCTGTGCCGCGTCGAACGAAATGTCGGGCACGGCGCGTCCCGTGGGCCGTGGGCTCACCGTCAGCGAACTCTGCCAAGACGGCACCGATTCGACTTGGCTGATGCCGCCGGTCGATGCCCAGAGCTTGCCGCTTTCGTCGAGCCCTTCGTTCCAGACGGTCTCGCTGGCCCAGCCGCCGCTGCTTGTCGTGAAGAGCGTCGTGCCGCCGACGGCGATGACATTCGGCGACGAGGCAGGCCAGGAGATCGAATAGTTGCTGCCATCCGGATATCCGCGGTTGTTGCACTCGTAGGCACCCTCATCGCCTGACGATACCGAGAACGTCTGCCCTTGCGCCACGGCCGCGGCGAAGATTTGATCTTCCGCGGCCACCGTCCCGTCCGCTTGCGCATCGGTCTCGCACCAGCCGAGCGAAACGTTGACGACTTTCGCCGCGTTGTCGCTGACGGCTTGGTTGAACGCTTGCGTCAAGCCTGTATTGCCCGGGGCATTCGCGTCGGCTTCGTAGAAGATCAACTGATTCACGGCACCGCCGGCGGCGCCGACGATGTCCTGGCTATCGAGGTCCCACTCGCCCTGGCCCTCGGGGTCGTCGCTATAGTTGCCGTTCGGGTCGCCGGTTTGCTCCGTGGAGACGTTCACCGCGGCCAAGTTGTTCGCCCGAGTGAACCGGTTCAGATCCTGTGTGGCCTGATCGGCGCCGCCGATCGTGATGATGCCCACCGTCGTGTTCGCTCCCGTGGGCAGATTCGTGGCGCCGTACAGCTTAGGCCATTCCATCGGAGAGTGGCCCGTCTCGGTGCCGGCCGACATCGTCTTCGCTTGCGAACGCGGGCCTTTGACGGCCATCGTGTGCGCTCGCGTGACGTTCTGCAATCCCAACACCGACAAGACGGTACCGCCTAGCTTCTCGGGCACCTCGGCCGGCGCCGAGTTCGCGAAGACGGCCCGGCCGCCTTGCCGGAAATGTACGAGGGGCGTGTTGAAAGCCGTCTTCACGGTGCCGGCAGTGCCGTCTGCGGAAATCAGGAGACGATTCTTCGATACGCGGATATTCACGAAGCCGCTCTCGCGCAGGTAAGCGACGACCCTTTGCACCTGCGTTTCGGTGGGCGCGAATTCGGACAGAAACTGCTCCGGCGTCAGAAAGCGATGGTATCGACTGTCGCCGCGCTCGTTGACGGCTTGCCCGAGCGCCTTGAGCTTGGCCATGTCGCGCACGCGCAGGCTGACGACCACGCGTGCCGTTTCGCCGGCTGTCGCTTGCGCTTGCGGCTCGTCTGCGAAGGCCCTCATCTGTTCCGGCGTGAGAAAGGCCCTCGTTTCTGTGCCGACCCATATCGCCGGCGCTGTCGCTGCGTGAGCGGGCCAGGCCGCGACCATAAGCGGCAACGCAAATGCCGCGCTTTTATAAATACTTGGTACCGACCCCTTCAACTTAAATGTCGACTTCAATTTGACCTCCTAGGAATGCAACGCCAAGAGACGCCGTATCCGCGGGATAGCGGGGAGTCAACGGATCAAAAATTTGCTGCCGTCTCGAGCCATCGTAATGATTGTGGGTTTATAAAATCGCTCAAATATTTATTGAGCGCGATTAACCTAACAAGCCAAAAATAGGTTCGTGTAGCTGTTAGTAGTGGTAGTGGAAATGGTGGTCTGTCCGGGCTGGGCGTGCTGTACAGACGATCGAGGCGACACTGTAAGGCGGGGCGCTGGGCGGCGTGTGCCGGATTGTTGTAATTCGAAAATTCGATATAAAAACGGCGTGGTTTTTATCGTTTTAGAGTTATTCCACTATACACGAAGGCGAGTCTCTTATCTATCTTGTTGATTGGGGTGGAACGCATCGTTTCAATGCGTTCCTTGATAGTCGCTTAGGCTAGATCGGTCAGGGGCGGGTCGCGCTGTCGTAAAACCGATCGAGGTCGCCCGTCAACGCATGCAATGCGGAATCGTCGAGATAGATCATGTGCCCCGTCTCGTAGTAGGTGATTCGCACGTTTTTGCGCAGCGAGGGCTCCAAGCCCATGTGAGCGAGGTCGTACTCGGTGGCGAAGAACGGGGTGGCCAGGTCGAAGTAGCCGTTTGCGGATAGCACCTTCAGTTGCGGGTTTTGCCGCATCGCTTCGGCTAGATCCGCCGCCGCATACGGCACGCTGAGCGTTTCGCCCCACCACGCGCGATGTTTCCAATCCCATGCGTC
Source organism: uncultured beta proteobacterium (assembly GCA_963838695.1). Classification (GTDB taxonomy): domain Bacteria; phylum Pseudomonadota; class Gammaproteobacteria; order Burkholderiales; family Burkholderiaceae; genus Trinickia. The sequence continues at coordinate 177,716 of CAWIRZ010000006.1, read as the reverse complement.
GAGCACGTGCCCGTTGAACACGCGATAGGGGGTGTCGCTCGCGTAGTGAAGGTCTTGGATCAGGTGTTCATGAAACGCAGCGCTGAACGCACTCGTAATGTATTTTTCGGAGGCGTCGTAGTCGGGCGACGACGAATCGTCGTCGTATTCGATGCCCTCGAAGCGGCTATCGTAGCGCCCGAGGCTGCGCGCTTGGCCGAGCAGCAATTGTTTGCGGAAGTGAGAGGGCGAGATGCGCAGGCGTGCTCGGACGATGTACTGCGCATCGAGCCCGGTGTATCGAGCCAGGCGCGCGGCGACGGCATCGCGCTCCGCATCGGTCAGCGCGTCGCCTTTTTGCAGTGCCGCGGCGTACGGCCCCGCCGCAAAATCGCGCACTTCGTTCAGGAACGCCGGCAGGTCGGCGGGCTTGGAGGGCCCGAGCTTATCGTGATACCAGGCGGCCGCGGCATATGACGGCAAGTAGCGTACGTACATCAGGTCGAGGCCCGGGGCATGCATGCCCGAATTGAGCACCGACGACAGCAGCACCACGCCGTTGAGCGAGATTTCATGCTGACCGAGACGGTAGGCCAGCATCGCCGCGCGTGCCGTGCCGTACGATTCGCCGATCAAGAACTTCGGCGAATTCCATCGATCGTTGACCGTCAAGTATCGATCGATGAACTGGACGAACGCGTCGAGATCGCCGTCGACGCCCCAAAAGCGCTTGCTGTCGCCGTGGCCGACGGGTTTCGAAAAGCCTGTGCCGACGGCATCGACGAAAACAAGATCGGTCTTGTCGAGCAATGCGTCGGGATTGTCGGTCAGCACATAGGGCGCGGGCGGCGTGGCCGACGGGCTCGAGGTATGCACGCGCTTCGGGCCGAACGAGCCCATCAGCAAGAAGACGCTTGCCGCGCCCGGGCCGCCGTTGAAAAGGAACGTGACGGGGCGCGGCAAGCCGTCGTCACGATTGGCCGCGGTGTACGCGACATAAAACACGCTCGCGTCGGGTTCGCCTTTTTCGTCGCGCAGCAGCAAGTTCCCTGCCGTGGCGCGATAAGCGAGCCGGTGGCCGTTCAGGCGCAAGGCGTGCTCGGTGACGGTCGATGTCTCGCGCGGGATAGGCACATCGGTGCTGCTTGGCGCGGACGCGGCGAGGGCGGGCGCGCTCGAACCGAGCGCCGCCTGGGCGTCGGCGCGGTGTCGCGAGGCCGAGCCAGCGGCCGGCTGGGCCGCTTGGCTTGCTGCGTTGGCCTGTTCGTCCGCGAGTGCGTGCTGCGCCGCGCCGATCGAACAGGCGAACGCGATGGCGACCACCGCGGCGGCACGGGCTACAGGGATACCGCATGACGACAAGACAAACTTCGAGCGCATGGCCATTCCTGGGATGAGGGACGTTCGGAGGGGGCGGCTGCATTTTTTGCACAATGCGCGATGAAGTCAATGACGGCGTGATCGGCACCGGCGAACTTCTATAAGATGTCGGCGATTGATACTCTTCACCCAAGGCGATTTCGATGCCTCTTTTTCCGTCTGCCACGAACGATCCAGTCGGCGCCAAGCGCCGGCAGCGCATCGCCACGCTGGTGCTGTACACCGTGCTGGTGGCGCTTGCGTTGTGGGTCATTCGCTCGTTCATTCCGGCTGTCGTTTGGGCATTCGTCATCGCCATCGTGGTTTGGCCGCTCCTGCAACGGCTGAGTTCACCCAAGCAATCCTCGTTTCGGGCAAGCGCCATCGCATTGGCGGTGACGACCGTGGTCGGCCTTTTCGTCGTCTTGCCGATCGTAGGCATCTTCACTCAGCTGCTGCACGAGACGCATCATTTGATGCATTGGCTCTCGGATGTCGAAGCAAACGGCATCGCGCTGCCGCAGTTCGCCCAGCACATGCCGTTCGGCAAACAAATCTCCGATTGGTGGCAGGCGAACCTCGCTCGCCCGTTGGAGGGATCGCCGGCGATGCAGGAATTGCGCGGCAGCCATGTCGCGACGGCCGGTCGCCATTTCGGCACACTCGCATTGAAAGGCGTGGTGCGTTTCGGCTTCATGCTGCTGACCCTGTTCGTGCTGTTGCGCACAGGGCCCCAGATGTCGGAGCACCTGGTCAAAGCCGTGCGGCGTGTGTTCGGGTCGGACGGGGCGCACCTGGCGATGCGCATGGCGGCGGCTGTGCGAGGCACCGTGACCGGCCTGGTCGTGGTGGGGCTGGGGGAGGGCGCGTTGATCGGTGTCGCCTATTTCGCGACGGGTTTGCCGCACGCGGCCGAATTTGGACTGGTCACGGCGGTTGCCGCCATGCTTCCGTTTTGCGCTCCGATCGCATTCGGCCTCGCGGCGCTGTGGCTCTTCGTTCACGGCCAGGCGGCGGGCGCCTTGGCCGTGTTGGCGACGGGCAGCGTGGTGGTATTCCTCGCCGAACACTTCGTGCGTCCGGGGCTGATCGGCAGTGCCACGCGGCTGCCGTTTCTTCTGGTGTTGTTCGGCATTCTCGGCGGAGCCGAGACGTTCGGCCTGGTGGGTTTGTTCATCGGCCCCGCGTTGATGACGATCCTGACCGTGCTTTGGCGCGAGGCGTTGCGCTGAGTCGATCGGCCGAGGCAATGAGCGGCCACGAACCCGGTTGGGAAAACGTCCTGGCGGAGCCGAACCGAACCGATCGCTCAAGCTTTTTCGGGCAACGGATTGCGGAAGCTGACGTTGAGCAGATTCCACGCGGTGATCGTCGCGATCACGAATCCCAGTTCGGCGATTTCCTCATCGCTAAACTGCTCGCGCAGCCGCGCAAAGGCTGCGTCGTTCGGGTCCAACTGCGGTACGCCCGTGACGAGTTCGGCCCATTCGAGCGCGGCGCGTTCGCGCTCGTCGAAGAACGGCGCCTCGCGCCATCCGGTGACGGCGTTCAGATGGCGAGGGTCCATACCCATCTTGATCAGATCGCGCCAGTGCATGTCGATGCAATACGCGCAGCCGTTGATTTGCGACACGCGCAAGAAAACCAGATCGACGAGACGATGCCCGAGCAGATCGCGGCGCAAGCCTGCGGAAAGCTGGTACAGATTACGGAAAGCCGTCGGCGCAAGTTGCGAATAGTTGACGCGAGCGGTGTGTGTCATGGCTTTGCCCTTTCGGTTGGGAGCGGAGCGCCGCCCTGTGCGGCGTCCATGCTCATAAGACGTGGGCTTTTTCGTGTCTGTGACAGCTTCGCGTTGTTTATCGAGCGGGCGTCTGCGGGATATGCGCGAGCTTGTCCGGGTTCCGGATGGCGTAGATGCCTGTAATGTGTTCGCCGTCGGTGGCGAACGCCATCGCCGATTCGAGCTTGCCGTCGACGTATCGCAGCACGCCCGGTTCGCCGTTGATGAGCGCGTGGCGATAAACCAATTGCGGCCCCAAGCGCCGCCCCGTCACCCAAAACAGATTGGCGATGCGAAGCGCGCCGTGCAGCACTTTGTAGACGGACGGTACCTTGCCGCCGCCGTCGCCGACCAGTTCCACATCGTCGGCCAGCAACGCTTGAATGGCATCGCGCTCGCCCGATTGCGCGGCGCGCATGAATCGCTCGACGACACGCCGGTGTACGTCGCGCGGGACGTCGAAACGTGTCCGGGTTTGCTGCACCCGCTCCGACGCGCGATGCACCATTTGCCGGCACGCGGCTTCGGTTTTGCCTAGCAGCGCGCCGATCTCGTCGTAACCGTGGTCGAACACCTGACGCAGCAAGAATGCGGCGCGTTCTTCCGCGGAAAGGCGTTCGAGCACCCATAGCAGCGCCACGGATAAGTCGCTCGCCAGTTCGGCGGCCACTTCGGGCGTGTGTTCGTCCGATGCCTCGACAAGCGGCTCTGGCAGCCACTTGCCGACGTACGTTTCGCGTTCCGCTTTCGCCGCGCGTAGGCGATCGATCGACAGCCGCGTCACGATCGTGACGAGCCATGCCTCGGCCGACTTGACGGCCGAGCGGTCGGTGTTTTGCTGCCAGCGCAGCCACGCGTCTTGGACGACATCTTCGGCGTCGGCGCGCGTACCGAGCATGCGGTACGCCACCGAGAACAGCCTGGGCCGGAGCGCGTAGAAAGGGTCGGAAGCGGTGAAAGCGCCGGAAGGGTGGGAATCGGCGCGTGCGGGCGTGGAGTCGGTCGTCATAGCGGGTGGTCCGGATCGGTTTCGGTCTTGAAACACTGAGCGAAAATGAGCGAAGGTGGGCCTAACCCACACCAGACGACCGGCACCGCCGTTTTGTGACAGCTTGGCGCGCCGATGCCGGTCAGGCGGCGCTTTGCGTCGTCAATCCGAACTCGCGGGCGAGGACGTCGGCCAACTCGTTCGGCGCAATGGTGCGCTGTTCCGTCCGGCCGTGCGAGACGATCTTGAAGCTATCGCCGCCCAAGATTTTACGGCCGGTCTCCGTCATCAATACCGCTACGGTCATTCGTACGAAGATCGCCTCGGGGTGCGTCGAATTCAAATAATTGGCCGGTACGAAATCGATCCACTCCTGCGGCGAGAGATCGAACGCGTATTGGTTGGTCCATTGTCCGTCCACCTGGGCGCGCAGCACGTAAAAGCCGTCGTCGCCCAAGGTCATCATGAACGTATCGTCGTCTTGCGCGATGTCGATGTCCAATGCGTCGAGACGCATGGGGGCGCGAATGCCGTAGCTGCCGAAGCCCAAATCGCACAGCCAGCGTTCGCCGCCCAGCGTCAATACGAGCGCCATATGCGTGCGCGGCCGGCGCGCCGGATAGAACATGGGCCTCGCCGCGACGAATTGATACGGAATGCCCAGCGCATCGAGCGCCATGGCGAATAGGCCGTTCACTTCGTAGCAGTAGCCGCCGCGCCTGCGGCCCACGATTTTTTCGACGATTTCCTCGGGGACGAGCGAGACGATCTTGCCCGCTTGCACGTCGAGGTTTTCGAACGGTACCGAGAAAAGCTGGCGCCGCATCATGCGCGTGACGGTTTCTATGTCGGCCTTCGGCGTGCCGGTGTAGTCGATTCGACGGAGATAGTCAGTCAGTGAAAAGTTGTTCGCTTGCATCGGCATAGCCCAGATGGAATCGATGATAGGGGGTGGGGGGCTTGGCGCGTCGTGAATGCGATTCGGCCCGATTCTTATCGCTGAAAAAACTGCGATGCGACCGAGAGCGCGTACTCGACGGCCTGCGCATCGACGTCCAGATGTGTGACCCAGCGCTGGCGTGTGGAGCCGTACAGCGAGATCACGCCGATACCATGCTGTGCGAGGTGGGCGGCGAACGCGGGCCCAACGGACGCTTCCACGCTGACAAATACGATATTGGTCTCAGGCTGAATGACGGTTAGCCCAGGCAGCTTGGCCAAGCCTTCGGCCAGGACGCGCGCATTCGTGTGATCTTGCGCGAGACGATCGACGTTATGCTCCAACGCATAGAGGCCGGCGGCCGCGAGGATGCCGGCTTGCCGCATGCCGCCGCCGAGCATTTTGCGCTGGCGGCGTGCAGACGCGATCGCCGCTTTGGAGCCGACGAGCACCGACCCCACGGGGGCGCCCAGGCCCTTCGATAAGCAGACGGACACCGTGTCGAACGGCTCGGCCAACGTAGCGGCCGGAACCCCGAGCGCCACGGCCGCATTGAAGAGCCGCGCGCCGTCGAGATGGCACGCCAGCCCATGTCGCTTGGCTAATGCGGTTGCGGCTTGCACGTATTCGGTCGGCAAGATCTTGCCGCCTATCGTGTTTTCGAGCGCAAGCAAGCGCGTGCGCGCGAAGTGGGGATCGTCGGGTTTGATGGCCGCTTCGATATCGGCGAGGGCAATCGTGCCGTCCGGAGCGTTTTCGAGCGGTTGCGGCTGAATGCTGCCCAGTACGGCCGCCCCGCCGCCTTCCCATCGATAGCAATGTGCTTGCTGGCCGACGATGTATTCGTCGCCGCGTTGGCAGTGTGCCATCAGCGCGATCAGATTCGACTGCGTGCCGGACGGGACGAATAAACCGGCTTCCTTGCCGATGGTTTCGGCCACGCGCGCTTCGAGCCGCTTGACCGTGGGATCGTCGCCGAATACGTCGTCGCCGACTTCCGCCGAGGCCATCGCAGCCCGCATCGCGGCGCTGGGACGCGTGACGGTATCGCTGCGAAAGTCGTATTTCAGTGCTGCTGCTTCCATCGCAGATCTCCTCTCCGTGGTGCTGTGTCAGTGCGGCCATCATGGCACGGCGGCCGCTGCGTCCCTATACACAACAGGGCCGAATCTGTTACATAACAGATTTTCGCGATTTTCCCGACCGCCATGGATTGCGCCGACGACGATACACCCCTCTACCTTCAATTGGCTCAACGCCTCCGAGACGGAATCGAGCAGGCGGCCATGGGCGAGGGCACGCGCTTGCCGTCGGTGCGCACGCTCGCCGCACAGCACCACAGCCAGCAGCACATGCTGCGTGACGCGGTGCTGCGGTACTTTCCCGCCGGCACCGCGGTCACGGATCCTGCCGGCGGCCTCGTGCTGTGGGCAAAGCTGCCCGCCATCGACGGCCACCACCGCAGTACCCGCACACTGTTCGAGCGGGCGCGGACCGAAGGCATCGGCTTTGCGCCGGGGCATTTATTCGGCGAGGGCGAGGCATTCGACGATTGCCTGCGTTTGAACGCGGGCAATCGTTGGACGAGTGAACTCGAGGCGGCGGTGCGTCGTTTGGGGGAACTCGCTATCGATGCAGGGCCGCCTTGAATAAGGGGGGCGTTACTTCACCAGCGAATCGAACGCCTTCAGCAACCGATCCATATCGGCCGCCTCGATATCTCCCATGGTCGAGATCCGGAACAGTTGCTTCGACAGATTGCCCTGTCCCGCATACACGACGAATCCATGTGCTTTCAAAGCATCATGTAGCGCTTCGTAATCGACACCATTCGGCAACGCATAGGAACGCAGTACGACGGACGAGTGCTCGGGCGGCAAGATGGACATGATGCCGCGAGCGGCAAGGCCGAGGCGAACCTGCTCGGCCAGCGCGGCATAGCGGGCGTGCCGCGCCGCTACGCCGCCTGCTTCCTCGAATTCGCGCAATGCCTCCACGAGCGCGTAGTACGCGTGCACGGAAGGCGTAAACGGCGTACTGCGCTGCGCTTGCAGTGTGGCTAGGCGGGCCAAATCGAGGTAGTAAGTCCGGCTCGCCCCGCTTTCGATCGCCTGCCGGCGCGCCACGACGAACGATGCCCCCGGCACGCCATGCAAGCACTTATTGGCCGTCGCCGCGGCCGCGGCGATGTTCGCCTTGTCGAAATCGATCGCCTCCGCCCCGAAGCTGCTAACGGCATCGACGAGCAGCTGCGCGCCGCGGGCTCGGCACCGTGCTCCCAGTTGGCTCAGCTCGTTGAGCCGCCCCGTCGTTGTCTCGTGATGAACGATGGCCACGTGCGAAAACGGCCCATTCGCATCGAGACACGCCTCGATGCGCGCGAGATCGGGCGCCTGCATCCACTCGTGGAGGACGATCTCGTGGGCGATGCCGTATTGTTTTGCGATACTCGCGATACGCTCGCCATATACGCCGTTTTGCACGATCAGCAACTTGCCGTTCGGCGGCACGAGCGACGCGATCATGCTTTCGACCGCGCCGGTCCCCGACGCAGTCATTAGGACTGCCGACCAATCTTGGGGATGCAGCCGATAGACTTCGAGCAATCGCGCTCGCGCCTCATCCTGCAAATCGTAAAACTCGCTTTCGCGATGGCACAGATCGGGTTGCAGCAGGCTTTGCCGCACGCGATCGGTCAAGGTGACGGGGCCGGGGTTTAGCAACAACGTCTTCATCGTGAACTCATTCCTGAAGCAGCGCCGATGTGACGCATCAAGCGGGCTTTGACATCGGTTGGAGAAATCGTCGGGCGGGGAAGGCCGTCGGGGGTGCCGCGCCGAATCGTCAGGCGAGCGAAGCGCGGGCCGTCGCGGGTATCGGGGGTATCGCCGCCGGGTGTCGCTGCAAACAGCCTATCGACGAGCGAGAGATCGTCCCCTTCGATGGCCCACGCATATCCGCAAGCGGCCGCGACACCCGCGAACGAGACGTGCGGCGAGACGGTAGCTTGTCCGCCCGTGGAATCGTGTGCGCCGTTATCGAGCAGCAGATGCGTGAGGTTGCGCGGGCCATACGCGCCAAGCGTCGCGAACGCGCCCATCCTCATCAGCGCCGCGCCGTCGCCGTCGAGCGCAACGACATGCAGGTCGGGCCGCGCGAGCGCAAGGCCGAGCGCGAGCGGCATGATGCATCCCATCGATCCGACCATGTAGAGCTGGTTGGGCCGATCGTCGAGTGCATAGAGTTCGCGCCCGCAAAATCCCGTCGAGGCGAGGACGACCGTCGATTCCAGCGGCGTATGAGCGATTACGCGTTCGAGCGCGTCGCGTCGCGACGGCAGGCCGTCATCGGTGGCACCGCGCCAATCCGCGTGCGGTGCGCACGCCGCAATGCGCCGGGTGCTCGATTCGTCGAGCGGGTAGGGCGCGACGCTGCCCTTTTGCATCACGAGCGCGTAGGGGCGCCCGGTTTGATCCATATGCGCGGCGGCGCGTGCCAAGGCCGGCTCGATCGCATCGGCATCGCGCGGGAAGGGTTCCCACGGGATGTCCATCGTCTCGAGCAACGCCGGCGTGATCGGCCCCATGAGCGCGTGCTGCGGTTCGTCGGACACGCCAGGTTCCCCGCGCCAAGTCACGATCAAGAGCTGCGGCAGCCGAAACGTCCAGGTGAGCGACGTCAATGGGCTCACTGCATTGCCGAGCCCCGAGTTCTGCATCATCGTGACGCCGCGTGCGCCGTCACGCGCACCGAGCGTGACGCCCGCGATCACAGCGACCGCATCGCCCTCGTTGGCCGCGCCGACGTAGCGCAGCGTCGGATCCTGCAGAACATAGTTGATGAACGGCGTGAGAAACGAGCAAGGCACGCCTGCGTACCAAGTAAATCCGCGGCGCCGAGCCGCTTCGACGAATTGGGCTGCTTCGATCATTGCGTTCCGCCTTGACCGTGGCGTCCGACGGCGAACGGCGTTTGCGCATGCGCGAAATCGCCTGCACGGCGGAAGTCTTCGAGATCGTTCACGCCGCACCAATGCCCGTGTACGTATTGCACTTCGATCGCTTCCCCGGCATCGATCAATGCGTTGATCAGCGTGGGGACGTCGAGCGCGTCGAAGTCGGGTTGCCGCCGCAGCTCGGCGAGCATCGTCCGCAAGCGCTCGATGCCGCGTCCGCGAGCGCTTAGCAGCCCGATCCACCGTCCATCGGGCGGCGCACCACTGCCCGGTTTGTCGCTGTGAATGCGCTGCAGTAGGGTCTTGTGCCCGAACAGCGCGCGATCGTCGGGCGCCGAGCAATAGGCAAAATCGCGTACGCTTTGATTCGAGGCATGCGGTTGCGATGAATCGACGACGACGGTGAACGGGGCATCGTTTTCCGCGAGATCGCGCAGGATATAGCTGCGAAACAGCAAATCGCCGTACGACAGCAGGGTGTCCGTCGTGAGCCCGCCGGCATCGACGGCGCAGGCAAGCGAGGCCAACTCGCCGGTCTGAGCGTGTTTGTCGTTGACGACGAGCTTGATACCGGTCGCATCGATGGCGTCCGCGCGGTATCCCCCGACAACGGTGATGTCGTTGACGCCTTGCTTCTTGAACGCATCCACGAGCCAGCGCAGGAGCGGTTTGCCCGCGACGGGCAACATCACTTTGGGCCGCTCGGCCGTGACGGCTTCGAGCCCGTGGCCTCGGCTCGCCGCCAGCACGACCGCGGCGCCCGGTTTGCGCGCAGCGGACAAATACAGGCGTTCGGCCACCGAATATTCGTCGGCGTCCTGCAGGCGGAAGATTTCTTCGACGCTGGCAATGCGCTCCTCGACATTGACGAGCGTTTCGCTCTCGTGGATCTCCTTCGCGACGGCCTGCATCGACGAGGCGGCCGCACGAACGAGATGGTTCGCCCAGATGACGGTGCTGATTCCGGCCTTGCGGAATACTTCGGTCGGCGTGCTGTAGTACTTCGTCGGGACGATGACGAGCGGCGCGCGCCCAGCCCACTCGCGCGCGAAAGCCAGAATTTCGTCGGGGCGCGACAGCTTGCTGTGGATGAGGATCGCATCTGCGCCGGCGAGGCGATACGCTTCGGCGCGGTCGAGCGCTTCTTGTAGGCCCCAGCCCGCGATCAACGCTTCAACGCGCGCCACGATCGAAAAATCCGGTTCCGACTGCGAATCCTTGCCGGCTTTGATCTTGCCGCAGAACTCGTCGATGTCGGCCAGCGGTTGACGTTCGCCGCCGATGAAGCTGTTCGTCTTCGGGAACTGCTTGTCTTCGATGCAGACACCCGCGATGCCGCGCTGCTCGAGCTTGCGCACCAGGCGCCGGACATTGTTGAAGTTGCCGTAGCCGGTGTCGCCGTCGAGCAGGATCGGCAGGTCGCTCGCGTCGGCCATGAACTCTAGGGTATCGACGACTTGCGTCCAACTCGCCTCGTTGTTGTCGCGCACGCCGAACTGCGCGGAAATCGCAAGGCCCGACGCCCAGATTCCCTTGAATCCCGCCTCGCGCACGATCCGAGCCGATAAACCGTTGTGCGCTTCCATCAGAAATTCGAGTTCGTCGCTGACGAGCATTTCGCGCAATCGGGCAAAGCGCGATTCGGTGGCCGCTGCTTGTTCGCGTGCGTTCATCGTGTCACTCCAGCCGGTTGAGCAAGGTGCGGCAGTACGTCGGTTTCGGCGCGCGCGACATCGCCCGGGAAGTCGATCTCGATCCAGGGCAGGCCCGTCACGTCCGCTACATCGTATCGACGTCCGCCTTCGAGCAGCAAGTCGCGCACGGCTTCTTCGTGCGGCATGTGTTGCCGCTCCGTGCGCACGTAGCCTGCGACGATTTCGGCGAGCCGTCGCGCCGTGTCTTCGCGAAAGCGGAAGAAGCCGACCGATTCGCCGATCGTGTCGTACTCGAGCCCCACGGCCAGCTGCTTGCGCAACTCCACGGGGACGCCGTCCTTCAGGCATAACTTCACGGGCTCGTCGCCCGTTTCGAAGTCGCGGTCGATCAACAGACGATCGGTACTCGGGCCGGCCACGAGCGCTCGCAAGATCGCTTCGTCGTAGAGCACATCGGCATCCATAAGGAGCACGTCGCCGCCGCGCGTCAGCGCATCGGCCATCCGTATGCACGGTCAGCACGCTGCCGAGATCGTAGCGGTCGTTCAGGACGACGGCAGGCCGCGGCTGCCAGCCGAGACGGTCGAGCTCGGCTGTCACCTGCTGGGGCTGAAAGCCGAGCGCCAATTCGATGTCGTCGATGCCGAGCGCGCGCAACGCACGCAAGTGGCGCTCGAGCAGGGTGACGCCTTGAAAGCGCAACAAGCACTTCGGAAACTGCTGTTGCGGAGGTTGCTGCAGGCGCAGGCCGAGGCCCGCGGCGAGAATGATGGCTCGCATCTTGTTCTCCTAGCAAAAACCGAGACGCTGAGGCGGACGGGCCGCATCAATCGGTAAGCGGCGCGCCGGCTGCGCGCCGGCGTCGCCAAACTCGTTCGCTCCACTGCAAGTAGACAATGCCCGGCAAACCAAGGGCCAGTTCGCGTGCACGCTTGGCGAGCGACAGCGCGAGCGCCGCATCGGGCGGCAGGCCGACGACGGGCGCAAGCAGCAGATAGCCGCCTTCCTGTGCGCCGAGCGAGCCCGGGATGGCGAAGGCCGCACCGCGTATCGCTTGCCCTACGCTCTCGAGCAGCAGGGCGTCGAGCCAGCTCACCGGGTGGCCGATGAAAAACAGCGCGAGCCACACTTCGCCGATGCCGGCCACCCATCCCACGAAGCTCAGTGCGAAGGTGGCCGCGATTCGGCCGCGGGCGAGATACAACTTGCGAACAGCCGCGTCGATCGCATCGGCGCGCACGGCGGAGGCCATCGCGCCGTGCGGGCTGAAGAACTTGCCGAACAGGCGCGAGAAGCGGCCGAACAAGCCGCGTTGCTGGACGTAATAAAAGCCCGCGACGGCAATGGCGAGAACGGCACTCGCCGCCAGTGCCGCGAGATGCAGGGCATGGGCCGCGCCGCTACGGTTTTCGTTGGAGAACGCGGCGAAGGCCAATAGCCCGACGAGCGCGAAGGCGATTTGGGCCGCAGATTGCAAGGTCGTGGAGACGGTGACCGCCGCGGCCGCGTCGTGCATCGGCGTCCCGCGCTGTGCCAAATGGCGGGCCATCAAAACAGGCCCGCCAATTTGCCCGGCGGGCAGCAGGCTGTTGACCGATTCGCCGGCCCATCGCGCGCGCAGCGCATCGGCGAACGACGCAGGCGGCGCGACGAGCACGGCGATGGCCGCCGCATCGATGACGAGCGGCAGCAGATGAAACGCCGCGACGAGCGCGAGCCCCCAGCCGGCGCTCGCGAGCGCGGCCACGACGGCATCGGCGCCTTGCCATGCGAGCAATGCGATAAAAACCGCTGCGCCGAGCGATAAGAGGATCACCGCCGATCGGGTCATGCGCCGTCTCGTTCGGTAGGCGGTTTGGCACGCGGACGTAGCGAGCGAAATACTTGGCGAAAACCGAAATAAGCGATCGCGTCTTTCATGTTGGACATGAAGCGGCGCCACGGCCGCATCCGCGCATCGGTCACGTATTCGAACGTCAACGACACGCGCATCTCGCCGGCTTTCGAGGGCGTGATCCGATGGCGTAGTGTGTCGCCGTCGAACAGCACGATCGCGCCTGGCGGGTACTGAATCGAGTGGGCCGTCGTTTGTGCGCCCGGCGTGCGCGTATGGAGTTCGTAATCGAGGCGGCACGATGAATCGTCGATCACGCCGATCAGCAGCGTGTAGCGCTTGCCGTCGTAATAAGACGTGTCGTAGTGCCAGCCGATATGATCGCCTTCGCGCGTGTAGTAATAGAGCGCGTAGGCGTGCGGGTCGTCCTCGGGCGAAAGCTGCAGCGTATCGCCCGTGACGGACTCCAGCCAACCGATCAATGCGCGCGACCGATAGAGTTCGCCGATATGCGGCGCAAGGCGATCGATCGTATGACGGCTGACGCTTCCGCCTTGCTTGTGGCCGGGTAGATAGTTGCGGTTGACGGCCGGTTCGAGCGCGCGTGCGCTATGCGCCAGCCGTGCGGTGATGTCGGCGGGCAGAAAGCGGTCTAGATAGAGGAACGCGCCTTGTTCGACGAACTGGCCGCGCAGCCGTGGCCGATCGAGGGCGCCGATCGCGGCGCTCAAGACACCTTCGATCGAGGTGTCGGCCTGCCGCGCGGCGGCTGGCGCGGGCACCTCTTCCACCCGTGCGTTCACCGCGACACCCATGCTTCGCTAGGGCCTTGCCGCGGTTCGCGCGCACGCCGCACGATGCGCCGATAATCGATCGCCACCCACACCGCGAACAAGGGTGCCCCGATCGACGCCGCCACGAGGAACGGCTCGATCTGATGCGAGAGTGTGACGAGCGGCAACAGGTAGAGCACGTCCTCGGTTTCGAAGCCTGCGGCCGACGCTTGGCGCGTTCCCGCTTTGCCCGCCATCGATTCGATGCGCATCCGCAGATAAAAAATGAGCGCGACGGCGACGCCGGCGATCGCACCGAGCCAGGTCGGCTCGGCAAAGGCGCTATCGCCGTGCATGATGGCCACGCCGATGCCCATGCAGACGAATAGCGCGATGGTGACGAACGCGTCGCTCGCGAGATCGTAGAAATGGCCGAACTTACTCGATTTACCGCTGATGCGCGCCAGTTCTCCGTCGGTGTGATCGATGAAATTGGAGAGCACGATCAACAACGCACCGACGTTGGTCGAAGCGAACCCGCCCCGTGCGAGCGCGGCGGCCCCGGCAATGCCGACGGCAAGACGGACGGTGGTGAGGTGATTGGGTGTGACGCGCGACGACTTGAGCGGGGTAACCAGACGGCGAGCGAGCCGAGCGTCCCACGTGCTCGGCATGGGTGCGATGGCGCGATGAGGAGGTTCGACGCGGTTGTCCATCCGCAGCAATATATACGCTTTTACGCAGTGTTGTCTTTCAGCTGCGCATGCCTGCCGATGGCGCTGCCCAAATGGCGGAGCGAGCAGGCGGCGCGCATAGGCAAGCGTTCGCCAAACGCGGTAAAGTTCGGGACTTTCGCTTAAATTGCATCCGGCACGCAGCGTGCGACGCGCAAATCCCCAATCGTGACAGCCTCGGCTGCATCCCGGGTGCTATCGCCATCATGAATCGTTTCGTCCTCGCCCTCATCGCCCTTGATCGCCGTCTTCGCTATGGCATCGTCCGCGCCGGCGTTTGCCACATCGCTCGACGATCCGCTGCATTGCGACCGTCCCGCGCGCGAGTTTATCGGCACCTTGGAGTCGCAAGGCTTGATCGATCCGCACCCGTCGCACGTGGAATCCAATTCGATCAATGCGTTCAATCCGACGTCCAGTGCGTATTTGACCGCCTTTGGTTACCACGTGTTCGCCGTCGTCGGGTATCAAAAGGGCGATCCCATGTTCCAGAAGGGCGACGGTAAACCACTTGCCGATTCCGCTTACGGTGCGGTGGTGCTGGGTGCGACCGACAGCGTAAAGACAGCCGTCAGAGCCGGCGGAAGTTCGGCGATCGTCCATCACGTCGGCCCGTTCATGACAGCAATCTTCTGCCAGGACGACGCGGGCAAGCCGGCGGATTGATTGAGTCTTTCATTTCATTTTCAATGCCGCGCCGAACCCTCGATTTCGGCAATTCATTCTAGGGGTGAACCCTAAAACGAGTTATCTTTTTCCGATCCCGACGGTGCTGGCCAAAAGCATGCCATCGTACTAGTTGGCAATAAGCAACGACGCGCAGCGCGCGCGCACTGTGCGATGGACTTGCGGATACGGTCGTGCAACCATCGTCTCCATCGCGTCGTCACGACGAATAGTTCGAGAGAGACCGAGCGCGGCCGATCGCCTCTGGGTAACAAGAATCGGACCAGCCCCAAAACAGAATCTTTCCAATGAATTCGCCGGCTTGGAGCATTCGATGAAAAAGCATATTTTTTTCCTGGCGGCGTCGACGGCGTTCGCCGCGCCCGCCTTTGCGCAGAACAGTGTCACGCTGTACGGCTTGATCGACGAAGGGGTGAACTACACGAACAATGTCCGGGGCAGCCACAATTACGAACTCGCGAGTGGCGACGTTCAGGGCAGCCGTTGGGGCCTGAAGGGCGCCGAGGATCTCGGCAACGGGCTCAAGGCGGTCTTCCAATTGGAGAATGGGTTCGACGTCAACACCGGCCGCTTGGGGCAAAGCTCGCGCATGTTCGGCCGGCAGGCTTACGTCGGGTTATCGAGCGATTTCGGCACGGTGACGCTCGGCCGCCAGTACGACGCGCTCGTCGATTACCTGGCGCCGACCACAGCGAACGGCAACTGGGGCGGCTATTTGCTGTCGCATCCGTTCGACAACGACAATACGGACAACTCATTCCGGGTCAACAATACGATCAAGTACGCGAGCCCGGATTACGCCGGCCTACAGTTCGGCGGCACGTACAGCTTCAGCAACGGCACGGGGTTCTCTAACAACCGCCAATACAGCCTCGGCGGTCAGTATCAGAACGGCGGGTTGTTGGTTGCCGCGGCTTACTTGCAGGCGAACAATCCCGGGGTGACGGCGGGTGGGGCGATCGCCGCGGACGACGCGAACTTCGTATCGTCGCGCTTGCGCATCTTCGGCGGCGGCATCAATTACACATTCGGGCCGGCAACGGCGGGTTTTGTCTATACGAATACGAACATCACCAATCCGACGAGCAACCCCGCGTATCTCACGTCTGTCGATTCACTGTTGCCGACCACCGGGCCGCTCGCCGGCGCCACCTTGAACGCCCTCAAATATCAGAACTTCGAAGTGAACGGCAAGTACCAGCTCACGCCTGCTTTGTATATCGGGGCGCAGTACGTCTATACCGTCGAGAACTACGATACGACGCTCGGCGGAGTGAAGCCCAAGATCCATACGTTCGGGTTGATGGTCGATTACAACCTGTCCAAGCGAACCGATGTCTATATCCAAGGCGCCTTCCAAAAGGCGGCCGGCGACAGTACCGGGTCCTCGCTCGATCACGCCTTGATACCGGGCACGGACGACGTGTCCAGCACCTCGAAGCAGGCCGTCGCGCGTGTCGGCATTCGACACAAGTTCTAATCGATCGTCACAGCGCGTCCTCGCGCCGCGTGGTCGATACACATACACAGGTTCACTTCGACCCATCCCTTACTTGCGAGTGGATGGGTTTTTTATCGTCCTTTCTATCGTCCACCGTCGAGCACGGACAATCATCCGAAGCTGGCGCGCAACTTGCATTGGGGCGTATTCTTGGCGGCTGTTGGCACCGCGAGGAACGCGGTGAGATCCGGACGATAAGGAGGCACAAAGACATGACCAATACGCAAGCATTGGCCGAGCGGTTGCTGCAAGCGCGCCGCACCCATACGCTGATCGATTCGGGCTCGGTTGCGGCATGCAAGCCGGCCGACGCCGACGAAGCCTATGTCGTGCAGCACGTCGTGCTCGACGCATTGGGCGGATGCGCGGGATACAAGATCGGTGCGAAATCGCCCACGGCCGTGCCGCAATGCGCGCCGCTGCCGGCGACGCGCGTGTTCGGGGCGGCGGCGGGCATTCGCGCGAACGATTACGCGCGGATCGGGCTCGAGCTCGAGATCGCTTTCAGCTTCGCCGAAGATGTGGATCATAGGCTGTCCGAGCAGGGGGACGAAGCGATCGATGCAATCGATACGATGTCGGTCGTCGTCGAAATCGTCGATAGCCGGTTCGACGCGTGGCCGAAGGTGGATCCGTTGCTTCAACTCGCCGATTTGCAGAACAACGGGGCGCTCGTTATCGGCGATAGCCGGCCGTACGATCGCAGTTTCGATTTCAGCGCGCCGCAGGTGAGTTTTTACTGCGGCAACCATGAAATCTTTAACGGCGTGGCGCGGCATCCCGCAGGCGATCCGCGACGCTTGATCGCGTGGCTTGTCGCGCGCACGCTCGAAACGGGGCATTCGATTCCGGCGCGAACGGTGTTGACGACAGGATCGTATACGCCGCTTTACCTGGCGACGGGGCCAGGGACCGTGCGCGGCGCGATCGAAGGATTCGGCAACATCGAGTTCGAGATTAAGTAGCTTACGTCGTTCAGGTCGCTTAGTCCGCTTATGCGGCAGGCTAGTAGCGCTCGCCAACGCGCCGCGCCACGACCTCCACAAAACGATCATCGGCGAACGATGCCGCCGCCAATGCCGTGATGTCGGGGTAGGCCGCGCGCGCAATATCGGTCAGCACTTGCCCCGGCGGCGCTTCGACGAGTACCGTCGCGCCGCGCTCTACGATGGTCGTCAATGCGTCGAACCATCTCACCGTGTAACGCATGTTGGTCGCGAGATCTTCCCGGATGTCTTCTGCCCGAGACAGCGCGCGAGCCCGGCGATTGCCGACATAGACCTGCTTCGGCGCACGAAACGAGACATTCGACGCATAGGCGCCCAGCGCCTGCGACGCCTCGTTCAATAGCTCGCAATGCGAAGGTACGCTGACGGCGAGACGCTTCGCCCGGTGAGCACCCGCCGCACTTGCGCGTTCGTTGAACGCGTCGAGCGCGGCAGCGGAACCCGCAACGACGATTTGCCGCGGAGCATTGACGTTCGCCACATACACGCGCATGTCGGCCGTTTTCGTCGAAGCGCCGAGCGATGCCTCGACCGATGCCTCGACCGATGCCTCGATCAATGCCTCGATTTGCGCCTCGGTCAATCCCTCGATCGCGGAAAGGCCGTAGCCGCTCGGATAGGCTTGCTCCATTAACTCGGCGCGCGTTTTAACCATCTTGAGTGCATCGCCGAACGTCACCGATCCGCATCCGACGGCGGCGGCATATGCGCCGACGGATAACCCCGCATGCAGATGCGCTTCGATGCCGGCATCGGCCAGACGCCGTTGTATCGCCACGCCGGCTACGACGAGCGAAATCTGAACGGCCACGCTCGATCTGAGCGCGTCGCTTGAATCGAGCGCGCATACATCGAGCGATAGAACATCCGAGGCTTCTTCTATCGTTGCGTTGACGATGGGGTGGGGCGGCAAGCGATGTAAAAAGCCTGCGCTCTGCGCGCCTTGGCCGGGATAGAGCAGCGCGAGCATCAGCACTCCGCCTCGCACGGTACGGCGGCGGCTGCCCACGGATCGTCGACGAGACTAGGGCCTCGCGCCGAGCGCACCATGACGCGCGGCTTGTCTTGCGCCCACTCGCCGAGTGCCACGCCGCCAGCGGGCGTTTCGAGTTGTGCATCGATGCGAAGACCGCAATCGCGCTCGATCCTTTCCAACGTGGTGCGCAGCGTGCGTGCGTGCGCGCGAGCCAGGGGCGACGGGGTGCGAACGAGTAGATCGAGATCGCTTACGCGCGTGACCGTCGGCTGCGCGGTCGCAAGCTCGAAGCCGACGCTGCCGGTGGGACCCCAGGCGAACGAGCGGAAATCGCCTGCCGCGATGATTTGCGTGAGCGCCGTGAAGGCGCTCAAGGTCTCACGCTCCGAGCTGGGACGCCGGTAGAGCAGATCTTCCGGCGACCAAACGGACAAGACCGCATCGAGCGCGACTAACGTGCCGTATCGATCGGAGCGAGACGGCCCGCGAAACCCCACGGCAACGAAGCCGGACGGCGCCTCGGCTCGGCGTACCACGGCGAACGGTGCTTCGGAGAAGGCATCGGCGAGCCAGCAGGGGGCGTCGTCGGCCGGCGCAAGCGAGCGCAGCCGAAGCAGATCGTGTGCACCGTATGCGTGAGCGTTACCGTTAGCATCGCGGAACGCCGCCGCTTGGCTCGCTGCCGGCATTCGTCCTCCTTCGTTTCGCAGATAACCGCTTCAAATCAAACCGCATCCCATTGCATCGCCATGCGCCGGCGTACGTCTATCGAAGCCGCACGCGTTGCGCGCGCCGTGGCCGAATCGAGCCGTCGAGCCAGCTCGCGCGATCCGGCCCGCGCCGACGCCACCGCCTCAGCAAGTGCCGCCCGCACGCGTGCAATCTGCGTTCCGTCAGGCGCATCCGCGTCGATGTTTTCGATGAGGCTATCGAGCAAGCCTAGCTTCGCGAATCCACCTGTGAGCGAATACGACATCGGCGTGATGGTTTCCCCGAGCGCATCGAGCGCTTCGACACAGCGCCGCGTCACGCGTGCCGCCGCTTCCTTGCCCATCGCGTGGACCATCGTGCCCGGCGCGTCCAGCGCCAGAATGCGGTCGGCTTGATAGCCATGCGCGAGGAACGCGCCCGACATCGCGGGGCCGACGATCAACGCGACGATCGGATGTCCGGCGAGCCGTGCGCTGGCATAAGCGTCGACGGCCGCCGCACAGGCAAGGTGAATGCCGAGCATTTCCTCACGATAACCGTACGCTTGACTCTTCACGTCGACGATGGCGACGATGGGGCGGCGTTTCTCGGTTTGCGCATCGGCATCCATGGCCTGGCGCACCGCTTGCGCGACACGCCATCCCTGTTCCAGCCCGATGACATTCTCGCGTGCCCGAGGAAAGCGATTCTCGGGATCGGGTACGACGGCGATGAAACGGGCCGGCTCGTCGCCGAGCGAGGCGTCGGCGTACCGAACGGGTGCGGGCGCCGCGGTTTCGCCCGCGAGGGCGCGCAGCCACCGTTCACCACGGGAAAGGGAGATCGTATCGTTCATTGGGAGTCCTTATCGATCGCCGGATGAAACAGCGCGCTCATGCCGACGGGCGAGATCGTGTGCGGATCGACGCGCGCGAGCAGGGCCAGATAGCGCTCGACCTCTTCCGTGCGGTGGATCGAAGGCACGCCCGCTGTGAAGGCGGCGCGCACGGTGGCGCCGATCTCGTCCGCGTCGTCCTGGACGAGATAATCGGCCAGGCCCGTCGCGACGCGCTGTTCGCCGCCGATCAACGCCCAGATACGGCGCCGATCGCCGGCATCGAGTTCCTCGATTCCAGCCTCTTGCTCGATCACTTCGGGCCCGTTCATCCCGAGCCGCCCCTGTCGCGTCATGACCAAACGCGTGCATAGCGCGGCGGCGAGCGACATGCCGCCGAAGCAGCCGACCATGCCAGCGATGACGCCTACCACGGGTACATGCGGCCGCAACGCGACGATCGCGGCCTGTATTTCGGCGATGACGGCAAGGCCGAGATTCGCCTCCTGCAGCCGCACGCCCCCGGTTTCGAAGACGATGACGGGGCGAACGATCTTGCCGCGTTCGCAATCGCGCCGCGCGAGTTCGAGTGCCGCGGCGATCTTGCTGCCCGATACTTCGCCGATACTGCCGCCTTGGAACGCCGATTCGATGGCGCAGACGACAGCCGGTTGCCCGTCGATCGTCCCGCGCGCAATCACCGCGCCGTCGTCGGCTTGGCAGACGATGCCTTGCAGCGGCAACCACGGCGAGGTCAGCCGATCGAACGGGCCGAGCAATTCGCGGAACGTGCCGGGATCGAGCAAGTGCCGCGCCCGTTCGCGCGCCGTCAATTCGATGAAACTCTGGCGTGCGATGAACGTCGGAGCCGCATGCGAGCCGGACGCACTGATATTCGCACTCGTATTCTTATCGGTACTGGTACTCATGCTCGTACTCATGCGTTTTCTCCCGCGCCGCTATCCGAGCGCTCGGCGGCCTCGGCCAAACGCAATGCGACGACGCCTGGCGTCGCACCGAAATCGTTGATCTCGATCGAAGCCGCTCCGTCATAGCGCGTGAAGAAGCGATCGAGCACGCTCTTCCAGATGTGACCGTAGCCGTCCACGCTGGTGTTCACGACGACACGCGCATGCATCGTTTCGCTGGGGACAAGCAGCACTTCCAGGTCGCCGGAGCCGACTACGCCCACGTGCGCGCGTGCCGCGACGGTGCGGCGTGCCGGGAAGTCGAACGTCAGATGCTCCATGTATAGGTTCCTCCATCGGCGCTCGCCGGCGCCAGCCTGTCGATGAATAGTGTGGCCGCGAGTAAATCCGCCGCGCCGCCCGGAGAGGCGTTCAATGCCAGTAGTTGCGATTCGAGCCGATCGAAGGCGGCGCGCCCGCTGGGTGACGAGACGCCGCCCAGCGACAACACCGCCTGCGCGCCGTCCTTCGCCGCCGCGAGGGCGGGCGGGCCGGCACGATGCAAGAGGCAGGTATCGTCGAGCGTCGTCATGATGGCCAGCAGGGCATCGATTCGCGCGGCGCGTTCCGGAACGCCGCGGCGGCGCGCGGCGCGTAGCGCCGGCAGACCCACGCGCCGCACGTGCGGAAAGCCTTCTTGCGCTTCCAGGCGCGCCCCTCCCACGCCGTAACGCGCCCGTACGCGCGAGCCGTGGCTGTCGGCGAGTGGGGCGCCATGATCATCGGGAAAGCACGCGATCTGCGCGCCGATCCTGCAGATGGCCGAAGCGGCGGCGGCTGCGGCCTCGGCAGCCCGCGCGGCCGGTGGCGCGAGTTCGCTCAAGATCGTTGCACCCGCAACCAAGAGGCCGATGATCCAAATAGCGCCGCGATGCGCATTGCTGCCTTGTGTCGCGTTCATCATGACCGTTTCGCCGGCGCGGCCGATCGCGGCCAATTCCGCGCGCAGCGCAGCCGACGGACGCTTGCCTTGCGAGGCGCGCGCGAGCGCCGCAAATGTGGGCTCGAGCGAATACGCGGACCGTTCCATGACTTCAAGGCTCAGGTCGCGATGCGCGCCGCTGCCGCGCCGATCGACGAGGGCCGGCTTCGGCGTAGCGTGGGCTTCCTCGATCAGCGCGTCGGTGGCGAAACGGGCGAGCCGGATGGCGAGATCGTCATCCGGCGCGGCCGGCTCCCGCTCGACGCGGGGTGCTGGGTGCACGGCTCGGGCGGGCATGGGTTACCAGCTCCGAAACCGTGCTGGCGGCGCATAGAGCCCGCCTGACCACCCAACGAGATCGTCGATGCTGCGAGCGGCCAAGAGCGCGCGTTTGGCTTGTGCGCGCCGAATGCCGAGATCCTCGGGGTAAGCGACGATGCCGCGGCGCCTCAACTCGGCGGTGCGTTCGGGTTTCGCGCGCAGGCCGATCGGCGTGACGCCGGCCACGGCCGCGAGCGCCGCGCGCCGCTCTTCGATCCCTTCGGCTTTGTGTAGATAGGCGATGCCCTCTTCGGTCACGACGTGGCTCACGTCGTCGCCGTAAATCATCACCGGGGCGATCGGCATAGCGTTCTTGCTACCGACGGCAATGGCATCGAGTTCGTCGACGAACGTGGGCTCGCCGCCTTTCTTGTACGTTTCGGCGAGCTGAACGACAAGCTTGTGGCCGCGCGCGACGGGGCCGTCCGCCTTCAACAATTTCAGCCACGCTTCGCTCGCATGGCGCCGCCCACGCGGATCGTGGCCCATGTTCGGTGCGCCGCCGAACCCTGCGAGGCGCCCGCGGGTGACCGTGGACGAATTCGCATCGGCGTCGATCTGCAGCGTCGAACCGATAAAGAGGTCGACGCCGTATTGTCCGGCCAACTGGCACAGCACGCGATTGGAACGCAGGCTGCCGTCGCTGCCTGTGAAGAAAACGTCGGGACGCGCGGCGACGTAGGCTTCCATACCGACTTCGCTGCCGAAACAATGGACGCTGTCGACCCAGCCCGATTCGATGGCGGGAATGAGCGTGGGATGCGGATTCAGCGTCCAGTTGCGGCAAATCTTGCCTTTGAGCCCGAGTTCGGCGCCGTAGGTGGGCAAGATCAATTCGATCGCGGCGGTATCGAAGCCTATCCCGTGATTGAGCGATGTCACGCCATACGACTCATAGATGCCGCGAATCACCATCATGGCGGTGAGGACCTGCAGATCGCCGATATGGCGCGGATCGCGCGTGAATAGCGGCTCGACGGCGAACGGACGATCTGCCTGCACGACCACATCCACCCACGATCCGGGAATGTCGACCCGCGGCAGCGTATCGACGATCTCATTGACTTGTACGATGACGATGCCATGCCGAAACGCCGCGGCCTCGGCAATCGTGGGGGTGTCCTCGGTATTCGGGCCCGTATAGAGATTGCCGTGGCGATCGGCTTTTTCCGCGCACAGCAGGGCGACGCGCGGCGTCAAATCGACGAACATGCGCGCATAGAGTTCGACGTACGTATAGATCGCGCCGATTTCGAGTTGGCCGTCTTCGAGCAACTGAGCGACGCGCAAGCTTTGCGGGCCTGCGAACGAAAAATCGACCTTGCGCGCGATACCGCGTTCGAACAGCGTCAGATGTTCGGGCCGGCTGATACTCGAAATGAGCAGATGAACGTCATGGAGGATGTCGGGATCGACTTGCGCGAGCGAGCGCGATAAGAAATCGGCCTGCTTTTGGTTATCGCCCTCCAAGGCGACCCGGTCGCCCGGTCGGATCAGCGCTTGAAGCGCATCGACGATACGTTCTCGCGGAAGGATGCCGTCTTCGAGCCACGGGGCCACGGCGGCGAGCCGCCTTGCTTTTTCGTCGCGCAGGGTGGTCCAACTACGCTGGACGGGCTGTTCGATTGCGGAGGTCATCGGGCGAATTAACTCCAATACGTGGGACGGCCGCGGGCCGTCAATCGCTATCCGTTGGTGCGCCTGACGCGCTTGTTCGGCGCGAGCATCGGGCTTTGCGAGGCCAACGCCTGCACCGGCGCCGCTACCTTGCCCCGTTTGCGTGCGGGTGTTCCGGGTGCCGGCGCTTGTTCGCTGAGCAGCCGATAAAGCAACGTACCGGTGCCGAGCAAGTGATTCGCGATCAGCTTTTGTGCCGCGGCGATGTCCTTACGCCTGACCATCCGCATCAATTGGCTGTGCTCCTGGTCGGACACGCGCTTGTGTTCCGGCAGACCGAATTTCACGCGCAGATACCGTTCGCCGCGCCGATGCAGCACGCCGATCATTTCGATCAATTGCGGCCTGCCTGCCGGCGCGTAAAGGCTCATATGGAACGCCTCGTTCCGCGCCACGTAGAGCGCGGGATCGCGTTCGAGTTCCGCCGCCTCGTAGAGCGCTTGCGCTTCGCGCACCGATTCGTCCGTGTGATTCGGAATGGCGAGCGTCAGTGCCAGACCTTCCAGCGCAGCGCGGATTTCATAGATTTCCCGCGCTTCGTCCGCCGACAGCGGGGCGACCGTGGCGCCTTTGTGCACTTCGACTTTCGTCCATCCTTCGCTTTCCAATTGACGCAGGGCTTCGCGCACGGGAATCGCGCTGACCGAGAAATGCCGGGCGACGGCGTCCTGACGAAGCGGGGCCCCCGGCGGCAAGCGGCCATCGACGATCGCCGCGCGCAGTGCGTCGGCCACCATGCGCGATGCGCTCGTACGCGGCGCGACGGCCACTGCCGCAAGCGGCAGGCCCGGCTCCGAGCCGGACTCTAAGGGAAAACGATTCGTTGCGTCATCGGTCATCATGGTCGATATTATATACAAAATATTCGATCTAAAAACCGGGCAAACCCGAGGCACATCGGGGTCCCATGCGGGCGCGGCGAGGTGCTTGGGTCCGCGCAATCATTAGACGTCAGCAGGGCTAACCGATTTACCGGAGGAGTGACATGAGTTCGATGACAGACAGTGCGCGTGCCGCGCGACGAAAAACGCCGCTCAATCGCTCGCAAATTGCTGGGTTTTGGGGAGCGTGGGCGGGATGGACGCTCGACGGCATGGATTCGTTCATTTATGCGTTGGTGCTCACGCCTGCGCTCACTGAGCTGCTGCCGCACTCGGGCATCGCGGCAACTCCCGCGAACGTAGGGCTGGCGGGATCGATCTTATTTGCGTTGTTCTTGGTGGGATGGGGGCTGTCGTTCATTTGGGGGCCGCTGGCGGATCGCTTTGGCCGGACGAAGGTGTTGGCGGGAACGATCTTCATGTTCGCGATCTTCACGGGCCTTTCGGCGACGGCGCATAGCGTCTACCAACTCGGTATCTATCGTTTCCTGGCCGGTATCGGTATTGGCGGCGAATGGGCGTTGGCCGGTACGTACGTGGCGGAATCGTGGCCCGAGGACCGCCGCAAAATGGGCGCGGGCTATTTGCAGACGGGCTATTACGCCGGCTTCTTTCTCGCGGCCGCTTTGAACTACACGGTGGGGGTGCACTTCGGATGGCGGGCGATGTTCTTGACGGGCGCCGTGCCCGTCGTCGTCGCCATCCTCGTGCTGCTGCGCGTGAAAGAACCGGAAACGTGGAAGCGGGCAGAGGCACGCGCCGTTCAGACCAAGCCGTTGGCCGAGATTATGGGGCCGGCATATCGGCGTCGCACGTGGGTGGCTTGCATACTGCTGACGATTGCGATTGTCGGGCTGTGGGCCGGTGCGGTCTATGAACCGTCTGCGGTCATTCAACTTGCGTTGAAGTCGGGGATGGACAAGGCGGGCGCGATCAAAACGGCTTCGTTGGCGACGGGCCTGCTGTCGATCGGAACGATCATCGGCTGCTTGGCGTTGCCGCCGCTTGCGGAGCGCATCGGGCGCAAGAAAACGCTGGCGGTCTATTTCTCGGGCATGGCCGTTTCGATCGTGGGGAGCTTCGGCTGGGCGTTTTATCTGCCGAACGGGCTTGCACCGTTCATCGCCTGGTTGTTTGCGCTGGGCTTTTTCGGGGGCAATTTCGCGCTGTTCAGCCTCTGGCTGCCGGAGCAGTTCGAGACGCGCGTTCGTGCCACGGCGTTTGCGTTTTGCACCTCATTCGGCCGGTTCATTGGCGCCGGGGTGAACTTTCTGCTCGGAGCGGCCGTGCTTCATACGCATACGCTCGGCTTGCCTGTGGCGTTGACGGCGGTAGTATTCGTGATCGGATTGTTCGTGATTCCGTTCGCGCCGGAAACGCGAGGGGAAGTGTTGCCGCAGTAACGTGCAATTACGGTCGGCGGGGTGCTCACCGGCAGGCGCTTCAATAGCCCGGGGCGGCCCGTGATTTACGCGGCCTTCACGTTTGCGAGCGCGATGCTCGAAGTCTCGGTGCATGCGCGAATCGGCAAGGTCCCGCGCACCCATGTGTTCGTCGAGGCCGACGTGCCCGACGCGGTGTCGATCGAGCGCCGCGACACCGGCACACTACCGGACGGCTGGGATGCGCCGGCGCTCACCGTCGCGCGTGCCTTGGGCGACGCTTGGCTTGCCGAGGCACGCAGCGCCATCGTGGTGGTGCCGTCGGTGGTCGCCCGCGCCGAGTGCAATGCGCTCGTCAATCCGCTACATCCCGAGGCCAGCCGTATCGTGGTCGGTCAGGCGCGCGCGGTGCTCTGGGATGAGCGCTTGTTCGTCGCGCCGGCCGGCGTGCCGAGCGTCGGCCCGACCGATCCAACCGGACGGGCTTCATGATCGTCAAGCGCGCGCCGTAGCGAAAGGGGCATCTCATGGCGAACCAACCCCAGCAGCTCGAGCTGCCCGCACGCCGCACCTACAGTCGCACCGAGTTCACGGCCCTGCGCGCACGCGTGAAAGGGCTCTCGATCGCGACGATTACGCGCGCCTACTTCGATTCCGAGACCACCGAGCCGCTCGATGTCGAACGGTTGCTGCGCACGATGCGCGAGGATCTCGTGGCGCTCGCGTTGCGCGAGGGCTCGTCGGTGCTGGTGGCGCACCTGCGCTCGTCTGGTTGCCCGCCCACGACGAGACGCCAGCCAGTTGGCTGTTGGAGGTGATCGGCAAGGGCATGAAGCAGCGCTTCGTGCCGGTGAGCGACGAATGCGTCGACGCGATCCGCGCGCATTGGCACGATCGCGAGGAGGATTTCGAGGCGGGGGATACGCACGGCTACCTCGTTGCGCCGCTTATCGTGCCGCCGACGCCGCGGGCCCGCGCCAAGTTCGGCGCCGGGAAGGACGATGACGTACCGCGGGTGACCGGCGGCTATTCGGTGCGCGGAGCGCGGGGCCTGGCCCAATGGGCGATCGATCAACTGCTCGAGGCACTGCCCGAACTGTCGGAAGCGGAGCGCCGAAAGCTCGCGCGCACCTCGCCGCACGCGTTTCGCCATACGGTCGCTACGCAGATGCTGGCGAGCGGTGCCGCTCTGGAAGTCGTGCAGCAAACGCTGGGGCAGGCGTCCCTGGGCAGGACGACGATCTACGTGTCACCCGAAGAGGGACGGCTACGTCGCGAGGAAGCCAAGTATCACGTCCGGCTTACGCGTGGCTAAAGCATCAAGCGGCGCGCCTACATGAATCGGATTTTTGTACGCCAAGTGTCGTCGCTTGTCGGCCACAAACGGCCATTCGGCGGAGCTTTCATGCTGACGCTCGAGCGTCGGTAAGCGGCAGGGTGGTATCTCCTATCGGAGAAGGGCGATAACGTTTCAGACAGCACCGAAACTGCCCGCATATACCACGGGCTGTCGAAGGACCAACTTCGCCACGGAAGAAAGAAAACCCATAAAACCAGGGGGCGTGCGGGTTTTGCGGAATACTTCGGCCCATGCCGAACGATATCTGCGTATGTCGGATGAACGTGACCGGCGGTTTCGGGATTGTGACCGACGATTTCGGCGACGTGACCGGTCATAACGCCTCTGCATCCAGGCGGGGATGCGTGCAATGGCCACCCCGCAGTTCGCGCTGTCGATGCTCGTGGCGCTCGTCGCACATTATGTGACGCTCTTGCGGGCAAGGCATGAATCGGCGACGCGCTTTGCCAACCACGGCGACTCCTTTTTTTGGGGCGACCCGCTGGTTGTGACGACCTGGGTGATTGCGCCCGTATGTATGGGGCTCGCGGTGGTTTTCTGGTATGTGTCGTGTGTAGTGCTCATCGCGGCGTGGCCGACGACGACATGGTTAGTCGGTGGCGCTGGGATTGGATCCGGAAATCTGTTCTACTTCTACTAATAGCGATCGCAAAAAACGGACGGGGGCGCATTTGGAATCGATACGGGCATCGGATCTCAAGAACATTCTGCATTCCAAGCGAGCCAACCTCTATTATCTGGAACACTGCCGAGTGCTCGTGAACGGTGGACGCGTCGAATACGTGACGGACGCAGGCAAGAAGAGCCTGTACTGGAACATTCCCATCGCCAATACGACCAGCATCCTGCTCGGCACCGGTACTTCCATTACGCAGGCGGCGATGCGTGAACTGGCCAAGGCAGGTGTGCTGGTTGGCTTTTGCGGAGGTGGTGGCACGCCACTGTTCAGCGCCAACGAGGTCGATGTCGAAGTGGCCTGGATGTCGCCGCAAAGCGAATACCGACCGACCGAGTATCTACAGGCGTGGGTACGCTTCTGGTTTGACGATGCGCTGCGCCTGCATGCCGCCAGGCAGTTGCAAACGTGCCGCATGCGGCGATTGCAGCAGGTATGGAGTGCGCGCTCGTTGAGGGAAGCCGGCTTTACGGTGGACATCGAACGTCTGCAGGCGCTGGTGCAGCAGGCTAGTGGACAGATCGTCGATGCACCGGATGTAACCGGTTTATTGACAGTCGAGGCCCGGCTAACCAAGGCCCTGTTCAAACTTGCGGTGGACGCAGTTAGCTACGGCGAATTCACCCGCGCCAAGCGCGGTAGTGGCACCGATGTGGCCAACCGATTGCTGGATCACGGGAACTATCTTGGGTACGGCCTGGGTGCGACGGCCACCTGGGTATTGGGTCTACCACACGGGTTGGCTGTGTTGCACGGCAAGACGCGGCGCGGCGGTCTGGTGTTCGACGCGGCCGATTTAATCAAGGACGCAGTTATTTTGCCGCAGGCCTTTCTGTCGGCTATGCGCGGAGACGATGAGCAACAGTTTCGCCGTCAATGCATCGAGGCGTTGACGCGCGACGAATCGTTGGATTTCATCATCGATACGCTCAAGGCCATTGCGATCGACACGGCGCGCCTATCGAGCGCGTCGGAGGCGCGGTCATGAATGTTTTGTTTGTCTCGCAGTGTACCAAGCGCGCGCTGACCGAAACCCGGCGCGTTCTCGACCAGTTCGCCGAACGGCGTGGCGAACGCACCTGGCAGACAGCGATCACTGAGGCGGGGCTCGACACCGTGCGGAAGTTGCTGCGCCAGAGTGCGCGCAAGAACACTTCCGTCGCTTGCCACTGGATACGTGGGCGTGACCATAGTGAACTGCTATGGGTCGTCGGCGATGCGCGCCAGTTCAATGCGGAAGGGGGCGTGCCGACCAATACGACGGCGAGCGACGTTTTGCGCGCCGATGATGAAAGTGCTTGGCACAACCTGCCCGCGATGACCGCTCTGACCGCGTTGGCCGCGCTGTTGCATGATCTAGGCAAGGCGACGCAGGCGTTTCAGGCGCGGCTGCGCGAGCCGGGCGTGCAGGAGCGCAACCACTACCGCCACGAATGGGTGTCGGTGCGGCTGTTCCAGGCGTTTGTTGGCGATACTCACGACGATGCCAATTGGCTTGAGCGATTGGCTGCCTGCGCGGACGCGCAGGTGGATTTGCAAGCGTTCGGGGCCCAGTGGATCGATCACCGCGGAGGTCGGTTGTTGCGCGACGGGCTGGATGAACCGCAAGCCAAACAGTGCTTGCCATTCGCGATTCTGCCGCCGCTCGCACAAGCCGTAGCTTGGCTGGTGTTGACGCACCATAGGTTGCCGTGCATGCCCGTTCTGCAAAGGAAGGGCAGCACGGATGCCGATATCGATCTGCCGCAATATCGTATGCGTCGGTTCGGCGCGCACATCGATCACGTCAACAGGGGCGACTTGCTCGGTCTGTTTCGGGAAATCAGCGCGGACTGGAACGAGCCTCGCGAGGACGTCGCGCACTCCGTCGTGGCAGCGCATTGGCATTTTCCGTTCGGCCTGCCGGTTACTACCGACACTTGGCGCAGGCAGGCGGCGCGATATGCACGCAAGTTGCTAGAATTGTCTCGGATGCCGGCCGTCTCCCCCTTGCTGGACGATCCTTATGTGATGCACGTGTCGCGACTGTGCCTGATGCTGGCCGATCACCATTACTCCAGCATCGAAGACGAAGCCCGTCGCAAACCTTATCGCAACGCCGACTATCCGCTTTACGCCAATACACTCGGCAAACGGGGCGTCGAACGGTTGCAGTTGACAGGCAGGGGGCCGTTTTTCAATCAGACGCTTGATGAGCATCTGCTTGGGGTGCAGGCCCATGCGTCGCTGGTGGCGCGCTCGTTGCCGACTCTGGCGCGAAACCTGCCTACCTTGCAGAATCATCGCGGCCTCAAGAAGCGCAACATCAATGCACGCTTCCAGTGGCAGGACAAGGCCGCGGACTTGGCGGCTGGAGTGCAAACACGCGCGGCCGAACAGGGCGCATTCGTCGTCAACATGGCATCCACCGGCTGCGGCAAGACACTGGCAAACGCCCGTATCATGAATGCGCTGGCGAATCCTCAGCGTGGCATGCGCTGCGCATTCGCGATCGGCTTGCGCACGCTGACGCTTCAAACCGGGCGCAGCTTTCAGCACGACCTGGGACTGAATGACGAACAGTTGGCGATCAAGGTGGGCGGTTTGGCCAGCCGAGCGTTGTTCGAGTACTGGGAACTGCAGGCTGAAGCCACCGGTTCGGCATCCGCCCAGGCGTTGCTCGACGAAGGCGGGCAGGTACTGTTCGAAGGCAACGACCACCACCCGCTGCTGCAGCGACTGACCGACGATGCGCAGGTGCGTTCGTTGATTGCCGCGCCGTTGCTGGTTTGCACCGTCGATCACCTTACCCCCGCCACCGAAAGCTTGCGCGGCGGACGCCAGATCGCGCCGATGTTGAGATTGATGACGGGCGATCTGGTTCTCGACGAGCCGGACGATTTCGACATGGCCGATCTTCCGGCGCTGACTCGGCTCGTGCATTGGGCTGGGCTGCTGGGTGCGCGCGTGTTGGTTTCGTCGGCGACATTGCCGCCGGCGCTCGTGCAAGGCTTGTTTCTAGCCTATCTGGGCGGTCGGCGGCACTACCAGCGAAACCGGGGCGCACGGCCCGAGGAACAGCCGCGCGTGGCATGCCTGTGGGTCGACGAGTTTGCGCAGGCGCATGCGGACTGTACCGATGGGGGAAGCTTCGCCAGTACGCATGAGGCCTTCGTACAAAAGCGTTGCGCCCAATTGGCTCGCGCGGAGATTCGCCGGCGGGCCAAACTCGCGCCATTGCCTGACGCGTGGAAGTCAATCGGGAAGCAGGAGCGCTGCGCAGCATTCGCCCGGCTAGTGCTAGAGCGCGCCTGGGCGCTGCATCAGGATGTGCAGAATCACAGCGTCGATTCCGCAACAGGCAAGCACGTGAGTTTCGGGTTGATTCGCATGGCAAACATCGGCCCGCTGTTCGACGTCGCGCTGGCGATTTACCGACAGGGTGCGCCGGCGTCCGGCGCGCGCGTTCATTTGTGCGTGTATCACTCGCAGTTTCCGCTGCTGGCACGCTCGCATATCGAGCAGCAGCTCGATGCTGTGTTCGACCGTCGTCCCGAGCGCAATGGCGACGATCCGGTGTTGTCGCGGCCTGCGGTGCGGGCATTGCTTGATGAGCACTCTGAATTGCACCACATCTTCGTGGTGCTGGCTTCGCCGGTCTGCGAGGTCGGACGAGATTGGGATGCGGACTGGGCGATTGCAGAACCTTCGTCGATGCGTTCATTGATTCAGCTTGCGGGACGGGTTCGCCGTCATCGGCCCGGGCCGGTGGCACGGGCGAACATGGTGGTGTTCGATACGAACCTGCGGTATTTCGAACAGGGTAACGACATCGCTCCGGTGTTCTGCAAACCAGGGTTCGAAATGCCTCGGCATCGACCGTCGAGTCCGGACAAGTCAGAAAGACAGGATTCTTCCGGCTTCTTTCATTTGCGCTCGCATCGCTTGACTGATTTGCTTGGCCTTGCCGATGGCAAGGGCGATTGGCCCATCGACGCACAACCTCGGATTCGGCAGGCAGCCAAGCTGCAACCGACGCTCAGCTTGATCGATCTCGAGCATGGCCGGATGCGCGACACCATGTTGCCTCGAGACGAGACTAGCGCGTGTTACACGCCCGTGGCGCGCGACGCCACTTTGCAGTGGTACAGCGGTGACGGTGAGCCTAACCAACGGCTTTCCTTAACTGGCTTGCTGCCGCAGTTCCAGCGTTTTCGCCATGATCCGCTGCCGCGGACGGAGACCGTATTGCTGCCCACAGAGGACGACGACGAATTGCGTCTGCATCGGGTCATCGATCGACGCGATCGGGGGCAAACGCCTTATGTCGATATCCGTAATTTACTGATGCTCGTGCCTGATCGCGATTTGTCCGGGCCGGGTATCGGCCCGTGGTGCCACGTCGATTTGATGGATTTGCTGCGGCAATGGGCCGATGCACAGGAGCAGAGCCTGTATGCAGGTGCGGAAAGAGTCGCCACGGCGAGTTTGCCGAAGTCGGACCAGGGCTGGCTGTTTCACTCGAAGTTGGGGTTCAACAAGGAGTGAGCTCGGCGGCTGCCTGTTCGGCAGAAGAAATGAGTCGCCAACACACACCCGAAGGCATGGCAACGGGAACCCAATAACGCTCATTTCAGCGATGGAGGTGTCGAATGGCTGGCTGTCGCGTGTTCAGAAGAGCCTTAGGCTGGGAAGCCAACCTTCGCTAATCCCCGGTCGGCATGTCCTGATCGGAGGCTTTTTTTATCATCTTCGTTCCAAAGGAGACCGGATGTCCGACGCACTTGCAACGAGGGGAAGTTCTAGCTTCCGCGCGGCTATCGATGCATTCCTACATGACCGCCTGCAAACCAAGCTCGACAAACTTCAGCCCGACGACCCGAAGCGGCCTGAACTGATCGCCGAACATCTACGCGGCCCGTGGCTAGAGAACGCGGCCAAGCGCGTCAAGCAGATCCAGGCCGTCACGCATTCGCTGAAACCCATTCACCCCGACGCACGTGGCACGAATCTTTATATCGTGCCGGCCAGTTTACCCACGCTCGACGAGCTGGGCAGCCATGCGCTAGGCGAGGGCTTCGCCACCGACGTGGTGGGCAACGCGGCAGCGCTCGACGTCTACAAGCTGCTGAAGCTTGAGGTCGGCGGACGCAGCCTGTTGGAAGCACTCCATGCCAACGATGCTGGCGCGTTGGAAGCGCTCCACGACGACCCGGCGGAAGCGCGATCTCTACGCGATGCGCTGGTCAGTCTGACCGCCGAGCGGGAAGACAGCGCCCGCTCGCATGTTCGCGCAAAGCAGTTGTATTGGCTAGTAGGCGACGACGCCGACGACGACGCGCAGTACCACTTGCTCGCGCCCTTGTATGCCACTTCGCTCGCCCAGTCTGTATTCGAGCAAGTGCAGGATGCACGCTTCGGCGAAGCCAATAAGCTGGCACGTCAGGCCCGGCGCGAAAGCCTGCCGCACGACGGCGTCTATCGCGAATACCGCGACCTCGCGGTACAGAAGTTGGGGGGCACCAAACCTCAGAACATCTCGCAACTCAATAGCGAACGTGGAGGCAACAACTATCTGCTGGCTTCGCTACCGCCCTTATGGCAGGGCGAGCGCCACTACGCCCCGGTTAACGCGAGTTCTATCTTCGAGCGGGCCTTTGGCGCACGTCCTTCGGTGCGCGCCGCCGTCCGCGAGTTGCAGACCTTTTTGTTGAGCAACCCGCAAAAAAACGTGCATACGCGTGATCGGGTCGACGATCTGCTGGATGGGCTCATTGATGAACTGGTCATCTACGCCGGCGAATTGTTGCAGCGCCCCGCAGGTTGGACGCGCGACCCTTCTTTCGACGATCTCGCCGACGACGAGAAACTCTGGTTGGATCCGCTGCGGGCCGAATTGCCGGAAGAAGGTGAGTTCGCCAGCCGTTGGTTGAGCATGGACTGGCCTGCTCAGATCGGCGAGCGCTTCGGAAAATGGCTCAACGCTCAACTGCAAGACAAGCTGCCCGACGTCGGATACGCGGAGTCACGCGAATGGCGCCGGATACTCCTGAACGAGGACAGTTCGTGGGCGCAGCAGCTGCGCCAAACACGCGAGCGGCTCGAAGTGCCGGAGTACGGCCTGTCCCGCGAGACACATGACGAGCCGACGGTGCGGCTGGAGGGCGAATGAGTCACATAACCATGACAGCCGGCGCCAAAGCGCTGCTTGTGCTGCCGCACCTGCGCGTGCAAAACGCCAACGCCATTTCCAGTCCTCTCACGCATGGCTTTCCGTCGATCACCGCATTGACCGGGTTGATGTGGGCGTTGCAACGCCGGCTTGCTGCTGCTGGCATACCGCTGAAACTGCAGCAAGTGGGCGTTATCTGCCATCACCACGAAGAGCAGGTGATGGACGGTTACGTTAAAACCTTCCGGCTGACGCGCAATCCCGTGGACAAGGATGGCGGCACCGCTGCCATCGTAGAAGAGGGCCGAATTCACCTGGACATCACCGTCGTGTTTCAGGTGACGCAGCCAACCGTGCAGGGTGTCCGCTCTGCGCTAACACACGGCCATGATGTGCAACTGAGCGAATGGGCTGCGCGGATCGGCGAGATCGTTGCGCGCATGCGGATTGCCGGAGGGACGCTGCTGCCCGCTCGCCCGATGCCGGGGCGACGCACTCGTCCGTGGATGGAGGTATTGCCCGAGGATCTCGAGGAACAGGCCCGGGTGTTTGCCCGTTGGCGCCGCCAGTGGCTACCCGGCTATGCGCTCGTCGGGCGGGACGATTTGCTCGCGGATCGCCATCGGACTTTACGCGATGAAAGGCCCGACGCCTCGTTGCTCGATGCCTGGCTTCACGCGGCACGCTTTAATCACCAGCCCGTGGCGGATGAGGCGCCTGGCGGCGAGGCACAGCCTGCGTCCGGCAAGAAGCAGCGTTGGGCGGATCCCACCAAGCACAAGGGAGCGGGCTGGACCGTGCCGATACCAGTAGGTTATGCCGCGCT
The DNA here is from genome assembly GCA_963838695.1 of uncultured beta proteobacterium. Taxonomy (GTDB): domain Bacteria; phylum Pseudomonadota; class Gammaproteobacteria; order Burkholderiales; family Burkholderiaceae; genus Trinickia. The sequence goes on along the minus strand of CAWIRZ010000006.1, from coordinate 142,856 downwards.
AACGAAGTTGCGGCTCGCCGGCGCCGTCGCCAATATGCGAGATACGACCACGCCTTGCGTTTTTGTGGAGTCGGTCTACTCGTTCGGTCAGTGGATCAGTCCGCATCGGCTAAATGACGTGCATGCACTGTTGTGGCGGCCCGACACCGACGCAGCCATCGGTTTATACCGCTGCCGCAGTGGTTACATACGAGCCGGGTCGACCCATGCATGGGCCGATGACGATATGCCTGATTTCGATTGATCTACCGGCCTCATGCCGGAACGCACTGCCTGCCTTCACCTAACTCCTATTTGCAGAATATCTATCATGTCCGAAAAACTGACCACCGCTTCCGTCCTCGCATTTGAGCGCAAGCTTGATCCGTCCGATGCGGTCCTCTATGCGGGCCGCTGGGATGAGCGCTCCAATGCATCGGCCTGGGTGCCGATTATTCTTCGTGAGAAATCGGTGCGTGGCACGATCTCCAATCGTCTGAAGGCCAAGGATCTAGATCCGGCCAAGCTCGATGCTCGTATAGAAAATCCCAACCTGCAAACAGTGGACGTTGCGACGCTGCCCGCTGATGCCGATACGCTCAGGGTTCGGTTTACGTTACGAATTCTAGCTGGCGCTGGCGCACCTTCGGCTTGCAACAGCGCGGCGTATCGAGCCAGGTTGCAGAGCGTGCTGAACGACTATGTCGCAAAACAAGATTTTACCGAGTTGGCCAACCGTTATGCGGCCAATTTGGCGAACGGACGATTCCTCTGGCGCAACCGCGTGGGAGCGGAGAGTGTTCTGGTTGAGGTGATGCAAGAGCGGAATGGTGAGCCAGCACAGACCTGGTCCTTCGACGCGCTATCGCTGGATTTGCGCGCCTTGGGGGACGAGCTTGATCCGGAAGTGAAGGCGCTGGGTGGGCTGATCGCCGATGGCTTGGCGGGACGTGCGCACGTATTGCTGCAAGTAACGGCTTATGTGCGCCTCGGGCGTGGGCAGGAAGTGTTTCCGTCACAAGAGCTGATTCTCGACGCCGGCAGCAGCCGGAAAAGCAAGACGCTTTATCACGTGCAGGGCGTGGCTGCGATCCATTCGCAAAAGGTCGGCAATGCGGTGCGAACCATCGATACCTGGTATGAAGGTGCGCGGGAACTCGGGCCGATCGCAGTCGAGCCCTATGGTTCTGTCACCACGCAGGGCAAGGCGTACCGCCAGCCGAAGCAGAAGCAGGATTTCTACACGCTGCTGGACGACTGGCTGCTCAGGGAAAAAACGCCTCCGGTGGAACAGCAGCACTTTGTGATGGCCGTGCTCGTTCGCGGCGGGGTGTTCGGCGACGCGAGCTGACGGCTATGACGACCCACTACATCGATATCGCGCTGCTGCCGGACCCGGAATTCAGCGACGCACACCTGCTGGGGGCGCTCGTGGTCAAACTGCATCGCGCGCTAGTGCAGCTTCGATCCGACGACATAGGAGTTAGCTTTCCTCGGTACAGTCTGCATCCGCGCTCGCTTGGCGGGGTGCTGCGACTTCATGGTGGTGAAGCAGCCTTGCTGCGCCTGATGGCGCAACCTTGGCTGCAGGGCGTGCGGGATCACGTGAGGGCGACTGAAGTGATGCCGGCGCCGCTGAGAGGGACGCACTGCGTCGTGCAACGGCGTCAGTTCAAGACCAATGCCGAACGATTGCGTCGCCGCCGTATGCGGCGCAAGGGCGAAACATCGGAACAGGCAGCTGCGGCGATTCCCGACGGTGTTGAGCAGCGCCCGGACTTACCGTATGTGCAACTGCGCAGCGCCAGCACCGGCCAGCCGTTTTGCTTGTTTGTCGACCAGAACACCAAGCCGGCCGAGGCGGTGCCAGGAACGTTCAATAGCTACGGTCTGAGCCTGGGGGCGACAGTGCCGTGGTTTTAACCCTTTTCTCGGATCGATTTTCACTTCTTTATAAATCAATAGGTTAGTTGTCTTGAGGAATTTTGGGTGAATGATGGCTGATGGGGTGGGCGTCCTTTAAAAATCAGGATGCTGAGGCTTGGAGGCGCTAGTTCGCTGCCGCGTAGGCAGCTCAGAAATTATTGAGCGCGCAACATGCCGCAGCGACGCGTTCGCTGCCGCGTAGGCAGCTCAGAAATCAGCAATCACGACCGATGCGCGAGCATAGCAAGTACGTTCGCTGCCGCGTAGGCAGCTCAGAAAATGCAAGCCATCGAAGCGCAGAAGGCTCGCAAGGTTCGCTGCCGCGTAGGCAGCTCAGAAACATTATGGCGGCAATGCTCTACGGCGACGCATCCGTTCGCTGCCGCGTAGGCAGCTCAGAAATTGATTGGATACGACTCCGGCTTACAGCAGTTCGTTCGCTGCCGCGTAGGCAGCTCAGAAAGACAGCAGCGACCATCGACAAGCGAGTCAGCTGTTCGCTGCCGCGTAGGCAGCTCAGAAATATGGATCGAATCGCTTCGTGACCGTATCCAGTTCGCTGCCGCGTAGGCAGCTCAGAAATTGAGCAGTCCCAAGCCGCCACGCTCGGCGTTCGCTGCCGCGTAGGCAGCTCAGAAACTACTGGCACTTAGACCTTGAGCGGTAGCATCGTTCGCTGCCGCGTAGGCAGCTCAGAAAATGCATGCTGAGGCTCAAGGAGAAGGAGCACGGTTCGCTGCCGCGTAGGCAGCTCAGAAATATAAATGGGCTAACGATTAACACCACGGAAAGTTCGCTGCCGCGTAGGCAGCTCAGAAATGCAGTACGACGGTATGGATTTCAACTATGCCGTTCGCTGCCGCGTAGGCAGCTCAGAAATAACCGAGATCGACACTTCGAGCGTCAGCGACGTTCGCTGCCGCGTAGGCAGCTCAGAAATGATTGACGCGCTGCAATCCGTCAGTAATACCGAAGTTCGCTGCCGCGTAGGCAGCTCAGAAATCCAATCAGTGCGGCAATCAAGCGGCCGTTATGTTCGCTGCCGCGTAGGCAGCTCAGAAACTGAAGGCGGAATCGCGATGCTCGCCGGACGGTTGTTCGCTGCCGCGTAGGCAGCTCAGAAAACGAACCCGTGCGGCGAGCAGCCGCTGCCGCGTTCGCTGCCGCGTAGGCAGCTCAGAAAAAAGAGCGCATGACGGAGCACGGATGAGCGGTTCGCTGCCGCGTAGGCAGCTCAGAAATTCCGCGGTGGGTGGAACGTCGGCGACGTAGAGTTCGCTGCCGCGTAGGCAGCTCAGAAATCTACGAACACCTGAAGACGCTCGCGCGTTCGTTCGCTGCCGCGTAGGCAGCTCAGAAATTGTGGGACTCCCTCAATTAGTGCCCGATGTGTTCGCTGCCGCGTAGGCAGCTCAGAAAATTCACGTCCCGGCTGCATGGTTCCTGACGATGTTCGCTGCCGGGTAGGCAGCTCAGAAATTCGAGATCTCCGTCGTCGTAACGCCAACCGCGTTCGCTGCCGCGTAGGCAGCTCAGAAAATACCGGCGACGAACGGATAGAAGCACGGCGAGGTTCGCTGCCGCGTAGGCAGCTCAGAAAAAAGAGAACGACCGCGAGAGCGTTCGGGACGTAGTTCGCTGCCGCGTAGGCAGCTCAGAAAACTTGAGCGGTCGATGCGCGCCTCCGATGAGTTCGCTGCCGCGTAGGCAGCTCAGAAAGCAACGGATTCGTGCGCAAGCTCGAGGAGCGCGTTCGCTGCCGCGTAGGCAGCTCAGAAACAATACGCGAGCCGACACGCGAGTGCAAATGCAGTTCGCTGCCGCGTAGGCAGCTCAGAAAAGTATCGGGCGGCTTTGCGGAGCGCTATCCGAGGTTCGCTGCCGCGTAGGCAGCTCAGAAAGCGCAAGCCCGCGCAAAAGCAGCAAGGCGAGCGTTCGCTGCCGCGTAGGCAGCTCAGAAAATAGCGCTGTACGATTTCATCGGTCAGGACGAGTTCGCTGCCGCGTAGGCAGCTCAGAAAAGCAACCGTGCCGGGCCCGTTCACGATGTGCTTTGTTCGCTGCCGCGTAGGCAGCTCAGAAATGGAAACGACTCTTGAACTCCTGATCGGTGTTCGCTGCCGCGTAGGCAGCTCAGAAAACCCGGTTATCGACAAAGCGGAATGCCCGGTCCAAGTTCGCTGCCGCGTAGGCAGCTCAGAAATTGGCTCGCCGGCTTACATAGTCCGGTGCCTGGTTCGCTGCCGTGGAGGCAGCTCAGAAATGAAGCCCGGTAAAAATAATCAAGGCCGGCTGGTTCGCTGCCGCGTATGCTCAGAAACAAGGTGGCCCGGGGTATCTTCGCTGAACGACGTTCGCTGCCGCGTAGGCAGCTCAGAAATCGAAAACGGACATAACCGTCCATCACCTGAAGTTCGCTGCCGCGTAGGCAGCTCAGAAAACGTACGCCGCCACGGTCGACGCCACGGACGCGTTCGCTGCCGCGTAGGCAGCTCAGAAAAGCGCCGGCACAGCAGGCTTTCGCGTATCCCAGGTTCGCTGCCGCGTAGGCAGCTCAGAAAGCGCAGATCGGCAGCAGCAGCAACTCCGCGCAGTTCGCTGCCGCGTAGGCAGCTCAGAAAGAAATATCTCAAAGCCCGCTTGCCCTTCACGAGTTCGCTGCCGCGTAGGCAGCTCAGAAAGGGAAGCGCACAACGTATCCGCCCGAGAATCCCCGTAGTGGCGAATGCCCTCGATTTCGCAGAAACTTCAGTACCGTTGGGGAGAGTGGTTGTCGGCGGTGCCGATACGTGGAGACGCGTCGCGGTTGAGGGGATGGGGTGCGCGACGGTAGATTACCGCCGCGGTGCTTCGCCGGGCGTCGCAGTAAAAGCTCAGGGTATCGTCGTCTTTGATCTTGACATGCCAATGGCCAACGCAGTACTTGGCGTCAGAGAACTTCTCCCGCCAGCGATTCGAGAGCTTGCCGATCCAGGCGCGTGCTTCCGATGGCATCTGTGGTGAGGCGGCCATCTGCTGCAGCATCTGCAGATAAGTGGGATCGCCCCATGGGCATATCCTCGCGATTCATGCGACCACCGTTGCGTTCACCGCACGCACGCGCCGGCGCACACCGACGTCGATTCCTTCAAGCCACGTCGTCAGCTCGGCGAGCGAGATTCCGCGCTGCGCGATCGCCCCGGGATTGGCAAGCGAGCCGCTCTCGAATCGCTTGTACATCAGCCAAAATCCTGTGCGGTCATAGACCAAAACCTTGATCTTGTCCCGGCGCCGACCGTAAAACACGAACACGTGTCCGCTCAGGGCGTCCTGATCGAACATCGGGCGAACCAGCATCGAAAGCGAATCGATCGACTTGCGCATATCGATCGGCTCGGCAGCGATGTACACCTTAACTGCCGTCGAGAGCATCATCATCGCGCCCCCGCACCGATACGATTGATCATCGCCTCAAGCAAAGGCTCCAGAGCATACGCAGGCAGTCGCAGCCGAACTCCGTCGCCCAGGATCAACTCCGGCACATCGCACGAGCTGCCGTTGACAGTAGCGTCCATCGCGCGATCAACGATGCCAACGCGCATAAAGCCCGCCATGTTCCGAGCGAGCGCGACCGTGGCGCCCGCGTTCTGTTGCACGTCACCGCTTCGCTCGGCATGGCGAGCAAGCGCCAAGTACCTCGTCATCGAGGAGCGGGAAATCCCACTTCGCTCGCTATAGGCTTGGATCGTCAACCCGCTTGCTCGAAACTCGCCTATGACCTCTCGCCACGGCCGTGTGCCACGATTGCGCCGCCTTCTCGCCGGCGCCGAACTCACATCCGCCGCATCCTCAGGCAACTTCGCCGCTTCCAGCATCGATATCCTCCCGTCATCGCAATGGGAGAATCGTCGGCCATCAGCGACGTTCGCTCAATAACGGGGGTTCTCGGGCGGATACGTTGTTTCGACACTTCCACTTTGGCACATCGATGCCGTTTCGGGTGGGGGCGTCCATTCCATTACTCTTGACGTTAGCTCGTTTCGTGAACAGCGGGGATGCAAAAGTGGCGGAATCGCCACAGGGTAAATGGATGCTGTGTGGAACGGAAATCCTATGTAAATCAATGCCTTGAATGAATTCCTTGCTAGCATATTTTGTGATCGCCGCTAGCAGAATTTGCGAACCTCAACATCAATTGCAGCACGCAAAGACCCGTGAGCGCACACGCGATCAAGATTCCGACAACCATGACATAAATGGGCATCGCTCGTCGCTGCTGCATAGGCATCCCTAGGGTGAACGGGGCTGGCCAAGCCAGAGAATGGGCTCGTCGCCGTTGCGAGACGCCGCAAGCAGAAAATTGTGCGGGCAAAAGGCAATTATCACAACTCGTGCGGGCACCCGGAGGCGAAAGGACTTCGATCGCCCCTCATTACCGTGCGCGACAGGTTTTCATGTGGCACGGCGAAGACGCAGACGTAGGGAGCTGTGTCCCTGGGCCGACGGACGATCCACGGCTGCGGGCTCGACGTCGGGAGCGGCCCCACCTTTCCACGCTATTCTTTAGGCTTCTCCTCACTACTGGAAGAGTGCGATGGCGTGGCCGATCCGGCGAACCTCCCGGCAGCAGAAACAGACGTTGCAACAGGCCTATCGCATCTGGCGGGCCGAACAACTGGAGGCGATCGCCAGCAAATCGGCCTCGTCCAACCGTCGAACATCTTGCCTCTACGAGGACGAACTCGACCCCACCCAGGCGCATCCGTGGCGGCAGGCGCGCGGGCACCTCGAAGCACTCCGCGATGAGGTCATGTCCGATCTGCGCTGGCGCCCGAGTCTGGAACAGCTGCCCATGATGCGCAAGGCGTTGGGGATTCCCTCTTATGTGCCGATGACACGACCGTGGTGGCTGATTCTGCTGTGGGGGCTCGTCACGCCGTGCATCCCGCTCAGATGGCGGATGTTGGCCGGCCGTGCCCTTCTCAGACGCACACGAACATTCTTGGGCCGAGAGTATGTTTACGAGCGCCTGGTGGACCCGGTATGGTCGCTTCGGTCTTCCTATTCCAGCGGCATCGATCGCGCGTTGCGTGAATTGCCGCTCGCCCGCCGCGCCTCCGACTACCGAAAGCTGGTTGGCTGGGAGCGGGAAGACATCGATGTACTGGTGCGCCTCGGCTTGAACGATGTCGCCGCCATTCCCAACGCCTGGAGCGACGTTCGTCGATCGTATGAGTCCAGCGTGATCCACGCTCTGATCGACGAAGGCATCCTCGAACGACTGGACGACCTTCGATGGGTACCGACCCGCAACGCCGGCTACGCCGGAACACCGCTGAAGATCGAGGTCGGGCAACTGCGCGAGATGGCAAACGTTCTGAAGTCGGCGGGAATGCCGCGCGAGCGGATCCCAGAGATCCTCGATCATCCCTACGGCCACAATCCCGTTCGTCTCTCCGCCGTCCTCGCGCTGTGTCGAGCGCGCGGCGTTGCCGATGTCGCGGCCATCTTTGATGCCGTCGGAAGTCGGCTGTGGGATGCTGACGAAGCCGACTGGCGTTTCGTACTCGACACGATCGGTGCTCGGACCCCTAACGACATTAAGCGCTTCCGGCCATTACTCGATCTAACGCATCCAGCACCCGTCGAAGTCGTGACATGGATGAGAGCCCACGGTGCTGCGCTCGACGAGCTGGCAGACGCTAGAGAGCTCCTGGTGCAGTTGTCGAAGTCCACCACGGCAACGGTGGCGCACTTCGACTGTCTGGCGCGTGCGGGGCTGACCATGCCCGATATTGCACGCTGCCCGGACTACGTCTTGCACGACCGACAAGAGCGGCTTGATCAGTACCTGGATGTACTTGCTCGGCACGGCTATCACGATCGCGCTTCAATCATGGCCTTTCATTCGGGATATGCCGCGGTGACGACCTGGTTGCTGGACAGGCTGCTGACCATGGTTGGGCCACTAAATGACCGGGCCGCCGCTACTGATGTAGCGGGTTGGGCGGTGCGCGCTCGCAGGCGCGGGAATGTTGAATCGCTGGAATACCTCGTCGATAAGATGCCGGCGAAGACCTTGGAGGGGTTGAATCAACGACTATTTGTCACGGACATGTGCCCGACGCTCGTGCGTTATGTGGTCGAAGAGCAGGGACTGAACGACATTCGGTCGCTGTACGACTGGTATTACGCCGAAGCTTGGGGCGCAAAAGATTACGCCGGCCTGCGGACGATCGACGATGCCGAGCGCGTGCTCATAGAAGACGCCTTTCGACGCAAGAATTTCGCGGTGTTAGAGGGCAATCGGAAGTGTCTTGATGATGTCGTCACCGCACGCGTTCACGCAGCCGTATCTGTACCGATCAACCCCACAGACGAAGAAAGGGAGGTGTATCGCGAAGCGCGTCGCCGGGCCGAGCGCCGTGAGCGGGACGCACTCAACCCGATTCTCCCCGTCGTGCTGAACGAGACACGGGGTGTGCTGCTCCACAGTTTGCTGGAGGCCGCGTCGCAGGCGGGGTCGTCGATGCCAGAGTTGCTGTCGACCTTCCGGCCACTTATCGCCGACATAGCGCGCGGCAAAGGGCCAGTCGGTCCGTCGCTCTCGGATCTGGAGGCAGAAGCGGTGGCCGTGACGTACGGCGTGGCGACGACGTCGGTCCGGAACTATTGGACGCGGGTCCGGGTCGACGACGCGCCGTGGCAGTCTTGGTATCGCGACGAACCGTATCTTATGCGCTGGCAGCGCAACACTTTCCGCGTCAGCCGGCCGCTCGATCATTCTGGCTTGGCGGGGCTCGCCGTCGCCGCCCAATTTGCGCGCCGTTTTGGCGAGGCGGACATCAGTGTATTCGATGCGTGCAAGCACCTTCGCGGCAGGCTTTTGGCCAATCCCTTGGTCGACCATCACATGCTGCATCGTCATCTTGGTGTCCTGCTCGCCGTGGCCGCCGACGATGATCAGATCAAGGAATGGGTGGCTCGCCGCCTGGAAGCGATGTCGAGCCTTGATGACGAAAGCGCGGTTGCCCACCGTGAAATCAGCGATTTGCATGACTTCTTCCGCGTGACACTGCCTGACGCGCTCGATCCGAGAATGGAGCAATTTGTAGTCGGGTTGAGCGAGGCTGACGCTCGCGATCTTTCGAAGCGTCTAGACGCGAGCACGAACGAGAGCACGGACAGTCACGCGATGCTTTCCGGCGCTTTGGCGCGGACACGCGAGAAAGTTCTGCAGAAGTACCAGCAATGGAGCGAGAGCGAGAAAAAGAAATTCAAGACGCAGTGCGACGCAGCACGTCAGTCAACGCTTCATGCTTATGTCTCAAAGCGACCTTCTGCCTTTTTCGCGAAGCAGGCGACTGGGCTCTGCAGTGGGGGCAACACCGCGATGTGGGCTGAGGCGCGTCACGCGCATCTGGTGATCTTCGATCCACTAACCGGTAAGCTCGCCGGGATGGCGCTGCTGTATTCGGAGGTGGTGGCACGCATTGACTCGGTGCGTCCGTCACTCATCATTCGCGGGATCAATCCTACCGTCGGAATGGGCGCGAACCACGAGCCTCATTCGGTGGTCGATGCGTACTTTGATTTGGCGATCGAACTCGCACGTGAACACGGTCTCGCAGGCGTCGCGTTTCCGCCGCACAGCGGGCAGGACTTCATGTCGAACCGGTCGGATATCGGCCGGGTTATTCGCGAGCGCTATGAAAAGCGCTCGGCTCGGTTCTATCGACTGCCACCCGAGGAGCAGCCGGACACGAAGTGGCGTGACGCCCCGCGAGCAATCGAGCACTCGTTCAGCGCATACAGTGAAGGCAATGGTCGGGTCGGTACAGTGTATGTGATCTGGCGAGCGACGGAGCCGAGTCACCGTCCGCGGAGCAACTTGCAAGCAGTATCGGCCTGAAGGAAGCTGCTGTTGAATCCTTATCTGCGGATCCCTCCGCAGTGCCACCGGCGCATCTCAGTGCTGTGCCCACCGCCGCAATGCTGATGCGTAGATCGTTGGTGAGGTACTTCAACAGATTCAGTGACGCGCGTTGTTCCGGTAGCTGCCGGGACGCTTGCTGCCACCGATCGGCGCATCCATGCACTGCCGGTCGGTGAAGTGATCGCCCAGTGCCGCACTCCTGGTAACTCCAGTTATCAGACGTGCGCCTTTGTTCTTTTGTGGGAAGGACGATGGTTGTCCGTAAGCGGTGCTCGCACCTTTCGTGGGGCGCTCTCGGACGTTTCCGGCTTGCGGACGAAGGAGACCCGTCGCTTTTTTCCGTCAATTTCGTCCCCATTGGTGTGGAATAACACGATGTTGGCCCGCAGCTCGATCGATTTCGCCATCTCCGTCAGCGGGTCAGATAGGTGAAGCTCAGACACATGCGGAAACATGCGTGACACAACTGCTTGACATGCTCATTGTTTCAAGTAAAATCGCCTTGACTCCAAAAAACAACTGGACATAGGTCGAAACATGCGAGTGACATTGGAAATCAATGATGAAACCGTACGAGAGATCCTGCTTCTTTCGGCAGAGCAGTTGGACGACGCGGGTGAGCCATTGCCCTTCGACGAATTCGTCGAGAGTTTGCTTAATGACGCTCTAGAAAGGAAAAAGAAAGACGTAATGAATGACGACGAGATCGACCGTACGGTTGAGTCGATGCTTCGGTACGCCTTGAGGAACGAGGTCTCGGTCTTCAAGACCAGTGAACTGTATGCGAAAGCGACGAGTGACCCGTGGGTTAAACTGGCGCCGTCTATCCGAAAATCAATTGGGAAACGCTTCAGGACGGCAATCGGTGTTCACGCCGACACTGCCCGCCACGGGGACCCGATCATCGTGTTTGAAGAGCGAAACATCAACAACGCGGCGTTATATCGTGTTGCGGAGAAGGCCGAATAGGAAAACGTCTACTTTGCTCCCCGCCAGAAGTGGGAGAGTGGAGTGATTTGCTTGCTATTGCGAAAATCGCTTGTCCTGACTTGGTTAATGAAAAGTCAAGGGGGCCGCTGCAAATAAACCAGTTCGGGCTCGGCGAAAAACTTTCCTGGTTGCGGTATATTTGACCAAGTTCAGGGGCGCGAAAAAAACCGACCCCGGAAGGCTCTCCTAGCAGAGAACCTTCCGGGGTGGTGATCCCACCTTGAACCCCTCAACCGACAAGGAGTAAACGATGGTTGAGTTCTTCGCCGTATTTGCCGCGCATTTTGCGGCTGCGTTGATCGAGTCGCGTGACTTCATGGTGTTCGCCCACCATGTCGTCGACTCGATCACGCATTTCTTGCTAACGTAGTCGCTCAGCAAGTTGCCCCGGTGTGGTTTGCCGGGGCGCTTTTTTGCGCGCACGAAATCGATGCGTCAAAAAGTGAGTGTCAGAAACGCATGCGCTGAAGTACGCACAAAGCGTCACTAACGGCTCGTAGCGTATCACGACGTGCCCAAAAAAACTGAGTTTTTTTATCAGCACGTGTTACGCACGCGGTGCGCTGGGCGCTTTGCTGGCGAGGCTGAGCGTCGCAAAAGGCGGGGCTGATCGTGGCTGTTACACCGCATAGCGAGCGCCGGCTGATGACCACTGTCGCGAGCGGGCGCGGATCGATTTCGTCCTACGATTCAGCGATCTATATATGATAATGTCCTTTATCACACGTAGAAGGAGGCCACATGGCTACCCGTCGCTCCGCCGCTCAGCAAACACCTGTTCCCAAGCTTCAGCTTGATCCCGAGGCCATCAAACGGGGTATCGGTCGGCTCGGGGAACGGATCGCCGAACTGCGCGCTTTCAGGATCAGCACGATTGCCAGTACCACCAGCCCGGAACTGAACGCGTTGTCGGCCGCCATCAAAGACACGCTCGATCGCTGTTTCGGTGAAGGCAGCTCGGTCTACAAGCGGTTCGAGTCGGCGGCGTCGCTGAGCTGGTTTCCGGGCTACATAAGCCGAAGCGGTGGTTTCCCCCCTCAGCAATGCCAGCAAGGCGTCGCGAACAATATCGATAAATCGGTTGCGCTGCTGCAGGAAGCTCAACGTGTCTTGAACGAAGATCTCGCAGATGCGCAGAACGAGGTTGCGGCCTCGTCTGCACCCGCGGTTCCTAATGTGGAGTCTCTCTCTCGGCGGGTGTTCGTCGTGCATGGCCACGACGAGGGTGCGCGCGAGACCGTGGCTCGTTTCTTGGAAAAGATCGGCTTCGAGCCCGTCATCCTGCACGAACAGGCGAACCGCGGCGGTACCGTCATCGAGAAGATCGAGGCAAACAACGATGTGGGCTTTGCCGTGGTGCTGCTGACCCCGGACGATGAGGGTCGCAGCATCAAGGAGGAAGAACTGAAGCCGCGTGCGCGACAGAACGTGCTGCTCGAGCTCGGCTATTTTATCGGCCACCTTGGACGCGAGAAAGTTTGCGCGCTCAAGCGAGGGGACCTCGATATTCCGAGTGACTTCACCGGCGTGGTCTGGGAAAGGATGGACGACGGCGGGGGCTGGAAACAGGCTTTGGGCCGCGAGCTGCAGGCGGCGGGCCATCGAATCGACTGGAACGCGGTGATGCGACCATGAGCCTGCCTGTCGCGGTTGGTGGCATTGCCACGCCGGCGCTTGTCGTGGCCGCCGGCGAGCGCGCCGGCATCCGCTTTCTGGAGTTCTTCGCGTCGGCGATCCGCAACCCGCACACGCGCCGCGCCTATGCCCGTGCGGTGGCCGACTTTCTCGCTTGGTGCGCCGGCGCCGGCGTGACATCGATCACGGCGGTGCAGCCGCTGCACGTGGCGAGCTGGATCGAGCTGCAGACGCAGACCCACGCCGCACCGACCGTCAAGCAGCGCCTGGCCGCCGTCCGCCATTTGTTTGACTGGCTCGTCACGGGCCAGGTGGTGCCCGTAAATCCCGCCGCGTCGGTGCGCGGGCCGAGCCATTCCGCGAAGCAGGGCAAGACGCCCGTGCTGGATCCCGCCGAGGCGCGGCAACTGCTCGACAGCATCGATGTGAGCACACCGATCGGGCTGCGTGACCGCGCGCTGATTGCCTTGATGGTGTTTTCGTTCGCGCGGATCGGCGCCGCTTTGGCGATGCACGTCGAAGACGTCTATGTGCAGCAGCGGCGCTTGTGGGTGCGTCTGCGCGAAAAGGGCGGCACGGCGCACACGATGCCGTGCCACCACACGCTCGAGGCCTACCTGCATGCGTACCTCGACGAGACTGGGATCGCGTCCGAGCCGAAGGGGCCGCTCTTTCCGACGATTGCGCGTGGCACCGGGCAGCTGAGCGGCACGCTCTTGCCGCAGGCGAATGCCTACGCGATGGTGCGCCGGCGCGCGGCGGCCGCCGGTATCGCGACGAAGATCGGCAATCACACGTTCCGGGCGACTGGCATCACGGCTTATCTGAAAAACGGTGGCTCGCTCCAGAGCGCTGCGGCGATGGCGAACCATGCATCGACACGCACGACGCAGCTGTATGACCGACGCCGCGACGACGTCAGCCTCGATGACGTCGAGCGAATCCGCTTGTAGCGCGTACGGCAATAGCGACCTTCGATTCACACACAATTGATTGGAAAAGCGCCCCGCGCGAAGGCGGGGGTGCTTTTCCGAGGAAGCGAGGCTTATCCGCCCTTCCGGTTGCGATTTCCGCTGTGTCCCGCCATACTTCCTCGTAACACGACAAAGAAGGATGGTCGTTACAGGATGGCAAAGGCACCGGTTATTGAGCAGCACCAAGTTCGTCACGCACTCAAAGTCGCCGCCGTTACAGGGCAAGCGCGACTTCGCGACGTGGCCTTACTTGCGGTCCTCTATTCGACGGGCATTACGCCGAACGAAGCCGCGAAACTGACCGTTTCCGACTACTTGAGCGCTGACGGCGCCGTGCGCGTCGAATCGGTGCTCAGGCCCGAGATCGCGTTCAATGGCAAAGCTAGGCCGCTCGTGTGGGCGAACGTGAAGGCTCGCGATGCGCTCGACGACTATCTGCGATACCGTCGTGAAGCGCGTCACGGGATCGGCACTGCGCATGCGGCATACAGAGGCTTAGACCCGATGAGCCCTCTGTTTCTGAGCAGCGACGGTTCACCGTTCACCTTTACGCGTCGCGTGACGCGGACGGGAGCAGTCAGCTATTCGTGCGAGACACTGAACGAAATCATCCGACGTCTGCACACGCAGGCTGGTATCGAAAACGGTAACGCCAATGCGACGAGGCGGACCTTCGCGGTGAATCTTCACCGGCAAGGTCGATCGCCAAAGCTCATCCAGACGCTGATTGGGGTTTCCAGCCTCGCGGCCGTTAAACGTCTCGTGGACGGCGATCCGGTAACGCTTGCGTCCGTTGTGCGCGGGGTCTTCTGATGGGAAAGAGTAAAGCCAAAGTGCAGACGCAGCAGCGTCTCCTGCAGGAAGCGACGCAGACGCTCGGGCTCACATGTGTAGCCTTTGCGATGCGAATCGGCGCGCTTGAAAGGACTTTGGATAAATGGTTTATTACCGTCAATACGAGTGACAGTCGAAATAGCTAGGCGTGGTTTGGGCGCATGTTCGCGAGATTTCGGTGTGATAAGCAAATACAACTTGATATACCGCCAATGAAGCATAAGTTGAATCAACGTATTGAGTGAGGTGGGTTCATGGGAACGAGTTACGAGCAGGACGTTGTCGCTTGGGCGAACGAGCAAGTCGCCCTGCTGCGCGCTGGCAAGTTGTCGGCCATCGACGTCGAGCATATCGCCGAGGAGATCGAGGACGTGGGCAAGAGCGAGCAACGCGAATTGACGAGCCGCATGTCGGTGCTGTTGGCGCATCTGCTGAAGTGGCAGTTTCAGCCGTCACGTCGCAGCAAAAGCTGGCAGTTCACGATCCGCACACAGCGCAAGGAAGTCGCCTACGTGTTGAACGAAGCGCCGAGTCTGCGGGGCAAGTTTAGCGATGCGGCATGGCTCGATATCGTTTGGTCGAAGGCGCGGAGTATCGCGAGCAATGAAACGGGCCTTGACCTCGATGTGTTCCCTGAGGTCTTGCCGTGGGCCGTTGACGACGTGCTTTCGCAAGAGTTTTTCCCTGAATAACGGAAAACTCGCGATGAATGAGCAAGTGCTTATCGACTTCGTGTTGCACCAAGCAGCTCTGCCGCTTGCGCTATTAGCAGTGAGCTATAGCATCGTAACGTATCGGAGCGGCCGTGTTCACACGAAGATCGGCCGGGTCCTTTCGCGGGAGGTCGCCCCGTTCAGATTTTGGTTTGAGGTAGTGGGTGCCCTGGCCGTCGCGGTCGTCCTCTCGCTAACAGGTTCGTTGTATCTGCTCGGCAGAGCATAGGAAAACATCGTATGGCACTTGCGGAAATCACACGAGACGGCTGGGAACTCGACGATGCGGAACTACTCGCTGAAGCGCATCCCGCGACATTCTGGTTACCCGAGCGCGAACGACGCGACGCGCTTGTTCCCGGTGACACGGTGAAGCTGATCTTTCGCATTCGTACGGTAGACGAAGCGGGAATCGAGGAGATTAACGTAGAGCGCATGTGGGTAACGACGCAACGCGTCGAGGGCACGTTCTACTATGGCAATCTCGACAACGATCCGCTGTGTACGCGTGACATGCGGGCGGGCTTCGCTGTAACGTTCCAGGCGCGCCACGTCATCGGCATCTGGGATTGAAGCGGATCGGAAAACGGGCGGCGTTCGAATCGGGCCGACCCAGGTCTCATGTCAGTTTCAACTATCGAAAGGTTCACTAATGGTCAATTCGATCTATCCCAGCGACACGCAGACACTGCCCGCGATCCAAAAAATCGAGTTCATTTATGGCGAGGGAAGGGAAATGACCGCAGTGCTGAATCCGCACCCGAGGCAGCCTGACGCTCCGATCACACACGTGGTTCTCGAATGCTCCAGCATCCGGTGGGCCGACAACCTTTCGAGCCAGCACAATACGCTAATCCAGGCCGGCACGGAAGCGCATCATATTGCTCAGTCTGACGCCGCGGCGATTGACGCCAAGATCGTAGAGGTGCGAATGACCGGCGAGGAATTTCTGACCAAGCTCGATATGGAACAGATCACGGGCAACCAGTATCCGATTGCGGTCGTCTGAGGCTGACAGGCCTAGGAAAACGTGTTGCGCGTAAGCGCGCCGTGCTGGCCGGTTGCCAGACAACGACTGCACGATCGACATCAAGAGATCTACTCGGTCCTGTACGGCGCCAAGAAATGACTGGAAAACGGAAAGATTGAGAGAAGAACCTGATGGACCGCTATTTCGTTAGGGAGGACGGCCCGCACTTCGATCCGCCCTATTCGAGGAGCGGCTGCTATCGAGTATGGGATGGATTGAGGCGAGAGGCGATTCGCGAGATTCATTGGTTTGAGCAACGTGGAGTGCCGATCGATGACGGCGGCAAGACGCTTTCTCAGAAAGAAGCGCATGAGCGGGCAACGACCGATGCCCGCACGCGTAACGAAGCGATAGATGCCGCCGAAGCCTACCGTCGGCGAAAATGACAGGGATTGAGAAGGAAAACGGATAGCTTCGCGCTACATGTAGTCTGAAGCTACACACAGGAAAACGATGAGTCTTGGACACAAAATTCGCGCTTCGTCTTTGCGGGGCATCGCGGCAATAGGCTTCGCTGCACTCGGGTTGCATGCATGGGCAGCGGAATGTCCGCTGGACCTATCCCTGACGTCCGGAGCGGACGCATACGTTACCCAACTAAAAAATCTCCCTTCGGCTATAGCGGAGCGGCAAATCGACCGGCCCCCCTTCATCGGCCACTGTACCTATCAAGTTTCCACGTTCGCACAGACGAATCCGCTTCCGGGCGGTCTCTGTACCATTGGCGGTCAGACAGCAATGTCGTCCATGGTGGAAATTTTTGACGATTGGAACACCGTCGTAAGTCACGCATATTCAGTAATAAAGTCGGACGATGCTCTGCCGGCTATCAAGGCGGCTTTGAGCAGGATGGGCACCGCAGCATCGAGCCAGAATGAGCCGAAAGCGTGGACGACATTGGACAGCAAGCACTGGACGATCGATGCTGTGTATGCGAACGGCGATGATTTGTGGACTGTCGGACATGAACTTCTCGAGCCTGGCGAGACGCAGACCATCCCCGGCTTTTATATGGTGCAGCACGTTCGTCGCGAGTGGCTTGATTTCGCAAACCGGGACCTAAACACCTGCACGGCCCTCCCAGAGCAGGTCAAACCGAAATGAATACGGATGAACGCAAATCGGATACATCGGAAAATACTTCGCCATGAGTCAACTGACGACCGAAGTGCATGGGTAATATGGACGCTGCGCTAAATGGACGATGCACCGCAATTTGCGGCTGTCGGACTCGGCGACGTGCTTCCACTGCGATCACTTTCATGAACCGATGGACGAGGATGGTGAGACGCCGTGGACGCTTGAATTTGATGACAAGGGTACATGCCTGATCGGCATGACCAACGACGACGAATAGGCAGAAAAATACATGAGCACGAGAAACCCCTTTTCGCAGCAAAAGCACTGTCCTGTGGTCGATCAGACCGTGACGTTGCGGGGCGTTCGCGTCACCCTTGGAGGCGGTCCAACCGAAGTGGCGAAGAAGGATTGCAGCGAGTTAGCCGATTGCATCGCTGCGAACGGTCCCGTCGATCAGAACGCGCGCTGCTTGCTCCACACGTTGAAGTACTAAATTTTCAGTTAGTAGCCTCACTTGCAACAAGCGCCAAGGCATTGATTTATCAAGAGTTTCGGCGCCGCCAAATTGACACTACAAACCGAAATCTTAGTAACGGAAAACGGAAGGTAACCCAAAATGACAAAAGACCAGCATCTCGAAGATCAGGAGTGGCAGTATCGCGCCGCGAATAACAAGTTGATAGCCCTCGATGCCGCAGTTCTGATTCAGCAGGGCTACACGGAAGCGGCCGCGCTGGCGAAGGCTCGCCAGATTAACGAAAACCAGCAGGAAGCCATCGGCGACTCGACCGGCGTATTGGAAACGCTTGCGGAAGCGCAATCGCCGAAAGCTCCGGTCGAAAAGGCAGCTCAGACCAAAGCAATCGCTGCGCGACTCCTAGCCAAGCTGGACGAAGGTGAATAGGCCCGAAAGCGATGACCTCAAAGAAGCGAGTCCTTGCGAAACACCCGGCCGCGGTCGCTCTGCGTGAGGTTGGGTCTTTCGCCGGTGGCCGCATCCGCTACGTGGTGAAACTCACGCCAACTGCCCGCAAGACAGTGGGCCTCGGTCAACGCGAGTCGTCGGCCTGGGCGGACGCCCGCCGGACGCTCGGCATGTGACAACGGAAAATTCAGTTCATGGCTAAGAGGCGGATAGTCCGATGGTTTGTCAACTGGACCGATAGCTGGAACCGAGAGTTCCATGAGGCTATTGAGGCAAACGTGCAAGCTGAGTTTAAGAAGCTGTTCCCCGAGGGCGCACGCGACACAGAAGCCATGATCGAAAAGATGCGTAGCTTCTACTACGTGCGCATGACAAACAGCTCGACGCTACTGGTGGCGATTCTTGCGTTAATCGTTTCGATCGTTGCGCTTGCGGTGCCGCTTCTCATGGCTGCCTTTAGCGGTTCGCATTGATAGGAAAACTCATATGACTGGAAGTATCTGGCAGGTACGACTTGGCGCTAATCATACGCCCTTTGCTCATGTGGACTTCAAGCGTAGCCATGACCATGTAGATGGCTACACAGTCGTTACCGTCGACGCCGCCCGGTTCATGGTTTGCTTTGAACGGGACAAGCTCGTAATTCCACGTCCAACTGAGTGGAAAAAGGGGAAACTCGAAGGTATCCGCGACTTCCTGGACCCGAAGGGAGGCGCCTGTGATATGCCGGTCATTGGATTTTCCCTCCGGACCGTCGAACATCGTAGGCTCTGCGGATTCCTGGCCCCTCGAATCGAGACGGTGCCCATAGCTGGTTTTACAAATGGCAGGCACCGCGCCAGATATCTCCAGTATGCCGGTGCCGCCATCATGCCGGTTGAAGTTCATGAATCAGAAGCCATGTTGAGCTAACGTCAAGTCTGGTGTATGGGCAGCATCGTGACGATCGATTTCAAGCGGCGAGTTTCTGCTGAACCGGCCGATCGTCTTCCACCGGTTCGCCGTCCTTGAAGGCAACGCCCTCGAGCAACAGCTTGATTTTTTCCGGGCCGTTGATACGGCGCCAGGTTTTCTCGGTTTCCTCGATTAGCTTGAATGCCAGACCGAGGAAGGTCGGACGCGACACGCAGTTACGCGTGCGTGTCGTACGGTGTAAGCGCCCCGCGACGACCGTCGTAGACGACGGCGAGAACCGACATCAAAGTGGTGCCCATCATTTTCGATTTGATGGACATCACTGTGACAGAGCCGGAAGCCAAGCCGGGTAGCCGCAAGCGGCGCTTACACTCGTCGACCACGACGCCGCGCAGCAAAAGTTCGCGGGAAGAGGCGTGCCGCCAACACGATGGAGAATCCGAGGTTAGTTCGCTTTGCGTTGCCGCGCTCGCACTACTGCGTCAAAGACGAACCACGCGAACGCAAACGACAGAAGGAACGCGATACACAACAACGTGTTGACAACGACATCACCTTCGCCCTCGACACCGATCACACCAAAGAAGTTCAGCAGTGGGTTGAACGCCTCCCAGCCGCGGCCGCCCGCCATCCAGTCTCCAAACCACGGGCTGCGGCCGATCGCGATGGCGATCGGAAAGGCGGGAACGAGCGCAGTGAGCAGCGAGACGAAAAATCGTTTCATTGAACGACCACCTTCCCGTAATAGAAAAGCTCCGTACCCGGGGTTTTCTCGGTCTTCTGCGAGTGCAGCAACGCCCGCAATTGCTCGAACTGCGTCGGATGCGTGAGCGTGATGCAGCCGTCGCTTTCTCCAAAACGACTGACTGGATGAATGCGGAAGTTCCCGCGAAGCACACCCTTCACGTTAATGTAGTCGCCGATCGGCGGGATCGTGCTGTAGAGCGAAAACCACTCGCGCCGATGCGTGTTGGTGATGAGGTCGTGAATCGTATCCTCGATCTCCGGGTAACGTCCGCCGGTCTGGCGATCGATGATGTAGTAGGTGCCGACCGGGATCGGGCCTTTCTTCGCGACGGCCGTCGCCGCGGGGTCGTTGACGTGTTGGTCCTTCCCGGAAAACGCCGGAATGCTGCCCAGACCAGGGCATTGTAGAAACGAGGGTTGCCTATTATTCAGTGTGTATTGGCAGGTGATCGGCATTTTTATTCCATGCTTTGATTTACCGGGAGTGCGGCGACCGGCCAGTCGCCACTGCGCCGATCATAACCGATACACCGCTGACGGCCCTTCACGTGTGTTCAGCACGCTTACATCGCAAAGCTACTCATGCCGTCATCCGATGTTCGTAGTACGGGCGCTCTCGCGAATCGAGAATCGCGTACTGCGCGTCGAGGTCGTCGGCGTTCGGGTTCAACCAGGCGTCGAGTTGCGCAGGTTGAATCGGAATGATGCAGCGGTCGTGACCGGCCGCCGCAATCTCAGGGGGCGGCGCATCCGTGATTGCCGCAAACGACAGGAGATCGGGCTCGTCGTCTTTGCCTTGCCAACGGGACCACAAGCAGGCCACGAGCATGTCGATCGGTGGATTCGGCTTGAATTCGAGCACAACATTTGCGTCTTTCTCGCCGCCGGCGAGTGAGCGCCCCTCGAGCCGCGCGGCGCTCACGTTTTCATAGAAAACGTTGATAGCCATGACGCCGTGCGAGTATCCGAAAAGCTGCTTCCAAAAGCCGCCTAGATTGTCGCGGCGGGCGTTGTAGGTGCCCGGATACTTTCGATCATAAAATGCCGGCTTGCCGGCGGGTCGGCACTGATAGCGCATCGGTTTGATAACGCGCTCGCCGTTTTCCATCACCAGCACCGGCGCGTAGTGCCCAGGGAAAATTCGCCCGTCGCGTTCCTTCGGCTCGGTGCGTCGAAGATCGTCCGAACGCCGCAGTAGGGCATCGACCTTATCCGTCGCGATGCGCTTGCTTTCGGCCGCGGCTTTTGTCCCCTTGGCTTGCAGTGACCGCTCCGCGTCGGCTAGGCGCTTGCGCTGGGCGAATAGCTGCGCCTCGAGCTTGCTCGCCTGCAGTTGATTGAACCGATCGATCATGTCCTTGATGCGTTGCTCGTCTTCGGATTGCGGTTGTTCGAAGAGCGCGTCGACGGCCTTTGGAATCTTGACAGCCCGGCCCTGCTCACGCTCCCAATAGAGTCGAATGAACTCCTGCAGGTCGAGACGGGCGCCAAACGTTCGCACGAATCGCTGGTAGTCCGCTTTGATCTGAGCCGAGTAGCACATCGTTGCCTCCGCGGTTTTCGTCATGATATCCAGCCATATGCGCCGTAGCGCAACCAGTCCAACGGCTAGTTAGCGCGAGGCTCGGCGAAGCGCGGCGCCGCGCAGCAGCTCGAGCGTGCGTTGCAGTCGCGGCGTAAGCGGGTCGCGCTCGCCCCGTCACAGCAGTCGATGCGATAGGGGCCCGTGCCAATGCGGGCGAGCGCGACGATCGGGGCACTGCGCACAGTGCGCCCAGGCGCTGATGTTGCCTTTTGCCCTGTCAAGATTGACAGTTGATCAGTCCGAACTTTTCAAGAGCGCGTGCAATGCCCTTGCGGGCACGATCGACCGTGTGGCAACCTCCGCTATTGTCCGATCATTACAATGACTACCGAGGCAACCCCATGTCGCATCCGACCACTCATCGCGCTCCCACGTCGCCTCACCACAGCGCGCACCACCGTGCCACGAAGCATCACGAGGATCCGGCCTATGTGCGTGCCTTTATAGAGGAACACCTCGCTGACGCAAAGGCGATTCAGCGCAAGTACGGCGTCCCGGCGGGTGTCGTGCTCGCGCAATCCGCACTGGAAAGCAGTTGGGGCCGTGCCGTCGTCTCGAACGCCTATTTCGGAGTGAAAGGCCATGCGCCCTCCGGGGACAGCACCACCTTCACGACCCACGAGGTGATCAAGGGCAAGGCCATCACAATCAAAGCCCCGTTTCGGGCGTACGGCAGCTACCAGGACGCCGCCGATGACTACGCGGACATGCTGAGCAATAACCCGCGTTTTCGAACCTGCTTCCTGCATACCAGTAGCTCCCAGTTCGCCGTCGCACTTGCGCGCAACGGCTACGCGACGGACCCGATCTATGCGCACAAGCTGAACAGCATCATCCGAGCACACAAGCTGGATCAATACGACACCAAGGGGGCCCATCAATGATGCGCCGCGCGATCGCCATCGCTGCGCTGCTGGTCAGCTGCTACGTCTGGGCGGGCGGAAAAGCAGTTCACACCGGCAGTCAGGCGGCCACCACGGCGGCCGACATCACGCGCGACTATGTCTTGTCGAAGAACAAGACCGAGTGCCTGCTGTTTGATACGGCGGATAAAGGGAGCTATTTCCTGGTGCGCGTGCGCGAGAACCACACCGAAGCCTGCGGCGGTGAGCCCGGCTTTTCTCCCGTGCTGTTCTTCCTCAAAATCCGAAAGCGCGACGGCTATACCGTCACAACCGCTTACGACAGCGAGCGCTATCGCCCGCTGAAGCGGCGCCGGAAGTAGTCGCCGCGATCGGACGCCAGTAACACAGCGGAACTCGTGAACCATATTTCCGCGCCGTCGCGCCTTAGGTGCGGCAGAGGCGTCCCGGGCAGCGATAACACGCCGATGCACGCAAAAATCACAGACGCGATCTCGGCAAGTAAGGCAAGCGATAGAAAATGCAGCCGACTCATTACCCGGCGGGCGTCAACAAAAAAATATCTGCTGCAGGTGGGGGACAAGATGCTGGATGCGATGAAACCTCTTGCGTTCGCGATGACAGGTGTTTTTGGCCTGGCAGTAGCATCGACTCCGATGGAAGGGCTCATGCTCGGCGATCTGCTGCCCCGGATCTAGCCGTGTGCCGGAGATGCGTGCGGCGCCATTGCGGGCCGGTTTGTAGTCACGCTGGTCACGGGGCCAGCCCATGATTGGATGCATGATCATTTCGAGTTTATGCGATATCACCTCATGGTCGTGATGGACCACACGCCCGTCGTCCCCAGATTTCGCCTGCTGTGGTTGCCGCGGCTGCTGAACCTTCCTATGGCGCTTCTGGCACTCACGACGTGGGTTCTTCCTCTCCAGCCGGACCGTTATGCGGCTCGTCATGACGCATATTCTTTTTTTCGGCAGGATGCTCCCGTCTGAAGTGGCGCATCTCGTCGATATCGATATCCCAGATTGAGCCAAGGTCGGCCGCATAGCACAGCAACGCCCACGATCCCTCCGCCCTTGTGCTAGCATTGATAGCAACATCACAGGAGTTACTGCAATGGCAAATCTTTTGGTGCGCAACGTGGATGACAGCTTGGTCCAGAGTTTGCGCGAGCTGGCCGCTGCTCATGGCCGCAGCGCCGAAGCCGAGCATCGCGAAATACTGGCAAAGGCTCTGCGGAAGCCCAAGCGTAAAAGCTTCGCGGAAGTGTTGACGGGGATTCCAAACGTTGGTTCGGATTCGGATTTTGAGCGCGTCGATGACGGCGAGGCATCGCGTGTATTTGGTTGATACGAACGTTATCAGCGAGGTCAGAAAGCGGGACCGCGCGAACAAAGGGGTGCGTGCCTTCTTCCGCCAAGCAATGCGAGAGGACAGCGATATTTACTTGTCCGTGGTTACTGTTGCGGAATTGCGTCGTGGAGTTGAGTTGATCCGCCACAGGGGCGACACGCAGCAGGCGACGATCCTCGAAACTTGGCTCGGGGCAATCATGGCTGACTATGCCCAAAATGTTCTGTCTGTAGACGAAGAAATCGGGCAGCTATGGGGACGACTCCGGGTGCCTCATCCAGAGCATGCCTTGGACAAACTGATTGCGGCCACGGCTTTGATTCATGACCTGACCGTTGTGACGCGCAACGTCGATGATTTTGCAGGAACAGGGGTTCGGTTGTTGAATCCCTTTGACTAAAACACTTCGATGTATTCGAACAAGTCCGCTGCGGCGTCCTGATGGGTGCGGTAACGTGTAGCGTGCACTCGTTCGTTCTTCAAGCTGTTGAAGAAGCTCTCCGTCGGCGCATTGTCCCAGCAGTTTCCCTTACGGCTCATCGAGCAGCGCATGCCATATTCCGCCAGCTTTCGCTGGAAGTCGTGGCTGGCGTATTGGGCGGATTCAACCGGTCGTCGCAACACCTTTGATCGAGGAGGTGTTTATGGGACGACCAGCGGGGTGGATGTATAAGTTGACGGGGCGAGCAGCGATGCGCTCGCTAGGTGCGCCGTCGCATCGCCGTGAGATCGAGCGGCGATTCTGGGAGCAAATCGCGACAGGCATTACAAGCGAGAAGGCTGCAGAGGCGGTTGGCGTGTCGCAGGCGGTGGGCACTCGCTGGTTTCGTCATAATGGCGGCATGCCACTTTTCATGTCGAACCCCTTATCCGGAAGGTACTTGTCGTTCGCGGAGCGAGAAGAGATTGGGGTACTTTCATTCCAAGGCGTCGGAGTGCTTCGCCCTATCTCAAAAAACTGAGACGGACGGTCAAGCGCATCGAAATTGACCCAGGGTACATTCGCGCTCGACCTGCAGGGCGCATGGCGCCGATAAAAACGATCAGTACCCGGCGGGACAAGACCAACAAGAGAAGGAAGCTAGCGTGTCATCAAAATACGGGGAAAATCGCCGCGCGTCGCGTCGTCTGCGAGCCGCTTTATCAGTGCCGACCATTGCGTTAGCCGTCAGCTCCGCCTGAGCGGCGCCGGTGCCCGACGCCGGCACACTGATTAACACCATTACGCCGGCCCCCGAGCCGGTGCCGCGCCCGGCAGAGGCGCTGCCCGAGGCTCCGGCGCGGCCGGCGCTCAAGCTCGACACGACCACGAAAATCGTCGTCAAGCATATTCGCCTCACCGGCAACGCGACCTACCCGGAAAGCACGCTGGCACCGCTCGTCGCCGATGCGATCGGTCAGGAGCGCACGGTTGCGCAGCTGGACGAACTGGCCCAGCGCATCACGCGTTACTACCGCGAGCATGGCCGACTGCTCGCGCGCGCCTATCTGCCGGCGCAGGAGATCAAGGACGGCGACGTGGAAATCGCCGTCCTCGAAGGCCGTGTGGGCAAGATCGCGATCGAAGACAGCTCGCGGATCGCTCGGTCGCGCGTCGCCGCCCGCCTCGCGTCGATCAAGGAAGGCGAGGCCTTGAGCGGGCCGGATCTCGAACGAGACTTGCTGCTGCTCAACGATCTGCCCGGCGCACGTGTGACATCGACCCTGAGCCCGGGGGCTTCGGTCGGCACGACGGATCTCGATGTGCGCGTGGCCGGCACGGCGCCCGTGAGCGGCAGCATCGGCGTCGACAACTATGGCAACCGCTTCACCGGCCAGCCACGTCTTGACGGCAACGTCGCGCTGGCAAGCCCGCTGCATTTGGGCGACTCCCTCGGCGTCGACACCGTCCTCTCACGCGGTCTCGAGTACGGACGTGCGGCCTACCAACTGCCGATCAACTCGGTCGGCACGCAACTGGGCGCCGCCTTCTCGGCGATGCATTACCGGCTCCACGGCGACTTCGATTCGCTCGGCGCGCACGGCACGGCTTACATCAGCAGTCTCTATTTGCTCCATCCGCTCGTGCGCAGCCGCGTGTTTAACCTCAACGCCCAACTCGATTTCGACCACAAGTCGCTCACCGACGACATCGATGCCGCCTCGACCTCGTCGAAGAAAGTCGTCAACGTCGTGAATCTGGGCCTATCGGGCGATCACCTCGATCACTTCGGCGGCGGTGGGTTTACGGCCTGGAGCGTGGCCCTCGCGGCCGGCAATCTGGCGCCGGACGCCCAAACCCGGGCGCTCGATATCGCAGGACACGACACCGAAGGCAGCTACCACAAGCTCAACTACACGCTGGCCCGCGTGCAGAACCTGCCCGGCCGCTTCTCGTTCTATGCCTCGCTGCGGGGTCAGCACGCGATGGCCAATTTGGACAGGTCGGAAAAAATGGTGCTCGGCGGCGCAGGGGCCGGCCCAAGAAGACCGATCGGTCTGTTATCGACCGGCTCACCTTGCGCTTGCGCGGATGGAATCGAAGTGACCCGCGCAGAGAGTGGATGATGGGGAGCAACCTGCCGTCACGCGTGGAGAACAACGGAATCACGAAGTCGAAGACTCCGTTGTGCGTCGAGTAGACCTTCGCGCCGGACACGCCGGCACCGGGCAGGACTGCCCCCATCGTGCTCAGCGACACGTTTTCGCCGAGCGTGCGTATGCGTGCCTCATCCAGGCGGTCAAAGGCATCGACCTCGAAGTCGGGCAGGGCGAACTGGTCACGCGGATCGGCGCGAATGGCGCCGGCAAGACCACGACGATGAAGGCAATCACGGGCCTGAAAGCGTATTCGGCGGGCGATATCGAGTACATGGGCCAGTCGATCAAGGATCTGCCCGCGCACGAGCTGCTCAAGCGCGGTCTCGCGACGGTGCCGGAAGGGCGCGGCATCTTTGCGCACCTGTCGACCGTCGAGAACATGCAGATGGGCCCGTATATGCGCAACGACAAGGACCAGATCGAAAAGGACGTCGACCGTATGTTCGGCTTCCTCGCGGCCGAAACAGCAGATGCTGGCGATGGCGCGCGCGATCACCTCGCTAACGGTATCAATGCTGCGTGACCTTTAGGCGCTGCGTGGTCGACTGAGCCATAGCGTCTCCACAAGAAAGCGTTGCTAATGGAATTTAATCGCCACAACACAAGCGGTATACCGTGATCAACCTAAACCGCATATAGAACAATAAAAATTTCTCGCTAGCGCAGTTTGTGACCACCCTTGGCGGAATTTGCGAACCGCAACACCCGCAGCCCCTTCCCCAAGCGCTCCTTAAGTGATTTGAATAAGCACCACGCATGCGGTTGCGAGCTAGCGCCTCTCTGGCACTCATTAAGCAAGTTCGCTCCATCCATATTTGCGGATTAAGCCAAAAAGCATTATTTCGCAGAAAGACTTAACGTTATTCGCCATGAAACGGTTTTCAGGTGTTTCCGTTTGTAACTGAGTTGGCTGCCGTCCGCCCGCCGGAGTAAGGTCGTTTAAATCATTAATCAGACGAATGTGCAATAGAGTTTCTGGACGTTGCGCAAGGTCGCAAAGCCTACGCGGCGCGTTGCCGCCGAATCCGGCCGAGTACGCCGCGCACTACGCATACGCACTATCCCATTCAGGTTTTAAATCCTTTGAAAAGAGTGTTATGAGCAATCCCATCAAGAATATCGTTATCGTGGGCGGCGGCACCGCGGGCTGGATGACCGCCTCGTACCTCGTCCGGGCGCTCCAGCAGCAGGCGAACATTACGCTCGTCGAGTCTGAGGCGATCCCTCGGATCGGCGTGGGCGAGGCGACCATCCCGAGTTTGCAGAAGGTCTTCTTCGACTTCCTCGGGATACCGGAGCGGGAGTGGATGCCCCAGGTGAACGGCGCGTTCAAGGCCGCCATCAAGTTCGTAAACTGGAGGAAGTCTTCCGACGGCTCGGGAGACGATAACTTCTACCATTTGTTCGGCAACGTGCCGAACTGCGACGGCGTGCCGCTTACCCACTACTGGCTGCGCAAGCGCGAACAGGGCTTCCAGCAGCCGATGGCCTACGCTTGCTACCCGCAGACCGGGGCGCTCGACGGCAAGCTGGCACCGTGCCTGCCCGACGGCACCCGTCAGATGTCCCACGCGTGGCACTTCGATGCGCACCTGGTGGCCGATTTCTTGAAGCGCTGGGCCATCGAACGCGGGGTGACCCGCGTGGTCGACGAGGTCGTGCAGGTTCACCTGAACGACCGCGGCTTCATCTCCAGCCTGTCCACCAAGGAGGGGCGGACGCTGGAGGCGGATCTGTTCATCGACTGCTCCGGCATGCGGGGGCTCTTGATCAACCAGGCGCTGAAGGAGCCCTTCATTGACATGTCCCACTACCTGCTGTGCGACAGCGCGGTCGCCAGCGCCGTGCCCAACGAGGACGCGCGCGAGGGCATCGAGCCGTACACCTCCGCGATCGCCATGAACTCGGGGTGGACCTGGAAGATTCCGATGCTGGGCCGGTTCGGCAGCGGCTATGTCTTCTCGAGCAAGTTCACCTCGCGCGACCAGGCCACCGCCGACTTCCTCGACCTCTGGGGCCTCTCCGATAAGCAGCCGCTCAACCATATCAAGTTCCGGGTCGGGCGCAACGGGCGGGCGTGGGTCAACAACTGCATCGCTATCGGGCTGTCGTCGTGCTTTTTGGAGCCCCTGGAATCGACGGGAATCTACTTCATCTACGCGGCGCTTTACCAGCTCGTGAAGCACTTCCCCGATACCTCGTTCGACCCGCGGTTGACCGACGCGTTCAACGCCGAGATCGTCCACATGTTCGACGACTGCCGAGATTTCGTCCAGGCGCACTATTTCACCACGTCGCGCGAAGACACGCCGTTCTGGCTCGCGAACCGGCACGACCTGCGGCTCTCGGACGCCATCAAAGAGAAGGTTCAGCGCTACAAGGCGGGGCTGCCGCTGACCACCACGTCGTTCGACGATTCCACGTACTACGAGACGTTCGACTACGAGTTCAAGAACTTCTGGTTGAACGGAAACTACTACTGCATCTTCGCCGGCTTGGGCATGCTGCCCGACCGGTCGCTGCCGCTCTTGCGGCACCGACCGGAATCGATCGATAAGGCCGAAGCGATGTTCGCCCGCATCCGGCGCGAGGCCGAGCGCCTGCAGACGAGCCTGCCGACGAACTACGACTACCTGCGGTCGCTGCGTGAGGGCGACCCGGGGCGGTCTCGCAGCCAGCGCGGGCCGACGCTCGCGGCGCAGGAAATGCTGTAGTGGAGCGCGCCTTGGACCGGGTATGCGCTTCTGCGGCCGCGCACGCTGCGGTGGCGGCCTGCGATCCGCTGCAGGCGCGGGCGCGCGTTCTACAGCTGCCGGGCCTGAACCGTAAAAAGGACGTGCCCGGCATCGTTGGCCTGTTGCGCGAGCTCCTCCCGGCGCGCGGCGTGTCCTCCGGCTGGGGCTTCGTCGAAGCCGCCGCCGCGATGCGGGACATCGGGTTCTTCCTGGGGTCGCTCAAGCGGCACGGACACGAACCCACGGACGTGATGCCGGGGCTCGAGCCGGTGCTGCTCGACTTGGCGCGCGCAACCGACCTGCCGCCGCGCGAGACGCTCCTGCATGTGACGGTCTGGAACCCGGCGGCGGCCGACGCGCAGCGGAGCTACACCGGGCTCCGCGACGAAGCGCACCTGCTCGAGAGCGTGCGCATCTCGATGGCGGCCCTCGAGGCGGCCATCGCAGTGGCCGTCGAGCTGTCCGACGTGTCCCTGCGGTCGCCCGCGTTCGCACAAGGGTGCGACGAGCTAGCGGCCTATCTTCAGAAAATAGTCGAATCGATCGTTTACGCTTACCGCTTCATTTCGGTGCAGGTCTTCTACGACGAACTCCGCCCCTTCTACGAACCGATTCGCGTCGGCGGCCAGAGCTACCTCGGCCCCGGTGCCGTAGAAATGCCCCTCTTCGTGCTGGAGCACGTTCTGTGGGGCTCGCAATCGGATCACCAAGCTTATCGAGAATTCAAAGAGACGTACCTGCCCTACGTGCTTCCCGAGTTCAGGGCGGTCTACGCTCGGTTCGCTGGGGAACCTGCGCTCGTCGACCGCGCGCTCGGCGAGGCGCAAGCGGTCAGCGCGCGGAGCGGGCCTGTCGGGGCCGGGCTGGCGGCCCTCGACCGGGTCTTCGAGGTCCTGCTGCGCTTCCGGGCGCCTCACCTCAAATTGGCGGAGCGGGCGTACGAAGCCGGACGAAGCGGCCCCACGATAGGCAGTGGGGGGTACGCGCCCAGCATGCTCGGCGATCTACTCACGCTTACGCGTGCCGCGCGGTCGCGCCTCCGGGCCGCGCTCGACGAGCCCTGACGTCTGACGCGTGCGGCCATGTGTTCCATCTCACAAGGAGAGCTTACCCCCATGACTCAGAAGAGCCCCGCGAACGGGCACGATAGCAACCACTTCGACGTGATCATCCTCGGCTCGGGCATGTCCGGCACCCAGATGGGGGCCATCCTGGCCAAACACCAGTTTCGCGTGCTGATCATCGAGGAGTCGTCGCACCCGCGGTTCACGATCGGCGAATCGTCGATCCCCGAGACGTCTCTTATGAATCGCATCATCGCCGATCGCTACGGCATACCGGAGCTCGATCACATCACGTCGTTCTACGCGACCCAGCGTTACGTCGCGTCGAGCACGGGCATCAAGCGCAACTTCGGTTTCGTGTTCCACAAGCCCGGCCAGGAGCACGACCCGAAGGAGTTCACACAGTGCGTCATTCCCGAGCTGCCGTGGGGTCCGGAGAGCCATTATTACCGGCAAGACGTCGACGCCTACCTGTTGCAAGCTGCCATTAAGTACGGCTGCACGGTCCGCCAGAAGACGAACGTGACCGAATACCACGCCGACAAAGACGGCGTCGCGGTGACCACCGCCCAAGGCGATCGGTTCACCGGCCGGTACATGATCGACTGCGGAGGACCCCGCGCGCCGCTCGCGACCAAGTTCAAGCTCCGCGAAGAGCCGTGTCGCTTCAAGACGCACTCGCGCAGCCTTTACACGCACATGCTCGGCGTCAAGCCGTTCGACGACATCTTCAAGGTCAAGGGGCAGCGCTGGCGCTGGCACGAGGGGACCTTGCACCACATGTTCGAGGGCGGCTGGCTCTGGGTGATTCCGTTCAACAACCACCCGCGGTCGACCAACAACTTGGTGAGCGTCGGCCTGCAGCTCGACCCGCGTGTCTACCCGAAAACGGACATCTCCGCGCAGCAGGAATTCGACGAGTTCCTCGCGCGGTTTCCGAGCATCGGGGAGCAGTTCCGGGACGCCGTGCCGGTGCGCGACTGGGTCAAGACCGACCGCCTGCAATTCTCGTCGAGCGCCTGCGTCGGTGCCCGCTACTGCCTGATGCTGCACGCGAACGGCTTCATCGACCCGCTCTTCTCCCGGGGGCTCGAGAACACCGCGGTGACGATCCACGCGCTCGCGGCGCGCCTCATCAAGGCGCTGCGCGACGACGACTTCTCCCCCGAGCGCTTCGAGTACATCGAGCGCCTGCAGCAGAAGCTTTTGGATCACAACGACGACTTCGTCAGCTGCTGCTACACGGCGTTCTCGGATTTTCGCCTGTGGGACGCGTTCCACAGGCTGTGGGCGGTCGGCACGATCCTCGGGCAGTTCCGGCTCGTGCAAGCCCACGCGAGGTTCCGCGCGTCGCGTGACGAGGGCGACCTCGATCACCTCGACAACGACCCCCCGTACCTCGGGTACCTGTGCGCGGACATGGAGGGGTACTACCAGTTGTTCAACGACGCCAAAGCCGAGGTCGAGGCCGTGAGCGCCGGGCTCAAGCCGGCCGAGGAGGCCGCGGCACGGATTCACGCCCTCATCGACGAACGAGACTTCGCCAGGCCGATGTTCGGCTTCGGGTACTGCATCACCGGGGCCAAGCCGCAGCTCAACAACTCGAAGTACAGCCTGCTGCCGGCGATGAAGCTGTTGCACTGGACGCAAACCAGCGCGCCGGCAGAGGTGAAAAAGTACTTCGACTATAACCCGATGTTCGCGCTGCTCAGGGCGTACGTCACGACGCGCATCGGCTTGGCGCTGAAGTAGTCGGCCAACACCAGCACGAAAACGATGAACGACATTCAATTGGATCAAGCGGATCTAGTGGGCACCGAGGAGCATCCCCCGGGGAAGGAACACGCCCAGGGGGTGTACGACGCGACCACGCGCCTGGCGGCGAGCTGGTACGTTGCAATGCGCTCGGACGACCTCAAGGAAAAGCCGACCGGGTTGACGCTCTTCGGCCGTCCGTGCGTGGCGTGGCGCAGCGCGACGGGCCGGGCCGTGGTGATGGACCGCCACTGCTCGCACCTCGGCGCGAACCTGGCTGACGGGCGGGTCAAGGACGGATGCATCCAGTGCCCGTTTCACCACTGGCAGTACGACGAGCAGGGCCAGTGCGTTAACATCCCCGGCCACAGCCCGGAGGTGCGCCGGCTGGAGCCTGTCCCGCGCGGGGCGCGCCAGCCGACTTTGGTCGCCGCCGAGCGATATGGCTACGTGTGGGTCTGGTATGGCTCCCCGCAGCCGCTGCACCCGCTGCCCGAAATCGCCGCGGCCGACGTCGAGAACGGCGACTTTATGCACCTGCACTTCGCGTTCGAGACGACGACGGCGGTCTTGCGGATCGTCGAGAACTTCTACGACGCGCAGCACGCGAACCCCGTGCATGAGCTTCCGATCAGGGCCTTCGAGCTCAAGCTCTTCGACGATTGGCGCCAGTGGCCTGAGGTCGAATCGCTGGCCCGGGCGGGCGCGTGGTTCGGTGCCGGGATCGACTTCACCGTGGACCGGTACTTCGGGCCCCTCGGCATGTTGTCGCGCGCGCTCGGCCTGAGTATGTCGCAGATGAACCTGCACTTCGATGGCTACCCCGGCGGGTGCGTCATGACCGTCGCCCTGGACGGAGACGTCAAATACAAGTTGCTCCAGTGTGTGACGCCGGTGAGCGACGGCAAAAACGTCATGCACATGCTCATTTCGATCAAGAAGGTGGGCGGTCCCCTGCGCCGCGCGAGAGACTTCGTGCTGTTCGGGTTGCAGACCAGACAGGCCGCGGGGTACGACGTCAAAATCTGGAACGGGATGAAGCCGGACGGCGGCGGCGCGTACAGCCGGTACGACAAGCTCGTGCTCAAGTACCGCGCGTTCTACCGAGGTTGGGTCGACCGCGTCGCCGAGGGGGGGACCGCTCGATCGCGCAGCCGCGAGTGAGCGGCGATGCGTGAGCCGGCGGCCCTAGCCGAGCCGGTCTCGGCCGCGTCGTTCCGCCTGGCACTCGCGAACCTGGCGCGCGGCGTCACGGTCATCACGGCGTAGTGCGTCGGTCGCACTTTCCCGAGACGTTTCATGACTATTTGGCTGCTGCAACTCGTGCTCGCAGAAACGTCGTTTCGACCGACCAGCCGCCCCTGAGCAGCCACACTGACTGACTGCTCCACTGTAGATACCAGCCATCCAACGAATGCTGCCGTGAACGGCGGGGACTTGGCGCGACTTGCCGAACTTGGTCCAGCCCGGCCGCACGCGGGCCGCTCGGCGGACCACGCCATCGCAATTGAGCATCGCGCACGCCGCAACGAACGCGATCAGTGCGGCGTACAGATGGTGACCCGGGTACGCAAGTTTCCAGGCCAGCGCCGCGATGACCCCGCCCACGGCGAGACTGCAGAGCGCGCGGAACCAGTGCGGCACCGGCGCTTGCTCAGCACTCGGGAACGCGTCGATCCAGTAGTAGACCTGCAGCGCGAACAGCCCGATAAGCGCGAAGCCTAGCCCGCTCACCGCATGTTCGAGCACGGACACGGCGTCGCGATGGTGGAAGAACGCGCGCACCGCTGCCCGCGCGGCCAACGCTGCGGGCTCACCCCGCAGCGTTGGCACGTCGCTCAGCAGAGCCATGACTGTAAAGTGCGGCCGCTAAGCACAGCGGAGGCAGGCTCAGCGCCGAGTGGCGCAGCGCACGCCGCTTTTGCGGCCAATTGGGAATCGACCAACGACTCCGAATCGTGCTTTGCAGGGCCATTTTTTTTCAGTCCAGTGGGTGCCGGATGTGCAACGTGCCGCAGGTGATGGAAACCCTGTGCGACGAAAACAAGCTCAGCCGGTGGTCATTCCGACAACGACCCCAACGCGGCGATTTTGTTTCGGTCCTTGGCTTTGGCGGTGTATAACGCCTCATCCGCGGCCTTGATGAGCGCACGGGGCTCGCCGTCATTGATCTTCATTGCAGGTTGCCCGGTTCGTTTTTCCAAGCCATCTTGTCGGCGTCGCTGGACAAGGATATTGCAATCACTTCACTTTATGCTGCCGAGCTCTCGTGACGGCGCCGAATGCGAACCATACGAGCGCAAACGACAGAACGAACGAGACGACCAGCAACGTATTGACCACAACATCGCCTTCGCCCTCGGCGCCTACCACGCCAAAAAAGTTGAGCAACGGATCGAACGCGTCCCAGCCGCGGCCGTGCGTCATCCACTGCCCGAACCATGGACTGCGGCCGATCGCGATGGCGATCGGGAGCGCGAGCACGAGCGCCGCGATGAGCGACACGAAAAATCGCTTCATTGGACGATCACGTTTCCGAAATAGAGAAGCTCGGTCCGGGAATTTTCTCGGTTTTCTGCGAATGCAGGAAGGCTCGCAATTGCTCGAACTGCGTCGGATGCGTGAGCGTGATGCAACCGTCGCTTTCTCCAAAACGACCGACTGGATGAATGCGGAAGTTCCCGCGAAGCACACCCTTTCACGTTCATGTAGTCGCCGATCGGCGGGGTCGTGCGGTAGAGCGAAAACCACTCGCGCCGATGCGTGTTGGCGATGACGTCGTGGATCGCATCCTCGAACTCGGGGAAACGTCCGCCCGTATGCCGATCGCCGTCCCAACAGCGAAGCCGCGCTCTGGCGGCTCTGCCGATGGTCAATACCGAGAGATCTGATTGCCGTCGATACGCACGCGATCGCCCGGCCGCAAATCGCCGGGCGTTTGCATATCCAACGAACGCATGCTGCCGTCGCTCAACTGAATATCCACACGATAACCGGCAGGCTCTCCCATGTTTTGTCCGATCTGGTTGCCGGCCACCGCGCCGCCTAGCGCACCGATGACAGTGGCCGCATCGCGTCCGTGGCCACGGCCGATCTGATTGCCGAGCACCCCGCCTACCACCGCGCCGACAAGCGTTCCCGCTACGCCCGATGGGCTCGTCGCGCCGCCGATCGGACGAATGCCCGCGATCGTGCCGTACTGTTCGCCGTAGCCGCCGGCTTGACCGTAGCCTGGCTCGGGCGGCGGCGCGTAGGCGGGCTGCGGGGGCGGCGCGTAGGTGGGCTGCCCGTAGCCCGGTTGAGCATAAGCGGGCTGCGCGTACTGCGGTTGCGAACCATAGGCTCCGTACGGGCCCGGGACGACGCATCCGCTGAGCGACGAAACGGATAACGCAATGAGCGGAACGAGGAGGGCGGTTTGGGTCAGCGTGGGGCGTTTCATTGAATTTCGCGTGTCGATTAGGCGCTCGCAAAGCGCAAATAAATCAGTTGCGGATCGGAGTATAGGGAAAGCCCAATCGGCTGTACGCGGGCGCGGGGTAACAGTGTGTAAAGTCTGTTGCCGCGCCAAATGGACGTGCGGTCGTGCACGAACCCGCGCGCCGGTCCTCGTCTCGTTCGGCCGGCCGGCTCAGCCGGTTTAGCTGGTTCGGCGGGCTCAGCTAGACCCCGCCGGCCGACATTCGGTTTGGTACCAGTAATCGACGCGCTGCTGGGCCACTTGCAAATCCTCGGGGTAGTACGGATCGAAGAATAGCGACGGCCGATAACCGGCTTCCTCCAGTGCGGCCAGTTCGCTCGCGTTACGCTTGCGCGTGAGAGGCGCATGGTTGCGGAGCGCCGTGAGGTCGCTGCATTGCGTGGGGGTGAGATGCGCGCGCGGGGCTCCTGGCGGCATGCCGCCCATGGTGCAGCCGGCGAGGCATAACGCTAGGGCGCAAAGCATCGGTCGAGTCTTGAGCGATGAGTTCATGGTGTGCATCCTTTCGAAAGCGAATCGGGCCGCCCGGTTGTTGGCGCTTCGCACGTCAGTCGAAGCATAGGGCGGGCCGCGCTCAACTCGCCGGATTCTCCTCGCTGGACGGCAGCGCCGCGCCCGTCGGCATACCGAGCACGCTGATTTGGAACACGCGCGTCGCGGCGAGCGATTGCAAGCTCGGATCCTCCGGGATCCGCACCAGCAGCGGGAAAATGACCGAGCCGCCGATCACCGCGCGGCGGCTGTTGTCTGCCGGCGAAAGCCCCCAAATATCCTGATAGACGAGCGGCACCGTCTGCCCGTCACGCGTCGTGTTGCCCAAATACAGCATGACGTGTCCCCCGATATAAATCAGCGTCCGCATCGGCTTGCCGTGTTCCATCAAATACGCGAGCCGTTGCGCGGGCGTTTGCGACGTCAGGTCGGTCATGTCGCCGGCCGTCATCTGGGCCGACGAATGGCGCGGCAACAGAACGCCGAACGCGGCAAATATGCTTTGCAGCTCGGAGGAGCAGTCGTTGTAGAAATTCATGTTGCCCCATCCGTAGGGCCGCCCGATCAACGATTCCATTAGGATCGCCAAATGATGCGGCGTCGCCGCGATGGGCGCCGGCGCAACGCCGGTATCGTCCAACAGCGCTTGCCGGATGACGGCCCGGCCGTCTATATCGCGAGCGGGGACAAGGACCGCGTGTCGATGCAAGCGCGCCGCACCCGATGCCGGCACCTGCACGGAGGCCGACGCCGTATTCGCCGCCATCGGCAGCAATGTTCCCATCGTCGCATCGAATCGAAACGTGCCGCTCGTATCGCTGACAGGCAACGAGGCGACCGTCACCACGCCCCACGCATCGCCGGGACGATGCGCCCAGGTCGAAACGAACGCATCGTCAACCGTGCCGACACCGTGGGCCTGTACCCACCCCTGAACATCGGGTGTTTGTACGTAGTCCCACGCGCCGTCGACACTGTGGCCGAGCACGTAAAGAGGCGTGCCGGGCCGGACCGATGAGATCTGCAGATTGTCGAACGGATAGCCTTGTCCCGCGAGCCGATGCGAGTAGAACGACGGATCCATCGTCGGCAATTCGCGCACGAGCAGCGCATCGGTCGCAATCGCCCGCGCGTTCGGCGCATAGTGCGGCGCTTGCCCGAACTGCTGCAGGTTCATATTGCGTTCGATGTCGTCGATCCATCGGCCCGTATGCGGACGGAAATTCTGTCCGTACCCGATCGCGCGAGCGGGTTTGCCTTCGTTGTCGTAGTTGCCGATACGCCGCAACTGCAAGTCGACGATATCGGCGCCGCCCTGACCGTAAAGCTGATTGGCAATAAACGCAGGATTCCATGGCGACGCATCGTGCTCGCCCATGCCGAAATAGTGTGCGAGATAGGCACGCCAATGCGCGCGCTGTTCCGATGCGCTCAAAAACGCGGTGTCGTACGACTGGCCCGCCGGATCGATCCAATGGTCGACGTTCTGATCGTAATCCGCCATCGGGAACAGGCCGATAGGATCGACGTAAGCGTGTTGCGAGGCCGGAGGGTTCGCCGCGCAAGCGGAAAGGGCCAATGCGAGCGCGGCAAGCGCGGCGCGAACGGCGAACGTCCGCTTCGGAGAAACGATAAGGGCAGACATGGGGCGGATCACGCTTCGAGAAAGGTTTGGAACGCCGTCATGATACGGCTTGCCGTGCAGTGCACGGCTATGCGGCGCTAAGGGCGCGGCAGGCTGACGCGGCGCAGGAGTGTCATGGGTCCGATTCGCCGCACGGCCTCCAGCTGCTGTATGTCGCGTACGAACAGCGAGCCTGCGAAGCCCAGCGAGTTGACGGCTATGCCGTCCGCCTTCTCGGCACAGCGCGGGACGAGCAGCATCCACCCTGGGGTGACGAGCAAGTTGTAAGGCCCCGACTGGTGCGCGCGGCCGTCGACATCCACGGCTCCGAGCCCCACTGCGTCGAGCATCGCGCGGTAGCACCCGAGAGCATGCGCTGCCGCGCTTGCCGGCGGTCCGGGCGGGAGCCGAACGAAAGCATGTCGAAACGGTATCCCCGGCAGGGTGCCGACCACACCTTCGAAGATCGCGGCGTCGATCAGCGAGCCGATCGGCAGCGCTTGGCCGGCCACGCCAAGCGGCAGCGGCACGATCTGGAGGTGCTTATGCGGCTGGCTCGCACCGGCCTCGCGTCCGCCATTGTAAAAGCCGAGCCCGTCGAACTGCGCGAGGCAAGCGAACCACGCCGCGAAATCGCAGAGACTCAGCAGTGCTTCCTGAGGCTCGAAGGCGCGCGTCACGATCAGCAAGTGATGATCGATAACGTTGAATTTATTGAGCAGCGCGAAATGCGTGGCCGATACGTCGGCGACGAATAGGTCGGGGTCGTGCGGAAGGAACGGATCGACAAAGGGCCGGGGCGTGTCGGGCACCTGCGGCTTGTGGATCAAGCTCGAGACCTGCCGGATGACGAAGCGGATGCCGCTATCGTCGCAGGTCGTTTGGATTGTTTCGATCGGCCGCAGCGCCTCGCACGCGAGCGCGTGAGCGGTTCGACCGACGACGGCCGACAAGAGCGTATCGGGTTGCAGGGAACGAGTAGGCATGGTTACTCGTAGTAATCGCGCCGAGCGAATCGGGATCGGCCCGGACACCGCCGAGGCAACGGTGCCCGCTATCCGATAGTGTCTGGGGCCGGCGCTATTCGCCGAAGAGGCTCCGGATGTCCTTGGCATCGTCCGCATCGGACAAGTTGTATTCGGCGCGCGCAGCGTTCAGGACTTCGTCGACGAACCGCTCGAACCCCACTGCGTTGCCGAAGTGCTTCATCGTCCAATTGCAGCCCGTCGCATCGAGATCTTGCTTCTGCGGCCGCGGCACGCGGATCGTGACGCCCTCTTCGACGATCTGGGGGATGCGAAGAAGGCGGCGGCTCACTTCCTCCTGTAGCCGGGAAGCGTTGAGGGTCTTGCGTATCACGGCACCTCCTCATAGTTTCTATGTTGGGGTTGCCGTGACTATGCCATGAGACTGGTGCTGCGTGCGAGTGCTAGCCGTGCCCCGGCGCCTAGGTTGCGCTAAGCGGGATGAGGCGCGGCTTCGTTAGGCTGTAGGCGATCTGCGCAAAAAGCGCGTTGAGCTTTGCCGTTCCGCCAGCCCCGTTCGTACAGGTGTCCGAGAAAAAGTCGGATGCGCTGGTTGCAATGGCCTCCATGGTATTACAGGCCATGAGGCGGTCGTTGCCGTCGCCGCATTGGGGGGCGTCGACTCCCTCTCCGCCAAGATACGCGACCGTGTATATCGTCGTGCCCGAGGATTTTGCCGTAGCGGCAGTGTTGATCGCAGCTTGGCATTCCGTGCCATTCAGACGTTTATAGGTATTGCCTAACTGCGACGTATCGGCGGTTGCAATCCCATCGCTGAGCAGCACGATGACATTATGTCCCGGAGGACTTTGCGTCGACGACATCTGCGTCAGTGTAGTGTTGGCTGCTGCGATTGCCTGCGCATAGAATGTCCCCAACCCGCCGGGCCCGGGAAGCCCGCTGCAATTTCCGCCTCCGAGTGCTTGGATAAGACTCGAACTCGAGTTAGGCTGCCCGCTGCCGTTGAGGTAGCCGGA
Organism: uncultured beta proteobacterium; assembly: GCA_963838695.1. Taxonomy (GTDB): domain Bacteria; phylum Pseudomonadota; class Gammaproteobacteria; order Burkholderiales; family Burkholderiaceae; genus Trinickia. The sequence goes on along the minus strand of CAWIRZ010000006.1, from coordinate 103,659 downwards.
ACTGCCGGAGTTTTTGTTTGCCGATGTATAGGCGTAGCTTGCCGTTGACTGCGAGTAGCTGCTGGCGATTTGGGCGGCCGACCCTGAGCAAGTGAAGTTGTATGTCGACGACGTTTGCTGCGGCGGAAAAGCCATCAGTGCAACGTTGTCTCCTGCGTTCGTCAAACCGGTCAGCAGCGTCAGCGCGCCGTTCTTAGCGCACTGGAGCCTCGTGAGGTTGCCGCAATTGCTGTCCACGGTCGTGCTCATCGACCGAGTTGTATCGAGAACGATAACGACGTTGTACTGCGCTGGGTTGCCCGCGCCGCCCGCGGAGGCTCGCGACGTAACCGAAACGGGGATCGTCTGAATGCCGAAAATCCGCCCCAAATAGACGGGAACGTTGGCATGCTGGACCACCTGAATGCCGTTGTATCCAGAGGCCGCCTGGCTGTACGGCAGCACACCGCTTGTGAGCGTCAGTCCTGTGATCGCCGTACTCGTGACGGTGACGTTGCTCGGCAATTGGTTGTTTCCAGTGGTCATATACGTGAGCGCGTCGCTATGAGCGGTATTCCAAGGATCTGTCCAAAGATCGACAGCACCGGCCAGCGCAGCCGCGTCTGCAGACGTCTGCAGGCGGCGTTGACTATAGAGTACATACCCCCCATCGACGCAGAGGGCGCCAAAGCCGATCAGAGCCACCAGCGAAAGTGCAACCGTGATCGCGATGACTCCGCGCTCGCGTTTCAAAAACCTTCTTGTCAAAAATCCGCGCTTCATTTTCCCACTCCCAAGTGGCGAGATCCAACATTACTGAACCCGTTCCGTTGCGGTCGATGTCAGTACGGAAGGCATCATCGAATTCAGGTTGTAAAGGGTTCCGGTGAATAGCGGCTGAAAACTGCTGTAGGTGACCGTTACCGTCGCCGGTATATTCACCGACGGACTCGATGCGCCCGCCAGCGCAGCCGCGCAACCGGTGTCGTTGGTGCAGGGCACGCCGTCGACCGTCGTTGCAATCGACAGCCCCGCGGACGTTAACAAAGCCGCTGCCGCCCGCAGTTGTGCCTGAGTGCTCGTATAAGGCGTACTGGTCCCCCGTTGCGAGGCGAAAAAACGCGCGCTTTCCGCTCCCGCGCTCACCACCGATACGGTGTTGAGCAGCAACCAACCAAACTGCACGATCCCCAGAAAAACGAGCAGCAGGAATGGAAGAACAAGTGCCATTTCAACTGCGGCAATACCTTTTTGATGTCTCATTTTGTGTTTCCCCCGGTGTTCCCGTCTGCATGAAGCGCGCTTACTGAACTGTCTCCGACATGCTGGCTGTCATCTGCTTGGGTAGCATCGAAGTCAGATTCCAAAAATTTACGTCGAGGATCGGAGCGAACGCGTAGGCAAGCGAAACGGTCGCGACGGTGCCGGCAGCGGGAGCGGTGGTCATCGTGCCGAGCGCCGTTTGACAAGCAGAGTCCGAGCTGCACTTAACGCCGCCGATCGATGCAACGATCGTCGATGTTCCCGTCAACGGTTTAACGACGCTGAAAATCGCGTTCTGCGCATCGGTATAGGGTTTCGAGTACCCGCGCTCAGACGCGAGAACGTGCGCGCCGACGGCGGCGGCATTGGACAGCATGAGGTAATTGCAGATAAACCAAGAAAACTCAAAAACGGCAAACAGTACCGCTAGCAGTAGCGGTAGCACGAATGCGAGTTCTACCGCGACGATGCCGCGCTGGCCCTTTTGCTTCATGTCGATTCCCCGTATGGTGCGAAACGCTTCGACGATGGCATGCGCTGCCTTCGTCTACTTTATGTCCCGCATTGAAGCAATGGCTATGCCAGCGCTCATCTCCAGGGCATTCGCTCATATCGACGAGCAATGACGCATCTGAATACGCAAAGATCGTCGCGTGGCTGAGACGTTTCTGGTGAAACGGGCTTGCAATGAGAAAAATGGGAAACGCTCGATGGCTGTAGCTGGCGCGGCTTTGATGCAGCGGGGTGGCATGGAGCCAGTCGATGAGGCATTGGAATAAATGTCTCAGCCTTGAGACGGATTGCGCGTCAGGAAGCGGTACGGATGGTCGAAACTGGCCAGAGCATAGCCGCGGTAGGTGCGACGCTTCGCGCCCGGCGCAATCAATCGCTACCTGGGTCAAGGCTGAACGGGTAGGCAAGCTCGGTGGTTCTGGCGCGAAGCCAGTCAGTGCGGAGCAGCGGGAATTGGCACGACTGTGTGCGGAAGTGGCACGTTTAAAGACGAAGCGCGATATATTAAAAAACTCGCGAGGGCATGTCGTCAGCGAGACAGATGCATTCGGCACCCCGCTGGCTCCGATCATCACGACCACCTGGGATTCGATTTGCAACTTGCCGACGGAGAGAGCCCAACCGGGCCTGACAAAGAACTACGCCTATTCATCCGGCTGCTGACCCGATTTCATTTCTGTGCGTTAGAACAGGAGTGGTATCAAGCGGTAACGTACAGCTTGGAGATAGGACCGATAAGCTGGGTCGGAGCCCAGTACATGCTCTTCCTGATTAATCCGGCTGACCTGACACATCAATTGAAGGACATGGATAGAAAGATTGAAGAGCGAGAAGTTCGTGAGCAGGAAGCCGAGATCGGTTAAGAAGTAGCCCAGATACATAGGATGCCTAACGAACTGGTAGGCGCCGCGTGAAACGACCCCGCGATTCGCGGGAAGAATACCGAACGAACGCTGCAGCGAAATCTTCGCGAACAACTGCCACCCGATCCCGCCGATTTGCAGCAGCGCACCGACGAATTCGGGCACGATTTGGGCGCCCGGATTCAAGTTGTAGGCGATGCAGCCGTAGGTGCCGCCTAGTGAGCATAGCAATGCGGCGGGGCGCCAGTCACGCTGCGCCGGTGCGCGCGCGACGAGTGCCAAACCGGTCGTAAAGCAGTTCGCAATGACCATCAAGAGTAGCGTGATGCGCGTGGGTGCAGCAAGCCAGTGCGAGATCGCCGAGATGGCGAATGCTCCTATCGCCGTGGCGGTCAAGCCGCGTAGGATGAATTCCGCCGCCGAGCGCCTATCGGCCGAAGGCATCTTTGCAGCCGAGCTATTTCCGAACTGGTTCATTCAACCTCCGGCCATGTGCGACATCGTCGGCAAAAGCTGACGATAAATTTGGATAACGGCTGGACCGACAAGGACGACAATGAGCGTCGGAAAGATGAAAAAGACCAAGGGAAAAAGCAGCTTCAAGGCGATCTTCGCTGCAAGCTCTTCGGCCTTCATTCGTCGCTTTGCGCGCAAGCTGTCGGTGTAGACGCGTAGCGAGTCGCCGATACTGGTGCCGAACCGATCGGCTTGGATGAGCATCGTCGTCAGCGCATCCACATCTTCGACGCCCGTGCGGGCCCCGAGGTTGCGCAGCGCTTTTTCGCGACCGGCGCCCGCCCTTAGCTCCAGCAGCACGAGTTCGAACTCGGATTTCAATGCAGGGCTCTTGGAGCCGATCTCTTCGGTGACGCGCAACATCGCTGCGTCCAAGCCGAGCCCGGCTTCGACGCACACGGTCATCAAGTCAACGGCGTCGGGCAACGCTTCGATGATGGCACGCTGCCGGTAATACGTGAGCCGCGACAGCACGACGTTCGGCGCATAGAACCCGATGGCTGCTGCGGCGAGCAAGACGAACAAGGCATCCAGCGTATGTCCGGCCGAGAATCGAGGGGCGGCGATGATCAGTGAAGCAGCAGGCAGCGCGAGTGCGAGCCCGGTCTTCGCGGCAAAATAGTAGGCGGGTGCCGCCGCGCCCCGAAAACCCGTATACATAAATCGGCGCCGAAGGGCGGATCGATCCCAGTCGTCTTTCGGCAGCGAGAGCTTCGCCATGCGTTGGGACACTTGCGCAATACGCTCGCCCCACTTGTTGTCTTCAGGGAAATCGCCGTTGCCCGTGCCCGTGCCCTGTTGCCGATCCTGCCAGCGGCACGGATAGTCCTTCGACGCGTCGCTTCAATACGTCGGGGCGTGCGAGTTGCAGCGCTCGCAGCACTCCGCAGAAAACGATCAGAAACATTACCGCCAGTAAGATGACTTGTTCGGTTTTCATGATGGGTCCTTAGGTTTCCTCGAAGTCACACGCGAATCTGCACGATTTTTCGCATCCATAGAATGCCGACGGCCATTAGCCCTAGGCAGATACCGGCAAGCTTCTCCGCGGCGGGGTCGGTCCAAAAGATCTTGACGAATCCGGGGCTCAGGACAGTGAGTACGCCGATCACCACAAATGGAAGCAGCGCGAGGATCCAAGCCGACAAACGGCCTTCGGCAGACAGTGCGCGTGTTTTCGAGAACAGCTTCAGGCGTTCTCGAATGATGACGCCGATGTTCGTGAGGATCTCCGCAAGATTGCCTCCCGATTCGCGCTGAATCACCACCGCAATGACGAAGTACCGCAGGTCGTCGATCGGTGCGCGTTCGGTGAGGTTGTATAGCGCTGTGTTCATCGATACGCCAAAATTGATTTCGTCAAAAACGGTTCGAAATTCGGCCCCCAGCGGGTCGGACAATTCTTCGGCGAGCATACCTAGCGCACTGGCGAACGAGTGCCCGGCTCTCAGCGCGCGAGCGATGAGGTCGGCCGCGTCGGGCAATTGGCGTTCGAGTTGCTTCATCCGTTGGTTGCGCTTGCGCCGAATGATCAACCAGGGCAGTAGCGCGAACGCGCTTGAGAGGCCGAGTTCGATAAGAACAGAAATCGGCAACACGAAGCTGGGTACGACTCCGATTGCCGCGCAAGCAACGCTATAGCCAAGGAAACGGCCAACCGTCATGGTCGATCCGGCTTGCCGGAGCAAGCGGTCGAGTACCTGCACGCCGGGGACCTTCGCTAACACACGCGTGAGCCATGGCCAGTCGCTTAACTTGCGGTCCTTGAGAATCGACAGCGCGGGACCACCCGCTTGCGCGTTGCTCGAGCCGAGTTCGATGCGTGCGGCGATGCGTTTGGCCTCGGCTCCGTGGCGGCTGACCCAATAGAGATAAACGCCTTCGATCGAAAGCACCGTCGCTAGAAAGAGCAGAACGGCGAAGGCGAGAAACGTCGTGTTCATGGCTGGCTCCTCGGCGGCTCATGCATCGAAACGGCGCGACGGATCGAAGAGATCGTCGGGCAACGTTATCCCGAACGCAGCCAAACGCTCGCAGAACTTTGGGCGGACCCCCGTAGCACAGAAGTAGCCGGTAACCTTTCCTTCGGCGCTTACGCCGGTCCGTTTGAACGTATAGATTTCCTGCATATTGATGACGTCGCCCTCCATGCCGGTGATCTCTTGTATGCTCATGAGCCGGCGAGTACCGTCGGCCAAACGCGCCGCTTGCACCACGACGTTGAGCGCCGATGCGATTTGCTGACGCATTGCTTTCACGGGCAAGGAAAAACCGGACATCGACACCATATTCTCGAGGCGCGTAAGGGCGTCACGCGGCGTGTTCGCATGCAGCGTCGCCATCGATCCTTCGTGGCCTGTGTTCATCGCATGCAGCATGTCCAGGGCTTCGGCGCCGCGGACTTCTCCCAGGATGATGCGGTCCGGACGCATCCGCAACGCGTTGCGCACGAGCGCACGCTGCGCAATTTCGCCCTTGCCTTCGATGTTGGGTGGACGCGTTTCCAAGCGCAGCACGTGAGGCTGCCGCAGTTGCAGTTCGGCCGCGTCTTCGATGGTGACGATGCGCTCGTCCGCAGGAATGAAACCGGAAATGAGGTTCAGCATTGTCGTCTTACCGCTACCCGTACCACCCGAGATCAAGATGTTGAGCTTGGCCTTGCTTATCGCTTCGAATAGGCGCGAGATGGCGGGTGTGAACGTGCGGTTGCGAACCATGTCGTCGACCGTCAAAGGATTGACGGAGAAGCGCCGAATGGAGACGAGCGGCCCGTCGATCGCCGAAGGTGGAATGATTGCGTTGACCCGCGAGCCGTCCGGCAAGCGGGCGTCGACCATCGGCGTCGATTCGTCGATGTGGCGGCCGACGCGCGAGACGATGCGCTCGATGATCTTCATCAAATGCGCGTCGTCGAAGAAGGTGATGTCGGTCAATTCGAGCTTGCCGCGGCGCTCTACGTAAACTTGCCGCCACGTGTTCACGAGGATGTCGTTCACCGTGGGGTCGGCCAGCAGCGGCTCAAGAGGTCCCAAGCCGAACATTTCGTTGTGCACGTCCTGTGCGAGCCGGCGCCGCTCGGTCTCGTTCAGAGGAATCCTTTCCTCTTCGACGATGCGCTCCATCAGTTGACCGAGTTCACGCGTGACCTGCTCGGGCGTCAGGCGCTGAAGTTTTTCGAGCTCGACGCGTTCGATGATCGTTTGATGAATGTGCATCTTCAACTGCTGATAGGCTTGGTCCGCTGCGCGCGGCTCGCCGGCGTTCGCGCGCGCCGAGCCGTTCGCGTCGAAGGCCGTGATACCACTTTGCATCATTAATTGCTCACGCAAGGACATGGCAGTCTCCGCGATAGATAAAGGTTTCAGGATTCAGGTGTGAGCGAGCGCATCGGTGGCGCGGCCCCTGGTTTGCCCGCGAACAGGCGCGAGAAAACGCTCGGCGCCGCTTCTGCCGGCTTTGGCCAAAGCTGCTCGGCCAATCTCTCGACGCTATGGGCAAGAACGCTCGACCTGCTGGCTTCGAGCAGCGGCATCCCTTGCTCGATCGCTTGATTGGCGTGTTTTTCGTCTCTGGGCAACCGATGCATGATGCGCACGCCTAGCGCTTGTTCGAGCGTTGCCACGTCTACGTTTTCGCTCTTGTCGTACTGATTGAGCAAAACGCGCAGTTTGGTTGGCGGATACCCGAGTTCCCGCAGTATCTCCACCAGCCTGCGGCCGGTGTGCAGATGCGGGATGGTTTGCCGCAGCACGACGCCGATATCGCTGCTTCGATCGAGCGCGAGCATGGAGACCGGATCGACCGATCGGCCGAGGTCGACGAGCACGGCGTCGTAGCGCGGCAGCACCAGCGAAAAGATGCGCTCGATTTGCGCCGGCCTCAGATCGACGGCCTTGGTCGGGTCGCACGTGCCCGCCAGTACATCCAAATTCGGGTGAACGTGCAACGCGCAGGTATCGAAGAATGCGCCGTCGAGGCGGTCGATATGCGTGCATACGTCGACGAGGGTCGCCGTGGGCGGCTTATCGGCCAGCATCAGGTGCGCATCGCCGAATTCTCGGCTCAAATCGATGACGAGCGTGCGTTTGCCCCGCTCGCGCGCCAGTACGTAGGCAAGATTGACCGCGATGAATGTCGTACCGCTGCCGCCGCGCGGCGAGACGAACGACAGCATGCGGCTTTCCCGCGCCGCTCCGCTCGATCGCTTTTCTTCGATGAGCGCGAGCTCCGCGGCGAATGACGCTTCCTCGATGGGCCAGGACAGAACGTGGCGCACGCCCGCCCGCATGGCCGCGACGAGCCAATCTTGCGAAAGCGATGGTGTCACAAGCAGACAGCTAAGCCGCGGGGCGTTCGCCGCGACGGCTTCGACTGCCGTTAAATCGCTTTGCTTGAGATGCACATCGTCGATGATCAACAGATCGGCGGTTTGCGCGCTCTCGCGGTACTCGGCAAGCCTGGCCGTCCCCGCGCGAATCGTACGCAGGCGATGACCGGTGTTTGCCTGTGCAGCGAGTGCGGCAATTCGACCGGCGCGCTCGGCGTCGGACGAGATCAACAGAATGTCGAGCATGGCATTACCTCGTTTGATGGCAAGGCGGCATAGGGCATGTCGAGGCTTGGCCGCATCAGTTGCCCGAATTGCCGTTGCTTGAACTGCTCACGCCAATCGTGAACATGCTGGTTGGCGGCTGAGGCGTCATGAACGACTTGCCGTAGTTTTGCTGCGCGGCCGTGGCCGCGGTGCCGTCGACGCCGGCTACTGCATCTGTATTCGCGGAGGCAGTCGGATCGAGGGTCTGCATTGCCTCGATGGCCGAGACGGAATCGCCGAACGTTCGGTCCCATATCGGTGTCGAGGTCATGCAGCCCTCGAGCATCCCGCAGGCACCAACGAACAGCGCGAGGCGCAGGGCAATCTGTTGGATCTTCATGTCGATCTCCAATGTCTTCGGTCGTGTCGCGTAGCGGTCAACGTGTGGCCGACCGCATTTGAACGTCGGCGAGCTTGGCCGTAGCGTCCGGCAACGGCATGGCCACGGGGGCCGCTGTCGCCACGGGTTTCACCTTCGCGTCGAGCGTTTCGGGATTCGCGGGGGCAGTGGTATTGGGGTGCGCAGCCGACGCGGGCGCTGCCGGTTTCGAAGTGGCCCGCAGCGAAGTTGCCGGCAGCGAGGTGGCGGGCACCGATGAGGGCAGTTCTGTCGCCGCAGCCGGAGCAGCAGGCTTGGCCTCTTGATGCCCCTCCATGTTTCCGGTGGCGAAGACGCCGGCTTCCCCCACTTTGCCGAAATGATCGGTCGGCAGCGGATAGTTTGCGGGCAAAGGCTTGGCCAGATGCGGCGTGATGACGAACACAAGCTCCGTCTTGTCGCTTTGATAGCTTGTGCTGCGGGCGAGCGCCCCGAGGATCGGCAGTTCTCCTACGCCGGGAATGGCCTTGATCGTGCCGGTGATGTTGTCCTTGAGCAGACCGCCGATGGCAAAGCTCTGTCCGTCGTTGAGTTGAACTGTCGTCGATGCGCGCCGCGTGGTGATGAGCGGCAAAATCGTCGTGTTGTTGCTGTTGGATGCCGTTACGACGACACCTGTCGGCGACAGCTCGGACACCTCAGGGGCTACCTTTAGATTGATGCGACCGTTCTCGAGCACCGTGGGGGTGAACGTCAGACCGATGCCGAATTCCTCCTCTTGGAGTGTGATCGTCGTGCCGGCGGCGCTGCTGCTTTGGGGAATGGGGATGAATACCTTACCGCCCGCGAGGAAACTTGCTTGTTGCCCGCTGATCGCCATGAGCGTAGGCTGGGCGAGCATCTTGACGAGTTGATCGTCCTTCTCGGCGTCGAGCAGCAGGCTCAGCGGTTTGTTGTTGGCCTTCGAAAGCGCGAGAGAGCTCATGCCGCCGGACAGGAAATCGGCGAGCAGTCCGACGCTCCAACTGCCAAACCCGCCTTGTATATTCGGCGAAGCGCCGAGTTCGTCGATCAGGGTCTTCGACACTTCGGCTACTTTGACTTCCAGCATGACCTGCTGCGGCGCGGCGATGCGCATCATGTCGATGATGCGCAGTGGTGTCGGGCTCGTCGAAGAGGGTGACGCAGTTGCAGCCGGTCCGGCTGCCGGCGACGTCAATGGCCGGCCTGGTGTGGCTAGCGGTGCGGCGGGGCGTTGGACGAATGCGTTGGCGAGTTCGAGGATGCGCTGCGCCTTGACGGCGTCCGCTACGGTACCGGTCAGCACCAGCGTATCGGCCGCGACCCTGACCTTGACGCCTGTCTCGTCCGGCATCAGTTCGGCGATGGCCTGCTGCAGGCCGCTCGGGTCGGCGCCGACGACGACGTCGATGATGCTGCATGACCCGCTGCGTCCCTGTACGATCATGTTCGTCGTACCGATGTCGGTGCCGAGTAAATAGAGCGTGCGTGGAGATACGAGCATGGCCTGCACGACTGATGGATTGCCCACTGTGCGGGTGCGCACGGACTCGGGCAGTGCGACCATTGTCGATTTTCCGAGCGGAACAACCACTGAAGTATGCATTTGCACATCGCCTATGCAATTCGGTCCGCGCTCGCCGAACGGCATGGGGTGCGTTGCCGCCTGCGGAGCAGCAGCGGCCACCGGGGCGGCAGCTTCCGCCACTGCCGGCTGCGCTTGTACGTTCGTCAGCACGCTGAGGAACAGTGCGCCCGCGATGCCGCAAGCGTGAGCTTTCCAAAAGCGTACGCCCGCGTGCGGCTGCGGCTGCGCCTGCGCGCGGGCCTCGCGCGCCGCTGCGCTGTAGCGTTCGTATTGAGTCTTCATGTCGTTCCCCCGGTGATGCAATCAGTGATGCGGATCTCGCTCGTGCGCCGCATTCGCTGAAGCGGCGCCGGCGTTGTTACGGTCCTCGTTCGGTCGCTGCTTAATCACGCTGGTCCATGCGTTGGCAGCCGAAACGGTCGATACATTGGATCTTTAGAAGCATTCCTGCGTGCTGTTCGCGCCGTCGATCACGTGTACGCAATCGCGCGGTGCCAGCACGTGATGCACGGCGACTTTGACGGGCGCGGAGTGTGTCGGTGCAGGCGGTTGCGGCAGCTTCAGCAGCGAAGAGCGCGTCGCGCCGTCCGTATTCGGATCTTGCGGATCCACCTGGTTTCGCAGCACGAGCGAAAGCGTCCCGATGCTGCGCGCAAGGTCGATCTTCTCGGCTTGCTCGGGTGTGACCTGGAGCGTGACCGCGTCGACGACCTTCGGCTTCGTTTCATCGCGACCGACTTCCTGCGCGACCGCGAGCACCAGAATATGATCGAGTACGATTTTCGAAATCTTCTGGTCCGATTGCGCGTTGGAGTCCTTCTGCGTGTTGACGATGATGTCGACGTAGTTGCCTGGGAGCGCGAACCCCGCTACACCGATGACGTCGTTTACGCGCACCGTGATCGCCCGCTTGCCTGGGTCGATGACCGCCGATAGTCCGCCGGTGGTGCCTTGCGGAGAAAGCTTCGCCTCCAGGATCGGCTCGCCGGGCATCGTGCTTTCTTTGAGCACGCGTCCGTCGACTTTGCCGACATCGTGGAAGGTACCCGGTGGCACACTGCCCGAAGGCCAGTCGATCGTCTTGACGAACTCCGGAGAGATACGTTGGCCGAGATCGATGTCTGCCGTGGCGACGACGACTTTGGTCGTTGCATCCGTGTTTTGCGTCATCATCCAACGCGACGCGAATATGACGGCCGTCAATCCGGCCGCGGAGGCGATCAGCAGCATCATCAATGCGCGAAGGTTTTTCATGTCGTTCACCTGTCGGTTGCTTCTTGGCGCGTTCGGCAATCGAGCCGGTTGCGCGCGTCGAGGCGGCGTGTATCAATCTGTATCCGTGCGGCACGGCCGCATCGTTTCGAGAACCAAGGTTCGGGGAGCGTGCAAGGAGACGGCGCAGAACGCTGCATCGCGACCCTCGCGGCTCCCAGCTTGTCCGTGTCTGCCTTCGGCTCTCGTCGTTCGCTTACACATTCAGCATCAAGGTGAGCACCGAACCGATCGCGATTGCGACACCGTACGGAAGCGATCCAATGCTGGGCGCGGCCTTATCCTCCGAGGTCTTGTGGGTGACGGCGGCGTTGCCGGATGTCGCGGACATCGTGATGACGCTCGACATCGCGCTTGCGATGCCTTTACGCAGCTTTCGCTTTTGCGTCAGCGCGACGAATGACAGCAGTCCGCCGACGGCCGCGGTGACAAGCACTGCCTCAAGTCCGGTGCGCGGCCCGAGCAGTGCGCCCACGGCCGCCATTAGCTTGACGTCCCCGGCGCCGAGCATGCGAAGCAAATAGCCGGGCATGAGCAGCAAGCCGCCCAGCAACGCGCCGCCGGCCCACCAAATCGGGCCCATCGGCAAGCCGTTGGCCGCGATTTGAACCGGGAGCGCCACGACCAAGGCCGTAGCCACGAGCCAGTTCGGGATACGTCGTGCATGTAGGTCGTATGCCATCGCGGTGACGCACAGCGCCACGACGAACGGACCGATCGGAAAAATCACTGTGTTCATTGCATTTACCGTTCGTCGTATTCGAATCCGGAAGGATCGCTTCGCTCAACCTCGTCCGCCGTTGCTGCAGGTGACGGAACAGTGTCCAAGTCTATGTAGCGAGGCCGCTCGGACATCTAGCCGTGACCCGTGCTAAGCCGCTGCAGCCACACCAGCGCTGACGGCGGTGAATAGGCCTTGCAAGCTGCCACCCACCGCTGTGACCGTCAGGACAATGGCCACTGCGATGAGGCCCGCTAGCAGACCGTATTCGATCGAGGCCGCGCCACTTTCTTGGCGTAGGATTCGAGGCAGCTTGCTCATGTCTTCCCCCTTGGATGACGATGGAGCACGGCCTCGAGTGCCGGCGGGCACTCGAGGCTGTGGCCGACGGTTATGCGGCAGCGGTAAGGGCCGCGCTGACGGCAGTGAATACCGCCTTCAAACTGGTGCCGACTCCGGTGACCGTGCCGATGATTGCCACGGCGATCAGCCCTGCCAGCAGACCATATTCGATCGCTGCGGCACCGTCTTCTTCCTGCAGGAAATGTTGAAACTTGCCCATATTTGCCCCCGATGGAGAGGTTGAAATCAACCAAAACGCCGCGGTCTTTCGGTTCAAGCCCGCAGCATGCTTAGTCGTCCCAACGGAACGACTCTGGAACGGGGAGCATCACTCGCATATTCGCAACGCTCGCATAGCGCGGCGATGACCCCGTCGATTCCTCGGCTCGGAGCACGCATAACCCTCTCGCGTGCCCTTCGCAGAAGCTGATCGCCGAACCGAGAAACCCGTTCGATTGCGGCGAATTCGCTTGCGAGGCGATAAGGCAATGGGCATGCCATGCGGGCGCAAATCGTTGTGCGGCAAGGCGCCGGCAAAGTGGTGTGGCCTCATTGGGCGGATGCCGGAAAGGGGGACGTTTCGTTTTTGAAACGTGTGAGTGCCGATAATCGGCACATTGCATAATAAGAAATGAACGTTTGACGTGGGCGTTCGAATACCGCAGTGCAGCGAGTCCTCCTACCGGCGCGGTGGCATCGTGTTGCTGGATCGCCTACAGCCCGGGGATATCATCGGCGCGATCCGAAAAATCTCTCCGTGGCACGGATGTCGCATCGTTGAGACAGAGCCCTCACGCAGGCCGGTCACCTCAGCCGGGGGCCGGTACCGCGGCATCTTGCAGGGCACGCGCGCCTGAATCAGTAAAAACTACCGAGACTCAGTACTCTGCTGGATGGCGTTTTTTCCTATAGTAATTTGTAAGGTGCCGGGCTATGTTGCATTGCATAACGAAAAGACGCGCGAGCGGCATTACGCGACGCTTTGAGAGATTCCGAGGTGGGGGCGTGTGTTCGGTACGATGATTCGGCCGGAGGCAACCGAGCGTCGTAATCAACGTATGCCAAAGCGCGATTGGGTAATGCCGCATGAGACGGCGTGCCGACGCGGTTTCGAAAAGTGTTAGCCGACCTGACTCGGCGGCAGCAAAAACACTGATCGAAATCAAAATTGGATTCGATTCGTCGAGGTAGCCTGACCGAGGACCACTCGCGTATCGATACGGGGGCAATAAATGAGTACCGTTTTTAGTCCGTTAGGCGCGGAACGCACCGTTCTTCTCGTCTCCCTCAAGCCGGATACGGACAGTGTCGACTGGTTGGTGTCGGAGGGTTGGCATGTTGTTCATGCGAAGACGCAACAACAAGTCCAGCGGACGATCGAACGTGCGGCGATTCACGTCGGCCTCGTGCAGTTGCCGGATTCGTGCAGCCCGCAGCAATTGGCGGAACTCGAATCGTGCATCTCGCACAGCGATGTGGCGTGGATCGCCGAGGTGCGGCCCCGTCAGGCCGAGGACCCTTCGATTCGGCGTTTCATTCTCGACTTCTGTTTCGATTTCGTCACATTGCCCTGTAACGATGAACGGCTCACGATCTTGATGGGCCATGCCGACGGTCTTTGGTCGTTGCGCGATACCGCCAATCGCGTGAAGCCCGTGGCCGTGAGCAGCACGATGATCGGCCAATGCGAAGCGATCCAGCAGCTCAATCGCGGTGTCGACAAATGCGCCCGCAACGAAGCGCCGGTTTTTATCTCCGGGGAATCGGGAACGGGCAAAGAATTGACGGCGCGCGCCATTCACGATCGGTCTGCACGCGCCAAAGAGCCGTTCGTCGCCATCAATTGCGCGGCGATTCCGTCTTCGCTGCTGCAATCGGAATTGTTCGGCCATGAGCGCGGAGCATTCACCGGTGCGCTGCAACGGAAGATCGGCCGCATCGAAGGGGCGGCGGGCGGCACACTGTTTCTCGACGAAATTGGCGACATGCCGCATGAATGCCAAGCCGTGCTGCTGCGTTTCTTGCAGGAAGGCACGATCGAGCGACTGGGCGGGAACGGGCCGGTCAAAGTCGACGTGCGCATCGTTTCGGCCACGCACGTCGATCTCATGGCGGCGATCGACGCGGGCCGCTTCCGGATGGATCTTTATCATCGCTTATGCGTTCTGCGTCTTGACGAACCGCCGTTGCGCGAGCGCGGTGAGGACATTAAGTTGCTTGCGCAGCATGCGCTGGAAATGTACCGCCGCGATGGCGCGCGCAAAATTCGCGGGTTTTCGAGCGATGCGGTTTCTGCGATGTTCAACTACAGCTGGCCTGGAAACGTGCGGGAACTTATCAACTGTGTGCGCCGTGCCGTCGTGATGGCCGAGGGGCGATTTATTACCGCGTCGGATCTGGGCCTGCCGGGCATGGAGACGAAGGGCGGACGCACCTTGGCCGAGATTCGCTGCGAGGCGGAGCGGGCGGCTGTGCGCGACGCGCTTGCCCGCCACGCCTACAGCCTATCGAACGCTGCCACCGAATTGGGCATTTCGCGCGCAACGTTGTACAGGCTGCTCAATTCGAGCGGGCTGCGCGACGAATCGCCTTCGCCACGCCACGCGCGTTGCGCGCCGGAGTGCAAACCCGCTGCGGATTCGACACAACACGGCGTGGAGCACATGGCACGCTAGGCAAGCGCTAGGCGAGTGCCCCGTCAGCATTACACCGACGCCGGTCAATCCGGCGCTTGGAAAACTGCGCCATAGCGCATATCCTGACCTCCGACGTCCGCGCGCCCTTGAGGCGCGCAATTCTTTTCATTGCGGATTCGGAGGACTGGATACATGACGCGTGCCGTCGATTCGGGAATCATTCTCATTGCACGTTTGGCGCTTTCCGTGCTCTTTTTATGGTCGGGCGTCATGAAGCTGCTCGGCTATGGCGCATTCGTCGGCTACCTGCAGGCGAAAGGGGTACCGTTCGTGCAAATCGCGGCGCCGCTCGCCACGGCCGTGGAAGTCATCGGCGGGATCTTGCTCGTCGTAGGCTTTCTGATCCGGCCGCTCGGCCTGCTCATGGCGGCCTATACCATCGCAACGGCGATCCTCGGCCACGATTTCTGGAACGTCACGAATGCCGCGCTCCAGCATGACATGGTGATTCATTTCTGGAAGAACGTCGGCATTGCAGGCGGGTTTCTGCTGCTCGTCGTCACCGGTGCAGGCGGCGCCAGTATCGATGCCGCGCGCGCACCGCGACGGCCTTCGCTTTAATCGAGCGAGCAGGTGCGAATCGGCGCCCTCGCGCACGGTCTTTGCTTGTGGATGAGGACTTACGTGCGCGAGCAGGAGGGTTGCCGATGATTCAGAGCTTTGAGCAGCAAATCGACGGACGGACCATGCACTTTTGCGCCAGCCTCGGCGAGGGCGAATCGAAACACCGTGTCATTATCAGCCGCGACGATTCTGCCGAAACACTGGTCGTATTCGATGCATCGGGCCTCATTGGATCGTTGAAGGCGGACATGGCCGCGCCCGAACGTCTGATTGAAGATGCGATACACAAGGCGTGCGATGAAGGGCTTATCGAGCGTGCGCTCGATACGGGCGCGGTTCAAAACGGGACGCTTTAGAGTACGTGTCGGTTCATCGCCCGGCGCTCGTCGGTTCCGTTTCCTTGCCCACGCTTTCTCGAGCGTGGGCCTCCGGGTGAACGAGGCTCGCCAGGAATAGCCCCACGACCAACAGCGCCGCGGCAATGCCCGCCGATATCTGCATGCCTGAAACAACGGCGGCCTTCCCGGCGCCGCTGGCGAGCGCGCCGAACGCCGCGACCCCGATCGCGCCACCCGCCTGCCGTGCCGTATTGAGCAGGGCGGATGCCGTGCCGGCTCGCTTGTGTTCCACCGAGGCGAGCACCGCGGTCGTCATCGCTGGCACCGCCAAACCCATGCCTGCCGGAATCAGCAGGAACGGCACCAACATGAAGACGATCGGCGTATTCGCCTGTATCAAGGGCAGCAGTGCGTAACCGGCCGCGCCGATCGCGGCGCCGATCATCATCGGCCGCCGTGGGCCATAGCGGGAGACGACCCACCCGCTGGCGATGTTCGACACCAGGAAGCCGCCCGTGAGCGGCAAAAACGTGAGCCCGGCTTGCAGCGGCGTCTCGCCGCGAACGCGCTGGAGGAACAGACTCAACACGAAGACGGTGCCGTAGTAGGCCATGTTCACACACACGCCGAAGACGACGGCGGCGCTGAACGTGCGATCTTTGAGCAACGCGAGCGGGACCATCGGCGCACGGCTTTTGCCCTCGACGGCAACGAATGCGAACGCAGCAATCACGGATGCTGCGAACGCGCCGATGATGAGCGGGTGAGCGAGACCGAGCGGGCGTAGTTCGATCACGGCGGCGGTGAAGGCTGTCAACGGCGACGATGGCAATGACTTGCCCGGGCAAATCGATGCCGATGGGATGACGAGCGTGGGTGGCGTCATCCTCGCGGCGCTCGATCCATACCAAAGAAGCGACGAGCCCCGCGAGGCAAATCGGGACGTTGACGAGAAAGATGCTGCGCCAGCCCCAGGCGGCGATCAAGATGCCGCCGAGCACCGGGCCCGCGGCAATGGAGATGGCCCCTGAAGCGGTCCACAGCCCGACGGCGCGAGCCCGCAGCCGCGGATCGTGACTGCACGCGCGATTGAGCAAGGCCAGCGAATTGGGCAGCATCGCCGCCGCGCTGATGCCTTGAACGGCGCGTGCCGCGACGAGCGCTTCCGCGTTCGGTGCTAGCCCGCAGGCAAGCGAGGCGATGCCGAACAGCACGAGGCCCGCGGAAAACAAGCGCCGGGCGCCGAAGCGATCGCCGAGCACGCCTGCCGAGAGCATCAAAACCGCGAATGCGAGCGTATAGGCGTCGACGATCCACTGTAGGACGGAGACGGGGGCGTGCAACTGCGCGCCGATATTCGGCAAGGCAATGTTGACGATCGTCACGTCGAGCTGGGTGACGACGAAGGCCACACTGACGGTGGCGAGCACGCGCGCGACGGCGGGCGTGAAGGCAGGGGTGGACGTGGTCGAGTTCATGGAAACCATGCTAGCAGCGTGCCCGCGCCGACGTTTCGCGATTCGCCGAAACGTCGAATACGGTCCGGACGGGCAGGAACGCCGGCTAGCGATTCGTTGATAGGCTCGAGCAACGCTCGCGCCATGTTCCGCTTTCTGAATAAGAAATTATCAAATTATCAACTGCGCTATTACTGCGGTGCAATGAATCAGTGTGCGGACTCCGACACTTCGTGCGATTTGATCGCGCGCAATCACGCTTAACCGTGCATGCTGATAACGCACGGTAACCCATAACAGCGAACCCCTTCGTCTTATCCGTTCCGCGCTGATCCACATTGAGAACGCATCCGAGATGTTCGTCCGAACATCCCGGTGGTGCGCTGCATCCTTAAAACCCGTTCGCCGGGTCAACCCCACGTAGGCGAACACAAGGAGCCGGCTATGCCTGTTCACTACTTCACCACGCGGCACCGTAGATCCGTCCCATTGGCGGTGTCCGCATTGCTAACCGTTGTGTTCGCTAGCGGTTTAGCGATGAATGAAGCCGCGGGGCAAAGCGCGAACAATAACGGCGCGCAAGGGCCGAATCCCGCCACGAGTTTCAAGGTTCCGCCGCGGCCGGTCTTATCCGGGCATTACCAGGTTCAGCCCGGGATGTCCAAGAAGGACTGGGAGGACGCCTATAAGGAAACGGGGCGTCCCAAGTTCAAGCTCAACACCGTCAAGCGTGCAGGCGGCACGGTCCAACGCGACTAGGGAGACCCAAGATGAAAAAGATCATCCTGATCGTGGCGCTGCTGGCCGGATTCGCGCAACTGACCGTGCCTGTCACCGCACGGGCGCAAACGACAACGGCGAGCACGCTGATCCTGTACGACAACCCGCAAAACGACCCGTATTCGAAACTCGGCTTGATCTACGCGATCATGCTGCGCAACTTACTCGGCCATTTCAATGCGACGGTCACCATCGAGCCCGTGCAGAATTACACGGCGGGGCAGATTGGCAGCACCACCGCGACGTTCTATATCGGCGACTACTACAACAACCCGCTGCCGACGGCGTTCATGAACGACGTGATGACGGCAAAAAATACCGTCGTCTGGTTCAAGTACAACCTTTGGCAAGTGGCCTGGAATACCGCCTACACGTTTACGCAAACCTACGGTATCAACTTCGTCGGCTTGGCCGGTTTAAATGCGGCGCCTTCGTCGAGCAATCCCACCCCGGGCTTCTACGATACGGTGACGTACAAGAGCCTGCCGATGACGAAGTACTACGCGTATGACGCATCCAGCGGGACCGTCAGTGCCGATCCGGATATCGGCGTTACGTCGGTCGCCAATGCGGCGCTGGCGCAATCGCTCGTTACGATTACGAACAGCAAGACGGGTACGACGGCGCCCTACGTCATCCGCTCCGGCAACTTCTGGTACTTCGCCGACAACCCTTTCTCGTACATCGGGCCGACGGATCGGTACCTCGTGATCTGCGACATGCTGCACGACATCCTCAAGACGGGTGCGCCCGTCAACCATCGCGCACTTGTCCGGTTGGAGGATCTCGATGCTTATACGACGACGTCCTCGATGCAGCAACTGACCAACTACCTGTTCGGCTTGAAGATCCCGTTCACGATGGCGACGATCCCGGTCTACACGGACCCGAACGGCTACTACAACGGCGGCGTGCCGGAAACGATCCACCTCGCGCAAGCAACGGGATTGAAATCGGCGCTCAACTACGCCCTCCCACGGGGCGGCTCGATCGTCATGCACGGCTATACGCACCAGTACGATTCGACGCCTAACGTGCAGAACGCCGTGTCGGGCAACGACTACGAGTTCTGGTACATGGTGCAAAACCGGCCCGTCGATGAGGATTCGGAGCAGTGGGCCGAAGGACGGATGCAGGAAGGGTTGGCGGAATTTACCAACAACGGCTACAAGGTGGCGGGCTGGGGCGCCCCGCAATACCAAATGTCGCCGCTAGCGTCTCAAGCGGCCGCCGCTCAGTTCCATACGTCGTTCCAACGCGCCGTCTACTACACGGCGACGAACCCGCAGATCGGCACCGGTGCGGCGAATCAGGATTTTTCGGCCGGGCAATTCTTCCCGTACATCATCAATCAGGACTATTACGGGGAGCGCATCGTTCCGGAAAACCTCGGCAGCATTCAATACAACATCTGCAACATCGATCCGTTTTCGTGTGTCGGCTACAGCTGGCAGCAGGTACTCGCGAATGCGCAGTATGCCGCCGTCGTACGCGATGGGTTCGCATCGTTCTTCTTCCATCCGTATTGGCTGGAGCCCACTCTGAAGGTCCCTGCGATGAGCGACTTCAAGAGCCTCGTATCGGGGATTGCCAAGCTCGGCTTCACGTGGGTTGACGGAACGACCGCCAAGTAACGAGAAACCACAACCGAGAAACGAGAACCGAGAGAGTTTGACTTCGATCATGCGAGCGCGCCGTCGGCGCGTTCGCACGAAGGCAAGTGCCGCACTCGCGCGAAAGCAATGAGGTGGCTGTCACAGACATCGCAAGCGCCGATCTCCTACGCTTGGCTTGGAAGCATTTTGCAAGGAATTTGCAAGCAAGCGACAGCCATTAGCGATGGCACCCGATGCCCGATAGGGTCCGGCATTTGCCCAATCAGCGGGGAAAAAATGAAGAAAATTTTAACGGTATTCGGAACCCGTCCAGAGGCCATTAAGATGGCGCCGCTCGTAAAAGCTTTGGCGGACGAGGAAGGCATCGACGCAAAAGTGTGCGTTACCGCGCAGCACCGCCAAATGCTGGATCAGGTGTTGGAGTTGTTCGAAATCGTACCTGACTACGATCTCGATCTGATGCGTGAAGGCCAAACGCTCGGCGATTTAACGTCGGGCATTCTGCGCTCGATCGGCACCGTGTACGACGATTATCAGCCCGACGCGGTGCTCGTGCACGGCGATACGACGACCACCCTCGCGGCGAGTCTGGCGGCGTTCTATCGCTACATTCCCGTGGGCCACGTGGAAGCAGGCTTGCGCACAGGTAACGTGTGGTCGCCTTGGCCGGAGGAGTTGAACCGACGCGTCACCGACGCCGTCTCTTCCTGGCTGTTCGCGCCGACCGAGCAAGCAAAGCACAACTTGTTCAGCGAAGGTGCGCCCGCCGCGCAGGTGGTCTTGACGGGCAATACGGTGATCGACGCATTGTTGCAGGTCAAACGCCGGCTCGATCGCGACACCGCACTCGCGGAGTCGATTGCCGCTCGCTATCCGTTTCTCGACGCGTCGCGCCGGCTGATTCTCGTCACCGGGCATCGTCGAGAAAGCTTCGGCGAACCATTCAAGCATTTCTGCGAGGCACTACGGCAGATCTCGCAGAAGTACGACGACGTGCAACTGGTCTATCCGGTCCATTTGAATCCCAACGTTCGAATACCGGTAGGCACCATGCTGCGCGATCAACCGAACGTGCATCTGATCGATCCGCAGGACTATTTGCCGTTCGTCTATTTGATGTCGAAGGCGTATCTGATCATCACCGATTCGGGCGGGATTCAGGAGGAAGCCCCGGCGCTGGGCAAGCCCGTGCTCGTGACGCGCGAAACCACGGAACGTCCTGAAGCCGTGCGCGCGGGTACGGCGAGGCTGGTCGGCACGAATACTGAACGCATCGTGTCCGAGGTGAGCCGCTTACTCGACGACCGCGGCCAATACGTGGCCATGGCTCATGCGAACAATCCGTACGGCGACGGCCATGCGAGCGAGCGGATCGTCGATGCATTGATGACGGTGCCGGCGAGCTTTACGCCGATGAGCGCCACGGTGCCTCAGTCGATGCCGTTGCACAACGCAATCGCCTCCGGGTTGCAGGCGTTGCGCTCCGCTTGAGCGATGTACATGACCCGTGACCAGTGTGGGACGGCGAACGGTCGCCGTCCCGCATTCGTCGCACGATGGCCTTGCGGCGTTCAAACGACGGCGGCTCGAAAATGCATTCAATCTCGGCGTGGAGTTCCTATTTCAGTGGGCTAAACGTTGTCGCGATGGCGACAGCGATCATCATTTTAATCAGCACGGTAGACGACCTCTTTCTCGATGGATGTTATTGGTTGTCCGAGATCAAGCGGATGTGGCGCGGCGAATCGAACGCGGGTATCGATGCGCAATCGCTGCGCGAGCTCGACGAGCAGTACTTGGCGATCATGGTGCCGGCGTGGAAGGAATACGACGTCATCGTCAAGATGATCGAAAACACGCTCGCAACGATGGAGTACACGCATTACATTATTTTTGCCGGCACCTATCACAACGATGCGGAAACGACGACCGAAGTCGAGCGGATGGTGCGGCGCCATCCAGGCCGTGTCGTGCGGGCGACGGTGCTCAATGACGGCCCCACGTGCAAGGCGGACTGCCTGAACTGGATCATCGCAGCGATTCGGCGCTACGAAGCGACGCATCATATTCAGTTTGCCGGAGTCATCATGCACGACTGCGAGGACGTCATTCACCCGATCGAACTCAAGTATTTCAACTTCGCGATCGTCGATCACGATCTCGTCCAATTGCCCGTATTGTCGCTGCCGAGAAAGTGGAATGAGTTTGTCGCCGGCACCTACATGGACGACTTCAGCGAGACGCATCAAAAGGACATCCCCTCACGCGAACTGTTGACGGGAATCGTACCCGGTGCAGGCGTGGCGTCATGCTACAGCCGCCGTGCGATCGAGGCGGTGTCGATCGAACGCGGCGGTAACCCGTTCAATACGTCGACCCTGACCGAGGATTACGACTTCAGTTTCCGGCTGCGAGAACTGGGCATGCTAGAAATGTTCGCGCGGTTTCCGATCGCCGAAGTCGTGCACGAAAAAGTGCGTCGGCACGGGTGGCGCGTGGCGAAAGCGTGCAATCTGCTGGCGACGCGCGAGTACTTTCCGAGCACGCTGCGCACGGCGTATCGCCAGCGCACGCGCTGGATTCTAGGCATCTCGTTCCAAGGCTGGCAGCAACTCGGCTGGCGCGGCAGTTGGCGCGACCGCTATATGTTCTTTCGCGATCGCAAAGGCATCGTCACCTCGATTGTTTCGATTGTGGCGTACGCGGTGTTGATCAACTACCTATCGATCGAGGGTCTGCGCGCGGCTGGCATCGCGCCGCTGGGACGAGCGGGCGAGGGCCTAGTGGGCGGATCGCTGGCGCCGCTGCTGGTGATGAACACCGTCCTGCTCGTATTGCGGCTCGGCGAGCGTTTTTACTTCGTCTCGAAGTTAAACGGTGTATTGCAGGGCGCACTTTCGTTGCCGCGCCTGTTCGTGAACAACCTGATCAATTTCTTGGCGGTATGCCGAGCGTGGCGCATTTTTATTCACCATCTCATCACGGGCAAGCCGATCGCATGGGATAAGACGAGCCACACCTACTTGTCGAACGATCAAATGGGCAGGGCCCGCCGCAAGTTGGGAGAGATTCTAGTCGGATGGGGCGTCGTCACCGTCGCGCAAATCGAAGCGTGCCTCGCGAAACAAGCCGAATGCGGTAGGCGGCTCGGCGAGCTGCTACTCGAAGACGACGTGGTCGGCTCGGAGACGCTCGCCGATGCGCTCGCCGAGCAGGCGGAGCTGCCGCGCGTCAGTCTGGCCAACGTCGCAGCCGGCCATTTCAAAGCGGCCTTCGCGCTCGAACTGCAACAAACTTATAGGGCCGTGCCATTTTCGACGGCGGACGACGGGACGTTGAACGTTGCGGTAGGCAAGCCCCTCACGGAAGACGAGCGAGAGACCGTTAAGCGTGCCGCGGGCTGCAACGTCGCGTACTTCGTGGCAAGCGATGCGGAGATTGCGGCCGAACTCGCGCGCCAAGCGCGCCGTGCGGGCCTCGATCGCGATACGACCGCCGCCGCGCATGCAAGCTGCGTCGGGCCGTCGGTCAAACCGGGGGAATATTGATGAAATGCGAACGATCGAAGCGAACGAGGCGCCTGCGGGCGATCGTCCGCACGGGTGGGCTCGCGGCGTTTGCCGCTATCGCACTTTTCGCCAACACGGCCTCGGCGCAATCGCGCAAGCTCACGCCGCGCGCCTATCGGCTTGCCGATGCCGCGTATCAGGCGATCGCAGCGGGTCACCTACCGCAAGCGGAAGCGTACGCGTCGCGAGCATGGAAAGTACAGCCTTCGAGTTTGCAACTGGGGCTGCTCCTGCTGGATGTGTATGTACGCGAGGGCAAAATCGAAAAGGCCAATCAGCAGGCCGATGCGTTGCTCGCACGCTATCCGAACGACGGAAACGTACTCGCGCAACACGGCTTCTTGGAACAGCGGCAACAGCGGTACGAGCAAGCCGTGAGCGACTTCTCGGCCGCAATCGACAAGGGCGGTTGGGACGATGCTCAGCAACGCAATTTGCGGCTCGCTTGGGCCGATAGCGCTTTGATGGCGCACGAGCCAAGCGAAGCCGGCAAGGCGTTGATGCCGATCGAGAACGATCCGGCTGTCGGCGGTACAGCTTCGCGTCGCGCAATTGCATTTGCGCAACGGCGATCGCAAGGGCGCTCTCGCGGCAGCGCAACTTGCGCAAGCGAGTGCCACCTCGGACGACGACAAGAAGAGCGCGGCCGCGCTGATCGAATTCGCCCAACAGAGCGAACCGGACCCGCGCGACGAGCAAGCGCAAAAGACGCTGCAAAAAGCATACGACCTGCTGCGCGAAAACAAAGACGACGAGGCGCTCGTCGCGTTTCATGAAGGCTTCGCTCTGGGCGGCGGAAAAGCCGGCAACTATGCCGATGCGGGCTATGCGGCCAAGCGGTTGAGCGAGAACGACGAAGCGGTGAAGCTGTTCCAAACGAGCCTCGATGCAGACGAGCATGAACATGCGTTCGACGATCAACGACGCTTCGGTTATCGACGTGAGGTGCAGCAGCTCGAGCGGACGTGGGGCTTCGTCGTCAGCTTGCCGTATCAAGTGTCCGCGTTTTCGTATCAAGGCACCGTGGACGTGCTGCAGCCGGGTATCGAAGCGTATTGGCAGCCGCCGACGATCGGCAATCGAAACGGGCGCCTCTTCCAGTTCTTCGTGCGAGGTTACGGCACGGCCTACGACGGCTCGGGCAACGTGACCGGCTTGCCGACGCTGCAAGGCTCGGTCGGCGCACGATACAAGCCGCTCGTCGATCAGAATCTCGTTCTTAGCGGCGAACGCTTGGTGCGAATAGGTAGTTTGTCGCAGAACGATTGGCTTTTACGCTTGGGTTATTCATCGGAAGCGGGTAATGATCTTCGCGTCACGGAAGGGAGCTGGCGCGCGTGGCAAGTCTATGCGGAAGCCGACTATTTCCTTCATCAAGGCCGTTACGTTTTGTATTCTCAGTTACGTTATGGACACACTTGGGCGATCACGCAAATCAGCGATCATCTAACGGTTTACCCGCACATCGCGTTCATTTTCGATCGGGACAGCAGGGAACAAAATCAAACCGCAATGAGTATTGGCCCGGGGGTGCAGGTCCGTTTTTGGTTCAGGGAAGACCGATATAGCGCGCCGGCAAGTTATGCCGAATTGACGGTGCAGTACCACGTCCCACTGACTTCGGCCGCTCGCGCTCGCGGGCTCGCGATGCAGTTGACACTGTGGTATTGAGTGCGCGCCGTACCGTACCGCGTACCGGAGGCGGTCATGTGGCGGTGCTGGGAAGGGTTTGGCTCGATTCGATCGGCGGTAATCGGCGTGGGATATGCCGTCACCGCTTTTACGGCATCGTGCGCGGATATGCCCGTCGATAGTCGCGCGCAAGGTATCGTCTGGCAACTGGACAACGCCACGGCCAATCCCGTCGGCGATTGGCAACTGCTCGGCGTGCAAGCGTTACTGGTGCAGTGGACGATCGTGGACGACACGGCGTTCGTCCCGAACGTCGGCTTGCCGATGGCAGCGAATGTGCCGGACTGGGCGCGCATCGGCGCCGAGCCGTGGGCGCGCGAGGTGATTCTGGGCCTGGCGGGCGATGCCGACGAAAAGCGCGCCCGCGCCAACGTGGAAAAGCTGGTGCGCGAGTCGCAACGGGTAGCTTACGTTTCGTTGCCGCTGCATGTGGCCGGCTACTATTTCCCCGTCGAAGTGGATCCGACCTGGGCCGACGCGCCGAAGCTGGCGTCGCTGCTTCGACCGCTGCCGCGGCCTTTGTGGATTTCGGTGTATGACCGCTCGAATATTGGCGGCAAAGCGCTAGCCGATTGGCTCGCTTCATGGCTGCCGCCGGATGTCGGCGTGTTCTTTCAGGACGGTTGCGGAGTCTACGCGCGCGGGCCGTCGGTGGCCCGGGACTATCTCGATGCGCTGTCCGAGCGGTTAGGGCACGACCGTGTGCGCGTCATCGCCGAGGCGTTTCGGCCGAGCGAGCACGGCGGCTTTCGTGCGGCTCGCGCCGACGAGTTACGGGCGCAACTCGCGGCGTATCGCGGATATTCGGCCTACCTGTTCGACGGGCCGCATTACGTGTCGAATGAGTTGACCCGAGCCTTGGCACCCCGCGCCGCGGCGCGGCACGGGGTAAGTCCGTGATGACGAACGTTCGTCACCGCGGCGCTTTCAGGGTGTTGATGGTGCTGTGAAGCAGTTGGAAATACTTGCTCGTCGAGTAGGGGAGCATTTCTTCGGCGTAATTCCACCAAAAGAATCCGCCGATGAATTTCGGATCGTTCAACGTATTGACCATCGGATAGTACGAGGTGATCAGGCCCGACTGAACCGACCAAGGCGCCGCCGTATCGGAGGTACCGATTTCGCCGAAGCCGACCTTTGCATTCGGGAACAGGGCCTCTAGCGTGGCGAAGTCGTTCTTCCACGATGGCTTCAGATCCGGGCAGTCCTGGTACGGGTAGTAGCTGAACAACGCGTAATCCGCGCCGTTACGGACGCTCGACGACAAGAATTGCGTCGGCCACGTGCGCCAATTGTCCATCGGCAGTTCCCAGCAATTGTTGCCTGACGGATCTTGGTTGTAGTACACCGTCACGGCCACTTTCCCGCCGGCACCCTTCACGACGTTGTACGCCGATTGAACCATCTGACCAATCTGTTGCTCTTGGGAAGTGGCCGTCGACGTCGGGCCGGTCAAGTTCGCGCGCAGCCATTCGCCATTGATCTCGTTGGCAATTTCCCACACGTCGACATTCGCGCCGAGCGTCGAGACGAGTTCCTTCGTCCGCGCCGTGTAGGTTGTCAGATCCGTCGGGAAATAATACGAATCGTAAATCTCGGCCATCACGTACGCATACTGGTGAAGCTTGACGATGTACGGGTAGTACTCGGCGGCCGTCGTGCCCGGGTCGAACACCACGCGCACAGTCGGACGATATGGCAGATTCTGCAAGGAGGCGACGATCGCGTTGAACTTGCTGAGGTCGTCGAGGGTGACGCCGTAGATGGGCGCCTTCGGTGTTTCGACTTGCGCGTGCGCGGATTGTGCAAACGGCAGGTACATTGCGCAGCTAACCAGCGCCGAGGCGGCTAGCTTCGAGAGGAATTGGAATCGTCTGAACGTCACGTCTCTTCCTTGGGTTGGGTGGAGGAAGCGCGATGTTACATGGAAATAAATACCAATTATCCGAAGATAGCGGCCTATTCGTGTGACAAACCGGGGATTTAATTCGTTGTACGCGCAACCGTTTGCGCGTTGCGTTTGCTCGCGTTATGGCGCATTCGAGCGAGAGTTTGGCGGGCGGAGCGGTAAAAAGGAGGTGAGAAGCGGCCGTAATAGCCGCTTCGGTAGGAGGGATTAAACGATTCGGTTTATTGCTTCGGCAATGACGGCCGACACTCAATAGCATTCCTAATCAACTGCTCCACGGCATGGCGTTCTTCACCGACGAGCGGCAACCTCGGGGGACGGACCGGTTCGGTGCCGAGGCCGACGATCGCTTCGGCGAGCTTGATGTTCTGGACGAGCTTGGCCGAAACGTCGAGCGCGAGCAGCGGCGCAAACCAGCGATAAATGGCGCGTGCTTCGTCGATCCGCCCCGCCTGCAGCAAGCGATAGATCGCAACCGTTTCGTGCGGGAACGCACAGACGAGCCCCGCAACCCATCCGTGTGCGCCCATCAGAATGGCTTCCATCGCGAGGTTGTCGACCCCGCAGAAGATCGCGTAACGCTCGCCCACTGCGTTAAACAAATCGGTCACGCGCCGTACGTCGCCGGAGGATTCCTTGATCGCGACGATCTTCGGTTCGTCAGCGATTTCCTTGAACATATCGGGCGTCATATCGACGCCATAAGCGAGCGGATTGTTGTAGACCATGATCGGCAATGCGCTTGCATCGGCAACCATGCGGAAGTGGTTGATCGTCTCGCGTCGATCGGACAGATAGCGCAGGCCGGGCAGCACCATGTAGCCGCTCGCGCCGTGCTTGGCGCCGCGCTCGGCTTGGCGGCATCCTTCCAGCGTGCTGTCTTCGGCAATCGTCAGGAGCACGGGCACGCGGCCACGTGCCGCATCGACGGCGATGTCGAGTACGTCGAGCTTTTCGTCGAGCGTGAGCGTCGAGGCTTCGCCGAGCGAGCCGCAGACGATGATGCCGTGCACGCCGGCATCGATTTGCGCTTCGATATTCTTCTTCGTCCAGGCGCGGTCTATGCTGAAATCTTCGTGAAACTTGGTGGTGACGGCGGGCATGACGCCTTGCCAGACTGTGGCCATTTGCTTTCTCCGGAAGCGGTCGATGAGTTCAATGCGAGAGCAGTGTAGGTCCGCCTAGGCGCGGCGTCTTGCGCTGTTCGCGCATCGGCGGTGACGATTTCGGCACAACCGATGCGCCCCCCGCAGGCTATGCTGAAATCGGCATGTGCGACGCGCACCGGCACCAAGACGCGCCGGTTGCCGCTCCCTACCATGGCGCCATGAAAACCCTCGACATCATCGATTCCCATACAGGCGGAGAACCGACGCGGCTGGTTATCGCGGGCGGCCCCGACCTCGGGACCGGGCCGCTCGCGCAGCGGCTCGCCATCCTGCGTGCGCGGCACGACGATTGGCGCGCGAGCGTCGTGACGGAGCCGCGCGGCTCGGACGTAGTCGTCGGCGCGCTGCTGTGCGAACCGTTCGATCGCAGTTGCGCCGTCGGCGTCATCTTCTTCAACAACGTCGGTTATCTCGGGATGTGCGGGCACGGCACGATCGGGCTCGTCGCGTCGCTGGCCTACATGGGACGGCTCGCGCCCGGACGCCACCGCATCGAGACGCCGGTCGGCATCGTCGAGGCGACCTTGAATGCGGACGGGAGCGTATCGGTGCGCAACGTCCCGGCTTATCGTTACCGGCACGACGTTGCGCTCGACGTGCCTGGCGTCGGCCAGCTCAGGGGCGACGTCGCATGGGGCGGCAATTGGTTCTTTCTTGTGGCCGAGCATGGGCGCACGCTCGAGCCGGCGCGCATCGCGGAATTGACGGCGTTCACGCACGAGATTCGCGAAGCCTTGATTGCGCAGGAGATAACCGGTGCGGACGGCGCGCTGATCGACCACATCGAACTGTTCGCTCCGAGCGCGACAGAAGGCATCGACAGCCGCAATTTCGTATTGTGTCCCGGCGATGCGTACGATCGCTCGCCGTGCGGCACGGGTACGAGCGCGAAGCTCGCGTGTCTCGCCGCGGACGGAAAGCTGGCGCCCGGTGCCGTCTGGCGGCAAGAAAGTATCGTCGGCAGCGTCTTCGAAGGGCGCTATGCGCCGCTCGATTCGACCGAAGCGGCGCCGTCCGGCGTCCGGGCGATCGTTCCGACCATCACGGGCCGTGCGTATGTCATGGCCGAGGGCAAACTGTTGTTCGAGGCGGACGATCCGTTCGCCTTGGGCATTCCGAGCACGCTGCCGGCATGACCTTCGATGCCGTCGTGATCGGCGCCGGCATCGTCGGCGCGGCCTGCGCCGCGGAGCTGGCCGCACAAGGGATGACCGTCGCGGTGCTCGATGCCTCGGGTATCGGCGGGGGCGCCACGGCGGCAGGTATGGGCCACATCGTGGTCATGAACGATTCGCCGGCCGAACTCGCACTAAGCCGCTACTCGCGCGAACTTTGGCTAGCGCTGGGCCCGTCGTTGCGAGCGGGCGACGCGTTCGCGCGTTGCGGCACGTTGTGGGTAGCGGCCGATGCCGAGGAATGGGAGGCGGCGCGCGGGTTGCAGCGCGCGTTCGGCGAGCAGGACGTCAAAGCGGAACTGCTCGACTGCGCGGCGCTGCGCGAATGCGAGCCGGCGCTCGTCGCGCCGATGGCGGGGGGGCTGCTCGTGCCGGACGATTCGATCGTCTACGCGCCCCGTGCCGCGCAGTGGCTACTCGAGCATTCGTTAGGAGCACAAAATATTCGAGTGCGCTCGAGTGCGGAGGTAACGTCGCTCGAGCGTGGCGCCGTGCGCCTTGCAACGGGCGAGGTCGTCAGCGGCGGGTTGATTGTCGTGGCTAACGGCCTGGCCGCGCAACGGCTCGTGCCGTCGTTGCCCATCGCGCCGAAGAAGGGGCACTTGCTGATCACCGATCGTTATCCGGGCTATCTTCACCATCAAGTTCTGGAACTCGGTTACATCCACAGTGCACACCAAACGCAAGGTGCCTCGGTCGCATTCAATGCGCAGCCGAGGCCGACGGGGCAAGTGCTGCTGGGCTCTTCGCGTCAATTCGATACGCTCGATCCGACCGTCGAGTGGCCTGTACTGGCTCGCATGCTCGCGCGGGCGGCGCGCTATCTGCCGGCGCTGCCGTCGATGAGTGCGATTCGCGCATGGACGGGTTTTCGCGCGGCAACGCCCGATGGCTTGCCCATCATTGGCCCAGTTGGCGACGCGCTGCCAGGCGTATGGGTGGCGGCGGGGCACGAAGGGCTTGGCGTCACGACCTCGCTCGCGACGGCGAAGTTGCTGGCCGCGCAGATCTTCGCTGCCCAGGCGGCGATCG
Organism: uncultured beta proteobacterium; assembly: GCA_963838695.1. GTDB lineage: Bacteria > Pseudomonadota > Gammaproteobacteria > Burkholderiales > Burkholderiaceae > Trinickia. Next base: position 73,671 of record CAWIRZ010000006.1, on the reverse strand, counting down.
ATACAGCGCCGTATCGGGTCGATCGGTTTGCCTTGGAGGCACATCATGGGGCGTGAAGCGGCGGAACGCGAAGGCGCACACGTCGTCGTGACGATCGACGGTAGTGCGTTCGAAGTGCCGGCTTACACGACGGTCGCTGCCGCGGTCGTGCGCCGGTATGGCGTGCGCGGCACGCGCGTCTCGGTGAGCGGGCAACCGCGAACGGCGCTATGCGGTATGGGCGTCTGTCAGGAGTGCCGAATGACGATCGATGGGCGGGCGCATGTGTTGGCGTGCCAAACGATATGCCGTGACGGGATGGCGATTAGAACGGAAGGTCCAGCGGCATGAAGACGAAGTTCGACCTCGTTGTCGTCGGCGCAGGGCCGGCGGGATTGGCCGCAGCGCGCGCCGCAGCCGCGGCTCCTGGCGGGATGACGATCGCGCTCGTCGACGACAATCCGCGCGCGGGCGGCCAGGTGTGGCGTCCAGGGCCAGGCGCCGCGCAGCCAAATGCGTTACGCGAGGCGCTCTCCAATCTGATCGAGCAGCCGAACGTGACGTTGTACAGCGGCGCTAAAGTATCGGCGCTGGCCGGCTCGCACGAGATGATGGTCGAATCGACGCAATACGGCGCGGTGTCGATTTCGTTTGGACGCCTAATCATTGCGGCGGGTGCGCGCGAGCGCTTGCTGCCGTTCGATGGATGGACCTTACCCGGCGTGACCGGCGCCGGTGGCCTGCAAGCGTTGATCAAAGGCGGGATGCCGGTGCGCGGCGAACGCATCGTACTCGCGGGCAGCGGGCCCTTGCTCGTTGCCGCATTGGCGACGGCGCGTGCGGCGGGGGCGCGTGTGATCGCCGTGGTCGAACAGGCGCCTCGGGGGGCCATCATATCGTTCGCTTTGTCGCTGAGTGCGACACCGTGGAAGGTCTGGCAGGCGATTCGATTGACGCGCGGGTTTGCGGGCACCGCTTACTGGCCCGATAGCGTGGTGGCGAAGGCGCTTGGGGATGGCCGCGTGCAAGCGGCCGTCGTTCGCCGAGCGGGGCGCGAGGTGACGCTCGAATGCGACCGCATTGCATGCGGATACGGGCTCGTACCGAACGTGGCGCTGGCGCAGATGGTGGGATGCGGGCTGACGCACGGCGCGATCGAAGTCGACGAGCGCCAACTGACATCGGTTCCCGGCGTATGGGCGGCCGGCGAATGCACCGGTATCGGCGGAATGGAACTCGCGCGGGCCGAAGGGGAGATTGCCGGGCTCGCGGCTAGCGGAGCGCCGGTGCCAGCTCGGCTTGTTCAGGACCGCGCGCGTTGGCGGCGTTTCGCTCAACGCGTGGCCCGCTCGTTCGAGCTGGGGGAGGCGGCTTGCGCGCAGCCGAGCGCCGAGACGATCCTCTGCCGCTGCGAGGACGTTTCATTCGGCGAGGTCGCGGCTCATGCGACATGGCGTGACGCCAAGCTGCATACCCGTTGCGGGATGGGGCCGTGTCAAGGGCGCATCTGCGGCGCGGCACTTCAAACCTACTTCGATTGGGACGCGGCGATGCCGCGGCCGCCGCTTTCTCCATCGTCGATCGGCACCTTGCTGCAGATGCAAGTGCGGGACGACGCTCCCCTATAATCGAGGCGCCTCGCGCGGCGCGTCCTCGCCGCGCGGCAACAAGCGCCTCGCGACGATGCTACCTACCATTCCCTTGCCGCACATGCCTGCCGCCGAAACGCTAGCCGATATGCTGCCGTATTACGCGCAGCTCGAACCGGTGCTCGATGCATTGCCCGACTTGGTTTTCTTCATCAAGGATCGGGATGCGCGCTATGCGCTCGTCAATCGCACGTTGGCGACGCGCTGCGGTTGCAAGGAAAAGCGGGGGATCGTCGGCAAGACGACGGAAGAGGTGTTTCCCTCGCGCTTCGGTGCCGCATACCTGGAGCAGGATCAGTCGATCATCAACGGCGGTGCGGCGATGATCGACCAGCTCGAATTGCATCTCTATCCCGGGCGTCAACCGGGCTGGTGTCTCACGTCCAAGGTGCCGTTGTTCGTCGCCGCGGGGCAGGTGGTCGGCATCGCAGGCGCATCGCGCGACCTGAAAGCGAACGAGCGCACGCACCCGGCGTATTCGAAACTGGCCGAGGTCGTGCAGTACATCCAGGAAAACTACGTGCAGCCGTTGAATTTGACGCATCTGGCGCACATGGCGGGCATGTCCGTTGCTCAACTCGAGCGGTATTTCCACAAGGTCTTTCATTTGACGCCACGTCAAGTGCTGCTCAAGACGCGGCTTGACGCCGCCACGGCGTTGCTTGCATCGAACGACAAAGTGACCGATGTCGCGGCGCTATGCGGCTATACGGATCACAGCGCGTTCACGCGGCAGTTCAAGGCGACCGTTGGGGTGACGCCGAGCGAGTACCGGACATTGCTGCATGGCGCGCCGCCGCGGTGAGACCGTGCATGAGGTGAAAGCACCTATTTGCACCGCGTGCGTTAGCGAATTGGCGTCGGAACCGATTGGCACTTAGGCACGAACTTCTGGCCGATTTGGCTGGTGCGGATTCGCCACGCCGGCTTGACGCTCGGGAGCCGGTGCACGATAGTGGGCCACTGGTTCGATTCGGTTAATGATGTCATGGTGAAGCTTTCTCATCGGATCGAGCGGTTAATCGCGCTCTGCAGTTCGGGCGCCCATTCGAAGCGAGGCGTAACGTCTGCTTCGTCTGCACTTTAGGAGTGCGGACATGCGCAATCAAACCGCTCGCGAACCGAAATTCCCGGCAGCATGTGCCCGATGCGGCGGCCGAATTTCGGAACCCGTTACATTCTGTCCTCACTGCGGTGCGCATGCGCGCTTCGCATTGGCCGGCGAGGCGCCGCGTGCCGGCGAGGCCGTGCACGCCGGCCGCCCGTTACAGCCGCCGCATGGCGCGGCAGCATCCGCACGCGCGGAGCCCAAGGTGCCGCCCTACGATTTCGAGGGCGACTTGGATCCGCCGTGGCCTGGCCCGCCCACCCCCCTATTTGCATCGCCCGACGGCGACCCGTACGGTGAAGTGCACGCGCCCGATTTTCGTGGCGACCGGCAGTGGGGGCTCAAGGGCGGGACGGTACTGGTCGTTGCAGCCTTCGTCGTGCTGTACGGAGGTGCGGTGGCGGTGCACCGATACGATAGTGCGTCGTCGTTGTCGCCACCTTCCGCATCGAAATCCGCGGATGGCGCGATCGCGCCGACCGGTGGGGGCGACGGGAACTTCGCGGCGCCGTCGGGCAACGCTCAATTGTCGAGCGGCACTGGCTCGGGCAGCAACGCACTTCAGCCGCCGACACCTGCGGTGGGCAGCGCGGCGCCTTCGAATGCCTCGCCGCCGACTCACTCGACTTCGACTAGCGTTGCGACGAACAACTCGGTGGGCAGCGGTGCGCCAGCAGCACCGGAACCGGCACCGCCGGCACCGAATGCGGACGCCGCAAGAGCGCCCGATACGTCGGTGGCTTCGCTGCCGCCATCGTCCACAACAATGCAGGCTCCGCCAACCGCCGCACCTACGCCGACGGCCCCGCAAGCGCAACCGGACAGCGCCCGAGATTCCCGTGCCGACGCTACCGCACGAGGCCGGGCGCAGTCGGTCCAACCCCGCAGCGGCCTTGGCGACACTGCGACGGCCGGCACCCAGCCGGAACGGCAGCCGTATCGTTCGCCATCTCGGCGCGACGGCGCGGCCTATGGGCAGGCCGCGGCCGCGCGCGCATTGGATAGCGCGCAAGCGCAGCTCGCAAAGAGCGACCTCAGAGGTGCGCGCGCATCGCTCGCTAGGGCGCTGGCGGCGGATCCCAACAACGGTGAGGCGCTTTCCCTGCGCGGCCAGCTTCTTGCGCGCGAGCAAGACCGAGACGCGTCGTTGACCGCGGCGCACGCGTGCGTCGTGCAGGCGCGCTGGAATTGCGTTTGGCACAATGCCGGCAAAGCGTTGTCGGTGGATGCGAGCAGCGGCGAGGCGAAGGCGCTCGTGGATCGGGCGATCGTCGAGTCGGGCGCGGCGACGGCGCCTGCCGGGCCGGGGCCCGACAACGTCGAAGTGCCGATGGTGCAATAGCGAGCGGTGCAGTAGCGAGCGGCTGCGAGGGTGCGGCTCGCTCGCGGCAAGAACGACTTCGAGCGAGACCTAGACGTTGCCGCGAAGCGCATGCCCTCCCGGCCGCATGCAATCATGCGCGCTTGCGCTCTGCAATGGCGTCCGCTGCGATTTTCGTGAGGTAGCTGAATTCGGCCGCCGCGAGTCCCAACAAACCGTGTGTCGGTTCGAGCCCGAACCGCGCGAACGGTGCAGGAATCGGCCGTGCTTCGGCAATCGCCGCGGCCAGCAGTTCGCCCGCGGCCGTGGTGGGCGCCACGCCGTGTCCGCCGAAGCCCACCGCGTGCCAAATCCCATCGCTGCATTGCCCGATTTGCGGCATCTTGTGGCGCGCGTAGCTCATGAAGCCGCCCCAAGCGTAATCGAGCCGAATCCCTTTGAGTTGCGGATACACCCGCAGCAGATCGCGCATGAGCAAGGCGGCGATGGCGCGCGGATTGCGCTCGAAGATCGAGATGCGTCCGCCCCAAAGGATGCGCGTATCCGTTAGGGCGCGGTAATAGTCGAACGAGAAGCGGGTATCGTAGACGGCGGCCGCACAATCGATGGCTTGCACTAGACGCGGGCCGAGCGGTTCGGTGGCGACGACATACGTGGCGATCGGCAGCACCGCGCGCTCCACGGGACGATACACCCCGCGTGCGTAGCCGCCGCCGGCCATGACCACGTGACGCGCTTCGATCGATCCATTCGTTGTCCTAACGATGTAACGATCGCGCGACTGCTCGCGTGTGATTCCGCAGGCCGCACTGCGCTCGTAGATTCGCACGCCGGCGTCGGACAGCACTTTGGCGATTCCTAGTGCGTACTTGAGCGGATGGAAGTGAAAGCCGTTTCGCTCGAGCAGGCCGCCGTGATACCGGTCCGTCTTCAATTGTTGCCTGAGCGCGCTTTTTGAAATCGGCTCCCATTCGACGCCGAACGCCGTGCGCATGAGGTCCCGCTGCGCGGCGAGCTGGTCGGGGCGGCCGAACCAATCGGCGAGAATCACCCCCGCTTTGACAACGTCGCAGTCGATCCCATGGCGCGCGATGCGCGCGTCGATCAACTCGACGGCATCGAGTGTCAGCCGATAGAGCGCGCGGGCGTCCGTCGGCCCCAATATGCGTAGTAGGTCGGCACACTCGAGGCTGTATCCGCCGAACACGAATCCGCCGTTGCGGCCGGATGCGCCGAAGCCCACGCGCTGAGCTTCGAGGATGACGATGTCGCGCACGCCGCGTTCCACGAGGCCGAGCGCAGTGGCAAGCCCGGCAAACCCGCCGCCGACGATGCACACCGCGGCCTCTTCGCGCGCAGTGCAAAGCGAAGGCCGCGCGGGGCGCTCGACGGTGGCTTCATAAAAACTCGATGCTGCTGTTTGCATGGTTGGCCCGTCATGAGTTGTCGTTAGTTGTCGTTAGCTATCGCCAACTGCCGCCCAATGGTGCGGGCCACTTCGGCAATCGCCGCCTCGCGTGCACCTGCCGGCGCGCGGGTTTCGGTCAAATACACAGCGACCAAGATCGGCGCGCGGTTTTCCGGCCACAACACGCCGATATCGTTGGTCGCACCGCGCTCGCCGGTGCCGGTTTTATCCGCGACGCGCCAACCGCTCGGCACGCCCGCGCGCAAGCGCGCGTCGCCGGTACGATTGCCGAGGGCCCAAGCCAAGAGTTGCGCGCGCGATGTGGACGACAAAGCATCGCCGAACAACACCTTGTGCATGCTTCCTAGCATCGCGATGGGCGTCGTGGTGTCTCGCAAATCGCCGGGTATCGCCGTGTTCAGCGTCGGTTCGGTCCGGTCCAAGCGCGTGACAGTATCGCCGCATTGCCTCATGAACGCAGTGAAGGCGGGCGGCCCGCCAATGGCCTCCAGCAATAGATTCGCCGCAGCGTTGTCGCTCATCGTCACGATGGCGGCGCACAGTTCGTCGATCGTCATGCCGGGCTGCCCGACATGAAGGCGAGCCACGGGTGCGTACTCCTCGAGCCGTTCGGGGCCGAAGACGATACGGCGTTCGAGATCGAGTTCGCGGCGATCGGCGCGCGCCAGGACAGCGGCTGCCAACAACAGCTTGAACGTACTGCACATGGGAAAGCGTTCGTCGCCTCGGTGGCTCGTTCGCAATCCGCTCTCCAGGTCATGGATGGCCACGCCCAACCGTCCGTCGACGCCGCGCTCGATCGATGTCAGTTCCGCTTGGATCGCGCGTGCTCGGGTATCGAGCTTGGCCGAAGGGGGTATCGAGTGGGCGCGGCGCTGGGCGTCGGCCAACACGGGAGCCGATAGGCCAGCTATGATCCCGCCCAGTGCGGTCCCGACGAATCGTCTTCTTTGCATCGTATGTGCTCCGTGGAAAGAGGCATAAATATCGTGCTTTCCACCTGCCTCGACAATCGATGATAAATTTTCGGACGCATTAACTTTTCTTATGGGTCTTCGAGGATGGCCAGACATCTACCGCTCAATGCGTTGCGTGCGTTCGAATCGTCGGCGCGCCATTTGAGCTTTACGCGTGCCGCGCGCGAGTTGAACGTGACGCAAGCCGCCGTCAGTCAGCAAGTCCGGGCGCTCGAGGAGCGGCTCGGCGCCCAGCTTTTCAGGCGCCTGCCGCGCGGGCTCGGCATGACCGACGAAGGGCAGGCGTTATTGCCCGTCGTTTCGGATGCTTTCGGCCGCATCGACGCCGTGCTCAAACAGTTCGAAGGCGGGCATTTTCACGAGGTGCTGACGGTGGGGGTGGTCGGCACGTTTGCCGTCGGCTGGCTGATGCCGCGGTTGAGTGCGTTCCGCGGCACGCATCCTTTCGTCGAACTGCGTCTGCTCACGCATAACAATCTCGTGGATTTCGGGGCTGAAGGTTTCGACTTCGCGATTCGTTTCGGCGACGGCAATTGGCCGGGTACCCAGGCCGTCGCCTTGCTCGACGCGCCGTTGACGGCGCTGTGCGCCCCCGATGTCGCCAAGCGCCTGGCAACGCCGCGCGATCTTGCGGCCGAAACGCTGCTGCGTTCGTATCGTGCCGACGAGTGGGCGCTTTGGTTCGCGGCAGCGGGTTTGCCGGCCGGAGCCATTCGCGGGCCGGTATTCGATTCCTCACGGCTGATGGCCGAGGCGGCCATGCTGGGTGCGGGCGTCGCGCTCGCCCCCGCGCGCATGTTCGAACGCGAACTGCAATCGGAACGGCTCGTGCGCCCGTTCGACATCGAAGTAAATACGGGCAGCTATTGGCTCACGTGGCTCAAGTCGAAACGGACGACGCCTGCGATGCAAGCGTTTCGCGACTGGATCGTGGAGCAAGCCGCCACGTAGTGCAAGCCGCCGCCTAATCGATCGGTTAGGCGGGCGCGTTGTCGAGTGTCTGCGGCACGAGCGAGGCTAGCCACTGCGATAGCGCGACGAACGGCTCGTCGCCTGCTACCGCGTCGGGGGCGACCAGGTAGTAGCCGGCGTCGCTGGCCAGCGGCAGGTCCAGCGCGACGGCCAGCCGTCCCGACGCCAGTTCGTCGGCGATCAAGATTTCGGGCATCAAAGCCACGCCCATGCCCGCCAGCGCAGCGCTCGCCAGCATCGTGAACAATTCATAGCGGGGCCCGTGCACGGCGCGCGCATCCTCGCCGAAGCCGTGCGCTCGGAACCATTCGCGCCAGGCGTCGGGCCGGGTCGACAAATGCAACAGCGGCATATCGACCAAGCGCTCGCGCGAGAGCGGCGCGCAATCGGCCGTCAGCGCGGGGCTGCAGACAGGCACCGCGCGGCCCTCTCGAAACAGCAGCGTACCGCGCGTGCCCGGCCACACCGAGCGGCCGAAATAGATGGCTGCATCGAACGGCGAATCGCTGAACAAGAACGGCTCCGTGCGGATCGAGAGATTGATCGTGATGTCGGGCCGCAGCGCGCGAAATTGAGGCAGACGCGGAATCAGCCATTGGCTCGCGAAGGTCGGCACGACGGCGAGTTCGAGCACGCGTCCGATACCGCGCTGCGCCATGAGTTCGAGCGTGTCGCGCTCGATGCGCTCGAGACTCTTGCGAATTTGCGCCGCGTAGTGGCGCCCGTGCGGCGTCAGCACGACGCGCTTCTTGATTCTCAGGAACAAGGCGACGCCGAGCCGATTTTCGAGCGCGGCGACTTGCCGGCAAACGGCGCTTTGCGTGAGCGACAGTTCGTCGGCCGCGCGCGTGAAGCTTTCGTGCCGGGCGGCCGCCTCGAACACTTGCAGCGCGGCGAGATTGGGGATGCCTTTTCTCACTGTGGTGTGGTGCTCGAGTGGGATCGATGAGCAGAGCGGGGGAACATGAGTTAGTGCATTTATGGAATGAAGTGGTGAGTTTAAATCAATTGCCGGTACCCGGCTCGACAGCGACAATGCCTTCCATCGGCGGGCGGCAACGTGCGTGTGGGTGATTCTCTACGCGTACCAGCGACGCGCCATACGCCATACGCGAAACGGGGAACGATGCAATGAACAGCAATCTCGACGCCATGCTCGAAGCCGTCTGTGGAGCGGGCGCCGCCGAGCAGTTGGTGCGTTTGATGAATGTACCTCCTTCGTTAGCGCGGGGCGAGGCCGGTATCGTCACGCGCGCCGAGCTGGCGCAGGCGCTCAACATGACACTGTTCGCCGATTTGCTGAAACGGGTGCCCACGGGGCGTGCCTATACCGAGGACGTCGTGCGCGAACGTGGACGTGTCCAATTCGATCACGGTGCGCTGCGCACCGTGCGTTGGGCGCATTGCGGCGCGCTGCCGCCGGGCGAAGCCGCGTTCACGCGTATCTTGAAGCCGCTAGGCTACCGCTTGAACGGTACTTATCCGCTTGACCGAATCAAGATGACGGGGCGTTCGTATGCCCACCTCGACGCGCCCGAGCATATCGCCCAGTTCTTCGTCAGCGAACTGCATCCCGAGCGCTTTTCGCCTGCGTTTCAACAAGCGGTGACGAATGTCGTCGGCTCGTCGATGGATCCGCTTACGCCGCAAGCGGTCGCATGGCTGGCCGAACTCGAGCGCGATGCGGCGTTGCCGCTCGCCGATGCCTGCTCGTTGCTGGCGATTCTGGTGCGCTGCTTCGATCGACAGCATAGAGAGCCGCGGTTGACGGATTATCAGACGCTGCTCGCCGAATCCGCCGAGATGGCCTGGATCGCAACGGAAGGCAACGCGTTCAACCATGCCACCGATCGCGTCGCCGATGTTGGCGCGGTGGCGGAGGCGCAACGCGCGCTGGGCCGTCCCATCAAGGAACGCGTCGAGGTGTCGAAGTCCGGGCGGGTCAAGCAGACGGCGTTTCGAGCCGACCGCGTCGTACGCGTATTTCGCGCCGACGATGGCACGCAAGCGAGCCGCGAGGTACCCGGTTCGTTCTACGAGTTCATCGCGCGCGACACGTATACCGATGAGGCCACCGGGCGCGTCTTGCTCGATTTGGGCTTCGATGCGGGCAACGCCACCGGCATTTTCAAAATGACAGCCGCGGCATGATCGAAACCGACGCGGCACCGTGGCGTGCACCCGAGCCGAAAGGAATGCAATGACGTCAGCGAATAGGATGCCCATCGAACGCCTTGCGAATCTCGATACCCCCGAGGACGCTTACCCGTTCGCTGCGCCGTTCCGCGCACCGCAAGGTTCGCCGATCCGGGAGCTGTTCAAGTATGTGGGCCGCCCCGGCATGATTTCGTTGGCGGGCGGCTATCCCTCGAAGGATTTATTCGATCGCGAAGGATTGGCTCAGGCGCTCGAGGCGGCCTACCGCGACGACCCGATCGCATGTCTGCAATACGGCGATACGGCCGGCTCGCCGCGGCTGCGCCGATCGCTGGCCGAACTCATGAGCACGCGCGAAGTGAAGTGCAGCCCCGACGACATCGTCGTCACGACGGGTTCGCAACAAGGATTCGATTTGCTGCTGCGCACGCTGATCGCCCCGGGCGATACCGCGCTGATCGAAGAGCCGGCCTATCCCGCCGCCATCCAAGCGCTGCGATTGGCTGGTGCGAATATCGTCACGGTCCGCACCGATCGCGACGGAATCGACGTCGATGCACTGGCGGCGCAACTCGATGCATGGCCGCATGCCGGCCGGCCGAAGCTGCTCTACACCGTGCCGACGTTCGCCAATCCCACCGGTGCGACGTTGCCGCGTGCTCGACGCGAAGCGTTGGTGCGGCTCGCGGCACAGCGGCAGATCGTGTTGGTCGAAGACGATCCGTATGGCGAATTGCGCTTCGCGGGCACGCCGATACCGCCTATCCTCGCATTGGCCGACGCATGCCCCGGTGCGCGCGCGTGGGTCGTCTATCTCGGCAGTTTGTCCAAGATCGTTGCGCCGGGCTTGCGCATCGGCTGGGCGATCGCGCCCGCGCCCATCGCGCGCCGGATGATCGTCGCCAAGCAAACGAGCGATTTGTGCACGGCACCGCTATCGCAAGAGATGGCCCGCCACTATCTCGACAGCGGGAGGCTGACGTCGCATCTGCGCTCGCTCGTCGGCGCTTATCGTTCGCGCTGCGAAGCGATGCTGAAGGCACTGGCGCATTTCGCGCCGGACGACGTGGAATTTTCGGCGCCGGAAGGCGGAATGTTCGTCTGGGCTAGACTGACAGGCGGACGCGACGCCGCGGAAGTGCTTAAACGCGCGATCGAGCGTAATGTGATGTTCGTTCCCGGCAATGCGTTTTATGTTCGCGAGCCGGACGCGTGCAGCTTGCGCCTATCGTTTGCGGCGCCGAGCGAAGCCGAAGCGTTCGAGGGCGCGCGCCGGCTTGCGTCGGCGCTGTCGCACGCGTTAGCTCCCGAATTTGACGAAGTAACTCGACACCCTAAATATAGAGGACGTGATGGTAGTCAACGATATTCTCGCAGCGCTGAACGTGGATCTTTCGTCTTTGAAGGGCGATGCTCTGACGGCCCGCTCGCCGCGTGACGGCGCGACGCTCGCTGCGCTCGCCGTCGATTCGGCCGCGAGCGCCGAACGCAAGATCGATGCCGCCCATGCCGCCTTCCTGAAGTGGCGCACCGTACCGGCGCCCGTGCGCGGCGAATTGGTCCGCGTGTTCGGCAACGTATTGCGCGAGCACAAGGATGCACTCGGCCGGCTCGTGACGCTCGAAGCCGGCAAGATCCGTTCGGAAGGGCTCGGCGAAGTGCAGGAAATGATCGACATCTGCGATTTTGCGGTGGGCCTGTCGCGCCAGCTTTACGGTCTGACGATCGCGTCGGAGCGTCCGGGCCATCGGATGATGGAAACGTGGCACCCGTTGGGCGTGTGCGGCGTGATCTCGGCCTTCAACTTCCCGGTGGCGGTTTGGGCATGGAACGCCGCGCTCGCTTTCGTTTGCGGCGATTCGGTGGTGTGGAAGCCGTCGGAAAAAACACCGCTCACGGCCATTGCTTGCCAGGCATTGTTCGAACAAGCCGTCCGCGAATTCGATCGGACGCACCCGGGTGTCGCTCCCGAGGGGTTGTCGCAATTGATCGTCGGCGGCCGCGAGGTGGGCGAAGCGCTGACGCATTCGCACAAAGTGCCGCTCGTGAGCGCGACGGGCAGTGTGCGCATGGGTATCGAAGTGGCGCAGACATTGAGCAAGCGGCTCGCACGCAGCATTCTCGAACTCGGCGGCAACAACGGCATGATCGTCGCGCCGAGCGCCGATCTCGACCTCGTCGTGCGCGCGGTGACATTCGCGGCCGTGGGTACCGCGGGCCAGCGCTGCACGACGTTGCGCCGCTTGATCGTGCATCGCAGCGTGGCCGATACGCTGCTGCCGCGCCTCGAAAAGGCGTTCGCATCGGTCAAGGTCGGCGATCCGCTCGACGACGATACGCTCGTCGGCCCGCTGATCGATCGCGCTTCGTTCGATGCGATGCAGACGGCGCTGGCCGACGCACGCAAGGACGGCGGTCAAGTGACGGGCGGGGCGCGCGTCGATGTGGGCCATGACGGTGCCTACTACGTCAGACCGGCCATCGTACGCATGCCCGCTCAAACGGCGGTCGTCGAAAGAGAAACCTTTGCGCCGATTCTCTACGTGCTCGTGTACGACGATTTCGAACAAGCGCTTCGCGTGCATAACGCCGTGCCGCAAGGGTTGTCGTCCGCTATTTTCACGAACGATATGCGCGAAGCCGAGCAATTCATGTCGGCGGCCGGCAGCGATTGCGGCATCGTGAACGTGAACATCGGTACGAGCGGCGCCGAGATCGGCGGCGCATTCGGCGGCGAAAAGGAAACGGGCGGGGGCCGCGAATCGGGCTCCGATTCGTGGAAGAGCTACATGCGCCGTGCGACGAACACGATCAACTACAGCCGCGAGTTGCCGCTGGCGCAAGGCGTGAAGTTCGACGTTTAATCCGCGTGCATGCTGGTAGGCCCCTGGTGTTGCCGGGGCCATCGCTCCCGTGCGGTCGCGCTTCGAATCGGCGAGGCAGCGCGGAATGCGCGTGTCTACGCGCGGCCCAGCCGCTTCGAGAGATCGGCGACGAGAATGGCCAGACGTGCCGGTTTTTCGTAGCAGGCCACGTCGAATCGGCGAATCACTTCGCTGATCTCCGATTCGCTCGCCTTGCCGGTCAACAGATCGCCCGTCAGCAGGAAAATCGGCGCGTCCGGTTGCGCGGAACGCCGAACCGCTTCGATGGCGGCCGCTGCCGTGTGTTCTTCGAAGCGCCAATCGGTCACGACGGCATCGAACGTTTGCGTATGCAGCGCGTCGGCGAATGCGGCGAGGCGATCGAAGGCAACGGCGTCGAAGCCGTTCTGCACGAGGTAGTCGGACAGTGCTTCGGCGGCGGCTCGGTCGGCATCGACGACAGCGATCGTCGCCCGTTGCGCTTCGCCGCGACGCGGATGAATCTCGATCTTCAGCACCTCATGGGCGTGCTCGCCAGGCGCACCGTCGCACCGGACGATCCGCCAGCGATCGCCTTCGCCGTACGCGACGAATTCGGCACGCTCATAGGGGCCGAGCGCATCGCCGATCCATGCGATACAGGGCCCTTCGAACGCGCCCACGTTGAGTATCGCTTCACGCGGTTGCGCGCCCGGGGCGCCGAGCCCGTTTTCTTGCGCACCGAACAGTTGGGTGGGCGCCTCGCCGAAAGCTTCCGCCACCTTGCGGATTTGCGCGAGTGTCCAGGGGCTGCTGCCGCGCAATTTGCGGTGTCCCTGCGAAAAGCTCAGGTCAAGGATTCGGCAAAGCTCTGTCGTTTGCTGTCGCTTGCCGATGCCATGGCGAACCATCAGCGCGCGCACGCGATCGGCGACGACGAGTGAGTCCGCTAGGGTGGCTTCTGTGGTCATGCTGCTTCTGGGTGCTGCGGCGTCAATGGCGGTCACGGAACGAGATTCGTCGCGCCGCATTGCTGCGACACAGCCGTAAAAGTATGGAGGCGGGCGTATTTTAACGGGCAACGCGTCGCCCGCCCGCGTCAAATATGTATCGACAGGTTACGTTCGTTACTGGTAGTCAACGGAAAGGGCGAGGCAATCGGCAGATGCCTGACCGCGCGCACGCGATGGATGGCCGTATCCTTGTCGCATCGGCCCCGCGGCGATTCGAACGCGTGCAACAGGTCCCGTATCGGAGATAACCCTATGACAATGCAGTTTTTCGACGCTGAGGCGACGGCTCGGCTCACGCCGTTTCCGGTATTGGTCGATACGCTTGCCCAAGCCTGCGTCGAAGCCGCCCGTGGCGACATAGCGAGTCCCGCGCGGCTCGTCGTGCCGCTCAATGATGGGGGAATCATGCTAGCGATGCCCGCCGCGGCGCGCGATCTTGCGATCCATAAGCTGGTGACGGTGTGCCCGGCGAACCGGGCGCGCGCAATACCGACGATTCACGGGCATGTGAGCGTGTGCGATCCCGACACGGGAGAGGCGCTGTTCGCGCTTGACGGGCCGACCGTCACGGGCCGGCGCACTGCGGCCGTCTCGCTGCTGGCGATGCGAACGTTCTTGCGCACGGCGCCGCGCGACATCTTGCTCATCGGGACGGGTACGCAGGCGTCGCATCACGTGCGTGCGTTGGCGGCGGTCTATCCCGAGGCTCGCCTGATCGTTCGCGGCAGTGCGCTCGCACGTGCGCAAGCGTTTTGCGCCAACCATGACAAGGAACTCGATCTGCGCGCGCAGGAGGGCGATGTTATCCCCGACACGGTTGACGCCGTCATCGCGGTCACGACGAGTACTGCGCCGGTGTATAACGAGCCCGCACGATCCGACCGGCTGGTCATCGGCGTGGGGGCGTTCACCCCCGCGATGGCCGAGATCGGCCCGCTTACGCTGCAAGGCAGTGCGTTGTGGGTCGACGATCCGGCCGGTGCGCGCCATGAGGCCGGCGATTTTATCCAGGCGGGCGTCGATTGGGGCCGCGTGACGGCACTGGCCGATGCCTTGGCGGCGCCGGACGGGGCTCGCGTCGAAGAGAAACGCGCGGATACGATGCCGATCGTGTTCAAGAGCGTCGGTTGCGCGGCTTGGGACTTGGCCGCGTGCCGCGTCGCGCGCGCTGCTGTTCATTGATACGCCGCGTGATAGACCGCTTGATCCCCCGCTTGATACGCCCCTTGACGCGCGAGGAGCTGCCCGCCGATACGGTGGAACTCGCCCGCTTCATGGTCGGAAAATATCTCGTGCACGATTCGCCCGAGGGACGCGTGAGCGGGCGGCTCGTCGAAACCGAAGCCTATCCGATCGGCGATTCGACGAGCCACGCCTATCGAGGGCTGCGCCCTTATAACGCCGCGTTGTTCCGTGCGCCGGGGCATGCGTACGTGCGGCTTGTCTACGGAGCGTCGTACATGATCAACATGTCGGCCGAGCCGGAAGGCCAGGGGGCCGCGGTTTTGTTCCGGGCGGTCGAACCGTTAGACGGCGTGCCGATCATGCAGCGCCGGCGGCCCGGGGTCGGTCTCGTCGACCTGGCCCGCGGGCCAGGCCGGCTATGCGCGGCCTTCGCGATCGGGCCGCAATGGGATGGCGCGGATTTATGCGGCGGCCGAGCCTTATGGATAGGGTGCTTGGCGGACGGCGATTCGTCTATCGCCCGCCTTGCCGCCACCAAGCGCATCGGCCTTTCTCGGGAAATGCACGAACTGCTGCGATTTTACGAACAGGGCAGCGCGTTCGTGAGCGGCCCTAAGCGATTGCTCGAGCCTCGGCCGCGCTGATGAATTCGGTCGGGTGGCCAAACAGGGCCTCGTGCGTTTGCTCGCCGAGGTCGATCGAGAGCGCAACGGCGTTGACCTTCCCGATGCGCAACGGCGGCCCAAAGCGGCGCGTGGCGATGCGGGCGCGTACGAGCAGACGTTCGACCGCCGTGGTGGTGACGGTAACGTAAGTCGTAATATCGCGCCGATCGGCGAAGGCGACGACGGCTCTCATCGCGTCGAGCGCCAATTCGCCGAACCCAAAACCGGCTTGTTCGGGCGATACGATGGCGAACCGGCTCAGTTCCCACGTTCGGGGGGAAGCGGGCGCCGCTTCCCCGGCCAACAGCCGACTGAACGTATCGCGCAGCATATAGCGCCCTAGTGTCGGTAACAGTCGCCAACAGCCGCAGACGGCGTCGGCATTGTCGCGCACGAGCATATAGTGGGGCGACTGCGCGTCGTATTCGTCGATTTCCATCCCCGATAAAACCGAGACGTCCCATCCCATGCGCTCGCCGAAAATCCTGGCGCGCAACCGGTACATTTGCGCCAGCGCGTCGAGATCGAAGCTACATTGTTTATCGATCGTAATCTTCGCATTCATCTCGTTGTCTCCGGATTTTTGATTTGACCTACGGGGCGTAGACCATATGCATTTTGCGTGCTAGTCGGTAACTGTCAAGCATGATAGGTACAAATTGTTGGCGACACTTGCGATGATGTGGCTATCGAGTACGTCCCTTGATCAGGTGAAAATCATGTCCATCGCCGATATTCGTCAACCGCAAACTGAAGACGCGGCCCGGCCGGTTCGGACCGAAATCAACAATGCTTTCGTTCAGGCTTACCGTAAGCAGGTCAAGGAAAGTCAAAAATCGTTTTGGGCCCGCTTCGGCGTGACGCAATCGCGCGGCAGCCGGTTCGAACTCGGCGCTAATATCCCCAAACCCGTCATGATCCTCTTGCGGCTATATTTCGAGGCGCGGATTTCGGACGAAGATATTCGCGCCGTTTCGCAGAAGCGCACGCCGGCGGTGCGGCCGGCGTTCGTCAATCAGGATCGATCAAGCCCATTCGGGTCGCCTTGACCGCAGCGGCGCTTCTCGAGCTGACCCCGAATTTGCTTCGAATGTTGGTCATGTGAAAGTTCACGGTCGCTTCCGAACAGCCGAAGATCTTGGCGATTTCCCAGGTGGACTTTCCCTGTGCCGTCCATTTCAAGCATTCGTATTCGCGCGGCGTCAGCTTCGGGACGAGCCGTTCGGTGTATCCGTCGAGGAAACGCTGGCTCGTATCGAAGGCGACATCGCGCAAGAGCGTCAGCGTCGGCAGATAGCGCTGGATATGGGCGATGGGTGCGTTCGGCGCTTGCTCGCTGCGCACAAAGCACAGCATGCCGACTTCCTGCTTGGGGCCGTGAATCGGGAGCGAAATCCCGGCGCGGAGCCCGTGTTCGCACGCCTCTTCGTACATTTCCCGTTGGCCCTGTCCGGCGAAATGAGCCGAGGTCCAAATGAGCGGCGACGTTTGTGTCAAACAGTGCGCGACCGTGGGATCGATACGGAAAAGGGCTCGCTCATCGTAGGTTTGCCGCCAACTGTCGGCATAGGTGCTCCGCAGGTAAGCATCGCTAAAACGCATGCCAGGCCGCGGGACAACGGCGAATAGCGTGTGGTCGAATCCGTATTTTCTTCCTAACAGCGCAAGCGCATCGAACCACATTTTTTCGTCTGTCGCGCGCCAAAGCGGCGACATCGCATCAAAAAACTGGTGTTGCATATTTCCTCGCATGTCGAAAATATTACTTGCCCGAAACAGGTAAATCGCCCAATTTACCGGTTGACTATTTCGGGTGCTTCATTTTTTGCGGATGATATCAGGTCGACTGAATATTAGCCCCCGATTTCCAGTATGTGACGTATTAGCTGCTTGAAACGGGCGATTTTGAGTAGTCCTTCAATCGAAGGGCGTTTGTGATCGATTTCAGTCGCGGCTGGCCCGTGGTGGGGAGGCGAGTGGACGGTCGCGCAATTTTTGTCCTAGACGGCGATTAAACCGATTTCATCTGCGGCGGAAAACGGTCGACGTCTAGGGCTTCGTTCTGCGGCGGTCAACGCGATATTTGCGGTTAGTGCAAAAGTGATTAACGGGAACCGGCATGTTCGCGCCGGCATGTAACTCGTAGACTGCTCTCGCGCTCGGCGGCTTCGCTGGGCTAGGCAACCCAAATCAAACCGAACCAAACCCAACCCAACCCAACCCAAACTAGGAGGAAGCCACGATGAGATCGATGGTGATTGCAGTGGCGGTGATGGGCGGCGTCATGATCGCGCCGACGTTTTCATTCGCGCAGCAAGCGCAGCCCGAAACGCGCGCGCACGTCCAGGCGCAGATGCGGCAATTGGCCGACGCCGGTTACCGAGGCAGCGGCGGGGACCCAACCTACCCGGCCGACATTCAGGCGGCGCAACAGCGCTTGCAGCAGAGCGCGGACGGATTCCGAGTGGCTGCTGATACGAGCGGCTATGGAGCACCGCAGTGGGGAACGAAGAGCGAAGCGGGGGCGCGCGAGCCGAAAGGCCCCGGTTCTCTCTACTTCGGCAATTGACGGCGACAGCCGTCGCTCGTGAGTGGTCGTCCGAGCGACGGCCGTCGCGCGCCGCTAGATGTGCACGCCCGCGATGTAGTGTTCCAGTTGCTGAATCGTGAACTGTTGTTCCGAGATGATCGCTTTGACGAGATCGCCGATCGAGACCATGCCCACGAGCCGGCCGTGGTCGATGACGGGCAAGTGGCGCATGCGGTGTTCCGTCATCAAGGCCATGCACGCCTCGGTCGTATCGGTCATGCGTACGTGCAGGACTTGCCGGGTCATGATTTCGCCGACGCGCGTGGATTTGGACGACCGGTCCAACAGGACGATCTTGCGAGCGTAATCGCGCTCGGTGATGATTCCCACGATTTTTCGTTCAGGGCCCTCCGTGACGATTAGCGCACCGATCTGATGCTGGGCCATCATTTTCACGGCATCGAAGACCGATGCCTCGACGTCGATCGTGACGACCGGCTGGTCGGCAATCCTCTTGGCTGCCTGCGGATCGTCCAGCTTCGACTTGAGAATCTGCGCTACGTTGGGCATGAGAGTCTCCGTCTTCTCGTTGTGGGGCGGGGTCGCGGTCCACTGCTAGATCGTGCTTTGGCGGGGGCCGTTTTTCAGTATAGGCGTTGGCGATGCGGGTGTTGGCCGTGCTGGGCGGCCCGAAACGCCGATTAGCGTTAAACTCGCGGTGCGCGTGCCGGCTGTCGGTGTGCCCGCGAACCGTTTAAGCTACTTTCGATCAGTTATGCCCACGTCATTCCAGCCGCCCCGTGCCGGCAACGAAAGCGCGACGCAAAGCGTCTCGCTCGCCGCGACGGCTACCTTGCCTACGCGGTACGGCGCCTTCACCTCATATGCCTACCGCGTCTCTTCGGGCGACGCCGAACATTTAGCATTGGTGATGGGGGATGTCAGCGGGCAGGAGTCGGTGTTGACGCGCTTGCATTCCGAATGCCTGACGGGAGATGTGCTCGGCTCGTACCGATGCGATTGCGGCGAGCAGCTCGATCTGGCATTGCGCTATATCGCCGCGGAAGGGCGCGGTGTGTTGCTTTACTTGCGCGGGCACGAAGGTCGCGGCATCGGGTTGTCGAATAAGATTCGCGCGTACCAGTTGCAGGAGCAAGGGCTCGATACCGTGGAGGCGAACCTCGAACTCGGTTTGCCTGACGATGCGCGAGAGTACGATTCCGCTGCGGCGATCTTGCGCGAGCTGAAGGTGTCGTCCGTGCGCCTCATGAGCAACAACCCCGAAAAGTTCGACACGCTATCGAAGCACGGCATTCCGGTGTGCGAACGCGTCGCACTTGCGATTCCCGTGCGCGATGAGAACGAACGATACATCCGGACCAAACAGCTTAAGTTTGGGCATTACTTCGATGAGAACGAGTAGTTTGGATTGGGGGTGGCTCGCGTTACGGGAACTCGATTGCGCTTCGGCCGCCTAGGCTAGACCGATCGGGGCTTTGCATCGATGCAAAGCCATTGCTAATGACGTAACGCCTTGTCGGACGAGACCACCGCGTGGTCATTTAGCACGCTTCACCGAAACGCAGGCGCACATCACCGACGCGGTGGAGTGGGGCGTCAGCCTTCAGGCTTGTACCCAATCAGCTTCGTCGAGTTCGCTGCGATCGAGCCGTTTATGATTGACCCAGCCATCTTCTAGCGGATACCCGTGGTATTCGCCCGTTCCATGGGTGTCTGTCTCGGCTTCAAACACCTCACCGTGCTCCGAAACGCTCCAGATCGCACCTCACCTCATGATGAAGGCTCGTTCTGCGAGAGGTGGGGGTGAGGCCAATGTCGCAGTGCGTGCATTGCCTGAATCGGTTCGGCCGGGTCATCCGATGCGGCGCGCGCGTAAAATACGGGCGCTTCAGCATGTCCTAATCCACTCAAGCCTCTCGAGGCACACCTGATCGAGAACGTCCGCAAATGGCCATCCATTATGACCGCAAACAAATTACTGAATGGTTAGGCTCCTTCACGGTCGGCAAGGCGCGCGACTATGTTGACGCCGTCTCGGATCTGCACTGGCGCGGCAACGATACGCTCGTGGCAAAAGTACAAGGCACGCGGTCGCGTCCCTATGACGTCTGGGTCATGTTCAATGATGCTGGCGACGATATGTGGATCGAGAACGAGTGCACGTGTCCGGTCGGCTTCGAGTGCAAGCATGTGGCCGCATTGTTGATTGCGGGTCTTGCCCACCTCTCCCAGCAGACTGTTACCGGTGTGCGTCCCGAGCTGGTGGGCTGGCTCGACGATTTTCGGGCGAAGCGTCTGGCGGCGCCCACGGGTGGCAAAAGAGCGATCGCCCGGGCGTCGCATGTGCTTGCCTACGTGATCG
The DNA here is from genome assembly GCA_963838695.1 of uncultured beta proteobacterium. Lineage (GTDB taxonomy): Bacteria > Pseudomonadota > Gammaproteobacteria > Burkholderiales > Burkholderiaceae > Trinickia. The sequence continues at coordinate 53,460 of CAWIRZ010000006.1, read as the reverse complement.
CGGACGGGTATCAGGGTTCCGCGCAGATCATGCTGTACAAGGCTCGGGTGGCCTCCGACGGCTCGATCCGATCGTTTGAGGGTGCGTGGTACAACGTCGAAAATGCGCTCGTCAAGCCGCCGAAGTTCGTGACTGAACAAGATCTGCCGATCCTTCGCGGACTGTGGCTCGAGCGGTCGCGCAGATTATATGGCGGCCAGTTCGGCGTGCAGGGTGCCACGGGAGCCGCGCTTCTCGAAAAGCTGATTGCCACCGGCCGGACTTTTGCTTCATCCGGGGCCAACGCCCAGCATGCAGGGCAACTGTGCTTACTGCGCGGGGGAGCGGAGCGTCGCGGCCAGTTTACCTGGCAGACACTACCTGACACGCGGATGCGGCCAGCCCTGCAGACCGAACCGGCCGCCACCATGCTCATGACGGCCACGGAGCCATGCTGGTATTTGGATGTCCAGACGGGCGAAGCGGGGCCCGTCCAGTTGGCTTGGCCTGCCGCCGATGTCGCGGACTTGCTCTCGATGCCCGCCATCACACTTGACGAGGCTCCGCTCGTCGGCAACGTGTTGCGCGAAGTGACGCCGGGGGTGCCGCTGCCGCCTGCGTACGACCGATCGAACGTGCACGCGATCAGCGCCGCGCCGGTGCCGGTGCTCTCGCTCGATACGTTGCCGGCCATGAATCCAGCTTGGGCACCGGCGCGTGTACAGAATGCGCTCGATTTCGCCACCGTCAGCTTCGACTACGAGGGCGAGCGCGTCCCCGCGCAGGGAAACACAATACTCATCCGTTTTGGCGTGCACGGAGAACTCATACATATCCAACGCGATGCCGCTAGCGAGAAGCGCCGTTTGATGGAGTTGCGGCGCGCCGGGCTGCGCGTTCTGCCATCCGAATGGGCGCGCGGGCCGCAGCCTTTCCCGGCGGGCATGCTCGAACCTTCGGATGCCAACGATTGGCCGAGCTTCATGAAACACACATTGCCGGCCCTGCGTGAGAAAGGCTGGCTCGTCGAGATGACGCCGTCTTTCCGTCACAACGTGATTGAGATCGATGCGATCGAGGGCAGCCTGCGGCAGACGCAGGACGGCTGGTTCGATGTCGAAATGGGGATTACGGTCAACGGTCGGCGGGTGCGGCTCGAGCCGCTGCTGGCCGATCTTTTTGCGCGCGACGCGCGCTGGCTCTCCGGGCAACTGGGCAGTATCTCCGACGATGAAGCCATTGAGCTGAAGACGCAAAGCAACGAACGGGTACGTCTGCCTGCCGCGCGTCTGAAGCCGGTCGTGCGCGTGTTGGTCGATCTGCTGGAGCATGTCGGCAGCGGCATGCAGATTGCCGAGTGGGATGCCGCGCGCCTGGTGGCGCTTGACGATACGGGCCGCTGGCAGTTTCATGGTGACGCATCGGTTCGCCAGCTCGCGCAGCGCCTGATGGCTGGGCCAGGTGTGACTGAAGTGCCCGTGCCGCAGGGGCTGCAGGCCAACCTGCGCGGCTATCAACGGCAGGGGCTCGCCTGGATGCAGTTCCTGCGCGAACACAATCTCTCGGGCGTTCTAGCCGACGACATGGGCCTCGGTAAGACGGTGCAGACCCTCGCGCACATTCTTGCCGAAAAGGAGGCAGGTCGCCTCGGACAGCCCGCGCTCATCGTCGTGCCGACTACTCTCGTGCATAACTGGTGCGAGGAGGCGGAGCGCTTCGCCCCTGGGTTGCGCGTCCTTAATCTGCACGGAGCGCAACGCCGCGCGCGCTTCAATGAGATCGCCGAGCACGATCTGGTTATCACGACCTACGCGCTCGCGTGGCGCGACGAGGAAGTGCTAGCGCAGCACGCGTATCACCTGCTTATCCTCGACGAGGCGCAGTACGTCAAGAACGCAGCCACCAAGGCGGCCGCTACCATCCGCGCACTGCGGGCGACACACCGCCTAACGCTAACCGGCACCCCGCTCGAGAATCACCTGGGCGAACTTTGGGCGCAGTTCGACTTCTTGCTTCCCGGGTTTCTGGGCTCGCGCGACGATTTCGGCCGGCGCTGGCGTGCCCCCATCGAAAAGGGTGGCGATACCGTACGGCGCGAACTGCTCGCGCGTCGCATTCGCCCCTTCATGCTGCGTCGGCGCAAGGACGAAGTGGCGACCGAACTGCCGCCGAAAACGACGATCGTGCGCGCGGTCGAACTCGAAGGTGCTCAGCGAGACCTGTATGAGACTGTGCGGGCCACGATGCGAAAGAAGGTGCGCGATGCGATCGCCGTCAATGGCCTGGCGCGCAGCCATCTGATCGTGCTCGACGCGCTGCTGAAGCTACGCCAGGTCTGCTGCGATCCGAGGCTGCTCAAGACCGCGCAGGCCAAGCGCGTGAAAGATTCGGCCAAACTTGCGCTGCTGCTCGAGATGCTGCCCGAGCTTATCGAGGAAGGCCGCCGCGTCCTGCTTTTTTCTCAGTTCACCAGCATGCTCGACCTTATCGCGGCCGCGCTCGACGACGTTCGTATTCCGTACGTCGTCCTGACCGGCGAGACGTCCGATCGGGCGGCGCCGATCCGATCGTTCCAGCAAGGCGAGGTGCCGCTTTTCCTCATCAGCCTGAAGGCCGGGGGCGTCGGGCTGAATCTTACCGCGGCCGACACGGTCATTCACTACGATCCGTGGTGGAATCCGGCCGTCGAAAATCAGGCTACCGATCGCGCGCACCGGCTCGGGCAGGATAAACCGGTGTTCGTATACAAATTGATCGCGGCAGGTAGCGTGGAGGAGAAAATCGTCGCCATGCAGCAGCAGAAGGCCGCGCTCGCCAGTGCAATTCTCTCGGACAACGCTACCGGCGCTAGCAAGTTCTCCGCCGACGATTTCGAGGCGCTGTTCGCACCCATTCCGGACTTACCCGCGCCATCAACCGCGTTAAAGTCTCGGTCGCAAAGACGGGCTGGGACGTAGCGCAGGTCAGTCGTTCGACGTTCCGCGGTGGCCGCGCGCTCGCAGTTTTTTATTCAGGAGGCAATCGGTCCCCGCGTCGTTTCGCCATTCACGCCAAGTATTCGTTAGGGCCATGCTAGGGGCACGGTCGTATCGAGCAAACTGGGTCCGGAGCGTGATTTCTCTCCTACAGGTACACGCGTCTGGCTGGTGGCCGGCGTCACCGACATGCGCTGCGGATTCCAAGGGCTGGCGGCGAAGGTGCAGACAGCGCTCGAAGACAATGCGCTCAGCGGCAACGTGTTCATCTTCCGGGGCCGGCGCGGCGATCTCGTGAAGCTCATGTGGGCGACCGAGGACGGGCTCTGGCTTCTCGCAAAGCGGCTTGAGCGTGGGCGCTTCGTCTGGCCACAGGCCGATGGCGGCAAGGTCCATCTGACGGCGGCGCAATTGTCGATGTTGCTCGAAGGCATCGACTGGCGACAGCCGCGTCGCACCGCTGCACTGTCGATGTTGTAAACCGAGCAGAAGGCTCGTAAACTGCGCCGCATGTCGAACGGCGCCGAACTTCCTGACGATGTTGAAACGCTGCGAGCCTTGCTGCTCGAGGCCCGTGCTCAGCTTGCCGAGCGCGATCTGGAGATCGAGCAGCTCAGGGCGCAGCTCGACAAGCTTAGGCGTATGCAATTCGGGCGCAAGTCCGAGCAGTTGGACCGGGAGGTTGCACGGCTCGAAACCGCGCTCGAGGACCTGACGGGCGAACGCGGCGTCGCTGATGTGCGGCGCGCCCACCAATCAAGCGCGAGCACACCTGTGAGCGACGCGTCGCCGAAAGAAGCGCTGCCCCCGCATCTGCCACGCGAAGAATACGTACTGGAGGCTGAGGCAACGTGTCCGAAGTGCGGCAGCGCGATGCAGCCGCTCGGAGAAGACGTGTCCGAGCAGCTTGCCCGCGTCGCGGCAATGTTCAAGGTGATTCGCACGATCCGGCGCAAGACGGTTTGTCCGTGCGGCCACCACTTCTCGCAGCCGCCGATGCCCGGCCTGCCGATTACGCGCAGCATCGCCCATCCGAGCTTGCTGGCCGACATCCTCGTCTCGAAGTACGCTGACCACGCCCCGTTGTACCGGCAGTCGCAGATTGCCGCGCGCGACGGCGTGAAGCTCGACCCGGCCAGCATGGGCCGCTGGGTCGGTCAGTGCGAGGCCCTTTGCGATGCGCTGACCGAGGCACTGCGCCGCTACACGGTGGCACCGTCGAAGCTGCACGCGGATGACACGCCTATCCCGGTACTCGAGCCGGGCAAGAAGAAGACGAAGACGGGGCGCCTGTGGGTGTATGTGCGCGATGACACCCGTTCGGGCTCGACCGAACCGGCCGCAGTGTGGTTTGCTACTCGCCGGACCGCAAAGGCATTCATCCTCAGACCCATCTAGCCGGATTCAAGGGTATCTTGCAGGCCGACGCCTACAGCGGCTTCAACGAACTGTACGAGAGCGGCAAGATTCGCGAGGCGGCATGCTGGGACCATGCGAGACGGTACATATACGACGTGCATGCCCGAACGCCTACCGAGGCGACCCGGGAGGTGCTCGAGCTGATCGGTGGACTTTACGCGATCGAGGCCAACATCCGCGGCAAACCCGCCGCTGAACGGCTGCGCGTGCGCCAGCAGAAAAGCATCCCGCTGCTCGCGGCTACCCACAGCACATGAAAGCGCGGTAACGCCGAACTCGCCCGACAAGTCGTCGAGCGCGGTCTTTTCCAGCGTCGAAGCGCGACTCCAGGATATGCTGACGCACGCGGCTCGCCACGGCGCAGGCGCGGATGATGACAAACGACATCACTCGAGCCACAAGCATCACCACGGTCACCAACACGGTGAGCATCATACTCACCACAAGCACGAAGCGCACCACCATCATCACACGCAACACGCGACGCACTCATCCCACGCGGAGCAATCGCACAAGCCGACCACCGGTGACAATGGCGATGCGCATTCGAAGCAAAGCGCAACGAAAGGCTTGAACGCAGGGCAACCCGAGAAGGACGCGAACGCGGAGAAGGGCACCGGCACGGAGAAGGGCACCAGCGCCTCATCGTCCAAGCGTTCTGGCGCATCGGCAACGGTAGGCCAGTCTGGCAAAGTCGCTGCCGGGTCCGCAGCGGGGACGGCAGCGGCTGCTTCACAGGCGAGCGCGCCCAACGCTACCGCTTCGACGAGTACCTCGGGCGACCACTCGCGCGAGACATTGGCCGCGGGCCACGGTTGGGGCGCTAAGAACGGCGGCGTGACAGGCGGCTCGAAGGCGGATGCCTCCCATGTCTACACGGTGTCGACGCGCGCTCAGCTCATCGCGGCGCTCGGCGGCAACAACGCCACGAACGGTTCGAATTCGACGCCCAAGATCATTCGGATCGAAGGCAACATCGATCTGAACGCCGACAGCAGCGGCAAGGAAATGAGCAAAAGCGATTTCGCCAACGAGAACGCGCAGCTGCAGCACGACATGATGAATGTGGGCTCCAATACCACGATCATCGGCGTCGGCAACAATGCCGGCATTAGCGGGGGTGGGTTCAATCTGAGCAATCAGCACAACATCATCATTCGCAACTTGAACATGACGTCCCCCTTCGATTTCTTCCCGGGTAAAGATGCGGAAGGCAACCCGCATGGACGTGTGTACAGCATCGAGGCCAAGGGAACGCAGAACCTTTGGGTGGATCACAACACGTTCAAGGACGGCACCACACCGCCGGGCTCGGTCAGTGGCGATCAGTTGGATTTTACCGATGGCGCCAACTACGCAACGGTCTCCAACAACCAGTTCCTGAGCCACAACAAGTCGATTCTAATCGGCTCGAGCGATGGCATGACGAGCGACAAAGGCAAGCTCAACGTCACGATCGACCACAACTTGTTCGCCGGCGTCTCGCAGCGGGACCCGCGAGTGCGCTTCGGCAACGTCGAGGTGGCGAACAACTTGTACCAGGACAGCTCGTCTCAAGCGAATCGCTTCCAGTACAACCTCGGGGTGGGCGTAGATTCCAACATCACTTCGCAAAATAACGCGTTCGAAACCAACGGCGTCAGCACGGGAAGCCTCGTCAAGCGATTCGGCAATTCCGGCCATTTGACCGACAGCGGCTCGTTGGTCAACGGGCAGGCGGCCAATTTGTCCTCGTCGCCGACCGGCAGCGGACCGGGGGCGGGCGGGATCGCCCACCTCGACGCGACGAGCGACGTAGCGGCCAAGGTGCTAGCCCAGTCGGGCGCGGGCCGGCTCGGCCTCGGCGATTAGTCGTAACGGCTTGCGTGGGTTGGCGCGGGGCTCAGCTTGGCTGAGTCCCGCAACCGGAATCCGGCCGGCGGCTTGGAAAACGCTGTACAAAAGCGCTCGGCCGCGGGCGCGACGTTGCAGAGCGGCCCCCGCGGCGACATACGTCAAACTCATTAAACGACGCAAGCCGCGCGCGTGGGGCGCCCGTCAATCAAGCGAGATCGAATCGACCAAGATTCATCACCTTGTTCCAAGCGGCGACAAAATCCGTGATGAAGCGCGCCCGGCCATCCTCGCTGGCGTAGACCTCGGCATACGCGCGCAGCACGGAGTTCGACCCGAAGATAAGATCGCTGCGCGTGCCCGTGTACTTTACGGCGCCCGTCTTGCGATCCCGGCCTTCGAATACTTCGGCTTCGCCGTCCACCGGCGACCACACCGTACCCATGTCGAGCAGATTGACGAAGAAGTCGTTGCTCAGAACGCCGAGCTTATCGGTGAACACGCCATGCTTGCTGCCGTCGAAATTAGTGCCGAGCACGCGCAGGCCGCCGACCAGCGCGGTCAATTCGGGCAAGGTCAACGTCAATAACTGCGCGCGATCGATCAGCAGCGCCTCGGTCGGTGCGCCGCCGCGGTTCTTGCGGTAGTTGCGGAACCCGTCGGCAAACGGTTCGAGCATGGCAAACGAATCGGCATCCGTTTGATCTTGCGTCGCATCGACACGACCCGGCGTGAACGGCACCTCGATCTTGATGCCCGCTTCCTGCGTGGCCAATTCGACACCCACGCATCCGGCCAGCACGATGACATCCGCGAGCGAAGCTTTGCCCGACGCCTGTTGGATTTCGGCCAGCTTCGGCAATACCGCCACAGCGCGCGCGTTGACCTCCCAATCCTTCTGCGGTGCGAGTGCGAGCCGCGCGCCGTCGCTGCCGCCGCGCTTGTCGCCGCCGCGGAACGTGGAAGCCGAAGCCCAAGCGGCCGATACCAACTCGCCGATGGACAGGTTCGATGCAACGATCCTTGCCTTGAGATCCGCGATGTCCGTGTGCGTCGGATTATGTTCGGCCGCGGGCAGCGGGTCCTGCCAGATCAACGTTTCGGCCGGGACTTCCGGGCCGAGATAGCGCGCCTTGGGACCCATATCGCGGTGCGTCAACTTGAACCAGGCGCGCGCGAAAGCATCGGCAAAAGCCTGCGGGTCTTCGTAGAAGCGTCGCGAGATCTTGCCGAACTCGGGATCGAAGCGCAGCGTCAGATCGGTCGTGAGCATCGTGGGCTTATGGAATTTGCCCGCGACGTGTGCGTCCGGGATGATTTCCGGTGCGTCCTTGGCCACCCATTGTTTCGCGCCGGCCGGCGACTTCGTGAGTTCCCACTCGTACTGAAACAAATTCTCGAAGAAGTTATTGCTCCACAAAGCCGGCGTCTTCGTCCACGTCACTTCAAGACCGCTCGAGACCGTGTCCTTGCCGTGTCCTTGCCCGTAGCCGCTTACCCATCCGAAGCCTTGCGCTTCGATCGGTGCGGCCTCGGGTTCCGGGCCCTTGTGCGATTCGGGCGCGGCGCCGTGTGCCTTGCCGAACGTATGGCCGCCGGCGATCAAGGCGACGATCTCCTCGTCGTTCATGGCCATGTTGTTGAACGTCGCACGGATGTCCTTGGCGGCTGCCAAGTAGTCGCCGCTAGCGTTAGGGCCTTCCGGATTGACGTAGATCAGCCCCATATGCGTCGCGCCGAGTTCGCGATCGAGATCGCGTTCTCCGGTGAAGCGCTTATCGTCGGCGAGCCATGCCTTCTCCGAGCCCCAGTTGATGTCCATGTCCGGCTCCCACACATCCTCGCGACCGCCCGCAAAGCCGAATGTGCGAAAGCCCATCGATTCGAGCGCCACGTTGCCCGCGAGAATGAAAAGGTCGGCCCACGAGATTTTTTGGCCGTATTTCTGTTTGATCGGCCAAAGCAGCCGGCGCGTCTTGTCGATGTTGACGTTATCGGGCCAGGAATTCAGCGGTGCGAAACGCTGTTGCCCGCGGCCACCGCCGCCGCGTCCGTCCGACAGCCGGTAGGTGCCGGCCGCGTGCCACGCCATGCGGACCATCTGCGGGCCGTAATGCCCGAAGTCGGCCGGCCACCAGTCTTGGCTGTCAGTCATGAGCTTGACCAGATCCGCTTTCAGTGCGCGGTAGTCGAGCTTCTTGAATTCTTCAGCGTAATCGAATCGCTCGCCGAGTGGATTCGATCGGCTCGAATGCTGGTTGAGCAGGTCCACACGCAATTGATTGGGCCACCAATCCTGGTTGCCCGTGCCTGCGCTGGCACCCGCAACATGGTGAAAGGGGCACTTGGCTTCGTTCGTCATCAGCATCTCCTAGTCAGGGGAACGTGCTCGGGTAGCCGCCAATCTATTGGGTTTCGCGCAATTTATCAAATTAATTGAGAGATTTTTATCGATAGAGAACGGCAATCGAGGTCGCTGCCCGAGGGGCATCGGGGGGAGCCGTGAGGCGGCGTCCGTCAGGACCGCCGGGAACGCGGGTGCGGATGGCGGGTGCCAATGATCGAGCCGGTGTGCTGCGTATCACCCCAACCCCAACGGCTCCCGATAGCTTCGCGCCTGCTCCTCGATCCAGTCGCTAAAGGCTGCGAGCGGCGCGCTGTCCGATTTCTGCTCTGGATAAATGAGGTAATACGACCGGTCGCTCAGATAGTCGTGCTGAGCGACTGCAATCAACGCGCCTCGCTTTAGTTCGTCTTCGATGAGCAGACGCGGGAGCAAGGCAATGCCGATGCCCTGAATGGCTGCTTCCGTGTGCATCGAAAACAGCTCGAATTTGGGCCCCGACATATCGCCTTCCACCCGCATGCCGCGCGATGCAAACCAGTCCCGCCACGCGTAGGGCCGCGTGCTTTGCTGCAGTAGCCGGTATTGCGTCCAGTCGGACGCTTTGAGCTTTTGCCGGGGCGTAATCAGGCTCGGGCTACACACGGCGATCAAACTCTCGCGCATCAGGAACCGGCTGCTCGTACCGGGCCACGTCGCGGGGCCCGCATAGAGCGCGGCGTCGAACTCCGTGTCGGCGAACAGGAAAGGGCGCGTGCGCGTACTGAGGTTGATCGTGATATCCGGATGGGCCGCCATGAACTTCGGCATGCGCGGTAGCAGCCACTTCGTCGCGAACGTGGGCACTACGGCGATTTCGATCGTTCCCCCTGTGCCGCCGCTGCCCATCAATTCGACCGTGTCGCGCTCGACATCATCGAGCCGAGCGGCCACTTTGCGGCTGTAGGCCAGCCCCGCCTCGGTCAACGCAACCCCGCGCCGATCGCGGCGAAAGAGCTTTAAACCCAGAAAGCCTTCGAGCGTGGCGATTTGTCTGCAGATCGCGCTTTGCGTCACTGCCAGCTCATCGGCGGCTTTCGTAAAGCTCTGGTGGCGCGCTGCCGCCTCGAATGCCGACAAGGCAAGGGTAGACGGAATCTTTCGGCGCATGGCGGGAATCATGGGAGGGCGACCTGTGCGATTCTCGCACAGTTGGCTGACAAGAATTCGTTTGATCGCGAGCGGGCACACCGTTAAATTGTCGCTACGATCAATTCCACTCGAGCCTGAAATGAGCCAACAGCACAAGTCCTCGTCGTTTCAATGGGATGACCCGTTACTGCTGACGCAGCAGTTGACCGAAGAGGAGCGGATGGTTGCCGAATCGGCGCGCGCCTACTGCCAAGATCGCCTCGCGCCGCGCGTGCTGGAGGCATTCCGCCATGAGCAGACGGATCCGGCTATTTTTCGCGAGATGGGCGACCTCGGGTTGCTGGGCGTGACGATTCCCGAAGCGTATGGCGGCGCGGGCCTCAACTATGTCAGCTACGGTGTCGTGGCGCGCGAAGTGGAACGCGTCGATTCGGGCTATCGCTCGATGATGAGCGTTCAATCGTCGCTCGTGATGGTGCCGATCTATGAGTTCGGCAGCGAAGCCGTCAAGCAGAAATACTTGCCGAAGCTCGCGACGGGCGAATGGATCGGCTGTTTCGGATTGACAGAGCCGAATCACGGCTCGGATCCCGGCAGCATGGTGACGCGTGCACGGAAAGTAGCGGGCGGCTATCAGTTGACCGGCAACAAGATGTGGATCACGAATAGCCCGCTCGCCGACGTGTTCGTGGTTTGGGCGAAAGACGACGAAGGCGCGATTCGCGGCTTTGTGCTCGAGAAAGGCTGGAAGGGACTATCCGCTCCCGCGATTCACGGGAAGGTGGGATTGCGCGCGTCGATTACGGGCGAAATCGTGATGGATGAGGTGTTCTGTCCTGAAGAGAATGCATTTGCGGAAGTGCGCGGCCTGAAGGGGCCGTTCACGTGTCTGAACAGTGCGCGCTACGGGATTGCTTGGGGTGCGTTGGGGGCGGCCGAGGATTGCTGGCATCGCGCCCGCCAATACGTGCTGGATCGCAAACAGTTCGGCAAGCCGCTCGCGGCGAACCAACTGATTCAAAAGAAGCTGGCCGACATGCAAACCGAAATCACACTGGGTCTGCAAGGCTGCTTGCGGCTCGGCCGCATGAAGGACGAAGGGACGGCCGCGGTCGAGATCACGTCGATCATGAAGCGCAATTCGTGCGGCAAGGCACTCGACATCGCTCGTATGGCGCGCGACATGCTCGGCGGAAACGGCATTAGCGATGAATTTGGCGTCGCGCGCCATCTCGTCAATCTGGAAGTCGTCAACACTTATGAGGGGACGCACGACGTCCACGCGCTGATTCTCGGGCGCGCCATGACCGGCATCGCCGCGTTTTAAGCGCCGACGCCATGAACGATACCTTGCAACCGGGCGCGCTCGCGGGTGTGCGCGTCCTCGATCTTTCTCGCGTGCTCGCGGGGCCGTGGGCCGGACAGTTGCTGGCCGATCTCGGCGCCGATGTCGTCAAGGTCGAGCGCCCCGATGCGGGCGACGACACGCGTGCTTGGGGTCCGCCGTGGCTGAACGATCCCGAGGGCAACTCGACGGGCGAATCGGCCTATTACCTGAGCGCGAACCGCAATAAACGATCGGTGACGATCGATATCGCGAGCGCGCAGGGGCAGAGCCTGGTGCGGCGGTTGGCGGCCAAGGCCGATGTCGTGCTCGAGAACTTCAAGGTGGGTGGCCTCGCGCAGTACGGGCTCGATTACGCCCGCCTGAAAGCGATCAATCCGCGGCTGGTCTATTGTTCGATCACGGGGTTTGGGCAGACCGGCCCGTACGCGTCGCGCGCCGGTTATGACTTTCTGATTCAGGGCATGGGCGGCCTGATGAGCTTGACCGGGCGTCCGGACGGCACTGAGGGTGCCGGGCCGATGAAGGTCGGCGTCGCATTGACGGACATCATGACGGGCCTTTACGCGACGGTGGCTGTCTTGGCCGCGCTGAAACGTCGCGAGGCGTCCGGCGAGGGCCAGCATATCGATCTCGCACTGCTCGATGTCCAGATCGCTTGCCTGGCGAATCAGGCGGCGAACTATTTGACGGGCGGCATCGTGCCGCGACGCATGGGCAATGCGCATCCCAACATCGTGCCGTATCAGGAGTTTCCGACAGCCGACGGATACATGATCGTGGCGGTCGGCAACGACACTCAGTTTGCGAATCTGTGCAAGACGCTAGGCCAACCGGAATGGGCGAGCGACGAACGCTTCGTCACGAATCCGCAGCGCGTGAAGCATCGCGCTGAACTAATCGCGCTGATTCACGGCATGACGGTGCGCCGTACGACCGACGAATGGGTTGCCGCGATGGAAGCGGCGGGCGTGCCGTGCGGCCCGATCAATACGCTCGACCGGGTATTCGCGGATCCGCAGGTGCAGGCGCGCGGCACTCGCATCGACATGCCTCATCCGTTGGCCGAGAACGTTGCGCTGGTGGCGAATCCGATTCGACTGTCGGAGTCGCCCGTGCAGTATCGGAGTGCGCCGCCGACGCTCGGTCAGCATACGGAAGAGGTGTTGTCGGATTGGCTCGCCACGACGTCAATGGAGATTGACGCCTTGCGTGAGCAGAAGGCGATATGAAGGCTGGCCTTGAATGAACACGACTATCGCGAAGACGCCCCGTACGCCGCCAAAAACACATCCACCGCCCGAGTCACCACGGGCACGATAGTCTCGGGCGTCATGTCGACCGGGTATCCCAGCGTGGCCATCTCGGCGAGTTCCGCTTCGTAAAGCGCCTGCAGATGACGGGCGGCCACGCCCGCATCGCATTCTTTCAACGTGCCCGCCGCGATGGCCTCGATCAGGAAGTCGCGCACGATGCCCCAGCCGCGCTTAGGTCCCTTCTCATACATCACACGGCCCAATGTCGTTCGGTCGCTTTCCGCAATCGCAAGGCGCCGCAGCGCGAGGATCGAAGGTGTCAGTATCGCCGGCAGATAGTGACGGCCGAACGCAATCAGCGAGTCGCGCAAAGCGATATCAAGCCTTAACTGACTGAACGATTCCAGAATCTCCCCGGCCGCGCTGAACATGACTTCGGCGAACAATTCTTCTTTCGAGCTGAAGTAGCTATACAGCGTCGCCTTCGACGCGCGCGAGCGCGTCGCGATGTCGGCCATCGACGCTTGATGGAAGCCCACCTCCATGAACGCCTGGTGCGCCGCCTCGATGATCGACTGCCGCTTTTCTTCCGTCTTCTTTCTCATCTCCTGAGCCCGGTTTTGGCGCGATGCGCAGCCGGCAAGTGTAACCGTAACCGCTCCTTCATCCGCCCGCCCGCCGCTTGTCGGCGCCGGTAGCCGGCACATCGCGCACTAAAAATCATTGACACCTCGTACCCCTGCATATTATAAACCGAACGGTTCAGTTTAGAAAAAAGAGGTGGAAGTTCATGTTGTGCGCATCATCGACAAAACGTGCACGCCGGCTCGCCAGGCGAGCAGCGTGGGTGGCCGGTGTCGCGATCGCCGTGGGTTTGACGGCGTGCGCATCGAAGCCCGATTCCGGTACCGCGAGGCCGAAAGACATCGGCAGCTACGCCACGGCGCGCAGCTTTGCGGCAGAAGATGGATTGACGACGGCCTGGCCGCAAGACCGCTGGTGGGCGAGGTACGGCGATGCCCAGCTCGATCGGCTCGTGGGCGAGGCGCTGGACGGGGCTCCGAGCCTGGCCGCGGCGGCGGCTCGGCTGCGCAACGCCGATGCGACAGTGCAGCAATCGCACGCTGCGCTGTTTCCCGAGATCTCCGCGCAAGCCAAGGTCGATAAGGAAAAGCAAAGCTACAACTACCTCACGCCGCCCGGGCTGACGCCGAAGGGCTGGCGTCCGGTCGGTCAGGGTTCCCTCGATTTTTCCTATGAACTCGACTTCTGGGGGAAAAACCGCGCCGCGCTCGCCGCGGCAACCTCGGACGCCGAGGCCGCGCAAGCGGACGCGGCGCAATCGCGACTGGTGCTGTCGACATCGGTCGTCGACGCGTATGCGGATCTCGCGCGCTTTTACGCCGAACGCGACTGCGCCAGCGCGGCGCTCGATGTCCGTGCGAAGACCGCGGCCCTGTTCGTCGATCGCAAGGCGGAAGGGCTCGAAACCGAAGGTGCCGTCCAGCAAGCCATCGAACGGCGCGATAGCAGTCAAGCCAGCCTGCTGTCGATCGATGAATCGATCGCACTGACGCGCAATCGGATCGCGGCTTTGATTGGAGCAGGGCCCGACCGTGCACTGAACATCACGCGGCCGAGCGTGGCGATCGACCAGCGTTTCGGTCTGCCGCGTGACGTTACGCTGCAATTGCTCGCGCGTCGCCCCGATATCGTGGCGGCTCGGCTGCGTGCCCAAGCCGCGGCGAAACGCATCGATGTGGCCGCGGCGCAGTTCTATCCCGACGTCAGTCTGAGCGCGGTGATCGGCATGCAGTCGCTCGGGCTCAATCTGTTGACGAAGTCGGGGTCGTTGTTCGGCAACGTCGGGCCGGCGATCTCGCTGCCGATCTTCAATGCCGGGCGGCTGCGCGGGCAATATCGCGGCGCCCAGGCGAACTATGACGAGGCCGTCGCCAACTACGACGATACGCTCGTGAAGGCGCTGCACGATGTTGCCGATGCCGCCGTGAGCGATCGCGTGCTTCAGCCGCGCATCGATGCGACGAAGGCCGCTTGGGTCGCGGCGACGCGTGCACGCGATTCCATCAAGGAGCGCTACGAGGGCGGGCTATCCAGTTACCTCGACGTGCTCAGTTCCGAAGACAGCCTGATCGATGCGCAACGACAGCTTGCCGACATTCAGTCGCGTGCCTTCACGCTCGATGTCGCGCTGATCCGCGCGCTGGGCGGTGGCTTTCGAGCCGATGCCGATGCCGATCCGTCCCACTCCAGTTAACCGCTAAAAATCAAGCCGTATAGGAATTCCCATGTCGAACTCTATGCAAGCCGCCCTTCAGGGCGTGGAAGTGGCCGGCGTCGAACCCATCACCGTGCCTTCGAATTCTCCTTCGACGCACCGCAAGAAGTTGTTTGCGCTGCTAGGCCTTGCGATCGCCGTCTGCGCGGCCGGTGCCGCCGGTTACTGGCATTTCGTCGGTTCGCGCTATGTGTCGACCGACAACGCGTACACGTCCGCCGAAACCGCGTCGATCACGCCCGCGGTCACCGGCATCATCAAACGCGTCAATGCGGTCGATACGCAATACGTCCATCGGGGCGACGTGCTCGTCGTCATCGATGACACCGACGCCCGGATCGCACTCGCCCAAGCGCAGGCACAGGTCGGGCAAGCCGAGCGCAAAGTGCGCGCCTACCTTGCGACCGACAAAGGGCTGACGGCGGCAGTCCAGGCCCGCGCGGCCGACGAAGCGCGCATGCAGGCGCAGATCGCCTCCGCGCAAGCCGATTACGATCGCACGGCACTCGATCTGCGACGTCGCGAGAAGCTGGCGTCAAACGGATCGGTGTCGGGCGAAGAGGTGAGCAACGCGCGGGCGTCGTTCGCATCGGCGAAGGCATCGCTGGACGCGGCACGCGCGGCCGCCGCGCAAGCCAGTGCATCCCGTGGCGAAGCGATCGGCTCCCTCGATGCGAACAAGGTGTTGATCGACGATACCACCGTCGATACGAATCCGGAGGTGCTGCTCGAGCGCGCCAAGCGCGATCAAGCACAGGTGGATTTGGAACGCACGGTATTGCGCGCGCCGTTCGACGGCGTCGTGGCCAAGCGGCAGGTACAGGCCGGCGAGCGAGTGAATCCCGGCGATGCGCTGATGTCCTTGGTGCCGATCGGTAACGTGCACGTCGACGCGAACTTCAAGGAGGTCCAGCTCGATAAGGTTCGTATCGGCCAGCCCGTCACGCTGACCTCCGATTTGTACGGCGGCGGTGTGACTTACCACGGCCACGTCGAAGGGCTGTCGGGCGGCACGGGATCCGCGTTTGCGATGATCCCCGCGCAGAACGCCACCGGCAACTGGATCAAGGTGGTGCAGCGGCTGCCCGTGCGTATCGCGATCGATCCGGCCGAGCTGAAGGCGCATCCCTTGAGTGTCGGGCTGTCGATGGAAGCTGAGATCGACACGCGTGCGACGCAGGCTAACTAAGGGGGCCGCGCTCATGACCACGGAGAACGCTGCGAACGTTTCGCAGCAGCCGTTGACCGGCGGCGCGCTGTTGCTGGGCGGGCTGATGCTGGCGATGGCCAATTTCGTCGCGGTGCTGGATACGACGATCGCGAACGTGTCGGTGCCGAACATCGCCGGTGCGCTAGGTGCGTCGTCTTCGCAGGGGACGTACGTGATTACGTCGTACGCGGTGGCGGAAGCGATTACCGTGCCCTTGACCGGCTGGCTCGCGAACCGCTTTGGGACCGTGCGGGTATTCGTTTTCGCGCTGCTGACGTTCGGCCTATGCTCGGCGTTGTGCGGGCTCGCCACGTCGATGAATATGCTGGTGCTGTTCCGCGTATTCCAGGGGCTGGGCGGTGGGCCTTTGATGCCGTTATCGCAGACCCTGCTGCTGCGCATCTTTCCCAAGGAAAAGGCACCGATGGCGATCGGGCTGTGGAGCATGACGACGCTCGTCGCGCCGGTGCTCGGGCCGATCTTGGGGGGCGTACTCTGCGATCGTTTGCATTGGGCTTACATCTTCTATATCAACGTGCCCGTCGCATTGATCTGCGCGTGGGGGGCCTACCAACTGCTGCTCCGGTACGAGACGGCCTTGCAGCGAGTGCGGATCGACGCGGTCGGCTTGGCGCTTCTGATCGTCTGGGTCGGCTCGCTTCAACTGATGCTCGACGAAGGCAAGGACAAGGACTGGTTTGCGTCGCCGGAGATTGTGGTCCTGGGCGTTGTCGCCGTGATCGGGTTGGCGGCTTTCTTGATCTGGGAATTGACGGAACGTTACCCGGTCGTGGAGCTTCGCGTGTTTCGGCATCGCGGCTTCAGCGCGAGCGTGATCACGATCAGTCTTGCGTTCGGCGCGTTCTTCGGCAATACGGTACTGACGCCGCTGTGGTTGCAGAGCTATATGGGCTATACGGCGACCTGGGCGGGTTGCGCGAGCGCGATGACCGGGATCCTCGCCGTGATGGCCGCGCCGTTCGCTGCAAGTTTATCGGCGCGATTCGATGGGCGGTGGCTCGTGTTCGCCGGAGTGCTGTGGATGGGCGTAGTGACGTTTGCCCGGGCCTACCTGAACGCCGACATGGCGTTCTGGCAGGTTTCCGTTTCGTTGCTGTTGTTGGGCGTCGGGCTGCCGTTCTTTTTTGTGCCGCTGACGGGACTTGCGCTCTCGAGCGTCGACGAACCCGAAACCGCATCCGCTGCCGGGCTCATGAACTTCTGCCGGACGTTCTCGGGGGCCATCGCTACCGCGCTCGTGAATACGATGTGGGAGAACCGCATCAAGTCGAATCACGCAGAGCTCGCCGGTATCACGGATACGTCGCTCGCTTATCTGCACCGCCTTGCTAGGGGAGGCATGTCGCTCGAGCAGGCGCGTGGGACGATCGATAACCTGGTGCAGACGCAAGCGGTGATGCTGGCGACCGCACAACTGTTCCAGATCGCAGGTGTCGCGTTTGTCCTCGCCGCGCTCGCCGTATGGTTGGCGCCGAAACCGACGAGGGTGGCCGATACCAGCCACGCGCATTGAAGCGCGAAACGATCGAGCCGACGAGCCCTCATCCCGCGCTTCGAGTTCCCCCGCGCGGCGGACATTAAACGCCGACGCGCGGGGAAGCTCGGGGATCGGCGTTAATTGCTCGAGTTAGATGGAGATGGAGATGGAGATGGAGTGAGCTGGCTCGCTGTTCGGTTCGCTCACTGCTTCGACGAAACGCAGGGCGCGTCGGCGTGCGAACCGGCGGCGGCTGCGTGGCGCGATCCGGCGGGCAACGCAGCCAGCGTGCTTGCCAGCCAATGTTCCACCGTCATGCTCAACCCGTGCGCGGCTTCGGCCGCGATGCAGCGGCAGGCTGTCTCCGTCGCCGCGCGGACGACCCGCTCCTGCGATTGAAAAACGAACCGTGCTTCGACTTCGTGTTCAACCACGCGCATGAACATCTCACGCAAATCGGCTGCCCCATCGTTCATCCGGGCCCACGCGCGTACCTCGGCGAAGTGATAATCGAGCCAGCGCGCGAAAAACCAGGCATCTTCGCGGCTTGCCAACGTGAAAGCGACATCGCACGAGACCCGGTTGTGCGAATCGATCGTGCCGGCCGGCCATCGTGGCGCTCGATGCTCGCAAGCGGCGGACACCGCACCCGTGGCGCATTCGGGACTGCTATCGGAAGGGCCCCCGGAGGCCGCGAACGATGCAGCGAGACCGGTCGACAGCCCCGGTTCGTCGTCCGAGGGCGCAGTGCCGAGGTGAATCTGATAGGCGCGCAGCGCGTGCCACAGCAGGGCATCGTCGTCGGCGCGAGACGGCTGCAGCGTGACTGCGATCGTCGATCCTTCCATGGGAACCGCCGTACGCGCGACGAGCCTCAGTTCGCAAAGCGTCGTTGAATCGGCGACGATCTGCGCGCGGCGCGGCAAACCGATCGTCGGGCAATCCGCCGTATCGACGGCCACGGTCAGCCCGCGCCGATCGAGCCGCGCAAGCGGCATCGCCGATCCACTATCGATGTACTTGACGGTGAGGTGTGCCCATGTGGCGAAGGCGTCATAGGAAGCCAAGGCTGGCGCATCGCTAGTGATATACACGGTGTTTCTCCTTCCGTATGACGCAGGCCGACGGCGACTGCGACCGTAGCGCACGTCGAGCTTCATCGAAGGCCGATGTGCGAAACAAAGTGTTGAGGTGGTAGGCGAACGCCAGTACGGTACGGGCGCCCCCCGCGGCGCCCGCATGGGTAAATGGGCCAGCTAGCACCGCGCGTACCCCCGCAATGAAGCCGAAGCGCTCGGCTGCGGCTGCGCGCGGCAAGCCGGAGTGCGTCGAGTGCCTTAGCAGCAAACGGACAGGGCACAATCGCAGCTGTCTCGCTGCATAATGAGTGCAGGATCGATGCCGAGTGCCGTCAGCGTTTGCAGGTCCAGATCGATCCAACATGCGACCACCATCCGGCCGTCGATCCGCTGCGCAGGCCCCGCCCGGTGCGCATGCACGCCGATGCGGCGGAACAGCCGCTCCATACTGAGGAACGTGACGCCGATCAGTTGGCGCGCGCCGAGCTTGACGGCACACTCGACCACCGACGCGAGCATCGGCCGAACGGCCCATGCTCCCGCGTCGTCTCCGAATGTTCCATCGGCCGTGCTCGCCGCGAAGCGCGACAATTCCCAGACATACTCGGATCGGGGCGGTACCATGCCGTCGATCAGCAACCCGGGAAACAATTCCTGCAACAAATAAGGACGCGAAGTAGGCAACAATCTCGCACAACCGCAAATGGCCCCCGTTTCGTCATGGGCGACGACATACACGGTGTCGTCGCGATCGTATTGGTCCCGCTCGAAGTGCTCATCGGCACCTGGCAAACGCCAGCCCAACTGTTCGACGAAGATTCGGTGCCGATATTGTGCAAGCGCCGCATCGAGATCATCGGGTAGCTGCCCGTCGCCGTGAACAGAAGTCCGCATGAAATCCCTCACTTTTAATTTTGATGAGCGCATTACAGCGCGCGCTCCGAGGGGCGGTAACTGTCAACGTTGACAGGACAGCGAGAGACGTGATTTATCCTGCCGGAGTCCCGTATTACTCCTGGGCAAGGCGATCGAAATTAATAATGAGATTGAAATGAACCGGCGATTTGCTTATAAATGAGACCTGTGCATGAGTGAGTGGTCGAATCGAGCGCGGGGGACTCCCGGTCGGCCTTATTGGAGCGTCGGACCGCGGACGGTCGGCTTATCCCATGTTGGGAGCGCAGCTTGCGCGACGGCATTCGGCCAATTGAGGGCGGCTACGCGTCGCAAGAACGCTTGGGCCGTGTAAGCCATGCCGAGATCGAGACCCCGGGGATCGGTGCACATGACGTTGCTGCGAATGTCGCCCCAGGCGACGAGCAAGGCACCCGAGGCGCAGTCGACGTACCAGTCCCAGCCGAGCGTGACATGCGGGGTGCCGGCGCCCCGCACGCGTTGCCACTCCGTGTAACCGGCGGTGCTTGCGTTGACGCCTTCCGCGCGCAACTCCGCGAGTAGATCGCGGTCGAGCGCGGAATCGACGTGCACGAGCTGGAGCGCGGCGAGTGCGCACTCTTGCAAGCGGACGTAGCCATCGACGTGTGGGCCGGGCAGCGTGGTGGAAGGAAGTGTCATGCGCCGGACTGTAGCAGCCTGCCGCAGCCGTGGGACCTGGCAACTATGACAGCATTGGGTTCCGCGTTACTTTTCAGTTGAGGTGTTCATGGAATTGCCGTTGCGGTGGCAAGATAGTTACGAACAACTGCGCTCGGCGTCCGACGAGCGGCAGTTGTTCGAACGGATCTCCGGGTTCGCGAAGCGCTTGGGCTTCGAGTACTGCTGTTACGGGATTCGCGTGCCGCTGCCGGTGTCGAACCCGGCCGTCGCCATCTTCGACACCTATCCCTCGGGGTGGATGAAGCACTACCGGGACAGCCACTTCATCGACGTGGATCCGACGGTGCGGGAAGGGCTGACGAGTTCGCGGCTCATCGTATGGCCCGAGGCTGCGGCGAACGCGCCGCGGCTATGGAACGATGCGCACGATTTCGGGCTGCGCGTGGGCGTCGCGCATTCGAGTTGGGCGGCCCATGGGGTGTACGGTCTGCTGACGATGGCCCGGCATGCCGACGCGCTCACGAGCACTGAAATCGACGAGCTGACGCTGCAGGCCAGTTGGTTCGCGAATCTATCGCACTCGCTCATGAGCGAGTTTCTCGTGCCGCGGCTCGCGCCCGAAGCGACGGTCGTGTTGACACCGCGAGAATGCGAGGTGCTGTGCTGGACCGGGGAAGGGAAAACGGCGTGCGAGATCGGTCAGATCCTCAACATCTCCGAGCGGACGGTCAATTTCCACGTCAACAACGTGTTGCTGAAGCTGAACGCGACCAATAAGGTGCAGGCCGTCGTCAAGGCGATCGCGATGGGGCTGATCGCCTCGGGTTGACGGCAGGCTGCACGCTTGCGCATGGCTTTCGATGCGCTTACGACGGTAGCTGGGAGGCGCGAATCGCCGGCAACGCGCCAAGGTCGGCCAAGGGATGCTGCCCACTGGGCCACGGCGAGCGCAAGAAGTGGGCGATGCGTTCTTGCCGGACGTCGGCCAACGAGGCCGGCTGCCATCTCGGCGTACGATCCTTGTCGATCAGATGGGCGCGCACGCCTTCTCGGAAATCGCCCTCGTCGATTGCGCGCGAGACGATCCCCAGCTCCATCCGGTAGGCGTCGGCCAGCGTGATTCGTCGCCCGCGCAAGATCGCCTCGCGCGTCACGTGCAGCATCGTCGGCGAATAGCCGTGCAGTGCATCGAGTGCCGCCTGAAGCCAGGCGCGCAGTTCCGGGGGCGGGTTCGAGATCAGCGTGGCCGCGAGCGACGCGGCCATTTCGCCGACGCTCGATCGTGCGGCGAAATGCTTTTCGATGGCCGGCAGCAAGGCGGCGATGGGGGCGGGCGGCATCGCGGCGGCGGGCGGCACGAACGCTTCGCGCAGCCGCGCAGCGACTTGATTCGGCGGCAGGCTGGCCAGGCGCGCTTCGAATCCTTGCAGCCATTCGCTCTGCACGCAGACATCGGCGAGGCCGCAGCGCACCGCATCCGCGCCCGACAGCACCGCGCCCGTGAGGCTGAGATAGAGCGCGAGTTCGGCCGGCATCACGCTCATGAAACGCGTGGCCCCGACGTCGGGGACAAAACCGATCCGCGTCTCGGGCATCGCGATCTTGCTGCGTTCGGTGGCCACGCGCAACGTTGCCGCTTGCGCGAGGCCCATGCCGCCGCCCATCGTAATGCCGTCGGCAAGCGCGACGAGCGGTTTCGGAAAGGCGTGCAGCGCGAAGTCGAGCCGGTATTCGTCGATGAAAAATGGGCGCCAGCCGTCGGCGCCGTCGACGCGGCCGGCGCTTGCCGCTTGATGGACCGCGCGCACATCGCCGCCCGCGCAGAATCCTTTTTCGCCAGCACCGCGCAGCACCAGTGCGACAATCGTATCGTCTGCGCGGCATCGCTCGACGTGTTGCGCGAGCGAACGCACCATTGCGTGCGACAGCGCATTGAGTGCGTGCGGCCGATCGAGCGTCAGGATCGCGACGCCGTTGACCACGTGGCTGAGCACGCGCCCCTCGGCCGGTTGCGCGGCGCCCGATACGCCGTCGCGTGCGGCATTCGAGGGTTCGACACGTGCGTTCATTCGTTGTCTCCGTTCAAAGTCATGGCAAACAGTGGGCGTGAGGTGAGGCCAGCCGGTGTTACCGCTGAACCGCCTCTCGTTGGTAAAGCGCAATGATGGCCGAGAAGTCTAGCCCGCCTTGGCCGTTCGCGCTCATCGCCTGATAGAGCTGCTGCGCGAGCGCGCCCAGAAACAGCGGCTGCTTGGCGCTGCGAGCGGCATCGAAGGCAAGGCCGAGATCCTTCAGCATCAAGTCCGCGCCGAATCCGCCCGTGTAGCCGCGCGCTGCCGGCGCGGTATCGACGACGCCCGGATACGGATTGTAGGTATCCGAACTCCAGCAGCGGCCTGTCGACGTATTGATGATGCCCGCCAATACCTTAGGATCGATCCCGAGCGCCGCACCGAGCGACATCGCCTCGGCGACGCCCGTCATCGTGATGCCGAGCAGGAGATTGTTGCAGATCTTGGCGACTTGCCCCATGCCGGTGTCGCCGCAGCGGACGATATGCTTACCCATCGCGCTCAGAACCGGGCGGACGCTGCCGAACAACGCTTCGTCGGCGCCCACCATGAACGTCAGCGTGCCGGCCGCTGCGCCGCCCGTGCCGCCCGAGACAGGCGCATCGACGAACGCGTTGCCGCGTGCCTGCGCCAGCTTGGCGAAAGCCTGTGCGCTCGCCGGGTCGATCGTGCTCGAATCGATGATCGTGACGCCAGGCGCGATGCCTGCGAGCACGCCGCGCTCGTCCGTCAGCACGCTGCGCACGTGTGCAGCGGCGGGCAGCATCGTGATGACCCATTCGACATCGGTCGCTGCCGCCTGAGGCGATGCGCAGGCCGTTGCGCCGCGCTTTGCCAGCTCTTGCAGGGCGGTGGCGTTCAGGTCGAATGCTTGCAGCGAATGGCCGTTCTCGAGCAGATTGCGCGCCATGGGCGCGCCCATGTTGCCCAGGCCGATGAATCCGATCTTCATGGGGAATGTCTCCTTGTGCGGGACGAATAGCGGGGACGGGCGGGGACGGGGCGGCGATGATCCGTCCCGAGCCGAGCGTTGCCGTTAGCGCAGATTGATCGTCGTATTCACGCCGCCGACGGCAGGCTCATCGTCGAACCAGCGCGCGGTGACCGTTTTCGTTTGTGTATAGAACTGCACGACTTGCTTACCGTAAGGCCCCAAGTCGCCCAGCTTCGAGCCGCGGGAACCCGTGAAGCTGAAGATCGGCACGGGTACGGGGATCGGGATATTGATGCCGACCTGTCCGACGTCGATTTCGCTTTGGAACTTGCGCGCTTGCGCACCGCTTTGCGTGAATAGGCCGACGCCGTTGCCGAATGGATTGCGATTGACGAGCGCAATGGCATCGTCGAGCGTATCGACGCCGAGCACGACGAGCACCGGGCCGAAGATTTCCGTCCGGTAGATCGTCATGTCCGTCGTCACGTTCGAGAAGATCGTCGGCCCGACGAAGTTGCCGTTCTCGTAGCCGGGAACGTGCACGTCGCGGCCGTCCAGCAGCAGCGTCGCGCCTTCTTCGACGCCCTTTGCGATCAGCGAAACGACGCGTTCCTTGGCCGCCTGCGAGACGAGCGGCCCTACATCGGTGTGCGGCTCGCTGCCCGCATTGACCTTGAGCGTTTTCGCGCGTGCGACCAGATCGGGCAGCCATGCGCGGGCTTCGCCCACCAGCACCACGGCGGAGGTGGCCATGCAGCGCTGCCCCGCAGCGCCGAATCCCGCGCCGGCGAGTGCATTGAGCGTCTGCTCGCGATTGGCATCGGGCAAGACGACGGCATGGTTCTTCGCGCCCATCATCGATTGCACGCGCTTGCCATGTTCGCTCGCCAGCGTGTAGACATGGGTACCGACGGCCGTCGAGCCCACGAACGAGACGGCTTTGATGTGTTCGTGCGTGCACAGTGCGTCGACCACTTCCTTGCCGCCGTGAACGACATTCAAGACGCCGCGCGGCACACCGGCCTCGATCGCAAGTTCGACGAGCGCCATCGTCGATAGCGGATCCTGCTCGGACGGCTTGAGCACGAACGTATTGCCGCAAACGATCGCCATCGGGAACATCCACAGCGGGATCATGGCGGGAAAGTTGAACGGCGTGATGCCCGCGCAGACGCCGATCGGCTGGCGCAGCGTATAGGTATCGACGCCGCCGGCGACATTCTCGGCGAATTCGCCAAGCTGCAGCGTGCCGATCGATGCGGCATGTTCCACCACTTCGAGCCCGCGGAAGATGTCGCCCTCGGCATCGGGCAGCGTCTTGCCTTGCTCGGCGGTCAGGATCTTCGCGATGCGCGGCATGTGCTCGCGGATCA
This sequence comes from uncultured beta proteobacterium, assembly GCA_963838695.1. Taxonomy (GTDB): domain Bacteria; phylum Pseudomonadota; class Gammaproteobacteria; order Burkholderiales; family Burkholderiaceae; genus Trinickia. Next base: position 29,156 of record CAWIRZ010000006.1, on the reverse strand, counting down.
ACGCTTGATACTTGAGCATGATCCGAGCACGCACGCCGATGGGGGTGCGCTTCCATTGATCGAACGCCGTTTGCGCGGCGCCCACCGCGGCGTCGACTTCGGCGCGCGTGGCGAACGGGACGCGCGCCAGCACTTCCTGCGTGGCGGGGTTGACGATATCGCGCCACTGCGTCGTGGCCGATTCGACGAATTCGCCGTTGATCAACAACTTGACGGTCGGGCGGCTCGCGCCGGCGGAAGATGGGTTCATCGATGGGCTCCGGTTCGGTTCGGGATCAGGGGCGGCGCGCGTAGGCTCGCCGCGGGAGGGCAAACCGGCACCGTTGCCGGCGCGGCTTGCGCAGTTAAGGAAGGGGGCAAGGCGTCGCCGCGGCTTTCACTGGCGGTCGGGGAAGTCTTCGTCCCAGTATTCGCCGGGCAAGCGCTCGACCGCTTCGCCACGCTCCATCTCGCGGCGGCGCAATTCGACGCGACGGATCTTGCCCGAGATGGTTTTAGGGAGGTCGTACAGTTCGAGGCGCTGGATCCGCTTATAGGCGGAGAGCCGCTCGCGCGAAAACGCGAAGATGCTCTTGGCGAGTTCCGGTGTGAACGTGTAGCCGTGGCGCAGCATGATGTATGCCTTGGGCACGGACAGCCGCAACGGGTCGGGGCTTGGCACGATGATGTTCCAGTGTATGTCGCCCGGTTGCAGGCCCACCCAGTACATCGTCGACAAGCTGCCGACGGGATAGCTCTCGTGCGTATGCTCGACGAGTTTCGGCTTCGAGGTCGTGCCCGAAGTGAAGTAGAGCAGCAGCGGGTCGCCGGCGCGCGTCGCGGTGCTCGGCTCGAACGTGGGCGAAGCGGCGTAGCCGTCTTCGAAGCGCCGCCAGCCCTGCGCGACCGCGCTCGCTGGCGCGCCGACGGCCACTTTGACTAGCGGGGCGTCGATGTTGTCGAATTTGCCGCATTCGGCGGTGTCGACGATCGCGAACGTCGGTTCTCCGATCTCGATGCGCTCGCGCAGATCGTCGGCGGACAGTTGCGTCGTCGCGGGCATAAGGATGGCGCCCAGCTTGATCGCGGCGAGCATGGCATCCCACAGCTCGACGCGGTTCGGCAGCATGAGCAAGATACGATCGCCGCGGCCGACACCGATCTCGCGCAGAAAGTTGGCGATCCGCGCCGAGCGTTCGGACAACTGCGCGAACGACAGCTTGGTTTCTTGCTCTGTGCCGGCGTCGACGAGCCAGAGGGCGGGGGCATCGTTGCCGCGTGCCATTTCGTCGAAGTAATCGATGGCCCAATTGAAATCGTCGAGTGCCGGCCAGGTGAAGTGGCGATAGGCGTAGTCGTAGTCGGCCCGATGGCGCAACAGGAAATCGCGCGCGGTGAGAAAGCGCTGTAATGCGTTCATCCTTGTCTCCTAGTTGGCGCTCGGCCCGCGCAAAGTCGGATCGCTCGACCGAAGATACGGGCGCGTTGTCCTGATTTGATGGACGCGATTGACGCGAAAGATACGATTGACGCGGTCATCGCGCCGTTCTACATGCAGTTATAGACACGAACGCGTCGCCGGCAGCGCGAATCTCGGGTCGCTTATGCCGATGGACTACGCGTCGAAGTGTAGGCAGACGGGGCGCCGCTTTCGATGCTCAAGCCGCTCACTTTGCGTGAGCGCATTTGCCACCCGCCCGGCACACGGGCGGCAGGCAGGGCACTAGACGAGCAATCGGGGCTATCCGAGCTATCGGAGCAATTCTGGAAGGGTGAAGCGGTATGGCCGGTTCGGGCCGGGACTCAACTCACGCCGAGCCCGCGCAGGACGGCGTTGCCGTCCTCGGTCAACTGAAAGCCGGTCGCACCCGATTCGAGTGTGACGGATTCCACGAGGCCCGCCTCCTGCAGCATCGGAATTTCGGGCTTCGCGGAAACGTCGATCGGCGAGTGCAGCAAGACCAGCAACGTGGCGATTTCGTGATGGCTCAGGATGCGCCGCAGGATCCTACGCGGCTTACTCGGCGTGGCATGTTCGTTCAGGTCAGTCATCGGGCCGGCCTCCATCGCGTGTAGCAGCGGCCAGATGGTGATTTCGGCGCCTTAAGCCATCCTTAAAGTAGACGGTTTGGTCTGCAACGGAATGTTACCGGCGGCCTAGCCGGCCGCGGATCGGCCGGCTGAATTCCGGCGGATGCCGAATCCGGCTCCGAGCGGGCGTTCGGGGTTTGCGCTTAGCCGATCAAAGATGACGGGCGATGACCATGCGTTGGACTTCGCTCGTGCCTTCGTAGATCTGCGTAATGCGCGCGTCGCGGTAGTGGCGCTCGACCGGGTAATCGGCCAGGTAGCCATAGCCGCCGTGGATCTGGATTGCCTTCGAACAGACGTCCTCGGCCACCTCGGATGCATACAGCTTGGCCTGCGACGCTTCCGACAGGCAAGGCTTGCCGGCGGTACGTAGGCGGGCGGCATGATGGACAAGCAGCCGCGCCGCATTTAGCCGCGTGGCCATATCGGCCAGCATATGGGCGATCGCCTGGTGCTCTTTGATGGCCTTGCCAAACTGGATGCGTTCGCCGGCGTAGGTTCGCGCCGCGTCGAATGCGGCGCGGGCAATGCCGACGGCCTGAGCCGCGATGCCGATGCGTCCGCCTTCGAGGTTCGATAACGCGATCTTCAGCCCTTCGCCGCGCTCGCCGAGGAGGTTTTCCTCAGGCACGGCGCAGCCGTCTAGCGTGATCGGGCAGGTATCCGATGCACGAATGCCGAGCTTGTTCTCGGGACGGCCCACGGTGAAACCAGGGGTATCCGTCGGCACGATGAAGGCCGAAAGGCCGCGCTTGCCGCGTTCCGGATCGGTGACGGCGAAGACGATCGCTACGCCGGCACGTCTGCCGTTCGTGACGAATTGTTTGCTGCCGTTGATGATCCACCGGCCGCCTTCCAGGACGGCGCGCGTTTTCAGATTGTTGGCCTCGGAGCCGGCGTGCGGCTCTGTAAGACAAAACGCGCCGATGGTCTTGCCGAGCGCGAGATCGCCGAGCCAACGGGCTTGCTGCGCCGCACTGCCGAACCGCAAGATCGGGCCGCAGCCGACGGAATTGTGCACGCTCATCAGCGTGGCGCACGCGGCGCATCCCGCCGCGATTTCCTCTAGCGCCAGGGCATAGGCGACGTAGTCGGTGTAGGTGCCGCCGAGTTCGGGCGGCACGATCATTCCGAGCAAGCCGAGTTCGCCCATTTGCCGGACGATAGCGGCGGGCAGGGCTCCGTCGCGGTCCCATTCGGCAGCGTGCGGCGCAAGGCATTCGATCGCGAACGTGCGCGCGGCATCGCGGATCATCCGTTGGTCATCGGTGTAGAACTCGTCCATGGCGGCGGCAACTCGGGTATGAGGTGAAGGAATCGGGCTCGCGCGGCAGCCGGTGCCTCACACCGCAACCGACGCTGCCTCGACCGAACCGCGTCGAACAACATCGAACGGCGTGGAACGGCGTCGAACAGCGTCGAGCCGGCTTCGAGCGGCGGCTTGGCGTGCGGCCGTGCCGGCTTTACACTTCCGGGTTTTCGGCCGGATGGGTTCGGTTTATTGCGCTGCGGGGCGCGCGAGCCTTTGCGCACGTGCCGAAGTGTAGGCACGTGCGCAAAGGCTTTCGATGCTCAGGCCGCTCAATCGTCATGAGCGCATTTGCCATCTTGGCCGGCGCGGGAATCGGGTCTTTGCGCCCTCGTCGGAAAGGGTTATGAATAAAGAGAAAGGGACGATCGCCGTCAGCTTGGTGGAAGAAGCCGTTCGCTGCGTCGAGCGCTGTGGGGTCGATCCTTCGCGCATGCTCGAAGAAGCGGGCATCTCGCCGCAACTGCTCGCCGCGCCGCAAGCACGGGTGTCGTCGGCGCAGTACGGCGCGCTCTGGAACGCGATCGGGCGTGAACTCGACGACGAATTCTTCGGGCAGGATGCGCACCCGATGCGCAGCGGCAGCTTCATCGCGATGTGCCAGGCGGCGCTGACCGCGCGCAACGGCGCTCAGGCGATTGCACGCACGACGGGCTTCATGCGGCTTGTGCTAGACGATCTCACCGCGCAAGTGGACGCGACGAGCGAACGCGTGCGCCTTGTCTATCGGGTACGCGACGGTGCGCCCGAGAAGGCCATGTTCGCCTATGCCACGCATTTCATCCTCGTGTACGGGGTCGTCTGCTGGCTCGTCGGGCGCCGCATTCCGGTGCGCGCGGCGCGCTTTGCTTGCGCCGAACCGGCCGCCGGGCACGAGTACCGCTCGATGTTCTGCGACGATTTGCGTTTCCGCGAGGGGGAATCGTACGTCGAACTCGAGCCGGCATTCTTGGAACTGCCTGTCATCCAAACGTCGAAATCGCTCAAAACATTTTTGCGCAATGCGCCGGCGAGCTTCATCGTGAAGTATCGCAATCCCGATTCGTTGGGGGCGCGCGTGCGGCGAGCCCTCCGTACCCGCCCGATCGGGGAATGGCCCGGCGCCGATACGCTGGCTGCCGAGATGCGTGTCGCCGAAGCCACGATGCGCCGCCGGCTCAAGCGGGAGGGCGAGACGTATCAGTCGATCAAGGATGCGTTGCGCCGCGACATGGCGATCGCGGCCTTGCAAAGTGGGGAGCAAACGATCGCCGATATTGCTGCCGCGGTTGGATTCGCGGAGCCTAGCGCCTTTCATCGAGCGTTTCGGAAATGGACCGGTGCCCGGCCCACCGACTACCGGCCGGCGGAGCGGGCTGCCGACAAGATGAATATTACAAAACCCTGACGACATTCTGGCGTTACGAATTATCATTGTGATTCGTCAGTTGAATTTCCTATCTTGTAACGAGGCACCGCAATGCGCGTTAAGGCGAGAGGAAATGAACGAAACCGTCCAGCGGTTCGGTAGCAGGGGATTGGCATGGGTCGGATTGGCTTGGCCCTTCATCGGGGTGCTGATGCTGGTCACGGCGGGGATCGGCGCCTTCGGCACCTTGAGGCTGTTTGACAGCGAGGCCGAAGTCCAACACTCGAATGCCATCTACATGGGCCTTCAACGGGCGCTCGCGCTGGCGCGCGATGCGGAAACGGGGCAGCGCGGGTACGTCATCACGGGGCGCGACGAATACCTTCAACCTTACCGCGATGCGGAGCCGGAGATCGGGGCGCAACTCGATAGCCTGCAGTCGCTCTTGACGAGCGACGCGGTGCAAGCGCACCGGTTGCAACAGTTGCGTTCGCTGCTCGTCCAAAAGCAGCGCGAACTTCGCGCCGTCATCGAGGTACGGCGCACGCAGGGGTTCGCGGCCGCGCAAGCGATTGTCGAGAACGACACCGGCAAAGCCTTTATGGACCACGCGCGGGCGATCGTAGCCGAGATGGAGCGCGAGGTCACCGCGCAGCTCGCTGCACGCCAGGCCACGGCGCGGCATATACGCAATTTGGCGGTCATCATCGGCCTCGCTTCCGGCGCGTTGACCGTTTTCTTATGCTTGTCGTTCGGATACCTGGCGCGGCGCATGCTGCATGAAGCCACGGAATTGGCGGCGTCACTGTTCGAGCAAAAGAAGTGGCTCGAGGTGACGCTCGCGAGCATCGGAGATGGCGTCGTAGCCACCGACGCCGACGGGCGTATCGCGTTTTTCAACCGGGTGGCGCAGACATTGACCGGCTGGCGCGCCGAGCAGGTGATCGGCCGGCCGCTCGAGGAAATCTTGCGGTTCGAGCGCCGCGACCAGGGCTCGGCCGAGAATCCCGGCCTGATCGCACTTCGCGAGCGGCGCCCCGTCGACCATTCGAGCGGGACCCTGCTCGTCGGCCATGACGGTACGCGCATCGATGTCGACGCTAACGGCGCGCCGACGTTCGATTCCGCGGGGCGACTCGTGGGTTCCGTACTGGTCCTGCACGATGTCACGGAGCGCGAGCGGGCGGCGCGGGAACTACGGCAGCGAAGCGACGAGCTAGACCGGTCGAATCGCGATCTCGAACAGTTCGCCTACGTTGCATCGCACGACCTGCAAGAGCCGCTGCGCGCGGTGGCTGGCCCCTTGCAACTCTTGCAGCGGCGTTACGAAGGCAAGCTCGATGAGCGAGCCGATGAGTTCATCGGCCATGCCGTGGACGGTGCGATGCGCATGCAGAAGCTGATCGACGATTTGCTCAGCTATTCGCGCGTCGGACGTGTAGAAGATCCCAAGCAGCCGGTGCAACTCGATGGTGCGTTGGAGCTTGCTCTCACGAATTTGACCGTCGTTTTGCAAGAGACCGAGGCGCAGGTGACGCACGATGCGTTGCCAACGGTGCTAGGCATCTCGACACAATTGGCTTTGCTGTTTCAAAACCTGATCGGCAATGCTTTGAAGTTCCGAAAGAAAGACCAGCAGATACGGATTTATATCGGCGCCCAACCGGACGGCGACGAATGGCGGATCTCGGTCGCCGACAACGGCATCGGAATTGCGGAACAGTATTTCGAGCGCATTTTCGTGATTTTCCAGCGCTTGCATACGCGCCGCGAATATCCGGGTACCGGCCTTGGGCTCGCGCTTTGCAAGCGTATTGTCGAGCACCACGGCGGCAGAATCTGGCTCACGTCGAAGCCGGACGAGGGCACAACGTTCTTCTTTACCTTGCCCCGCGCGGCGGGCGCAGACGCAGCCTAACGCATTGCCGAGGAGTGCCGCTCATGCTACGCGATGGAAACGGTCAGCTCGTTCACATTCTGCTCGTCGAAGATAGCCCCACCGACGTCATGTTGACGCGGGAAGCGATGGAGCAATACAAGGTCGTCAATCCGCTCGACATCGTCGAGGACGGCGTCGATGCGATGGATTATCTGAAGTATCGAGGAAAATTCGCCGGCCGCGAGATCACCCGCCCGGGGCTCATCATTCTCGATTTGAACTTGCCTCGCATGAGCGGGCGCGAAGTGCTGTACGAACTCAAGCAAGATCCCGAACTGCGCAGCATTCCCGTTGTCGTCTTGACGACATCTAAGTCGGAGGAGGACGTAGTCAAGTCGTACTGTCTCCACACGAATTGCTACATCACCAAGCCCGTGGATTTCGCCAAGTTCATCGACGTCGTGCGCAGCATCAACGAGTTTTGGTTCGGCGTCGTTACTCTGCCGCCGGTTCGACCTTGAGCACACCGTCATCCGTTAAAGTCCTGCTGGTCGAAGACAGCCCAACCGATGCGCTCATCATCGGTGAGGCGCTGATCGATATCGGCGAGTTCAAGCACGCGCTGACGCGCGCGGAATCGCTTGCGCAAGCGCTCGCGCAGGTGCAGCGAACGCGCTTCGACGTCGTCTTGCTCGACCTCGGCTTGCCGGATGGGAACGGGATCGAGACGTTCCGGCGCTTTCGGCAGGTCACGCCCGATACGCCGGTGCTCGTCTTGACGGGGTTGGCCGATATTTCCGTCGGGCTGGTGGCGATTCAGGAGGGTGCGCAAGACTACGTGCTCAAGCGCGAGATCGAGGCGCCTCTACTGAGTCGGGCGATACGCTACGCCATCGAACGCAATCGCGCGTTGACGGCGCTGGCCGCGAGCGAGGAGCGGTTTCAGTTGGCCGTGAGCGGGGCGAGCGCGGGCCTATGGGATTGGAACCTGCGCACCGACGAACTGTATCTATCGCCGCATTTCCGAGAGATCGTCGGGCACGATGAAGACGAACTGCCCAATCAGATGCGCGCGCACTACGACATCATCCATCGCGACGACGTCGAGCGCGTCATGCTTGCGCTGCGCGCGCATACGCAACAGCGGCATCCGTACGACATCGAATACCGGGTGCGGACGCGCTTGGGCGAGTACCGTTGGATCCAGTCTCGCGCGCAAGCCCTGTGGGATGCCTCGGGAGCCGCATATCGAATGGTCGGTTGGATCATGGACATCACCGATCGGCAGCGTGCCGAGGAGGCGCTGCGCCAGACGACCGAGGAATTGCAGCGCTTGTCGGCGAATATCCAGCATATCCGCGAAGAAGAAAAAACGCGGATCGCGCGCGAGTTGCACGACGATCTGGGGCAATTGCTGACTGCGCTGAAGATCGACATGGCCCGCTTCGAGCAGGTGATCGAACCCAAGATCGATCAATCGTCGGCCGGCGCGCTGCGCAACATCTATGGGGTCATCGATCAACTCGTCGGTTCGGTGCGCCGCATTGCCGCCGATTTGCGTCCGGTGATGCTCGACGATCTGGGCCCCATCCCCGCGATCGATTGGTTCGTTCACGAGTTTTCGGCAAGACACGGCATCGCCGTGAAGGCTGACCTCGATGTCAACGAAGTGGCGTTCAATCGCGACAGCGGCACCGAGGTGTTTCGCATGGTGCAGGAAGGCCTGACGAATGTTGCGCGGCATTCGGGCGCGAACGAGGCCGAAGTCGAAATCGCCCGCGAGGAGCCGTATTGCACCGTCAGGATTCGCGATAACGGTCGGGGTGCGCTGCCCGATGCGCGCCGCAGCCGCAAGTCGTTCGGCCTGCTCGGAATGCGGGAGCGCGCCGCGCGGCTGGGCGGCGAACTCAGTGTCGCCACGGCACCGGGAGAAGGGTTCGCATTGACGGTGACGCTGCCGCTCGCTGTCGTGGAGGCCCCCGACCCCGATCCCACCCCTTTGGGCATCGTCAAGCACTGAAATGCAGGCATAGCGGGGGCTGGAGCGATTGTGACATCCGCATTCGCGGCATCGGCGGCGTCCGTAGCATCCGCCGCTGAACATGGGGCCGACGTCGCCGCTCACCTCGATCCGCACGATGCGCTCAAGCTTGCCGGTCGATATTAGCGTGCAAGCCAGATCGCGCCCATCCCGAGCAGCGCACCACCGAGCGCGCAGGCCCAGAGCAAGCGTCGCGTCAGCCGCTGCTCGTCGCGTAGTTCGGCGAGCCACAGCGCCGATTCTTGGCCTGCATGGCCGACGGCCCAATGTTGCAGGCGCCGCACGATGAGATTCGGCACGCGTGGCATGGCGGCAAGATGCGGCCATTCGCGCGCGAACCGCTTGACCCAGCCGCGATGGCCGATGTCCTCACGTGCCAGCGCTTTGAGCGCGCCTTTCACCACTTCCCAAATGTCGATGCCGGGGGCCAGCATGCGGCACAGCGATTCCGCGCGCGCGAGCGCCTGATGCGCCAGCGAGAGGGCGGGCGACACGGCGCCGTCGAACGGCTCGACGGCAACGAGCAGATGCGCCAAGAGCGCGGTGGGGGACCGTTCGTCGCTGCGCGCGGCAAAATGCGGCTCGGCTCGCGTGCGCAGCTCGGCGCCGAGCAATTCGTCGCGCGTGTCGGGTGCGACGTGGCCTGCCTCGCGATGCATCGCGGCGAGCCGGCCGTAGTCCTGTTCGAATAACGCGCCGGCCGCGTGGACGAAAAATTCCCGCTCGGGCTCGGTCAGCGTCGCCATGATTTTGCCGTCGCCGAAGACGACCCGGCCTTGGGTGTTCGGCTCGATGCTGACGCGAAGCCGTTCGGCGTCGAGCGCCGCATGAAAGAAACCATGCGAGAACGCCTGCTCGACCACGATTTCCACGATGCGCTGCGCCAAAGTTTCCAGATCGATGCCGCGCAGGCGCAGCGCTTCCAAATCGGTGACGGGCAGCGAATCGATCCGTTCGCGCACCAGCACATGATCGCCGGTCAGTTCCCAAACGACTTCGGGCACGACAACGCGTGCGTCGTCGCCGAAATGCCGCGCCATTTGCGACAGATTGGCGGCTTCGGTGCGCAAATCGAAGCGCCGCTGTATCTGCTCGGCAAGCGCTTGCGTCACGGTAGTCAGTTCCAGTTCGCGTGCGGCGGGGAGCAATCGCTCCAGCACTCGAGCAAGCCACCGCAGTACCGCGATGTCGTCGCCGATGCGCTCGACCTCGTGCACGCGTATCAGTTTTACGACCGTTTCGGCATAGCCGCCGTGTGGCTGGTCGGCATGTTCCGGTTTGCGCAGTCGTGCCCGGTGGACTTGTTCGCCGATGCCGCTTTCATGCGCGACCAGGTCGATCGACGAGAAGACGGAATCGGGCGCGCGGCCCATGGCTTTCGCGAGTGCCGCATGGAATTCGTTAGGCGGCAGCGGCTTGCACAGCGCCGATTTTGCGCTGGCGATTTCGCTCAGTACATCGTGGACCGATCGAGCGAGCGCCTCGGGATGCGCCAACGATTGCTCGGCGAATGCGTTGATGAGCGGCCCGAGTTCGGGAAGTGCGCGATGCAACGCGCGGCGCGAGGCCGGGTGCAGATGCAAGTGCGTGGCCAGATGCGCGAACCAGCGCAGCTTGTCGTCATGCGGGGCGGCGGCCCATAGCAGCCGCGCGCCATAGCGCAGCGCGCAAAACAAGAGGACCAAGCGTCGAAACGTAGTGCGCATAAAGGAATGGATGAACCCGACCGATACATAACGAGGTGCGAGCGAAAAGAATGCCACGGGACGCCGCGGTGTGCGCGAAAGCGGAAATGAAAGCAAACCAAAACAAAAATAAAAACTGGGAATACGAACGTCGACCACCGTCGCCGCCGGCTCGGCAGAGCCGAGGAGCCGTTTCAGCCGCCCTTTGTCGCGGCGCACAACAAGAAAAACCCAATTGACCCTAAAGTTCCGCGCGCAGGCTGCCGTAAAGGGGACATCGGCCCGACCACGCTACCCGCAACGCACACCGGGCGCCTCGCCCGTCGTGATGGGACGCATCGCCGTTGTCGTCATCCATGAGAGAGTCAACGATGTCGCACCCCGCATTCTTCAGTCGACTGTTCCCGCAAAACGTGGCGGTCGATCTCGGCACGGCGAACACCCTGATCTACACGCGCGGAAAGGGCATTGTGCTGAACCAGCCGTCGGTGGTGTGTTTCCAGACATCGCCGGATGCAGGAAGAAGCCGAGTGGCGGCCGTCGGCGATCAAGCCAAGCAACTGCTTGGACGCGCGCCCCGTAACGTCGAGGCCGTCCGCCCGATGCGGCATGGGGTGATCGCCAACTTCTCCGCTGCCGAGCACATGTTCCGCGAATTCGTCGACATGGCCCAACTGCGGTCGCTGTTCGGGCGTCGTGCCGAGTTCACGATTTGCGTACCGTCCAACGCGACGGCCGTCGAGCGGCGTGCGATCCGCGAAGCGGCGCTCGCGGCCGGCGCGGCCAAGGTGACGCTGATCGGGGAATCGCTCGCGGCAGCGGTCGGCGCGGGCTTGCCCGTCGCCGAGGCGCGCGGCTCGATGGTCGTCGATATCGGCGGCGGCACAACCGAAGTGGGTATCGTCTCGCTCGGCGGGGTAGCGTATCAAACGTCCGTGCGCGTCGGGGGCGACCAGTTCGACGCTGCGATCATCGGCCACGTGCGTAGCATCTACGGCGTCATTATCGGCGACCAAACCGCCGAACTCGTCAAGAAAACGATCGGCACCGTCACGACGAGCGTACCGGGGCAACGGATGCGCGCGGTCGGCCGCAGCTTGTCCGATGGGCTGCCGCGGACGATCGAGCTCACCAACCATGATGTGGCCGAGGCGCTGTCCGTGCCTTTGAAGACCGTCATCGGCGCCATCAAGAACGCGCTCGAGAATGCGCCGCCGGAACTCGTGACCGACATCGCGGATACGGGCATTGTGCTGACGGGCGGTGGGGCATTGCTGGCCGATCTCGATCAGCGGCTCGCCGAGGAAACGGGGCTCGCGGTGCGCGTCGCGAACGAGCCGCTGACCTGCGCCGTGCGGGGAGCCGGTGCCGCGGCCGATTGTGTCGATTCGGCCTCGTTCCTTCAATAAGGTTCGGCATCGCTTGGCGCGCGGCGCGGCAAGTCACGAGCGGTTCGGTGCGGTGTTACCATCGACGTTTGCTTATCCGCGTCAATGCGAGCCGGCCTGCTCATGCCTTCCATCAGCCAACTGAACGTCTATCCCATCAAATCGTGCGGCGCGGTATCGCGCGAGACCGTCCGTCTGACCCCGTACGGTCTCGAGCACGATCGCAATTGGATGGTGGTCGATGCACAAGGACACTTCCTTACTCAGCGGAGTCACGCCAGCCTCGCACGGGTTCAGCCCGCGCTGAGCGGCGATGAACTCGAAATCCGAACACCCGGTATGGCCACGCTGACGCTCCCGGTCGATGCGGCGGCCCTAGCCGGCGCGCCCGCGTTGGCGGTAACGGTTTGGGACGAGACCGTGACGGCGCTCGATGCGGGCGACGCCGCCGCGCACTGGTTCTCGGATTACCTCGGGGCGCCGGTGCGCCTCGTGCGTTTCGATCCCGGTCGAGAGCGCGTTGCGAGCCGCAAATGGACGGGCGACGTCACGGCGAACGTGCGTTTTGCCGACGGCTTCCCGCTGCTCGTCATCGGCGAGGCTTCTCTCGGCGATTTGAACGGCCGTCTGAGCGGCAGGGGCATCGATGCGATCCCGATGAACCGCTTCAGACCGAACCTGGTGGTAGCGGGGATCGAAGCCTACGAAGAGGACTACACCGAAACCTTGCGGATCGCGCCGATCGAGGGCGAGACAGGCAAGCCCGGCGAGACCGGCGAGGCCCGCGAGGCCCGCGAGACGGGCGGGATCGAATTGCGCATCGTCAAGCCGTGCGCGCGCTGCCCGATACCGACGATCGACCAGGCGAGCGGCGCGCCCGATCCGCGCTGGCCGAACGAGCCGACCGATACGATGAGCGCCTATCGTTCCGACAGCCGCTTGAACGGCGCCATCACGTTCGGCCAGAACGCGATTGTCATCGCCGGGGCAGGGCGCACGCTCGCGGTGGGTCAGGCGTGCGACGCCGAGTTGCGTTTCGAGGCATGAGCGAGGCCGAACCGATGACTGCACGATCAGCCGCGGTAGGCCGCGCTGCCGTTGTACCGGACGACAACGTTCGCTTTGTCGAACTGAAAGACGGGTTACGAATGCCTTACGTCGAGCGCGGTTCCGGCCCGCTCATTCTGTTCGTGCACGGCTCGCTGTGCGATTACCGGTACTGGCAACCGCAACTGGCGGGCCTATCGGCGCATTATCGTTGCGTCGCCGTGAGCCTGACGCACTATTGGCCATTGGCTGGTTTGCCGCCTACCCTTCCATTCAGCTGGAGCCTGCATGCGGACGAACTCGCGCAGTTCCTGGAAACGCTCGATGCGGGCCCGGCGCACGTCGTAGCGCATTCGCGGGGCGGCGCTGTGGCCTACCAATTCGCTGTCCGCCATCCCCAGCATCTTCAGTCGTTGACGCTTGCCGATCCCGGTGGCCCCTTATCGACGCTCGGTCAGCGCAACACGGCGCTCCTTCCCGATACCGTCAACCCGTTGCGTGCGCGGGCGGCGCAACTCGTGACGAACGGGGAGTTGGAAGCCGGGCTGCAATTGTTCGTCGATTCCGTGAGCCGGGTCGGTTCGTGGGCCAAGAGCACGTCCGCGTTTCGGGCGATGGCGCTCGACAACGCCTTGACGCTGCCGTTGCAGTTTCAAGATCCGCTGCCCGCTTATACGCGCGAGACCGCCTGGAGCCTGCGATGCCGTACGATGCTGATCGACGGGGAAAAAAGCCCGGAACTGTTTCGACGTAATGTGAATCTGCTGGAGGGCTGGTTGCCCGATGTGAGGCGTCATACGATACACGGCGCATCGCACGGGATGAACCTCGCCCATCCGAGCGCATTCAATCGCCACATCGACGAATTCATTCGAGACGGCGAATGAGGCGTGCGGCACAGGCATCGCATTTGCGCTGCTAGGGCGAAGCGAGATCGGTTCGCCCTGTTGTTTCCTTCACGCGTCGCTGCCCGCAGTTGAGGCAAGCGAACGGCCGCAAAGCACTGGGCTGGCGTAAGGCGCTAAAGAGCCAAGCGGCGAAGCGCTCGAGCGCCAGCTCCCATCGACTGGAGCTACACGATGCTCGATACCGACGCACTGACCGACACGCCCGCGCAAACCGGCGCTCCCTTGCATAGGGAACCCGACGGCGCATTCATCGCGCCCGAACATCCCTATATCGCGCGCACGAGCCAATACGTGCTCAAATCGGGCGACACGTTCGTTGTCAACGATCCGCTCGGGGACATCAACGGTGTCGACGACGGCCTGTTCGTCAACGATACGCGCATGTTGTCGCTACTGAGGTTGACCTTCGGCGGCCGTGCTCCGTCGCTGCTGTCCGGCAATGTCAGCAACGACAACAGCTCGTTCACCGCCCATTTGACGAATCGTCCGCTGCCGCCGCTCGGCGGCGAGGGCACGCCCGAGGGCGTCATCCACGTGGAGCGGCTGCGCGTGTTGTCCGGCACGGTCCTCTACGACGCGATCGCGTTGACGAACTATGGCGTCAGCGATGCCGTCGTGCCGCTGTCGATTTCCTTCGCCAGCGATTTCAAGGATATGTTCGAGGTTCGCGGCCTGAAGCGTACGCAGCACGGCACCGACGAGCCGGCGCAAGTCGGGGTCGACGAAGTCAAACTTGCGTACGTCGGGCTCGACCAAGTGCGCCGGGAAGTCGACATCGCGTTTTCGCCGACGCCGGACCAGCTGTTCCCGGATCGCGCCGATTACACCGTGGAGTTGCCGGCGCATGCCTGCGTGTCGATCTACTTGTCCGTTGCGGCGCATACGCATGCGGTCGCGGCCGTGCGTGGCGCTGCCCCCCTGGGCGCGCAAGTCGCCCAGCCGCTGCACAGCACCCACCCTTCGCATTTGACGCAGATCGATGCGGTGCCACCGCGGGTGGGCCGGACGGCGGTGCGTGCGGCGCTGGCGAATGCGCACTTGTCGATGCGCGAGCGCCGCCGGACCACGGCGCGGCTGCGCTCGAGCAATCCGCTGTTCAACGCATGGCTCGACCGCTCGTTCGCGGATATGAGTTTATTGACGACGGATTTGGCCACGGGGCCTTATCCCTACGCGGGCATTCCTTGGTTCTCGACGCCGTTCGGGCGCGACGCCGTCATCACGTCGTTGCAGACATTGTGGTTGCAGCCTTGGCTCGCGCGCGGGGTGCTGCGTTTTCTGGCCGACCACCAAGCGCGCGAAGAATCCAAGTTTCGCGATGCGGCCGCCGGCAAGATCATGCACGAGATGCGCAAGAGCGAGATGGCGGCGACGGGCGAGGTGCCGTTTGCCCTGTACTACGGCGGCGTCGATACTACGCCGCTGTTCATTGTGCTCGCAGGGGCGTACGCGGCGCGTACCGGGGACCATGCGCTGATCGCCGAACTGTGGCCGGCGCTCGAACGGGCGGCGCAGTGGGTGGAGCGGGTGTGCGACAAAAACCGTCATGGCCTGCTCGATTACCAATGCGAGTCGGACCGCGGATTGGCGAACCAAGGATGGAAGGACAGCCACGACTCCGTGTTTCATGCGGACGGACGCTTTCCCGACGGCCCGATTGCCCTCGTCGAAGTGCAGGCGTACGCATGCGCGGCATTCGATACGATGGCGCAGTTCGCGGCGCAGCGCGGGTTGACTGAAGACGCCGCCCGCTACGCAGGGCGCTCGACGGCGTTGCGCGAACGCGTAGAGGCCCTGTTCTGGATGCCCGAGGCCGATTTTTACGGCATTGCGCTCGATGGGCACGGCGAGCTGTGTCGGGTGCTCGCCTCCAACGCGGGGCACTTGCTGGCGTTCGGATTGCCTACGCGTGAGCGGGGCGAAGCCGTGGCGCGGCATCTGCAATCCACTGCCTTTCATACGGGCTGGGGCGTTCGCACGCTGGCCGCGGGCCAAGCGCGGTTCAATCCGATGGCGTATCACAACGGCTCGGTCTGGCCGCACGACAATGCGCTTTGCGCGCGCGGGCTCGCACGTTACGGCAATAAGCCGGCCGCCGTGCGTTTATTGCAGGCTCTGTTCGAAGCCGCGGTCAGTTTCGACATGCGGCTACCCGAACTGTTTTGTGGATTGGGGCGCCAGCGCGGCGAGCCGCCGACGGCCTATCCCGTTGCTTGTCTCCCGCAAGCCTGGGCAGCGGGCGCGCCGTTCATGATGCTCGAGGCGTGCCTGGGCATGACGGTGGACGCCGAGCGCGGCGAAGTGCGCATCGATCAACCCGCGTTGCCCGAGGGTATCGATTGGCTCGAAGTGCGCAACTTGCGCGTCGGCGACGGCACCGTCTCGATTACGTTCCGGCGTGTCGGGGAGAAGGTGGTCCCGTCGACCGATAACGGAAGCGTGCGCGTGGTGGCGATGCTGTAGCGATCGGGCGGGGGCTCGTCGCCGTGCTGTGCGATTTCGGCCGCAGCCTTAGCTCGCGCTCGGCCTCAGCGGAATTTGAATCGATCGCCTTCGAGTTTCGCTGCTCCCGAGTCGTGGGACATCGCCCTTTGCTGCCATTTGGGGATGAAGTCGGGCCCGTAGATAACGGGCGTCATGCGGGCGGCCGATCGGACGGTACCGGTGTTGACGCGCAGCATTTTGAACCCGTCTTGCGTGATGTTGCGCGACAGCAGCGGGTTCTGCGCGGACAGCGCGGTGTCTTCGGCCGAGTAGCCCGTGAGCGGAAGGGCGGCGACCAAGCAGGCGACGCCGAGCGATGCTATCAGTGGATGAGACATGGCGGACCTCATCGTCGTGAAAGGAAAGGACGGTTGCCGTGCGGCATAAGAACCGGCATCGCAACCAGCATCGGGATGACAGAGGCGGGTGAACGGGGCGCGGATGCCCCGATATCCTTCGATCCAAGCCGGTGCGCATGAAATTTAGGCAGCGATGCTTAAAAAATGCTTAAGACTTTTCCGGTAGCGGGGGTGTTGGTGAAATGTAAGGTTGGCGTCGCATTGGTACCCGAGCGATAGCCGAGGCTGCCGCGAACGTTTTTGTCGCCGTGCGATGGCGCGCGAATGCGTTCGAGATCGATCGATTTCGACTTCGACCATTTGACAAGCGCCATCCGGCCGTGGATCACTAGAGCCTCCGCATTGAACGAAAGGAGACGACCCGTGACCCTCACCACCTGGCTGGCCTTCGCCGGCGCTAGCATCGTCCTACTGCTGATTCCGGGGCCGACGATCCTGCTCGTGATCGGCGATTCGCTCGCGAACCGCGGCCGCTCGTCGTGGAGCACCATCGCGGGCGTCGCGGCCGGCGACACTATCTCGATGTCGGTCTCCCTGGCGGGTGCGGGCGCGCTCCTCGCGATGTCCGCGACCGCATTCACTGCGTTAAAGCTGTGTGGCGGCGTCTATCTGATCTACCTCGGCTTGCGCTCGATCACGCATGCCAGAAAGCAAGGCGCCGTCACGCTCGCGGGACAGGGCAAGTCTGCCAAGCGTCGCTTCCTGTCGGCGTGCGCGGTCACGGCGCTCAATCCGAAGAGCATTGTGTTCTTCGTTGCGTTCGTGCCGCAGTTCATTTCGCCGCATGGCGCGTACGTCGAGCAGTGCGCGGTCCTGCTGCCGACCTTCGTTATCCTCGCCACGCTGAATGCGGTGAGCTATGCGCACGTCGCGCGTTTTGCGTCGAAACACCTCACGGGGGGCGCGGCGCAGCGGCGTCTCGGCTACGGTGGCGGTATGGCGCTGATTGGCGCCGGTGCGCTTACGTTGGGCATGTCGCGCAGTTGAACGCTTCGATGGTGCTTGTCAGTCATAGTGCGCCAGCGTTTTCGAAATCGACGCGGCGCGTACCCCTCTCGCTTTGGCGCGCTGCTCGGGGTTGGCGCTACGTCTGCCACGACGCGCGGATGCGTTCGCGGATGTCGTGCAGACGTGGGACGGATTCGTTGGCGAACACGAAGCGCAGATAGCGGCCGGCGTTCGGCCCCCAGTGAGTCATCGGTGTTGCCGCAACTTTGCCGCGTTCGAGCAGACGTTTCGACGCATCCGGCGGTTCGATCCCCAAGCGCATGAGTATCGATGAGCATCGACCAGCCGCCGTCAGGCCGAATCACGGGCAGATCGGCGAGCGCGTGCATCAGGAAATCGCGGCGGCGCGCCCACTCGGCCACCGCGGCCGCCACGCCGTCGTCTTCGGCGGTGAGCGCGGCGGTGGCGCCAGGCATCGCGATGCCGACCTGACACACCACGTTCGATAGGCTCACCAGCCGTACGTCATTCATGATCGACGCGGGGCCGACGATCCAGCCCACACGCCAGCCGATCATCCGATACTCCTTCGACACCGCGCCGATCGTAATAGTGCGTTCGCGCATCCCGGGCAGCCCGGCGGGATGGATGATGTCGCGCCCATCGAAGACGATGCGCTCCATCGCCGCGTCATAAATCAGCCACAGGTCGCGGCGCTCGCAATGTTGGGCGAGCGCGAGCCATTCGTCTCGGGAGGCGACATAGCCGCTCGGCATCGAGGGCGACATGACGAGCAGCGCTTTAGTACGAGGCCCGATGGCGGCGGCTAAGCTATCGAGGTCAAGCCGCCAGCCATCGGCGCCTGGCAGCAGGCGCGCGAATTTCGGCACGCCGCCCGCCAGGTGCACACGGTTGATTAGGCCGGCATAAGTCGGGTCGGTCAGCACGACCTCGTCGCCCGGTTCGAGGATCGCTAGCAAGACATTGAGAATCCCCGCCAAACCACCGGCGGAAATGACGCATTCGCTGGCGGCGTCGTAAGAGGCGCCTGCGCTGCGGCCAACCCGTGCCACTGCCGCTTCGCGCAACGCGCGCTGGCCCGTAAACGGCAGGTAGCTGTTTGCTGCGTCGTCGTCGACGGCCGCGTGCGTGCTGGCCAGCGCCTCGGCCGGCGGACGCAGGTCGGTGTCGAGATTTTCGAGCCGTAGAATGTCGGCGTCGTGCAGAGAATCGGCGGCATCGCCGACTCGATCGACACCAATGCCAGGAATGTTGCGAAGGCGAGATACTGTCATGTCTTCCTCCGTTATCGTTTTAATATATTAAAGTGAAAAATTCAGCGGATAGCAAGCCCTCCGCGACAGTGCTTGTCGAGCGGCTGCGCGAACGTATCGCGAACGGTACGTGGGCGCCCGGGATGCAGCTTCGGCAGGATCTGATCGCGAAGGAGTTCGGCACCAGTCACATCCCGGTACGGGAGGCGTTCGCTCAGTTGCAGGCGAGTGGGTTCGTCACGATCGTGCCGAATCGCGGTGCGTTCGTTTCGGCGATGACGCGATTCGAGGCCGCCGAGTTGACCGAGATGCGCGTGGCGCTTGAACTGCTGGCATTGGACGCCGCGATCGACGCGTTTACCGCCGCCGACGAGGCTGCGGCCCGCGCGATCCTTGCGCGCGATGCTGCGGCGCAAGATGTCGAGCATTGGTCGATCGACAATTGGGCGTTTCATCGCGCGATCTACGAGGCGAGCGGCAAACAGCATCTTTTGGAGACGCTGGAGGGGATATGGCGCAAGACAGACCGTTATTTGCGGTTGGTCTGGCAGTTAGCGCGCTATCAGAGCGTGTCGCTTGCGGAGCATGGCGCGATTCTCGATGCGGTGGTCGCTCGCGACCGGCGTGCGGCCAAGCGCATGACGAAGGCGCACATCGAAGCGGCGGGTGTGGTGATGCAAGATGCTTTGCGCGCGGCGCGGGCGGGGTGAAACGGCCCGCTTGCCGACGAAAAACCCGCTCCGGTTGTGACGCGGCGGCCAACGTGGCAGGATAGCGAGCCCGTTCATGCACGGTTTCGCGAACTCGCTTGGTGGAGCAGGAACAAGATGTTGTCTTGCCGAATGCGGTGGTATGTCCTCGAGACATCTCGTCTGCTGCGCCGATATTGGCAGGCGCTGTTATTGTCGATCCTGCTGTTACTGCCGGCGATGCCCGTATTTGCTCAGACGCAGATTCTCGGGGCACCGGTACTCGAGGCCGTTACGCCTTCGCATGGCATGGGATGGCAGTTCGCATGGGTGCACATGCTCGAAGCCATCGGCACGCTGTGGGTAATGGCGCAACGTAGCGCTATCGGCGGCGGGGCATTCGGCGCCTTCCTCGAATCGTTGCCGATCGCTAACGGGCGCCGCCGCATCGTCGATATTGCGATCGTGCTCACGGCTAGCACGCCGCTATTGCTGCCTGTGCTAGCCGCGGCAGTGGCGCTGGCTTTTCTGCCGCACAAAGTCGGCAACTATTTGTTCGTCCTCGATCTCACGTTGATTACGCTTGGATGGCAATTGAATGTGTTGCCGCGCCGCATTGGGCGTGCGGCTCCGTTGATCCTGGCCAATGTCGCCCTTGTCGCGGGCACGCAGGCGGGTGAGACGATACGGCCGATGTTGCTGCTCATTCCACTTGTGCTTGCCGTGTTCGCAATTTCGAGCCCGCCGGCCGCAGTACCTCGTTCAAGACGATCCGTGTGGCTCGACGCATCTAAGCGCCGCCTCTTGAATTCAATTCGAGCGAGGATAGGGTTCAGTCTCTCGCCGCTGAGCAAACTGCAAATCGGCATTGTGCGCGATCGTGCTGCGGCGGCCTTTGGTCGCTATCTGATGATGGGCGCCGTCACGACGTCCACGTGCTTCCTGCTCAGGCTTTGGAACTTCGATACGCGCGTTGTGCCGCTCACGCTCATCGCGCAAGCCGCGATTGCGCTGATCGCGGCTACGACCTACCGCGATTTGCGGGCGGCTCACCTGCGCGCCGCTCACTTCATGCGGTCGCTGCCTATTGCGCCGACGATGCAGGCGCGTGCCGACGTACTGACCGTCGCCACGCTTGCGTTGCCGTTCGCGTCCGTCGCGCCGCTGTTGCTCGTATCCCACGGCGTCCTATCTTTGACGACGGCGGGGGCGCTGTTGTCGTCGGGGGTACCGCTAATCGCATTGCTGTATCTGCCGCAGCGCTATGCGATTCGACAATCGGTCGTACTCGGCGTCATCTTCGCGTCGATATGGGTGGCTACCGCCTGGCAAATTTTTGTGTGATCAACTGCACCATGCTTCGATTCGAAAACCTCGGCAAACGCTACGGCGACCACGTTATTTTTCAGGGGCTGCAATATGTTTCCGGTCCCGGATGCGTAGCACTATGCGACGAGAACGGGAGCGGCAAGTCCACATTGCTCGGTGTACTTGCGGGCGCAATCGACGCCGAGGAAGGCGAGGTGTGGCTCGGCGGGCATTCGCTGCGTAGCGCGGCGCTTGAAGCGAAATCCGCGCTGGCGTATGTGCCGGACGATTGCATGGCCTATCCGTTCATGACGGGGCGGGCGTTTCTCGAACTCGTGGCGTCGACCAAGAAGACGGCCGTTAGCGCCAGCACGCTCGATCTTGCGGAGCGCTTCGGCCTGGCGCCGCATCTCGAGAAGCGCTTCGAGCAAATGTCTTTAGGCACTCGCAAGAAAATATTCTTGACGGCGACCACGCTGGGGAATCCTGCGGTCGTTATCGCGGATGAACCCGGCAATGGACTCGATGCGGCCGGACGGGCGGTGCTGATCGATCTGTTTAAGGCTCTGTCTAAAGAGCGCGTGGTCTTTTTTTCAAGTCACGATTTGGCGATCGTGCGGGCTTGTGAGGCGAGGGTAGTCGGGTTTGTCGATTTTTCGCGGGGTGCCGGCGATTGAATCTTCGCATTCAACGCTCGGCACTCGGCACTCGGCGCGATGTCGCCATGGGCATCACATTAGCTTAATGATGTGTTCGGCGATGTTTTCGGTGTCCTTGGCCGACGTCCAGACTGTAAGGGTAACGACGACCTGGCCCACCAGCGCCGAAATAGCGTTTCCGCCGCCTGTCTGCGGTGTGAGATAGGCGATGTCACCGTAGCCGGGGCCGTCCAATTTCCGAGCGGGGCTGCCGCGCTGGCCGGCAAATTGCGCCATGCCTTCGAGAAATTGGCGGTTTAACGGCCCGTCGAACGTAATCGATAGCGGCACCTTCTTTCCGGGCATATAGACATAACAGGCCCGTAAGACGGTATAGGGCACTTGCGTGCCGAGTCGATTCGCGGCGGCGGTATCGTCCTTGACCGAGCCGACGGGACCATACGCTGCCGCAATCGCTTGCGCCACCGCTTCACACGTTGGCGCTTTGCCGGCCAGGGGCGCGGCCAAAGCAGGGACGGAAAGCGGGAGCAGTAATGCCAACGGCAGGGTGAAGCGTGTATTGATCCAATGCACTTGTCTTCTCCTTTAAATGTTGTTTCGAACAACGGCCGTCAGCTCGCGTGCTCGCAACGTTTCAGCCGCCGCCGGATCCATGGCCGCCGCCACCTTCGCCACCACCGTGGCCGCCACCTTCGCCGCCAAAGCCGCGCGACGATAGAAAGCCGCCACGCGAAATGGCATGGCCTTCGGTTATGGACACCCTTCGGGGCGTCGAACGGAATGCGGACGATTGCGCCGACAACGCGCTTTCACGTACGGTTAGCGACGATACGCTTCCGTGCTGAATCGGCACGCCGGTGGTGTGCCGGCCACTCGCATGATAGACGACGCCATCGCGTGCGTAGTACGGGCCGTACCAGCCACCTTCCACGATCGATAAATGGCCGCCGCCGTTGCTTTCGTTATTTGTCGTGCCGGCCGGCGAGGCAGTGTCGGCGACATGATCGGTATCTGCCGTGGTCCCAGCCGTCTTGTCGGCTGCATCGTCAGGCGAGCCGGTGCCGCTTCCCTGTCCGCCACCGCCGCTGTGTCCCCCGTGGGATCCCCCACCCGAAGCACCCGAAGCAACCGAAGCCGCTTCGGCATTCGCCGCGCCAGCGGCATCCGTCACATACGCGCAATCCGCCGGGTCATTCCAGTCCTGCAAGCACGCGTCCCGCGACGCATATCGAGTGCGTTCTACCTCGATGGCCTGATCGCTCGGCAATAGCCATAGCGCGGTGCCGACGGCTAACCCGCCGAAGCCGATCAAGTACAGCAGCGGCTTTCTCGAACCGCGCTTCGGCGCAGGCGCTTTGCGCATGGCCGCTGGCGTGCGCTTCGATGTACCCGCGCGGGGTTTGTTTTTATTGGCCATAATCGTCGCGCTTAGTCGCGCGTGAAGTAATGAGGAACGAAGTTCGACGTGTTGGTGGCGATCAACCCGGCCTGTTCCCGCACGCAGAGGCCGGCCGGCGCATCGTCCACAATCCATGCGCCGAGCGTGACAAAGCGCTCGCCGAACTGTGGCGCCGGCGCGAATGCCTGATAGATAAACCCTTCGCTGCCGTATTCCCCGCTCGTTTCGATGCGACGGCCGTCGGGCGTAACGAGCGTGACATTGGCCCCCTCTCTCGACAGCAGCGGCTTTTTCACATAGGGCCTGCGGCTGAAATGCGCCTCATGAAACGACGCCTCGAGCAGATTCGGATGATCGGGAAACAGCTCCCAGAGGATCGGTAGGATCCCCTTATTCGACAGCACCGCCTTCCATGGCGGCTCGACCCAGCGGCAACGGTCTTTCAGCAATTCGTCGCCGTATGCGGAGTTCATCATCCATTCCCACGGGAACAGCTTGAACATCAGCTCGATCGGCTCGTCCTGCAGATCGATGAAGCGCCCGTCGCGGTCGACGCCGATATCCTTGACGTCGATCATCTTCACCGCCCATCCGGCCTGCAAGGCCGTATCCATCAGGTACTCGGTGTTGCAGATGTCTTCCTGGCTGTCGTACATGCATGCGAAATGCAGCAGCGAGACGTCGGCATAGTGTTTGCGCATCCAACGCCAGCGTGCGATCAGTGCCTCGTGCAGGCTGTTGAACTGATCATCGTGAGGGCGCACGTCCTCTTTCCAGAAGAATTGCGCGAGGCTAGCCTCGATGATCGAGGTGGGCGTGTCGGCATTGTATTCGTACATCTTCGGCTGGCCGTCCGCGCCGATCGTCAGGTCGAAGCGCCCGTATAGCGTTGGATCGTCTCGTTCCCAAGACTCCCGAATCCACGCACTAGCACGCGTGCCGATACCGAGCCGGACAAATAGATCATGCTCGATCACATGTTCGACGGCTGCAAGGCACAGGCGGTTTAATTCGAGTGCGGCGGCATAGAGCCTTTCGATTTCCGCCTCGGAGAACTCATAGGCAATGTCTTCGCGCCAATAGACGAAGGTGTGCTGATCCACAGGCTGCGCAACGTTGTTTTCGTCAAGCGAGTGGAAATGAAAGCCGATCGATTCGAGGCGGCGCGGCCAATCCGGCCGTGGCGTTTGCGCGATACGTTTCATGTGGATTCCGATTGGCAATAGGAGGCGGCCGGCTCGGCTACCTCGGCCGGAGCGAGGGATGGGGCGCGCAGGAAGTCGCCGAACAGCAATTGCGCGCCGCCGGGGCGCCAATGCGTCCAGACACGCTGGATCGGCTCCCAAAACTGTCGCACGCGTTCGAACGTGGCCGAGTGGTCGAGCGCATCGGATTCGACGATGCCCGCGCATGGATGCTCGATCATCCACTGCATGCCGCCGATAATGCTCGATACCACTTGCAGACTGGTCGCATTGTTCAGCGGGGCGAGCGTGCGCGTCCGCTCGATCGACAGCGCGGAGCCCAACCACAACGATTCGCCAAGCCCGCTCATCACGAGCACGCCGAGTTCGTCGATGCCGGTTGCCAGCTCGTCTTTCAGCACGCGCGATTCCGATAGACCGTTGAGCGGACCGTCCGCCGAGATAATGTCTCCGGCGAGCGATGGCAAATACGCGAGTGCCGCGTCGATGGGCCGGTACGCGTAGTAGACGGTCGGTCGATGGCGCAGCGTTCCGTCAGCGTGGGTGAGCGTCAGGTAGTCGGCGATCGAGATCGATTCGTTGTGTGTGAGAACGTGCGCTTCAAAGGCGCCGTGAAGCGGCGTCCAGGTCACGACCTTGGTGTCGATGCCGTTGGTCGCGAGACGAATCGCAGGCGCGGTGCGCCCGGTGCGAGTGTCTTCCCGATAGCGGCGCGCGCCGACGGGTAACTGCCTTTCGTGCGTGCCCCAGCCGACTTCGGCGTCCTGCAGGCATTCGGCGACAAAGCCGTCCACCGACCAAGTATTGACGAACGCACCCCCCGTTTCGGGCATCGCCGTGCGTTGAGTGTCCCGTTCGGAAATCTGGATGACCCGCACGTCGAGATCGGCGGCAAGCATGGCCCATTCATCGCGATGACAAGGCACACGTTGCCGCCACGCCGCCAGACCGAAGCGCTCCGCCATCTCGACGAGTGCGCACTTCGTCAGCACCGAAACAAAGCCGGGATTGGCACCGTGGGCCACGAGGGCAGTTTTCATCCCGCGCGCCGTGCCGGCGAGTGCCAGTATTTGTTGGCGCAGCGCGTGGTTGGTGGTGGAGTCCGTATCGCCGAGCGCGTAGGCCCACGGTTCGATACCGGTATCCAGGTAAAAGGCATCGCGCTGTTGTGCTAACCGGATTAAAGCCTCGGTTTCGACCGCCGGTGCCAGATTAAGCAGAAAATCGCCGCTCCCGAGCAACGGGCCGATCACGTCCGCATAATTCGATTCATCTACCCGGCGCAAGATAAAGCGAACGCCCCAAGCCTTCGCAAGCGCGATGCGCGCTTCGTCGCCGTGCTGCTCGATAGTCGTCAGCGTGTATGCCGGAAAGGTGGCGCGTAGGAGGGGGAGCAGCGCCTGCCCCAGGTTGCCGAAACCAACGATAACGACATGACGACGGTGGTGCATCGAATGAACGAATGAGTTGTCGAATCGGAGTGTGCGTGGGCGGCGCGGAAGGAGCTTATCGGATGATCGCTCCCGCGGACGCGCCGTATGATAACTCATTGAAAGTTCGTTCTCGATACGCGCAAACGAACGCCGATAGCGTCTATGTTTTCACTTGTCGGATTTCTGTTTATAAACGGCTGTCGTCAGCGATGAATTCGCGATCCTACGTGCGGCGGCAGCGCTAGATCGATAGTTAATGACTTGATCCTCGCCGATCGAGTAATCTTTGCTTTTTACAGGTTAGGAGTGAGCTGGTGAGCCGTTACTGGAGCGACATCGTTCAGCAACTTGTGCCTTATGTGCCGGGCGAGCAGCCCGCCCTCGCGCACCCGATCAAGCTGAACACCAACGAGAATCCCTATCCGCCGTCGCCGCGCGTCGCCCAGGCGATTGCGCGCGAACTAGGCGAAGCGGGCGAAACCCTGCGTCGTTATCCCGATCCGCTCGCGCGCCGCCTGCGCGAGACGGTCGCCGCTCACCACGGGTTGAAGCCCGAGCAAGTGTTCGCAGGCAACGGCTCTGACGAAGTGCTCGCGCATGCATTCCAAGCGCTACTCAAGCATGACAAGCCGCTGCGGTTTCCCGACATCACCTATAGCTTCTATCCGACGTACGCGCGTCTGTACGGCGTACGCTTCGAGGCCGTGCCGGTTGCCGAAGATTTTTCGATCGGCATCGACGCCTACCTTGGCGACGCCGGCTGCGTGTTAATTCCGAATCCGAATGCGCCCACCGGCCGCGCCTTGCCGCTCGCGGACATCGAGCGCATTGTTGCGGGAAACCCGTCGTCGGTGGTTGTGATCGACGAGGCGTATGTGGATTTTGGCGCGCAATCGGCGATATCGTTGATCGACCGTTATCCGAACTTACTCGTCGTCCATACCACGTCGAAGGCTCGTTCGCTTGCGGGTATGCGGGTGGGTTTCGCTTTCGGTCATGCCACGCTCATCGAAGCGCTCGATCGCGTGAAAGACAGCTTTAACTCATACCCATTGGATCGCCTCGCGCAAGTTGCGGCGCAGGCCGCCTACGAGGACGATGCGTACTTCCGCGCCACATGCGCGCGAGTGATCGCAAGCCGCGAGCGAATGACGCAAGCGCTTCAAAGCCAAGGGTTCGAGGTGGTGCCGTCGGCAGCGAACTTTATCTTCGCGCGCCATCCCGCCCATGACGCCGCAACGCTCGCGGCGCGGCTGAGAGATCGAGAAATTTTTGTACGGCATTTCAAGCAACCGCGCATCGATCAGCACTTGCGCATTACCGTCGGCACGGACGACGAGTGCGGCGCATTAGTGGCCGCAATGAGTGAATTCTGCGTCTGACGATACTGGCGTGCGGGGGGGGGCGTTAGCGCTGCGCTGATGCTGGCCCCCGAATACGCCACGCGCTGAAATGGGTCGAACGGACGGATTGCCGTGACCCACGCAAGTTGATTTCTTCGCTGAGCGCTTCATAGACGCTCTCTCCCGGAGCATCCCGTACAACCGTATCTTCTACCGCCGATTCGTGAAGGCGGGTTTCGTGCTGCCCGTTGCTGTAGTTGCCCATCACCAGCAGCTTGAGCGGCAGCTCGATCTTTTTCTGGGCGCCGCCCGTATGCACCCGGGCCCGTCAAACTGTTGTGCGCCTGCGGCACCTCATCTTGAACGTTTTTACTCCTTCCCACATTCGCTCTTTCCATTTGGCGCGCTTGGCGATTGCTTTGAATTTCTAAAAAGCGATTTGAATTACGACGCAACGACCAGCACTAAATTTAAGGGCGTAAGAAATAGCACGTGTCGATAGGATCGTAAATAGTTCAGCGTCTGATTTTTTGTCAAAGATTGTCAACGCATGTAATTCGGTCTGAATTCAAGCATCATGGCTTCACAGCAGCGGGAAAAGTGTTTACATTCGCTGCCCAAACGCTCGCTCTGGGCGACTGAGTGGTTGATTAAATGAGTAGTAGCCGCGCAACCAATGGGAAAAGACAATGGCTGATCTGCTTAATAAAGTCACAACGTACGCGAATGATCTAAAGGCGCTGACTGGACGGCAGGCGTATTTTCTCGATGTACTTGGCACCGCGAATGCGAAGTATTTGTCGGTCGTCTCGTTCAAGGCGGTTGAGCGCATGGGCGAGCCATACCGGATTACGATTGAACTCACCCATCCGGACAAGCTTTCACGTTCGGACTACCTCGGGCGCGACGCCAGCTTCACGATCGCGCCTGCCGATGGCAGCGAACCTCGGGTGTTCTCGGGATGCATTACGCGCTTCTCGAAAACGAAGACGACGAAGGACTTCAGCAGCTACCGGTTTGTCGTCGAAGCGCATATCGCGCGCCTGAACATCACGCGCACGAGCCGTATTTACCAGCATCAAACCGGGCCGGAGATCATCGAGGCGATCCTGCGCCGTCACGGCTTCAAGGGTCATCAATTCCTCTTTAAGTTGCGCCGTCAGTATCCCCAGCACAAGTTCCGCTTCCAGTACCAGATTGCCGACTGGCCGTACATCCGTGTTCTGATGGAACAGGAAGGGATCTACAGCTATATCGTCCCCGGCAAGCATGGTGACGTCGTGGTGTTTGCCGACGATATCGATCACTACATTTACCAGCCCGAACTGAAGGTGCTGTACCGCGAGATGGCGGGGATGGAGTCGGGCGTGGAGGCGGTGTCGGCGTTGCAGACGCATGTGCACACCGTACCGGAATCGTTCGTGGTAGCCGACTACAACCCCGGCCAGGCTTGGGAGCGCTTCAGGGCTGAGGCCAACGTCGCGCGCAAGGATAAGACGACTTACGGCCAGCCGTACATCTACGGCACCCACCATCTCGATCAGGACGGGGCGAAGTGGGAGGCGCAGTTACGCCATGAGGCGGCGATTGCCTGGCAGGTCGTGTACGAAGGCGAGAGCAACGCGCTCGAGCTGCGACCCGGTCGAATTCTGCAGATGGATGAGGAACTGCCTGACGCGCCGAATGGGCAGGTCATGATCGAGGTTACGCATACCGGAGCGCGCAACGAGGCGTATCGGAATACTTACAAGGCGATCCCGTCCGACCGGCGTTTCCGGTTGAAGATCGAGGATGAAACGTGGCCGAAGATCAACGGCACGCTAAGTGCGCGGGTCACCTCCCCGGGCCAGTACAAATACGCGTACCTGACGCAGGACGGCCACTATACGGTCCGCTTCGATTGCGATTTTGACGAATGGAATCCGGGCGGCGAAAGTGTGCCGCTGCGGCTTGCGAAGCCGTTTGCGGGTGCGTTGCAGACGGGGTTTCACTTTCCGGCGCTCGAGGGAACGGAAGCGGTGCTGGAATTCCGGGACGGCGATCCGAACAAGCCTTATATCTCGCAATTTCATCACAACAGCCAGCAGAGCGACCTGATCACCAATCAGGAGCGATGGCTCTCGCGTAACGTGATGCGAACGCAGAGCAATAACAAACTGCGCTTCGAGGACTGGCAGGGTCAGGAAAGCATCAAGCTTTCCACCGAGCATTCGGGCAAGAGCCAGTTGAACCTGGGTTACTTGGTGGACCGGAAGAGAAAACCGCGTGGGGAAGGCTTTGAGCTTCGCACGTCGGGGTATGGGGCGATCCGGGGTGGCAAGGGGCTCTTTTTAACTGCCGACGATCAGCCGAAAGCGCAGGGGCAGCAACTCGACATGCA
>CAWIRZ010000005.1:0-42311 GCA_963838695.1 uncultured beta proteobacterium | reverse complement strand
AAGCGCATCCTGATAGCAAACCCAAAAAAATAGCACCGCAGCGATCCCGCCTGCGGTGCTATTCGTTACCAGTGCGAGCTGCGACGAAACAACTCGCCGCAGCCCAACCGCCCGCACTTACATCGTCACGGTATCGGCCACTTGCTTGAAGTCTTCGATCTGGTCGAAGTTCATGTACTGGTAGATCTTGTCGCCATTGGCGCTGAGCACGCCGATGTCGGCCATGTACTCTTCCTTCGTCGGGATCTTGCCCAGACGCGAGCAGATCGCCGCCAGTTCCGCCGAGCCCAGGTACACGTTCGTGTTCTTGCCGAGGCGGTTCGGGAAGTTGCGCGTCGAGGTGGACATCACCGTCGCACCTTCGCGCACCTGCGCCTGGTTGCCCATGCACAGCGAGCAACCCGGCATTTCCGTGCGAGCACCGGCCGTTGCCGAAGACGCCGTAGTGGCCTTCCTCGGTCAGCTGCTTCTGATCCATCTTGGTCGGCGGGGCCACCCACAGCTTCACCGGGATGTCGCGCTTGCCTTCGAGCAGCTTCGACGCGGCACGGAAGTGGCCGATGTTCGTCATGCACGAGCCGATGAACACTTCGTCGATCTTAGCGCCGGCCACGTCCGACAGCGTCTTCACGTCGTCCGGATCGTTCGGGCAGGCCACGATCGGCTCGTGAATGTCGGCCAGGTCGATCTCGATGACGGCGGCGTACTCGGCGTCCGCATCCGGCGACAGCAGCTGCGGATCGGCCAGCCATGCTTCCATCGCCTTGATGCGGCGCTGCAAGCGTGCGCGGATCGTGATAGCCCTGCGCGATCATCCACTTCAGCAGCGTGACGTTGCTGTTGAGGTATTCGATGATCGGCGCCTTGGTTCAGGTGGACCGTGCAACCGGCGGCCGAGCGCTCGGCCGACGCATCCGACAATTCGAACGCTTGCTCGACCTTCAGATCGGGCAGGCCTTCGATCTCGAGAATGCGGCCCGAGAAGATGTTCTTCTTGCCCTTGCTTAGCGACCGTCAGCAGCCCTTGCTTGATGGCGTACAGCGGGATCGCGTTGACCAGGTCACGCAGCGTCACGCCCGGCTGCATCTTGCCCTTGAAGCGCACCAGCACCGATTCCGGCATGTCCAGCGGCATCACGCCGGTGGCGGCCGCGAAGGCGACCAGGCCCGAACCGGCCGGGAAGCTGATGCCGATCGGGAAGCGGGTGTGCGAGTCGCCGCCGGTGCCGACGGTGTCGGGCAGCAGCATGCGGTTCAGCCACGAGTGGATCACGCCGTCGCCGGGGCGC
This sequence comes from uncultured beta proteobacterium, assembly GCA_963838695.1. Classification (GTDB taxonomy): domain Bacteria; phylum Pseudomonadota; class Gammaproteobacteria; order Burkholderiales; family Burkholderiaceae; genus Trinickia. The sequence continues at coordinate 41,022 of CAWIRZ010000005.1, read as the reverse complement.
AGCGCAACGCCGCCGCGCGTGCTGATGAAGTCCGGCAGCGTCGTGGTGCGTCTTCACGTCGACGGGCTTCGGATAAGCGGCGGTGTGGCAGAACGATTGCATCACCAGGTCGGCCGAGAAGCCCAGGCAGGCCAGGTCCTTCAGCTCGTCGCGCGTCATCGGGCCGGTGGTGTCCTGCGAACCGACCGAGGTCATCTTCGGTTCGCAATACGTGCCCGGGCGCACGCCTTCGCCTTCCGGCAGACCGCACGCGCGGCCGACCATCTTCTGCGCCAGCGAGAAGCCCTTCCCGCTGTCGGCCGGCTGTTGCGGCAGGCGGAACAGGGTGGAGGCGGGCAGGCCCAGCGCTTCGCGCGCCTTGGCGGTCAGCCCGCGGCCGATGATCAGAGGAATGCGGCCGCCGGCGCGCACTTCGTCGAACAGCACGTCGGACTTGACCTGGAATTCGGCGATGACCTCGCCGTTCTTCAGTGCCTTGCCCTCGTAGGGACGCAGTTCGACCACGTCGCCCATTTCCATCTGCGAGCACGTCGAGCTCGATCGGCAGCGCGCCGGCATCTTCCATCGTGTTGTAGAAGATCGGGGCGATCTTGCTGCCCAGGCATACGCCGCCGAAGCGCTTGTTCGGGATGAAGGGGATGTCTTCGCCCGTGAACCACAGCACCGAGTTGGTAGCCGATCTTGCGCGAGGAGCCGGTGCCGACCACGTCGCCCACGTAGGCGACCAGGTGGCCCTTTTCCTTCAGCGATTCGATGAACTTGACCGGGCCGCGCTTGCCGTCTTCTTCCGGCGTGATGCCGGGACGCGCGTTCTTCAGCATCGCCAGGGCATGCAGCGGGATGTCGGGACGGGTGGTGGCATCCGGGGCCGGCGAGAGGTCGTCGGTGTTGGTTTCGCCCGTCACCTTGAAGACGGTGATGGTCAGGCTTTGCGGCACTTCCGGGCGGCTCGTGAACCATTCGGCGTCGGCCCAGCTTTGCATGCACGGCCTTCGCGTTCGCGTTGCCCTTGTCGGCCAGTTCCTTGACGTCGTGGAACTGGTCGAACATCAGCAGGGTTTTCTTCAGGCGCCTCGGCGGCCGACGCGCCGACTTCGGCGTCGGACAGCAGCTCGATCAACGGCTCGATGTTGTAGCCGCCCAGCATCGTGCCGAGCAGTTCCGTGGCGCGAGCGCGGCGAGATCAGCGGGCAGACGGTCTCGGCCCTTGGCCACGGCGGCCAGGAAGCCCGCCTTGACACGTGGCGGCTTCGTCCACGCCGGCCGGCACGCGGTGGGTGATCAGATCGAGCAAGGCTTGCTCTTCGCCTGCGGGCGGATTCGTCAGCAGTTCCACCAACTCGGCCGTTTGCTGGGCCGACAGCGGCAGAGGGGGGATGCCGAGCGCGGCGCGCGCGGCTACGTGAGCACGAAAGTTTTCAAGCATGGGGAGACCTGCTGTATCGCGTTTCAAGAGAAGGCCAGGCACGCCGAGGCTGTTCCTGTTCCGGGCACTGCTTTGCCCGCGATTCTAAATGCAATGCGCTGCAACGTCAAATGTCTTATATCTTATATAAGAGTTGATGCAGAAAAGCGCAGGAAAAGATGCCGCGCCGCGCGCGGTGGGGCTTGCGGCCGATGAGGCCGCCGTAGCTCGGTCTTACGTTCGGGGTGGAATCGACCTGTCTTGGACGACCGATCGCGCCGCTCGGGCGGAGAGCGGCCTCAGCTAAGCTTCGAGCGCCAACAGCGCAAACGTGGCCAGCCAATGCTCGCCCATGTAATCGCCGGCGACATGGGCAGAGCGCCGTCTTCAAATGCCTCTCGGCCGCTTGCTCGAGCAGTGCTTTGCGTGGATCGCCGTCGGACAGCGCGCCGGCAAGCGAGCGCTGGCACCAGGCCCGGCTCAGGTTCAGCCCGTCGAGATGGGCGATCTTGCCGTCGGTGCGATCGGTGACGGTTGCCGGCGCAAACAGCGCGGCCGGTTCGCCCTGCGCCAAGCGGGGCAAGAAGCGGTTGAACCATAAGCCGAAGGCATCGAGCGGCAAGGTGCGCCGCATCAATTCCGCTTCCATCAACGAGGGCGAGAGAAAATCGTCGCCGCCGGGCTCCCATGCTTGGCAATCGGCATCGCTCTTATACCAGCGCCACGCCGTTTCCTCGATCAACGCGGCGAACGCCGTTCTTCCCGTTTCGTGAGCGAACGCCACGGCCAATGCCAGTGCGAACGCCGTGTTGAAGTGGGTGCCCACGCGGACCGGATAGCTCGCCCTTGGCAAGAACGCGGTGAATCGATCGACCAAAGCGTTCGTGAGGGGCGCGAGCGTCGCGGCCCACCGCGCCGCTTCCGGCGAGCGCATCGCTTCGAGCTGACCGGCCAGCGCGAGCAGCCATGCCCACCCATACGGGCGTTCGAATTCACGATTGTGAGGAAGGCTCAGATAAGCGAGTTCGCCCGTGACATTGGCCTGGGTGAAGTGTGCGTCGACGACGGCGCGGATCTGCGGTGCCTGCGGCAAGGCGGGATACCGATCGAGCAACCGCAAGACAAGCCAATATCCATGCACGCACGAATGCCAGTCATAGCTGCCATAGAAAATCGGGTGCAGCTCGCGTGGCGAACGGACATCTTGGGGGCCGGCAAGCGTATGGGTGAGCTTGTTCGGGTACTCGCGCGTCAAGTGCGATAGCGCTAAAGCGGCGAACTTCGACGCCATCGTGGGCGTGAGGCGGGTAGTCATCGAACCGGAAACGAGGTGGGGCAACCCCCAACGATAGCCGCGCGATCGGCGTTCGGCAAGCGCGCCGAGACGCTACGACGTGGCCTGCATCGAAGAGGGCGCGAGATGCCGTCGCCGGCTCGTGCTTCGCCGAGCGTGGCTCCTGCGGCGTAGGGCAGGTAGCAACGGTATGGCTACGGTTCGTGCGCTAAAAGCCAAAAAACGCAATCAACCGCCAGTCGGCAAACGTCGAGCCTTGCGGCGATCGCTTGCACCGCTACCCGCCGAACCCGCTCGTTCCGTAGGCGTAGCCGATTCGTACCGCCGCATCGCCTCGGTCAAATCTTCCTTCAATTGCACCAGCGCTGCGACAGCGGGAGTGGGCGGTTGCAGGGCCGTCCATAGAATATCGACGAGCCGATCGGCCGTCACATCGATATCGGGGCTGCGATGAGTCAGTGTGGCGTCCCACAGCACGTGCTCCATCGGCCCGAACACCATCGAGCGCATCAGCCGCAGCGGCAGATCGGTGCGGATTTGCCCGGCTTGCTGCGCTTGCGCGAGCACACGCATCAGCGGCGCGGTATAGCGGCGCTGCAAGGCAGTGAGTTCGGCGCTCAGTTCATGATGTTTCGCGCGTCCTTCCGACAACACGAGCGAGCACATGCCCGTGCCGTGCACAAGCATCAACCGCAAATGCGTGCGGACGATGAAGGCGAATTGTTGACGGGCAGTGCCGTCTCGCGGCAGGCCCGTTTCGATCGCCGCGATAATTTCGTCGTACCAATCGGCGATGACGCGCGCGCACAACTCCCGCTTGCCGCGGAAGTAGCTGAAGACGGTTGCTTCCGAGACGCCGAGGCGCTGGGCGATTTCCGCTGTCGTCGCGCGTTCGTAACCCTTTTCGGAAAACACATCCCGCCCCGCCTGAAGGATGTCCTTCACGCGTTGCGCAGACTTGCGCCCGGCCGGTTGGCGCCTGGCGCCGCCTGTTTCGGCCTTCGATTGTTCCCCGCTCTGAGTCGTATTCAACTTTGTCGCGCCCGGTTGATTGCTGCGCCGGATGTTAGCACTGCGGGGCCGCGCTCGTATCTCCAGGTCAAAAAATGAGCGTTACTCAATAAAACGGTTGACGCTAACGTAAATGTGGCGTGAAATGCGCGGTGTTCGAGCGCGGATATGGCTCGCGGAGCCGGATCCGGCCCGAAATACCGAATACCCGAATTCGAGGAGACGTTCATGAGCAATGTGCCTGGTTTGCAATTCGCGCTCGGTGAAGACATCGACATGCTGCGCGATGCGATCGCCCATTTCGCCGCGAAGGAAATCGCGCCCCGCGCGGGCGAGATCGACCGCAACGATCAATTCCCAATGGATCTTTGGCGCAAGTTCGGCGAACTCGGCGTGCTCGGCATGACCGTATCCGAGGAATACGGCGGCGCGAATATGGGCTATACCGCGCACATGGTGGCGATGGAGGAAATCTCGCGCGCATCGGCCTCGGTCGGCTTGTCGTACGGTGCGCACTCGAACTTGTGCGTGAACCAGATTCACCGCAACGGCACCCTCGACCAAAAGCGCAAGTACCTGCCCAAGCTCGTCTCGGGCGAGCACGTCGGCGCCTTGGCGATGAGCGAACCGAATGCCGGCTCGGACGTCGTCAGCATGAAGCTGCGCGCCGAGAAGCGCGGCAGCCACTACGTGCTCAACGGCACGAAGATGTGGATTACGAACGGCCCGGATTGCGACACGCTCGTGGTCTATGCGAAAACGGATGTCGAGGCGGGCTCGCGCGGTATCACGGCCTTCATCGTCGAAAAGGGAATGAAAGGGTTTTCTGTCGCGCAAAAGCTCGACAAGCTCGGCATGCGCGGCTCGCATACCGGCGAACTCGTGTTCCAAGATGTCGAGGTGCCGGAGGAAAATATCCTTGGTCAACTCAATGGCGGCGTCAAGGTATTGATGAGCGGGCTCGACTACGAGCGGGCTGTGCTGGCCGGCGGCCCGACGGGCATCATGCTCGCCTGCATGGACGCCGTCGTCCCGTATATCCACGATCGCAAGCAATTCGGCCAGGCGATCGGCGAATTCCAACTGATTCAAGGCAAGGTCGCCGACATGTACACGACGCTGCAAGCCTGCCGCGCCTATCTGTACGCGGTGGGCCGCCAGCTCGATACGCTCGGTCGGGACCATGTGCGCCAAGTGCGCAAGGATTGCGCGGGCGTCATTCTCTATACCGCGGAAAAGGCCACCTGGATGGCCGGCGAAGCCATTCAAATCCTCGGCGGCAACGGCTACATCAACGAGTATCCGGTCGGCCGTCTGTGGCGCGACGCGAAACTCTATGAAATCGGCGCGGGCACAAGCGAAGTGCGTCGCATGCTGATCGGCCGCGAGTTATTCGCCGAAACGCTTTGACGGCAAGGGCAGTGTCCGGCACCGCTACCCGCCACCCTAAGAACGAACGCCGCGAGATGGAGCATCGAGCCTTATGCCGATCATCGAAAGCAAGTTGAATCCGCGCTCGGATGAATTCCGAGCGAATGCCGCCGCGCTCGAGGCGCTTGTCGCCGATCTGCGCGCGAAGGTGGCCCATCTGGCGCTGGGCGGCGGGCAGGCCGCGCGCGATAAGCATATTTCGCGCGGCAAGCTGTTGCCGCGCGATCGGATCGCGCAACTGCTCGATCCGGGCACGCCGTTCCTCGAATTTTCGCAACTCGCCGCATTCGGCATGTACCACGACGCCGCGCCCGGTGCCGGCGTCATCACGGGCATCGGCCGTATCGCCGGACAAGAGTGCGTGATCGTCTGCAACGACGCCACAGTCAAAGGCGGCACGTACTATCCGATGACGGTGAAGAAGCACGTGCGCGCGCAAGAGATTGCGGCGGAGAACCGGTTGCCTTGCGTCTATCTCGTCGATTCTGGCGGCGCCAACCTACCGAATCAAGACGATGTGTTTCCCGATCGCGATCACTTCGGCCGCATCTTCTACAACCAAGCGAATCTATCGGCCGCGGGCATCGCGCAGATCGCCGTCGTCATGGGTTCGTGCACGGCCGGCGGTGCATACGTGCCGGCCATGAGCGACGAATCGATCATCGTCAAGAATCAAGGCACGATTTTCTTGGGCGGCCCGCCGCTCGTGAAGGCGGCGACGGGCGAGGAAGTCACCGCCGAGGATCTCGGCGGCGGCGACGTCCACACGCGGCTCTCCGGCGTGGCCGATCATCTGGCGCAAAACGATCCGCACGCGCTGGCATTGGCGCGCGGTATCGTCGGCAAGCTGAATCGCACGAAGCAGATTCCGCTCGCCATGCGCGAAATCAAGCCGCCGCGTTACGACGCTCAAAGCGTGTATGGCGTGATTCCCGCCGATACGCGCAAGCCGTTCGATGTGCGCGAAGTCATTGCGCGGATCGTAGACGATTCCGAATTCGACGAATTCAAGGCGCGTTTCGGCACCACGCTCGTTACCGGCTTCGCCCACATTTGGGGGCACCCGGTGGGCATCATCGCGAACAACGGCATCCTGTTCTCCGAATCCGCGGTGAAGGGCGCGCATTTCATCGAGCTATGCTGCCAACGCAAGATCCCGCTCGTGTTCCTGCAGAACATCACGGGTTTCATGGTGGGTCGCAAGTACGAGAACGAAGGCATCGCGCGCAACGGCGCGAAGATGGTGACGGCGGTGGCAACCGCCAAGGTGCCGAAGTTTACGGTCATCATCGGCGGCTCGTTCGGGGCCGGCAACTACGGGATGTGCGGCCGTGCGTATTCGCCCCGCTTCCTATGGATGTGGCCGAATGCGCGCATCTCGGTGATGGGCGGCGAGCAGGCTGCATCGGTGATGGCCACCGTCAAGCGCGACGGCATCGAGGCGAAGGGCGGCACCTGGAGCGCGGATGAGGAAGAGGCGTTCAAGAAGCCGATTCGAGATCAATACGAACATCAAGGCCACCCGTACTATGCGAGCGCGCGGCTGTGGGACGACGGCGTGATCGATCCCGCGCAAACGCGCGATGTGCTGGGGCTTGGGCTCTCGGCCGCGATGAACGCGCCGATCGAAGACACGCGTTTCGGCGTGTTCCGGATGTAAGGCACTGTCCTTCCTAGGAGCCGATCAATGGCAACGCAATACAGCATGCTGCAACTCGGGTTCGCCGGTCACGTGGCAACGGTCACGCTCGATCGGCCCGATGTGCGCAACGCCTTCAACGAGACGACGATCGCCGAGTTGACGGACGTGTTTCGCCAGCTCGACACTCGCGATGACGTTCGTGCGATCGTGCTGGCCGCCAATGGTCCGGCATTTTGCGCCGGGGCGGATTTGAACTGGATGAAGAAGATGGCCGCGTTCTCCGACGAGGAGAACCGAATCGACGCACGACGTCTCGCCGATATGCTGTCGGCCATCTATCGCGTGTCGAAGCCTGTCGTCGCACGCGTGTCGGGCGATGCCTACGCGGGCGGCGTCGGCTTGGTCGCCGCGAGCGACATCGTCGTCGCCGTCGACAGTGCGCGTTTTTGCCTGTCGGAAGCGCGCCTTGGCCTGATCGCCGCCACCATCGCGCCGTACGTCGTGCGTGCGCTCGGCGAACGCGCATCGCGCCGCTACTTTACGACGGCCGAGCCGTTCGATTGCGCAACGGCGGAACGTCTCGGGCTCGTGCACGAGCGGGTAACGCCGGATGCACTCGACGATACCGTTCAAAAGATCACAGCGGCCCTGTGCGCGAACGGCCCGCGTGCCGTGCGCGAATCGAAGCGTCTCGTGCAAGACGTCGCCGGCGAAGCGCTCGACGAAGCATTGATCGACGATACCGCGCACCGCATCGCACGCATTCGTGCCAGTGAGGAGGGGCGTGAAGGCGTGGCCTCCTTCCTCGAAAAACGCGCGCCCAATTGGCGCGGCTGACCGCAACCGACTGCCGCTTCTTTGCGAGACTTTCCATGTTCAACAAGATTCTGATTGCGAACCGCGGCGAAATCGCTTGCCGCGTGGCGGCGACCTGTAAGCGGCTCGGGATTGCGAGCGTCGCGGTGTACTCCGATGCCGACGCTCACGCCAAGCATGTCGCGGCCTGCGATGAGGCGATGCACATCGGCGGGGCGGCCGCGAGCGAAAGCTATCTGCGAATCGAACGGATTATCGATGCGGCCGTGCGCACGGGCGCGCAGGCCGTTCATCCGGGCTACGGGTTTCTGTCGGAGAACGAAGATTTCGCGCAAGCGTGCGAGGCGGCGGGGCTCGTCTTCATCGGCCCCCCGGTGTCCGCCATCGCAGCGATGGGATCGAAGGCCGCGGCCAAAGCGTTGATGCATACGGCTGACGTGCCGCTCGTGCCCGGTTACCACGGCGACGAGCAAGACGCGCAACTGCTTCAACGCGAAGCCGACGCCATTGGCTACCCCGTGTTGCTCAAGGCGAGCGCGGGCGGTGGGGGTAAAGGCATGCGCGTGGTGGAGCAGCGCGAGGACTTCGCGCAAGCGCTGGCCTCGTGCAAACGGGAAGCGGCCAGCAGCTTCGGCAACGATCGCGTCTTGATCGAAAAGTATTTGACGCGGCCGCGTCACGTCGAAGTGCAGGTGTTCGCCGATCGTCACGGCGGTGCCGTCTATTTGTTCGATCGCGATTGCTCGGTGCAGCGTCGCCATCAGAAGGTGCTCGAAGAGGCGCCGGCGCCGGGGCTGTCGGACGATGTGCGTCGTGCGATGGGCGAGGCGGCGGTCGCGGCTGCGCGTGCGGTTTCCTACGTCGGGGCCGGAACGGTCGAGTTCATCATGACCGATAGCGCGTTCTATTTCATGGAAATGAACACGCGGCTGCAAGTGGAGCATCCCGTCACGGAAATGATCACGGGGCAGGATCTCGTCGAATGGCAGTTGCGCGTGGCATCCGGCGAGCCGCTGCCCCTGCGGCAGGACGAATTGCGCATCGATGGCCATGCGATCGAAGCGCGCGTGTACGCCGAGAACCCGGCGCGCGGTTTCTTGCCGTCGACGGGCACGCTCAACTATCTGCGCATGCCCGAAGGCGTCGAGTTCTCGATCGGCTCGCCGTCGCGCGCGCCGGTGCGGATCGATAGCGGTGTGCGCGAGGGCGACACGATTACGCCGTTCTACGATCCGATGATCGCGAAGCTGATCGTCCACGGCGCCAATCGCGAGGAAGCGCTCTCGCGGATGAGCCGTGCCTTGCAAGCGTGCGAGGCGGTCGGCCCGCAAACGAACGTGGCCTTCCTCAAACGCATTGTCGAAAGCGAGCCGTTTGCCACCGCCGAATCTGGATACGGGGCTGATCGAACGTCATCATGCCGCGTTGTTCGCGCTCGGTCGAAAGGCCGTTCAAGGAAGCGTTGGCGCTCGCGTGCGGTGCGTTGCTCACGCGCGAGGGCGGCGTCGAGCATGGCGCATCGCCGTGGGAGGCGCTCTCGCACTGGCGTTTGAATGGCGGCTATCGACAAACGATCGAATGGCGCGATACGGAAAACGACCGGGCGTTCCAGGTCGTGTATACGCGGGACGGCCAAGCGCGCACGCTCGAGCACGATGGCACGGTCGACGCGTTCGACTGGTGGCGCAGCGGCGAACCGCATACTTTCGGTGTGCGTTTGGGCGATGCGCGGGTGACGGGGCGCGTGTTCGTCGACGGCGATGCTTTCCACGTCTTTTGCCAAGGTTCGGCGCTCACGTTCGAATGGCAGAACCTGCTAGCGCATGCGGCCGACGCGGAGCACGGCGAAGGGCGTTTGACGGCTCCGATGCCGGGCAAGGTGATCGCGGTGCTCGTGGAGCCGGGTACCATCGTCGAGAAGGGCACGCCGCTGATCGTCATGGAAGCGATGAAGATGGAGCATACGATCGGCGCACCGGCTGCGGGCAAGGTCGCGCAAGTACTCTTCGGTGTCGGCGATCAGGTGTCCGACGGGGCGCAATTGCTCGTCATGGAGGCACAGTAGGCCGTCCGTAGTGGGTGCTCGTCAGTCGGCATCGAGCGAGCGGCAAGGGCCCCGTAAGCAGACGGCGTGTTATTGCCGTATTGCCGGATTGCCGTTCCGTCGATCGCTCGATCGATGCTAGTCAGCCGTCCCGCCGTCCCGACTATTGCAGGTTGCCCCAGCGGTCGACGGCAGGTTCTGCCGATGCCCATTTCCATGCCGACCCTTGTCGGCAGGTGCTCGCGGTGAACCATTCGGTCTTGGCATCCGCTTTGTCGCCATCCACGAACGAGAACGCGAACTCCTTGCAACTCGTCAACGCGGTGTCGAATGCGCGTAGGACGCGTACTTCGCCATGACCGTTTTCGATCGGCAACGTATGCTTGACTCGCCACGGTTGGGATGCGCCCACCGGCAACGTACCCGCGAGCGTTGCGATCGCATCCTGTTGGTCCGCATGCATGCGCAGCATGTAACGATTGATGGCTTGGTCCGTTGCAGCTTGCACGGCGATGCCGACGCCGATGCCGACAGCGGGATTCGCCGTCACTGCACCCGTCGCCACGCCTGCAACCGCGCCGCTGGCCGCGCCGATCGACGCGCAGCCGCTCATGGCTGCACCCACGCCGGCACATACCAAGGCGGCGAGTACCCTACGCGTGCTCATTGCAGTGCGCCCCAACGTTCTGTTGCAGGCTCGGCCGAGGCCCATTTCCAGTGGTTGCCGTCGCGGCACACCGAGGCGACGTAGAAGGCGCTCCCGGCCGGCTGGTTCTTCGTCGCGTCTTGATCGACGGAAAACACGATTTCCTTACAGTCGAGCGCACCCGTGCTGATCGTCCTGCTGACGGTCACACGGCCGTGTTCGTCCTCCTCGATCGGCACCGAGTGCTTGGCCTCCCAAGGGGCAACGGCGCCGACCGCTAGCGGTCCGGCGGCACTCGCGATCGAATCTTGGGTTTTCCGGTGCACGACGCGTTCGGTGTACTGCACGCCGGCTTTCGCAGCGGCGACGGCGCCCAACCCGATACCCGTCGCGACGGCTGCGTTGCGCGTGACCTGGGCGGCCACCGCCGCACCGGCGATACCGGCGCCCGCCGTCGCGCTTTCGGTGTACAGCGAGGTACACCCGCTCAAGTCGATAAGGACCGCCGCCGTTAGCGCGGCGAGGGCAAACCGGTACATGGTGAATTGCATGTTTCTGCCTTTGGCTCGTTCTTTTGCCTGATACCTACCGCCTATTACCTACCATTACCTACTGCGTGTCGCTGATTGCGTTCGATGCCGCAGCACGAAGTGCGCCGAGGAGAGCACACTGTCGCTGTGCTCGGCGCCGACGTTGCGTACCGCGTGCGTCGCCGCGGCATTTTGCAACATTGGATTTGAGAATGGCAGCAAAAAAGTGCAAAAAATTGCAAACTCGCCATTAACGGGGCGGCAATAGCGGCATGGGAACCGATTGCGAGGATGGCCGCGCAGGAACGATCGCTACAACGGCGCGGCCGCCGCGCATCGATGATCGAGCAATGTTTCCGCGGAGCCCGTTCCGCCGTCGGTGTCGAGACTGCTGTTCAACACGAACCAGCCGGCGTCGTCGGCGGACGCTCCCGCGCCTGTCACGAAGATCGTCTGCTGCGCCATGACGTCCGGGCTCGTCCGCGGGCCGGCGACCAACTTGAACGGATCGAAATCGAACGTCGGCCCGGGGATGCGCATGATGCGATAGCGCGTGCCGTCGATCGTATCCCAGGCCCAAACGCGCGGTGGATCGCTTCGATGCCGGGCGAGGGCCGAGGTGGCATCGGCCCGCATGCAGTCGATATGGATATGCAGCTGTTCTTGTGAGCGGCGCATGACCGAATTGATTTCGAGGCCGATTTGATTGTCCGCGAGCGGCGCGCGTTGCGCTTTTTTCAGTGTGGCCTCGACATAGCTGCGCGCATTCCAGGCATCGGCCCAGTAGTTCGGCGCATCGGGCGCCAATAGCACCGGGCTCTCGACGCCGGAGATTCGGTCCGTCGGAATCAAAAGATGTTGAGCGACACCGCCGCGGTCGCGTAGCAGCGCGTAGCGTCCGCGTAGATCGACCGTGGCGCAGATGCCCGTTTTGCCCGTGGTGCGGGCGGCCGGCACGCAATCGAAATTGACGATTTGCCAGAGCGCGTTGGGATCGGCCGCGGCGAGCACGGAGCAGCCGGCGGCGACAAGCGCGGCGCCGGCCGCGAGGATGAATGAGAGCCGAGGCCGTCTTTGAACCATCGATCGAACGAGCGAGAGTGGCGTGAGCCCGCCATTCTGGCATGAAATAAATACGGACAGCGCCGAGCAGTGCCGACGCCGTCCGCTACCGCTACCGCCAGCGGCGCGGCAATCGATGCTGCGTCAGAACACCTTGGTAAGCGTCGCGAAGAATGTCGTTTGGAGCGGGTTCGACACGGCGATGTTGCCCGATGAATCGGAGGCGCCCGTCGTGTAGCGGTCATAGACGTTCGTGGCCCCCCAGCCCTTCGTCACCGCCCCCGTCAGCGTCCAGCCGCCGTCGAACGTCTTCGACACAGCCACTTTCGCGTCTTGCCAGTTGTAGGCCGAAAAGTTCTGCACGCGTTCCCAGCCGTAATGCAGCAGCAAAGAGAAGCCGTGTGTGAGATCGACGTTCGTATTCAGGTCGAGGTAGCCCGAGCCGCGGCTGTTCTTGCCGTTGCCGATTCCGAGCGATTGGCTGTCATAACCGAAGTAATTCGGCGTATAAGTGAGCCAATACTTGGCGGTGAACCATTTGTACGTCAAGGCCGTGACGAACTCGCCGTAGTTGTAGCTCGTGGCGGCGGCGGACATGCGCGCGCCCGGGTACACGTAGTAGTAGATCGTGCCCGTGTATGAAAGATCGCCGATCGATCCGCCATACCCGCCGTACAGGTCCCATTCGACGGAACCGCCCTCGATGAATTTGCTGCTCACGCTCGACAGCCAGGTACCGGCGAATAGCCCGCTCGGATGCGTATAGTCGAAGCCGCCTTGAATCGCCGGCTTGCCCCAGCCTTGCCGAAAGCCGCGCGAAACGTACTGCGAGGCTAGCGTGACGTTGGCCGTGAACGGCGCAGCGGCAGGCGCCGCGCTCGATGCGCTGGCTGTGGAGGCGGAAGGGGGATCGGCGGGCGTCGCCGGCGCGGTGGCCGCCGCGGCACTCGCGCCGCCGGCATCGGCCGTTTGCGCAAGCGCGGCAGGCGCGTGCAGCGATCCGATCAAAAGCGCCGCGCCGCCAAAAGCGGCGGACGATAGGCGTGACAGGGTCTTGCGGTGACTCATGGTGCGCTCCGTCGTCGTTGTAATCGGTCTATTTGCCGGCCCGGATGCCATTCGGGTACGGATCCGGTTGGGCTGAGTATTGCCAGCCGATATGCTCGGTGCGCACGCATTTTTGGACGCGAATCTGTCGTTTCGCGACATGTCGTTCGCGGAAGAGGAACGCAATCGATGCGCCCAGCCTTATGCCACGGCGCTCGAGGGGAAAACGGCTTGGCTACGCGACGGTGCCCGTGTCGCATTTTCGCAAGCGTGCGTCGGAATTCGTCGGCTGCGAGGGGATTTTTCTGGCAACCATGTAGGCAGACTGTGCAGGCGTCGGCCTGCCGCAAGGAGACGGAAGAAATGAGTTCACCGAAGGTGATGGTGCAAGGGCTGTGCAAGGTGTTCGGCACGAACCCCAAGCAAGCGCTCGACATGCTGGCAGGCGGCGCGGCGAAGGATGAGATATTCGCACGCACGGGCCAAGTCGTCGGTGTGCACGACGTTTCGTTCGACGTTCAGGAAGGCGAGATTTTCGTGCTGATGGGGCTGTCCGGCTCCGGTAAGTCCACATTGATTCGCCTGATCAATCGGCTGGTCGATCCGACGGCCGGCAAGGTGCTCATCGATGGACGCGACATTGTTGCGGCGCGGCGCAGCGAGCTGACCGCCCTCCGTCGCAAAGATATGAGCATGGTGTTTCAGTCGTTCGCGCTAATGCCGCAGCGCACCGTGCTATCGAACGCCGCCTTCGGTCTCGAAGTGGCCGGGGTGAGACGCAAAGACCGCGAGGCCCGTGCAATGACGGTGCTCGAGCAGGTCGGGCTCGCGCCGTTCGCGCACAAGCTGCCGGCCGAGCTGTCGGGCGGGATGCAGCAGCGTGTCGGCCTAGCCCGCGCGCTGACCGTGAATCCTTCGTTGATGATCATGGACGAAGCGTTCTCGGCACTCGATCCGCTTAAGCGAAAAGAGATGCAAAACGTGTTGCTGCAACTGCAAAAGGACCAGCGCCGCACGATCATGTTCGTCTCGCACGATCTGGAAGAAGCGCTGCGAATCGGCAACCGTATTGCGATCATGGAAGGCGGGTGTCTCGTTCAGCTCGGCACGCCGCAGGAGATCATCAGCCGCCCATCGACCGATTACGTGCGGGCGTTCTTCGAAGGCGTCGATACGAGCCGCTATTTGACGGCCGGCGACTTGATGCAGACCGACGTCGTACCGCTCGTGCGCCAGTTCGATGCGGCCGGCGTGGCCGCGTCGATGAACGGCAGCGCCGATTACGCGTTCGTGCTGGATGCCGCCCAAAAGATCCGCGGCTTCGTCACGCGCGACGCGCTGGGCAACAGTGCGCCCAGCCTGGCACAGACCGAGTGCATCGCGCGCAGTGCGCCGCTCGATCAAGTCGTCTCGCGCGTCGTGGCGCACGCGCGCGCGTTGCCCGTCGTGGACGACGACGGCTGCTATTGCGGGTCGGTCGATCGTGCCGTCGTTCTCAAAGCCATCACCCGTACGCGAGGCTCCCATGTCTGAACTCATTCCGCTCGGCACTTGGGTCGATCAATCGGTCCACTATCTGCTCGATCACGACAGCCATGCGTTCGACATGATCGGCCGCGGCATCGATACGCTCGCGGGCCTCGTCGAACACGGCCTTCAGGCGATCCCAATGTGGGCGATGATGGCGCTGTTTATCGCTGTCGGCCTGTGGCGACTCGGCTGGCGCTTTGCATTCTTCACGACGCTATCGTTGTTGCTGATCTATGCCACCGGCTTCTGGGATCAGACGATTATCACACTCGGGCTGACCCTCTCCTCGACCTTGATCAGTCTCGTCTTGGGTATTCCGCTGGGGATTTGGACGGCCAAGGATAAGCATGTGGCGCTCGTCGTGCGCCCGGTCCTCGACTTGATGCAAACGATGCCGGCCTTCGTCTATTTGATTCCGGCGGCCATGTTGTTCGGTCTCGGCCGCGTGCCGGGGATCTTGTCGACGGTGATCTTCGCGATGCCGCCGGCAGTGCGGTTGACTAGCCTCGGGATTCGCCACGTCAATCGCGAGATCGTCGAAGCGGGGCAGGCATTCGGCTGCACACCGTGGCAATTGCTTTATAAAGTGCAATTCCCGAATGCGCTGCCCTCGATCATGCAGGGTGTCAATCAGACGATCATGATGGCGCTGTCGATGGTGATCATCGCGTCGATGGTGGGGGCGGGCGGCCTAGGCAACGATGTGCTGGCCAGTATTCAACGGCTCGACATTGGCCTTGGTTTCGAAAGCGGGTTGTCGGTCGTGCTGCTGGCCATCATCCTCGATCGCATTACCGAGAGCTTCGGCCGGACGCCGGGAACGGCTCCCGCGCCGCGCTTCAAAGGCTTGCGCAGCGTCATGCGGCTGCGCGGCGGTGCCCAGCAACCGATGACGCAAAGCTGAGCGAAGCGAGGCAAGCATGACGCCGGCCACCGAGATGCAGCCTGAAATCGTGGCGTCGCTGCCCGTGCACTTCGGGTTCCTGACGCTGCCGAACTTCTCGATGATCGCGTTCACCAGCGCGGTGGAAGTGCTGAGAATGACGAACTATGTGAGCCGGGCGACGCACTACCGGTGGTCGGTCGTCTCGGCAGACGGCGTCCCGGTGCGGGCCAGCAACGGCGTGACGGTGACGCCAACGCGTACGCTGGAAGAGGTCGGCATCCCCGATGTCCTGGTGGTATGCGGCGGCACGCAGATCCGCAGTGCCGTCGACACTCGTGTGAAGACGCCTGCTGGCCGATTTGGGGGCGCGCGGCGTCCCGCTCGGCGCAATTTGTACCGGTGCCTATGCACTCATGAGCGCGGGTTTACTCGACGACTATGGTTGCACGGTGCATTGGGAGGATATGTCGTCGCTGCACAACGAGTTTCCGCGCGTGAAATTCCGCGATGAACTCTTCGTTATCGATCGCGATCGATTGACGTGCACGGGCGGCACGGCGCCGCTCGATTTGATGCTGCATCTCGTCGGCGAGCGGCTGGGCCGCGATTTGGCGGCTCAGGTCTCGGCGCAATTCATTCTCGAGCGCATTCGCAGCGCGAACGATCACCAGCCGATTCCCGTCGACGCGCGGATCGGGTTCTCGCGCGCTGAGCTGATCGAGGTCGTACGGCTAATGGAAGCAAATATCGAGGAGCCGCTTTCGCTGGAAGAACTGGCTCGGCTCGTCAAGTTATCGCAGCGGCACTTGCAACGTATGTTCAAGGTGTATCTGGATGTCTCGCCCACGCATTATTACCTGTCGCTGCGCCTGCGCCGCGCACGCGATCTGCTGCGCACGACCGATGCGTCGATCGCCTCGGTGACGTCGGTCTGCGGCTTCCAATCGCCGTGCCATTTCAGCAAAGCGTATCGCGCGCAATTCGGTTATGCGCCGAGCCGGGAACGCCGGCAAGCGAATTGAATCGGTAGGGCAACGGTTTCCGGAATCGAAGTAGATGGTTAGGAGTTCTTGTAATACGTCGATGTCCCCAAAACGGCGAAGAGCCGACATGATTGTGCGATTGAGGAGCGTCTAATGAACCAACGCTGGATGAAAGCGGGCTGGGCCTTGGCCTTGACCACGGCAGCCTTAATAACGGCGAACGCCTACGCAGCGGATTCCGCTGCTTGCCGAAACGTCCGTTTTGCCGATGTCGGCTGGACCGACATCGCGGCCACGACGGGGCTGGCCTCGGCGGTATTCGAGGGCCTGGGCTACAACCCGACGAAAACGATCGCCTCCGTGCCGATCACGTTCGCCGGCATCAAGAGCAAGCAGATCGACGTCTTTCTCGGCTATTGGTCGCCGACGATGGATCCAATGATCGATCCGTTCGTCAAGGCCAAGCAGATCGAAGTGCTGGCGGCGCCGAACCTGACCGGCGCCAAGTACACGCTGGCCGTGCCGGACTACGTTTATAACGGTGGCCTGAAAACGTTCGCCGATATTCAGAAGTACGCCGATAAGCTGGGCGGCCGCATCTATGGTATCGAGCCTGGCAACGACGGCAACGCGTTGATCAAGAAGATGATCGACGGCAATCAGTTTGGTCTCGGCAAGTTCAAACTGGTGGAATCCAGCGAGGCCGGCATGCTCGTTCAAGTGAATCGGGCCGTTCGCGAAAAGCAATGGATCGTGTTCCTCGGTTGGGAGCCGCATCCGATGAACGTGCAGATGAAGATCGATTATCTGAGCGGCGGAGATGACGTATTCGGGCCGAACTATGGCGAGGCGAAGGTGTTCACGGCTACCCCGCCCGATTACGCGGCGCGTTGCCCGAATGCGGCCAAGCTCGTGTCCAATCTGCATTTCACGACCGACATCGAAAACCACGTGATGATGCCGATCATGGACAAGCAAGACCCGAACAAGGCCGCTACCGAATGGCTCAAGAAGAACCCGCAAGTGCTGGACAAATGGCTAGCGGGCGTGACCACGTTCGACGGGAAGAATGGATTGACCGCGGTGAAGTCGTATATCGCGGCGCACTGAGGCGGACGTTCGCCCCGGGAGGGGCGATGAGTCGCATTCGGCAATCGGCATTCGTTGTTCGTCGATTCGCCTATCCGAGCGCCAAGGAAGACATTTCGCCCGCCGTTGCTTCGCTTGGCCGAGGGAGCGGGGGCGCGAAATCCGCGGCAACAACCGCAAGCCGGTCCGACAGCATAGTGATGAACGCGCCGACATCCGGTTGCAGATAGCCCAGCGCATCGATCGAAGCGCCGTCCAGGCGAATGGCCGCAGTGGCCAATTGTTTCGCAAACAGGCCGGGCAACTCCGCGATATCGCCTTGCTCGATCAGTATATGGTGCTTGATCAGCCCGCCGAGCAGGGCTGCGCATACGCATGTGAGCGCAAACGTTGCCTGCGCCGGCACGCCCGGCAAGCCGAATGCGACGACCGCACCTTCGAAACGCGGCCCCGGACGGCCGAAGAAGGCGCTGACCACCAGCGCGGGGATGCCAAGCCGGCGGGTAGACAGTATTCGATTGAACTTCGATATCGATCCGGCCGTTCACAAACGGATTCGTTATATCTGTGTGGAACGGGAAATCACCATCGCCGATTGGATGCGCGAACTGATCGATTGCGAATTCGAGCGTCTCACGCATAAGGCCAAGTAAGTACGCGTTCGGCCCACCGAGGCGTAGGTAGCCGTTGGCGGCTGCGCCTCGGAAAGCGCTCGATTGCTGACGGCCGGCTCACCTTGAATCGGGCGGAATCGACAGCGCCATCCACGCCTTTTTCGTTGTGGGCGCCTGGCGGATTCGGCTAGCGTTGGCCACGGCAAGGTGCTGTACAACGCTCAAGACATCGCGCCGGACGCTAAAAAATATTCGTCGCACATCTGATCGTCGGGCGCATTGCCCGCACCGCGCGCGCGAAACGCCACGGGCGGCATACCGTATTGCTTGCGGAATTCTCGGCCCAAATGCGAGGCATCGGAAAACCCGCAACTCGAGGCGATGTCGGCCACCGTTCGATCGGAACTCGTGAGCAACCAGGCCGCCGTGCGCAGCCGCACGTGCTTGGCGAATGTCTGCGGGGTCTTGCCCGTCTGCGCCTTGAAGAGCCGTTCGAGTTGCCGCGGCGACAGATCGAGCTTGCCGGCCAATTCTTCGAGCGTCAGCGCACGCCCCAGATGCTGCTCCATCAGCAAGATCGCGCGCTTGATCTTCGGATGCGTGGCGGGCTCGAGCCCCGGTGGGTGAGGCTGCGGGGCGTTGCCGTTCTGCATCTCCGCCACGAGCAGAATGCGCAGGGCCTTTTGCACCGTCGCGTGATCGAAATGCCGCAACAAAATAGCGGCGGCTACGTCGATGGAATGCGCGCCCGCCCGAACACGTAATGCGCCGCCGATCGATGACGAACAGCCGATCGGCTACCAGCATCTGCGCATTGGCGGTGGGGAAGCGCTCGATGAAATCCCAGTAATGAAACCAACTCACGCATACGCGATGGCCCTCGAGCACCCCGGCCCGCATCAGCGTAAACACCCCCGTGCAGATCCCGACGATCGTCGCGCCATGATCCGCGGCACGACGAATGAACGCCAGCGTCTCGTCGTCGGCTTGGGGGCCCGAATGCAGGAGCCCGCCCACAACGACGATGTAGTCGAACGGCTCGGCTTTGTCGAAGGTCTCCCACGGCGTCAATTGGATACCGCAGCTTGCCCGCACCGGCGCGAACGTTTTGCCGACGACGCTCCAAGCGCACCGCACGGGTTTGCTGAAATCGCTGTCGTCGGCCGATAGCCGCAACATGTCGACGAAGCCGGAAAACGCCGTCAGCGTGAAATTCGGCAGCAGCACGATCCCGAAGCGAATGCGCTCCCGGCTGACAGGTGAAACGAGCGGTGACGGTTCGACGGCGTTCATGCGAGTGAAGAATAGGGGGCGCAATGGCATGCCTGCTCAGCGTCGCCGATTGCGTCGTTAGGCGCCTGTGGTTTTCCGTCGCGAATCATCGTTAAAGCGCACGCGTTGGCGCGCCGGTCCGGCATGTGGCGAGGGCATCCCACAGCGATGCCGTTTTTGTTCTATCGGGGGATTTTACGCTTTGGTGTACTTGCGTCCATAGCACTTTCCAACCTTCGTACTCAACGCGAGGCTGCCCCCATGAACGTCAGCGTCTTCGATCTATTCAAGATCGGCATCGGCCCGTCGAGCTCGCATACGGTTGGGCCGATGATCGCGGCGTGCCGTTTCGTTTCGCATGTCGAGGACGCCAATCTGCTGGCTTATGTGCGCCGCGTCAAAGTCGAACTCTATGGCTCGCTCGGCGCGACGGGCAAGGGCCACGGGACGGATAAGGCAGTCTTGCTCGGCCTCGAAGGCAATCTTCCCGATTCGATCGACCCGGATGTCATCGAGCCACGTCTGGCGACGATTCGCTCCGGCAAACGCCTGCGCCTGCTGGGCGGCACCGAAATCCGCTTCGACGAGAAAGAAGATCTCTCGTTTTACCGCCGGTTGATGAGCGGCACGAGCGTCGTCCATCCGAACGGCATGCGCTTTCAGGCATTCGACGAAAACGGGCAACTACTCGTCGAGAAGGAGTATTACTCCGTGGGCGGCGGCTTCGTCGTCAACCGCGACGGCGATCGCGTCAACGGTGTTCGTGCCGGTGCGGAGGTGCCGCATCCGTTTCGCACGGGAGCCGATTTGCTGCGCGCGTGCCGCGACAGCGGCTTGTCGATCGCTCGCGTGGCATTCGAGAACGAATGCGCGTCGCGTGCGCCGCAGGAGGTGCGGGAGGGCTTGCTGACGATTTGGCGCACGATGGCCGCCTGTGTCGAGCGCGGCTGCCGCACCGAGGGCGAGCTGCCCGGCCCGATGCGCGTAAAGCGCCGGGCGGCCGATCTCGCCCAGCATTTGCGCGCGCATTCGGAAGCATCGCTGCGCGATCCGCTGTCGATGCTCGATTGGGTCAATCTGTACGCGATGGCCGTCAACGAGGAGAACGCGGCGGGCGGGCGCGTCGTGACCGCGCCGACGAACGGCGCAGCCGGTGTCATTCCCGCAGTACTGCATTACTACGTCAAGTTCGTGCCCGGCGCGAACGACGACGGCATCGTCGATTTCCTGCTGACGGCCGCGGCGATCGGGATCATTTACAAGGAAACGGCATCGATCTCGGGCGCGGAAGTGGGGTGCCAAGGCGAGGTGGGCGTGGCCTGCTCGATGGCCGCCGCAGCACTCGCGGCCGTCATGGGCGGCACGCCGCAGCAGGTGGAAAACGCGGCGGAGATCGGCATGGAACACAACCTCGGCATGACGTGCGACCCCGTCGGCGGCCTTGTGCAAATTCCCTGCATCGAGCGCAACGCCATGGGGGCGATCAAGGCGCTGAACGCATCGCGCATGGCGCTCAAAGGCGACGGGCAACACTATGTGTCGCTCGATTCCGTCGTCAAGACGATGCGCGAGACCGGCGCCGATATGAAAACCAAGTACAAGGAGACGTCGCGCGGCGGCTTGGCCGTGAACGTCATTGAATGCTGACCGTACCTAATCAAACGCAATCGAACTTAATCGATCCCAATCGACCCTTCGGACCACCGCTATGAGCCGTTTTTCGATATTCAGTCTGGTGCGCAACGGATTGTCGTACCACGAAAACTGGGAGCGCCAGTGGCGCAGCCCCGAACCTAAACGCGAGTACGACGTCGTGATCGTCGGCGGCGGCGGGCACGGTCTGGCTACGGCTTACTACTTGGCGAAGGAGCATGGCGTGCGCAACATCGCCGTGCTCGAGAAAGGATGGATCGGCGGCGGCAATACGGCACGCAACACCACGATCATCCGCTCGAACTATCTGTGGGACGAATCGGCGGCGCTCTACGAAAAAGCGATGAAGCTGTGGGAAGGGCTCTCGCAAGACGTGAATTACAACGTCATGTTCAGCCAGCGCGGCGTGATGAATCTCGCTCATACGCTGCAGGACGTGCGCGATACGATGCGGCGCGTCAACGCAAACCGCCTGAACGGCGTCGATGCCGAGTTCCTGACGCCCGAGCAGATCAAGGAAATCGAGCCGACGATCAACCTGAACGCCCGTTACCCGGTGCTGGGCGCGTCGTTCCAGCGGCGCGGCGGCGTGGCGCGTCACGATGCGGTGGCCTGGGGCTTCGCCCGCGGGGCGGATGCGCATGGCGTGGACATCATTCAAAACTGCCAAGTCACGGCCATTCGTCGGGAAGGCGGCGCCGTGGTCGGCGTCGACACGGTGAAAGGATTCATCAAGGCGAAGAAAGTCGCGGTCGTGGCCGCGGGCAATACGACGACGCTGGCCGATATGGCGGGCGTGCGTTTGCCGCTCGAAAGCCATCCGCTGCAGGCGCTCGTCTCCGAGCCGATTAAACCTGTCGTGAACACGGTCGTGATGTCGAATGCGGTGCACGCCTACATCAGCCAGTCCGACAAGGGCGATCTGGTGATCGGCGCGGGGATCGACCAATACACGGGCTTCGGGCAGCGCGGGAGCTTTCACATCATCGAGGGCACGCTGCAGGCCATCGTCGAAATGTTCCCGGTGTTTTCGCGCGTGCGGATGAATCGGCAGTGGGGCGGCATCGTCGACGTTTCGCCCGACGCCTGCCCGATCATCAGCAAGACCGATGTGAAGGGCCTGTATTTCAACTGCGGGTGGGGTACAGGGGGCTTTAAAGCGACACCGGGATCGGGCTGGGTGTTCGCGCACACGATCGCGAACGATGCGCCGCATCCGTTGAATGCGCCTTTCTCGCTGGACCGCTTCTATACGGGCCATCTGATCGACGAGCACGGCGCCGCCGCCGTTGCGCACTAAAACACGCTGTGTGGCCTATTGGATACCGGAGACTGACATGTTGCAGATCGAATGCCCGTGGTGCGGGCCGCGCGCCGAAAGCGAATTTTCCTGTGGCGGCGAGGCCGACATTGCCCGACCGCTCGAACCCGAAAAACTGAGCGATCGCGAGTGGGGCGAGTACCTCTTCATGCGGAAAAATCCGCGCGGCGTGCATCGCGAGCAGTGGCTGCATGCACAAGGATGCAGACGCTGGTTCATGGCCACGCGCGATACGGTGTCGTACGCATTTCAAAGCTACGGAACGTTCAGGGGCGCGGCAGCGCCAGGCAGCGGCGGTACGCATGCGGCCGCTGGTGTAGGTTCGGGAGCGGGTGCGGGCGCGAGTGCCGATGCGGGTGCGCGCGAGAATACGCAAGGGGGCAAGTGAAATGAGCAATCAGAAAGATCGCCTGGGCACGGGTGGGCGGATCAATCGCGCGATCCCGCTCACATTCACGTTCAACGGCCGCACGTATCAAGGCTATCAGGGCGATACGCTCGCCTCGGCGCTGCTTGCCAACGGCGTGCATTTCGTCGCGCGAAGCTGGAAGTATCACCGGCCGCGCGGTGTCGTGACCGCGGGGGTCGAGGAGCCGAATGCGATCGTGCAACTCGAAAGCGGCCCTTATAGCGTGCCGAATGCGCGCGCCACTGAGATCGAGTTGTATCAAGGGTTGATTGCGACGAGTGTGAACGTCGAGCCTTCGCTCGAGAACGATCGGCTCGCGGTCAACCAAAAGATCGCTCGCTTCATTCCCGCGGGGTTTTATTACAAGACCTTCATGTGGCCGCGCAAATGGTGGCCGAAGTACGAAGAGAAAATTCGCGAGGCCGCCGGTCTCGGTAAAGCGCCGGATACTCGCGATGCCGATCGTTACGACAAGTGCTTCGCGCATTGCGACGTGCTTGTCGTGGGCGGCGGCCCGGCTGGCCTTGCGGCAGCGCATGCGGCAGGCAGTGCCGGCGCGCGCGTGATCCTCGTCGACGACCAGCGCGAATTGGGCGGCTCGCTGCTTGCTTGCCGTGCGCAGATCGACGGCAAGAGCGCAACGCAGTGGGTGGAGAGGATCGAACACGCGCTATCGCAGATGCCGGAGGTCAAGATCTTGTCGCGCAGTACGGCCTTCGGCTATCAAGACCACAACCTCGTTACGGTCGTGCAGCGCTTGACCGATCATCTGCCGGTATCGATGCGCAAGGGCACGCGCGAACTGGTGTGGAAGGTTCGTGCCAAACGTGTGATCTTGGCGACAGGCGCCCACGAACGCCCGCTTGTGTTCGGCAACAACGATCTGCCCGGGATCATGATGGCCTCGGCAGTGTCGACGTATATCCAGCGCTACGGCGTGCTGCCGGGAAGGGAAGCCGTCGTGTTCACGAACAACGATGACGGCTATCAAAGCGCGCTCGATCTGAAAGCGAGCGGGGCGAAGGTTACCGTCGTCGATCCGCGTGCTCGGAGCGACGGTTCGTTGCCTGCCGCTGCGCGCCGGCATGGCGTGATCGTGATGAACGGTGCGGTGATTCAGGCGGCGCGAGGCAAGTGGCGCGTGTCGTCTGTCGACGTGGCGTCGTTCTCGGGCGGCACGGTCGGCTCGAACGTTGCCACGTTGCCGTGCGATCTCGTAGCGATGTCGGGCGGCTGGAGTCCGGTGCTGCATCTGTTTGCTCAATCGGGCGGGAAGGCGCATTGGCACGACGAAAAGGCGTGCTTCGTGCCCGGCAAGGGCATGCAGCCCGAAGTGAGCGTCGGTGCCGCGGCTGGCGAATTCAGCTTGGCGCGCGGGCTGCGCTTGGCGCTCGACGCCGGCGTGGAGGCCGCGCATTCGCTCGGGTTCCGGGCGGCAACGCGGCCCGCTTCGCCGCAGGTCGCCGAGATCAAGGAAGCGCCGATCTTGCCGTTATGGCTGGTGGGCACACATGCCGGCGCCACGCGTGGGCCGAAGCAGTTCGTCGACTTTCAAAACGACGTTTCGGCCGCGGATATCTTGCTGGCCGCACGAGAAGGTTTCGAATCGGTCGAACACGTCAAGCGTTACACGGCGATGGGCTTCGGTACCGATCAAGGCAAGCTCGGCAATATCAACGGCATGGCGATTCTCGCGCAAGCGCTCGGGAAGACGATTCCCGAAACCGGCACGACGACGTTCCGCCCGAACTACACGCCGGTGACCTTCGGCGCGATCGCGGGCCGCGAGATCGGCGATTTCATCGATCCGATCCGCAAGACATGCATCCATGAATGGCACGTCGAGCATGGCGCGCTGTTCGAAGACGTCGGGAATTGGAAACGCCCGTGGTACTTCCCGAAATCGGGCGAGGACCTGCATGCGGCCGTCGCGCGCGAATGTTTAGCGGTTCGAACGAGCGTCGGCATCATGGACGCGTCCACGCTAGGCAAGATCGATATCCAAGGACCCGATGCGGCCAAGCTTTTGAATTGGGTTTATACGAATCCTTGGTCGAAGCTTGAAGTGGGTAAATGCCGTTATGGGCTCATGCTCGACGAAAACGGCATGGTGTTCGACGACGGCGTGACGGTGCGGCTTGGCGAGCAGCACTACTTGATGTCGACGACGTCGGGCGGCGCCGCCCGCGTGCTGACATGGCTCGAGCGATGGGTCCAGACAGAATGGCCCGACATGAAGGTGAGAATGACGTCCGTGACCGATCACTTCGCCACGTTCGCCGTGGTCGGACCGAATAGCCGCAAAGTGCTTCGCAACGTATGCCGCGACATCGATTTCTCGAACGAAGCATTCCCGTTCATGACCTTCCGGGAAGGCGCGGTCGCGGGCGTGCCTGCGCGCGTGATGCGGATCAGCTTTTCGGGCGAATTGGCTTACGAAGTGAATGTTCCGGCCAATGCGGGCCGGGCGGTGTGGGAGGCATTGATGGCCGCCGGCGAGGCGTTTGACATTACGCCGTACGGTACCGAAACGATGCACGTGCTACGGGCGGAGAAAGGCTACATCATCGTCGGTCAGGATACGGATGGCTCGATGACGCCGTTCGATTTGGGCATGGGCGGGCTCGTCGCAAAGACGAAGGATTGCCTCGGCAAGCGTTCGCTTACGCGCTCGGATACGGCGAAAGAAGGACGTAAACAACTGGTCGGATTGCTGACCGACGATCCGTCGTTCGTGTTGCCCGAGGGCGGCCAGATCCTGGCGCACGGCGCGAGCGGGCCAGCGGCGAATCAAGTTGCCGAGAGCCCCGTGCCGATGCTCGGCCATGTCACATCGAGCTACTACAGCCCGATCTTGAAGCGCTCGATTGCGATGGCCGTGGTGAAAGGCGGGCTTGGGAAAATGGGTGAAAAAGTATCGGTGGATCTGAACGGAAAATCGATGGCGGCGACGATTGCAAGCCCCGTTTTCTACGACGTCGAAGGAGTGCGTCAGCATGTGGAATGAGAACAGAAGCAATGCGGCATTGGCCGGAACGGGCGTGCGCCTCGAATCGCCGCTGGTCGGCGCGCAAGCGTTGCTGGATGCGAGCCAGGCCCAGCAATCGAAGCTGTTTCGCTTGCGCGAACGGCCGTTTCTCGAACTCGTGAACGTGCGCGGCGACGCCCGCGACGCGGCGTTTATCGCCGCCGTGGAAAGTGCGATCGGTGCGCGCTTGCCTACGCAGGCCAACACGGTTGCGCACGGTAGCGAGTGCGACGCCCTTTGGCTCGGCCCGGACGAATGGCTCGTGCGCTCGAACGAAGCGCGCACGCCGGAACTCGAGGGCACATTGCGTGGAGCGTTGGGCGCGTTGTTCGCCTCGGTCGTCGACGTGGGCAGCGGCTACACGGTGCTCGAAGCGAGCGGCGAACGTGTGCGCGACGTGATCTCGCGCGGATGCCCGCTCGATCTGCACCCGAAGGTGCTGCAACGGGGGCAGTGCGTGCAGAGCCATTATTTCAAGGCATCGATCGTCTTGATTCCGACCGCCGACGATATTTTCGAACTCATTGTGCGTCGCAGCTTCGCCGATTACTTCTGCCGCATCATGCTTGACGCGGCTGCGCCGATCGTATCGTGAAGCCCTCCGAACCGTTCGCCGTCGATGAGGCGCTATGGCGCTCCACTGCGTTGTCGTCGGGACGCGGTGGGCTTGGATGGTCGGTATTCGTCGATGGGCTCGAAGTGCTCACGCACGTGGGCATTCACGAGCATGAGCAGGGGGCGCCGCAGCCCGTGGTCATCGACGCTCGGCTTGTCTATCGATGTCCGCCTGCGGAAGCGGACGAGCATGAGTGGATCAACTACGAGCATTATTGCGAGCGGTTGACGCAGTTTTTGAAAGCAAAGCCGCATACGAGGCTGCTGGAGACGCTGGCGGTTGAGCTGGCGGTGCTGTCGTTCGAGGAATGGGGGGCACTCGATACTCTTACGCTCGTGCTTTATAAGCCGAAAATCCGGCCGGGGACGCAGCGCATTGGGATCGAACTGGATTGGACGCGGGCGGATTACGAGGCGTATTGCGCGCGTGAGGTGAAATGATGGGGGCTGGGATGCGGGTTGCGGCAGCGTGAGGTTGTGTCGTGCTTGCGCTTGGCGCATCAAAATTCAGTGTCGTGGCGGGCAATGGTCATCGCGTTAAATTACACGTCACAAAACGAACGCGTCTGCGATGCGATCAATCGTGGACCCGGCGTGCAGTGGCACCTGCACAAATCGTCGCTGAGGGCCTGCTGCCGACCGTCAGCACCTGTGGTCGGCACTCGTGCCCCCACGCATACGATGCGTCCCGTTGTCTTGCAGGCCGCACACCACACCGGGTCGCTCTCGTAGGCGACGGCAAGCCCGTCGATCGTGTCGGACGCCGAAGTTGCTTCAACGCGGCCGTTGCTCGTGGTCGTATCGCCATGCCGAATGTCATACCGTCTCATTGTTTTCCTGTCCTGCTCAGCGTGAGTCATCGATTTCGAGCCGGTTGCCCGCGACTGTGAGCCTGACCGGATCGGTCTTCTTCCACTGCGCCTTCGGAATCACCAGTTGCCATTCGGCATTTGCCTGATCGCGAAAAAATGCCACCACGCCGACGTATCGCGCTTCGTCGGCCATTAATTCGGACAGTCTCACGGTTGCAGACGGATTCAGTGTGACTTCGGTGCGGCCCAAAATGTCCGGCTTCAGCGCATCGCCGGCTAACAACTGTGCAGACGTGGCCGTTTCAAATGCCTTCGAATCCTTCAACTGGTAAATGCGCAGCACGACCGGCAACGACAAGCCGCGCCTGTCCTGATTGAGTGCGCTGCGGCTCGCGATCGTGAGGTCCATCTGCTTGACCTTCGCGATAAAGACCGCCTGTGTTGCGTCCGCTGTCGTCTCCTTGGCTGATTGCCAGGCACCGCAGGCGCACAGCATCGCGAGAAGAGGCAGACAGGCGATTGCACGAAGCGTTGTTCGCCGTGTGTTCATTAGAATGGCGCTCCCTCGTAATCGGTGCGCGGATAGACGGTTTCCTTGCCGTCGACAATCAGCACCAGTCGTACCGAGTAGTGGAAATTCGCATAGCGCCCGACGAAGTGACTCAGCACGTCCCCGAAGAGGACTACGTCGCCGGCACCAGCGAATGCTGCGGCGTCGATGGCGACGTGGATATGGATGTCGCGTAGCATGCTCGCGTTCCGAACCACGTACTTTTCCCTAAGCCACACTTGCGTGATTGCCGCGATGCGCCTTGCGTTGCCGTCCTGTTGCGTCCAGTCGTACAGCTTGAGCGCACCACGCAGTACCGATTCGTCCATGGCGTTGAGCTCGTTGCTGCCACCACCGGAAAAGTGCGACATCACCTGCCAGTCATATTCTCCGTACCGTGGCGGATATAGCGGCATGGTAGGCGGAGTCAGGTTGCGCACGGACTGGATGCCATTGAAGCTCGACACCGGCTCGGTGATCATCGACTCACCCAGCGCCATGCGCGGTATTCTGCCGTTGCTCGCGAGTGCGCGCACGGTCAGGTGTCCATCGGGAAGGCTGTCGACGTGCTCCCATAGTTGGCCACCGAGGTTGATCCACAACTGGCGGTCGCCGGTAACACCGATACGCGTCGACGTATGGAAATACCGCTCTGGCCTCTCGTAGCGCATCATGCCGCCACGATGCCGCAACGACTTGAAGGGGCGGTATTCGTGCCGCTCGGTGCTTTCCTGATCGGTTGCCGTGACCGAGATGACATCGTACGGCTCAATGTGACTGCCGGCGGTCTCCGGAGCGTGCACGGGGTGTTCGCGATCGCGCATGTGGCGGGGTGCAAGCGGCTCGGCGTCCACCTCGAACAGGTTGATCACGGGCGTGCAGAAGAGGCGGATGTTGTCCCGGCCGAACGTGACGTCGCTCTGAAGCCCGCCGTCG
Organism: uncultured beta proteobacterium; assembly: GCA_963838695.1. Lineage (GTDB taxonomy): Bacteria > Pseudomonadota > Gammaproteobacteria > Burkholderiales > Burkholderiaceae > Trinickia. Next base: position 12,396 of record CAWIRZ010000005.1, on the reverse strand, counting down.
AGAAGAATCTCGAATTCGATACGTGTCTCACCCAGGGGCACCGACGTCGCATCGAAGCCGCACAGATCGACGAAGTGCAACTTCTCCGGAAACGCAAAGTACTCGAGCATGGTCTGCTCGCGATCCAGCTCGTGGTCCCGTTTTACATCGTCGGCTGGCCACAGCCGGGTGCTCGGTCCAAACCCTGCAGGTTCGATCTTCATGGCAGGCTGCGGCTCCACCCGTCCATCACGAATGCTGGGGATGCGCACGCCGATCGATTCCACCTGGCGCGTGAGCGCCGCATATAACGTGGAGGCGACGGGCCGATCACCGTGCAGGTACAGGCGGATGCGCGACAGGTCATCGAGCGTGCGTTGTTCAAAGTTCAGCAGATCGAACGCGATGTTGATCACGGTTCGGCCGTCCGCGCGCACCCGGGCTCCGGCCTCGCGCAAGTCGAGTGGCAGGAGGTGCACCGGCTGCGTGGTGCGATAGAGGCACACGGTGGCGTCCGGACCAACGGGAGTCGATCGCACTTGCAGGCCCACCGGCAGCGTGCCAAGTACGCGCGCTTCGCCCGTGCGGGGCACGCACTCCAGGATCGCGAGTGAGGGAATAGGGCGCGCGGTGTGCGGCCACAGGTTGTCGAGCAGCGGGTCGGTTATCTCCGGCAATGCATCGTCCAGTTTCATCCGCAGGCGCGCCATCAGGAACGCGAAGCCCTGATACAGCCGCTCGACGCTATCGTCGCGCGCCCCGAGCGTCGTCAGGCCCAGTCGGCGTGCAGTCTCCGGCTGTTGCGCCGCGAATTCGTTGCCCGCCTCGCGCAGATAACGCATTTCAGCATCGAAATATTTTAGGAAGGGATTGTCGTCCCAGGGGGTGTCCTGATTGCTCATTGCAGATCCGGTGGCAGGGGAGGAAGGACAGGCACGACACCCGTCTTGCCGACGACGAAGATGCGCTCGGGCATCCTGAAGCCTCGCAGCTTGAGCAGATCGAGGGGGCCGGCACCGACTTGCGCGCGCATGATGTAGCGCAGCGGCTCGCTGGGAGACAGGTCCGCTGCCGGCTGACTCCAGGTCAACTGATAGCGGGTGCTATCCAGTTGCTTGACGTCGGCTTTCGAGATCAGCCGCAGGAAGGCCCAGTCGCCGGTCGACTCGAACGCCTGGCGCAGCCCGGCGTTGACCGTCTGCCACGTGAGGCCCGCGTGCCCGTTCAGACCGTCGCCGGGCCACGCGAGCGGCGACCAGGATTCTTGCTGGTTGAAGTAGACGATCTGCTTGCCATCGACGGCGAGTTCTGAGCGCGTCACGTTCGGAGTCGGCAACGCCATCATCTCGAAACGGTATCCGGCATCGCCCTGCGCATAGAACTGCGCGCCAAGCGTCGATAGTTGCCCGATGCTTGCAACGAACGTTGGATCGAACTGCAGCGTCTGCGGTGCCAGCTCATTCGGCACCCACTGGTCGCCCTGCTGTTTCAGCACACCACCCAGCTGGGTGGTGATGAAGCGGGCGATCAGCCCCGTGTCGGGCCGCACATAGCGCCCCAGTTCAGCGAAGGACGCATCGGAATTCGAGTCGAAGAACGGATACCGGCCATTCATGGCAGCGTTAAACGGTGCGGCGACGCTTGCGCGCCACGCTTCGTTCAGGCTTGCGGCGGCCGGCTGCAGGATGGTTTCCCATGCGGTGTCCAGCGGCCGTGCAAACAGTGCGTCGCCGAAGCCGGCCCACGCCGTGCCAACGCTGGCGGCTGTCAGCGCCGCGTCGTCGCGCGCCTGCGCGAGTTCCGAGAGCTTGCCCTGGAACACGGCCTGCGCGAGCGAGCGGGCCATCGCCTGCGCATCGGGGCTGGCAGCAATCTGCTGAAGCTTCAGGCGCATCGTGGTGGCCACCGTCAGGTAGTGCGCGAGGCTCACGCCGCTGAGCATCGTGGGTGCATTGGCTACGCCGTTGCTCTTGGTACTGCCGCTGTTCGCGCCCAGGCGACTGCCTGTGCCACTGTCGCCCATCAGTGCGAGCAGCGGGCCGAAAGGCTTGTCGAGCGGGTTGGCTACCACCGCCTGGGTCTGGTCATCGCTGCCGATCAGGCTTTGAGCCTTACGCACCAGTGTGTCGGTCAGGGCCTGCGACGGACGGCCCGCCTGCGCTTGGTACTGTATGGACTTCATCAGCGCGATCAGCGGCGAAGTTTGTGCGTCCGCGAGGCGCGTCAACTGGTCGATCGCGCCGTTCAGGTTAGCCGCCGGCTGCCATTGGATGCTGTTGAGCATGCCTTGCCATGCAGCCGTGTATTCGGCGAAGTAGCGCGCCGTGAGCCGCTGCTTCGGATCGTCGCTGGAGCGTTTTTCATCGATGGCCGCCATCGTTGCGCCCGCCCCCTGCACGACGGCAGTGTTCACGGAATGTGCTGGCCCGCCGTTGGCCAGCACCCAATCACCGCTCGCACGCTGCTCGCCTGATGCCTTGTCGATGGCCTCCGCTATCACGCCGTCCCACGCCGCACGTGTATAGATACCCGGCACGGTGTGCGCACTCGTGAAAAGCCCGCGTGCGTCGGTGCCGTTGAGCAAGGTTGTGAGCGAAGCATCCGCGTACTTGCCCTTCGCGTTGTCCATGATGCTCTGGTACACCGTGTCGTCGGCATTCGCGAGGCCGATCTGGTTGACCAGCGTATTGCGCGCGGCGGTCACGATTGCATTCGATGCGTTGATACGCCATTCGGGGTGTGCCTTCAGGTGGTCCGCATAGAAGCCAGCGAGCCGTTGCGAGATGTCGAGCCACTCGCCGGCCGACATCTCGGCCGGTGCGGACCACGCGGCGACGATCTGGCCCGTCAGGAACGCCGGATCGGTGCGGCCGGGGTCGGCCAGCATGAGGTACGCCTTGAGTGCGTTGTAGCCGTGTCGCTGCGCGGCATGGCTTTGCAGCGTATCGGCACGTACTTGCGAAAGCTCCGTAAGTTCGCCCTGCAGCGCCTGCGCGACCGGACGCTGCAGGTTGCGGTTGGCTGCAATCTGGTACGGCCGCCAAAGCGAATCCAAGATCTCGTCGTTGTAGCTCAAGCCTGCATGCAGATACCACGGTACGCCGTGCTGCTGGCGATACTCGAACCGTTCGATCTGCTGTTGCAGGGCGAGTTGCGCGCGCAGTGCCATCGGCGTGCCCGGGGCTGCTGCAAGCGCGGCGTCGGCGCTCGCTTGCGCGTCGTCAATCAGATGCCGGTTGCCGATAAACGAGATCGTCATCGCAGCGCACCAACCGATCGCCGCGATCGTGACGAGCGTAGCCAGCGCGTTCGGCCAGTAGAAACCGACGCGTTGGCCTTGATGGTCGCGTACACTGCGGCCGATCTCCTGCCAGGTGGGAATCAGCGACGCCGGTTGCACGGGTAGGGCTGCGACGGTGCTCGCTCTCGCGGCATTGACCGCCGCCGTCTCTGAGGTTCCGTCCCAGGCGGCGGAGTGTGCCTGGGTGGCCGCGGAATCTGCTTCGACGGGCACCGAGACGGCAACAGGGCAGGGGAATATCGGGGCAAACATCACGCCGGCCAGCGGCGCGCGCAGCCACCTTGATGCAACGATCGCCTCCCAGCCCGTTACGATGCGTTCCCGTTGATCGCCAATGTAGGCTGACACCTGCGCCAGCCACATTATCCAGTCCGGTTCGCTGCATAGTTTTACGCCTCGGTCAGCCGTTTGCTGTTCAAGGGTCGTGAGTTGATCCTTCAGCGCAGCGGCTATATGGCTGGGTGACTGGCGCGTGAAGCCAAGCATCACCGCGCCGACCGCGTCGAACCGTTCGGGTTGCCTGCCGGTGGTTGGCACCGCGTGCAGGAACGTGACGGGCGCCGCCCAGCCGAGGTCGGAGGCGATCACTGCGAGCGAGCGCGCCCGCTCCGCTTCCGGGCGGATTCCTTCACCGGTGCGTTCGACCTGAACCAGGCTATCGACGGGCCGCCTGTTGCGCAACTGCTTCACCTGTTTGCGCCAGAGTGTCGCATCGATGCCGTCCGGTGCCGCGTGCACCAGAATCGCATCGGCTACCTGCATGACACCCGCCCGCTTCAGACCTGGTGCAACCGATTCAACGAGCCTGTCTGAGCCATTTACCAGCAGCCAGGGCATCCGGTAACGCCACAACAAGCCGTGTGAGTTGCGCAGTTCGTCGCTCAGTGATTGCAGCCGCAGGTCGCGTTTTGGAGCTTCCGCCACCGGGTTCACGCCGCGCTTGTGCGGATGGAAGCGCCACTTCGACAGCCATAACCAAGTTCCGTAGATGGGGCCGTACAGAAAGGACAGAACCATCCCCAGTACGGCGATACCTGCCACGATCCATCCCATCCAGTCACGGCGGGAAAGGCCCCACTCATCGTCCTTGAGAAACGCCAGGAGTAACAGCAGGATGCATAGTGCGGCGACGAACAGCAGGTAGCCGACGGGGCGGCGCATGGGTCTGATTGCGCTCATGAGTTCACGGAAGGAGAAGGTGAGGATCGGACGGCAAGCCAGCACGGCTGTTGCCGGGCGGTTGTCGAAACTAGCTGGACTCCAGCGCGGGAGCGAGCCTGCTCGGCGGCAACCGCGATCGCAAGCCACCCGCTGGCGTTACCAGTGTCTCCAAGCGCCGCGTCGATGTCGGCGATCCTTGGAGCCGTTTCGGCCGTCGCTTGTGGCACGGAGACAAGGTTGTTGTTCCGCTTCAGTTCTGTGAGACCGCTGATCCACGTGCGGTCGATATCGCTGGGCTGAGTCTCGCTCCAGTCCAGAGCGGTCGCAAGCACCGTCCTTTCGTGATCGGAGGGCGTCACCACTGGCCTGTGCACGGCTGTGAATGCCGGTTGACGTTGTTCACGTTCAAGCTCCGGCAAGCCGAACAGGAGGGCGGTGGCGGCTTCCCCGCTATTGGCCGGAACCTCGCTGCGCAGTTGCACGGCGATTACAAGCACGGATTTCTCGGATGCAGCGGAGTTGTCATCGAGCCACAAGTCGAGCGCCATGACACCGTCATTCAATGGCATCCGGATCGGGGCCTCAACCGGCCGTCCGACCATATGCCCGAAGCGGTCCCATATCCGTTTGCTCTCCTGTGCCGCTACTTCATCCTGTATGTCGAACCAGACTTCCAGTGGAAGATTAGGCGGCGCGCTCCGCAGCACTGGTTTCAGCCTGGTAAGTACGTCGGAGAAAATAGATTCAAGCAGGTCCGCCGTCGATGCGAAGTCGGTGCGCTGCAATTCACTGTGGGTGCGCACTTCCTTCGTGTTGCGTACTTCGCGTGTCTCGAGCGCCGTTTCACCTGCAATAATCTTTTCTGCCAGCTTTTCCTGACCCATTGCCGTGACGTACGCGCTGCCGAACAGCGCCAGAGGCCGCCGAGCATAGGCCGTGTTGTGCGCAATGATCCTCGCCCGTTCAGCGTTATGCCCTTGAACTCTCCATACCCTGAGTTCGTAGCCATGAAGCCGGGTCGCGAAACCGCATGCCCAAATCAATGGGGCAACCCCAAACATCCATGCAAAGAATTGCCAGCCGTGCGCGGGACGTTCCTTGGGCCAAAAGAACAGTGTGAGCGCAGCCCCGGCAGCCATGGCAAGGACGAGCAGCAGCCCCCAGATGAGCCGACTCGGCGGCTCATCCTCGCAGAGTTCTTCTGGCGGAAGATCGTGAAAGTCAACTGGCACTTACCGGGCCCTCATATCCAGGTGGCAGGCTGAAGAACGAGCGGCTCCGCTCAATGTCGTTCGTACTGTCATGGGCCGAGAATGACTTTCTTGCCGGTCTCGCGCTCGAGCTTTAGCGGCAGATATACATCGAAGAACGCTATTCGTAGCCCTAAGTAGGCCAAGACATATTGAGACAACGGAAAGGCGAAGAATGATTCGGTCAGAAATACTACATGCGGCCCTTTGAAACCCTGCAGAACATGCGACGAAGTCAGCAGGATGCCTACGAAAATCGGGGCCAACGTCGTGCCGGCCCAGACGTGCAGCTTGGTAAACGGATTTCGCTGGTTTAGGAACGGTAAAATTCGGCTTCCACTAGCGATTGAGAAAACGATATGTGATGGCTCGTGCTTGAATAGTTGTTGTTCTAGTTGTTGGCTCTCCGTAATTCTGACGTAGTCGCGCCAGACTAGTGTCAGCCAGTACATGGTGCCGAGTCCGCATAGCGCGAGGGCTGCGGTGCGAACCCACACTGGCATTGGGGCAAAGGCAAAATAGAACAGCCACCACGAACCGAGGAGCAACCATATTGGAATGACTCCGAGCAAAGAGGCACAGCCGGCCCACCACATCCGGCGTTTGCGTCGATTGAATGCATAGTGAACAAACGTGCAGATTGGTACCAGAACGGTAATTGCTGCGCAGATTTTCCATGGCAGCATCGTTGTGCCAAAGTCGCTAAACGCTGCGTAGTAAATGCCAGTGGGCACTAGTCCCAAGACAATACCTAGAGTAGCAGCAAATGGCTGATCGTCTATCGGTGTCCTATTTGTGTCCGGCGCAATTCCAAACGGTTCATCAATATCGCGAGGCTGGCTCATTTGTGCAACCCTTGAGTAGACATCGCAGAACCCGGCGCAATTTCCCATTCGGAGGTGGTATATGCATTACCGTAGTCGCGCGGAGTCGCTTCTTCGATGATTTTTCCGGCTTCGCGGATGAGATTTGTAAACCGTTCATTGGCCTTAGTGTGGTTGAACATCCAGTCGACGGCGTATGCGACCACTATTGCCACGGCTATAGTACCAATTGCTATCGATAGCACGGAGACTGCCACGCTGCTTATAAACCAACCTGCGGCTACCGTTAGCAAAGTTGACACGATGGCGCTGGTTACGCCAGCGACGAGACCGGCCTTGAGCATATCGATGCCTAATGCTGCGAGCAGGTCATAAAGGTCCTTTTTGCCTTCGCGATAGTCGTTGAACCACACCATCGCATCGACCGTTATCGTAATCGCGAGCGCCAGACCCGCACCATGCCTGATCGAATCTTGTGACGCGCTCCAGGCGGCTCTAGCGGTCCCGCCAAGTGACCCTGCACCGCCCGCGATGGTCATGATCTGGCTGCCGTGCGGCACCACACGACGGTATCCCACAAGCAGAACGCCCAGCGTACGAAAGTCCTCAGGCCCTGTCGAAAACAACAAGACGAATTTTCCGCCGCTCCGTTGGAGAAAAAATTTACGGCGCCAGAACTTACGTAACCAACCTTCATCACCATGCATGGCATCGCGCAAGTAGCCACCGACTACCGCCATCTGGCCAAGAATCCAGTTGCGGCTAAGGGTGTTGCCAGGGTCGATCTGGAACTTCTCGTTCCCGCTTACAAAAAACTGCAAAATCTCTTCAGGCACATCGTGCCCGTTCGTGGGTTTGACCTCGAACAGGTGTGCCATCTGTAGGACTTCCTGTTGTCCATCCCGCGTCATGGTCAAGCCATGAGTATCGACCAGTGTTGCAACCGATGGTTGGGGACGGTCAGAGAACGGGCTGTCCTGGAGGCCGCCCTTTCGGCGGGCACGATCAAGCGCGGCCATCATGCCTGCCGGTGGCTTCGATGAAGGCAATGCGGCATCCTGCAAGGTCAGCAGTTCCTTGGCGAACGCCTTGTCGTCGTGCATGATGATGAGCATCGGCGCAGGCTTGTCCTTCGGGTCTTCCGTACAGCCCTGCGTACAGTCCATCTTCCGGATCGGGTATCGACCCAGTTCCTTTTCCCCTTGCTTCAGAATCAGACAGCCTTCGAATGTGCGGCCGACCCACAAGTGACAAGGCTCGCCATCCTTGAACGTCACCTTGATGACATTGAGATTGCGTTTGGGGTCGTAGAAGCGACCATACTCGGACTGGGGACGATCCGTCGTAACGGTGTACGTCGCGCCGGTGCCGAGCTTGATGTCGAACACAACATCCCGATGCTTGCGCAGGATGATGACGTTATTGACGCCTGGCCAGAGCTTGGCCTTCGGGCTCTCGCCTGGCAGGTCGATATACTGTTTGCTCTTCACGAGCGTGCGGTAGTCGCTGACATCACTCACTATCGGTGCCCTCCAGCCGTTGCGGCATGTGCGCCCTAAAATGTTCGAAAACGGTTTGTGCCAGCCAGGTGCGCCCGTCAGCGGCCATCGTCAACTGGAGCGTGCTGCCATCCCCCTTGAGGAGCCTCAGTGCTTCAGTTGCAATCGGTTGGCCCTCAGCGTCCTGATAGCCGACGTGCAGGTCATCAAGGCGCTTGGTCGATTGGAACTGCTGCTGGAGGCTGGATGGCCCCTGGCGCGGGAATGATGCCGCGCGGGAAGTGATATTTCCGGGGCAGCCGAACTCGATGTTGCCGCCCTGGAGCTTGATGTAGGCACCAGCACCATCGGAGATCGTGACCGACTTGCCTGCTGTGACCGTCAGATTGCCGTCTGCACTGGTCACCTTAAGGTTCTGTTCGGCGAACATCTGTAACTCGCCCGACTGCGCCTGAATATCGATCTTGCCGTTGGCTGCGAGCGCCTTGATGCCGCTGTTCTGGGCGAAGAGGGAAATCGAGTCGCCGGCGGCAACTGTGAAGTGATCCCCGACGCTCAGGTCGGCGTTGGCGCCGGCTGCGACAGCAACATGCTCGCCACCGGCGAGCTGAATGCTTTTGGGCGTCACGGCCCCGATACCGTCCGGGGCCGACAGCAGGATCACCGCTTTCTGGACGTCCTTGAACGCGTTTTCGAGTTGCGCCTGGTGCGCCTTGATCTGCGCGAGTTCGGCATTGGCACGCTGCGCATCGGCCCGTAAGGCAGCGGTTTCGGCAAGCGCCGATTGCAACTGCGCCATGGCAGCTTGCATCTCCAGATGCGGCTTGTTCGGATCTTCCTGCTTGTCTGCCGAGAGGAAAATACCGCTTACGCCGCGAACCACCGCATGCCCGAGCGTCCATGCCTCAAAACCCTCGCCGCGCCGTCTTTTCTGGCTGTCGACCAGGTAGCCCAGACTGACCGATGACTTCATGTGGACCGTCGCCATTTTGGCGCCTTGGCGGCCCCTCATATCCTCAAAGCGGATGTCTGCGCCGCCCAGCGGCGCACGCCATATCGCCCGGCTGTACCAGCCGGCCTTGCCATGCACAATATCCGGATGTGCGTAGTCATGAAGCGCGCCGGCTATATGCAACCGATCGATATCGCCATTCGTCGCCGAAAGACGGACCTCGGTCTGCGGCAATAGCGGCGAGTGAAAACCGCCTTGATATGAAGCGGACGGCCGCAGCAGTCGCAGCGACAGTAGATTGGTACCGCGGGTGCCGGAGCTTCGCAGGAAATGTGGAATGACGGCATATCGGCCATACTCGTCAAGCGACGCGTAGGGCTGGCCGTCTACCGATCCGACGATACCGGGCAGCGTGCCGGATATCCAGCGCCAATGCTTTTCGGGGATGTACTCGGGACGCCAGGTGAGATGCGAGGGCGTAGCCTCGAACTCGTTGGTCACGGGCTTCGTACGGCTGCCCGTCGTAACAAGCCGCGTAATCACCACACCGTATTCGGCCCCGGACAGCGTGTGATTCGTCAGGCGCACCACCATCCCCGGCATCATGCCGAGAACATTACTGGTTCCCTTGAATGTCGTCTGCCGGGCGACGAGTTCTTCGCGCCGCACGCATGCCAGCATCTGACCGGCCTCAGCATGGTGGTGGTGCTCCGTGCTTCGGTTGACACTACCGTACAACGAGCGGTCGTCGTGCGCGACGGTGGAATCAGCCTTCAGCGGATCAGCCGGCGTGCGGTAGTTGTGCTCCCAAATTTCGACACCGGCCGGCACGAGCTTGCGAACCTCGCTGATTGTCAGCACCGCCTCGTGCCAGTTGGCGGATAACCCCGAATCCGGCATCAGCGGAACTTCGAGCGCGCGCACGTAGGCTCTAGGATTGTTGCCGAAGACGATCGTGTCTCGTCGTGGCCCGTCCGCCTTGTTGCCTTGCTTGAAATACCAGAAGTATCCTGCGCGTCGGCAATGGCGTGAGATAAAGTTCCAGACGGTCTCCTCGTACATGACAGTCTGTTCGAACTGCTCCTGCGCATCTTCGAGCGCAAACTCAATGTCGAATGAATCAAAGAGCTTGCGGTCGACGACGAGGTCGGTAATCAGGTCCTTGAGCGTCTTATTGTGGAACACCGCGGAATCGTGCACCCGGTCCAGAAGCGCCACGCGTGGCTCGATAAGCATCCTGTAGGTTGCCTCGTCTCGATTCGCCTTCACCCGCTCCCACTGAGTGACTACGCCGTGCACAAGGAGAGCCGGCTCTACTACCGGAGTGACAAGACCTGGCACGGAAGGTACCGCCGCTTTTTCTTCCACCATGAAGGTCGCCCTGCGTCCCACGCACGCCGCGCCGTCGATCGCCTTGTCGGTGGACGTAAGCGTAATGTCCGCGATATAGGTTTGATTGAAAGCCTGCGCTAACCTGAATTCCAGAACATCAAGTGGCGAATCGACCGTGCCAATCGATAGCCGCAGGTGCTGCGTTAGCCTCGCACTGGGATGCTGCAAAACGTCCTTGATTGTTCCCATAACAGCAGTGAGCTCCGGTTTTGGTGGATCGACAGCGGCACGCATATGAGCGAATCAATGTCATTCGGCGCTATACGCTAATCGGCAGCTCAAAGCATGTCTATCAGATAAGTCTTATTTTGCAATAATTCACACTCATGACGTTTGTTGACCTTTAACGACTTCACATGCTCCGCGAGCAAGATAGAAGAATTTGCGGCTGTTATTTCGAGATGACGCGATGGAGTTTGCTGGAGCGGCGGCCAGACGATTGGGCGTGAGGGGGCAGATGTCATCACCGACGGCTAGGTCGTGAGCCCACCTGGCATACGACTCTGTGCAGGGTTCAGAAGTCCATCAAGGCTTTTTCGGTGCGTCGGCGCATGGTCACCGTTCGGCTCGTCATAGCAGTCAATTTGCTCTTTCTGACGCCCCGTCGTGCCGCAATATATGAATCGGTCGTGCCATTCAGCGATCCCGTCGACTTTTCCACCTTGACGATCTCTGCAGGGGGAGAGATCGTCACATGGCTAGGGGTTCCAAGTCCCTGATCGATCGTAATTCGAAAAACGCAGCACTCCTCGACGGTGTCCAATCATTCATGGCCCGAGGAGGACTCTCTTGCCAGTCGTGCGTTCAAGCTTGCGCGGAAGATAGATATGGAAATTCACGGTCCGGACGAACATGCTGCCCAACATCCAGCACGATATCGGCAACGCCAGAACGGAAAGCATGATGAACACGCCATGTGGACCACCGCTCGTTTCGAACACACTGCCCGACAACATGGCATATGCGGTAAAGACTGGCCGCAACATCGCGACCAGCCAGGAGGGAACAACCGCGCACGGACCCGGCCCCTCGAGCGTAGCAGCCACGAGATCCGATGCGTCCGCAGGGTAGACGATGTGGTCTGATTCCGCGACGTACATCCAGTTCACTAGATCCAGCTTTTGCGTGCGAGCGCGTGTAATTGCGCCAGGTCAGCCATATCCAGCAGGCCGTAACGGCCAAGCGAAACGTAAGAGCGACAGTCCGGATTATTGATGGCATAGGTGCGAAGCAGAAATAGAACAGCCAGTCGATCCCATCAGCATCCACGTTGGTAGCGAGGCGACGCACGCGGTGACGCCTTCCCAGAATCGCCCGTTTGGCCCGATGGTTCAGCAGGTGATGCGTGTAGACGATAGACGGGCTCAGCACCTCTACTAGCAAGGCAACCTGCCATGGCAGCCAAGATAAGCACAACGCAGTGGAATTGCAACACCCGTAGACTCCCACCGGCACAATGCCTTAGGAAAGCACGAAGCATGGCGCCCTGAGGATGACCATCGATCCGGGTCCTTGTGGGGCGGTTCGTGTCGCGTGAGCTTTGCTTTATTGCGGGTCTCACTGATTGTTCCGGCAGGGACCATGACCCCAGTCCGACTGCGAGTGCGCATCGCCGTAGTCGCGCGGCAGTTCCTTTTCCAGCCACCTCCCTGCCTCCCGAACCAGGTTCGCCAGATGGGCATTTACGCGGTTGACGTTGAACGGCGCGGCGTCGAAACAGCCGACATAAGTGACAGCTACTGTACCGATGGCGATGGCCCAGATTGGCGCAGAAGCGACGCCTAGGAAGAAGGCAGCCGCGGTCAATAGTGCCGAAACAATCGCCGAAGCGGCAACGGTCGTGAGCCACATTTGAACGATGTCCATGCCGACGGCGGCAAACAGATCAGCCCCAATCCTTCTTCGGTTTTCCACGGCCTAGCCCCGTAAAAGTAATAATACGATCCAAGCTGCGCTGTCCATGGCGATGGCGAAGGATGACTGATCGACCCGTCATGGTTTTAACTGACACAGCACCACCTGCGGCACTCCAAGCAGC
>CAWIRZ010000004.1:0-19622 GCA_963838695.1 uncultured beta proteobacterium | reverse complement strand
GTTCACGGCGGTAGTCGACGTGTTGTTCGAAGACACGCCGTTGTTGCTGCCGTTGCTGCCCCCGCTGCTCATCGCCCCGGCGCCGAGCGCACCCGATCCCATGCTTTGCGTACCGCCGCTGTTGCTTGCCTCGCTGACGACGTTCGCATTGACCGACGAGTCGCCTGGCACGGCACTCACTTGGAACGTGCGTGTGTCGGTGAAGTAGAAATCGATCGCACCGTCGATGTATCTTCCAGTAGACGCCGAATCGCGCGCAAGCGGTATCGAGCAGCCCCTTCAGGTCGCCGCTGCGATAGCTGATATGCACGCTCGAAGGCAGGAAGTTCTCGCTGGCCGCGCTCGCGACGGCCCCGCGCGCCATAGGTAGGGGCGGCTTCAAGGCCGCCGCCGTTTTGCCGCCTGCAGCGGGTCCCATCTCGCTCATGCCCGAGAGTGCACGTGACGAAGCCGCGACGGCGTCTGCCGCCACCTTGGCGGGCACTTGAGTGAGCCGCGTGATGCGCTCGGAAAACTCTTGGAGGGAGGCGACTTGACGATCGAAGGTGACCGGCTGAGAAAAGATCGGCGGAAGGCTCGACACTTGCGCCAACTTGACGGTGCGGCCGGAGAGCCAAATGCCGTTGTCGACCACCACGTCGTCGATGACGTGTGTGCGAATGTTTCCTTCCCGGGCGGAGGCGAGGAGGTTGCCGGAATGATCGGCGTCGCGGTGAGCCGAGTCGGAGACGGATTGCAGCAAGCCGGTGCAGCCCGCGAGCAGCAACGTGGAAAGAATGACGGCGGTTCTCATGATGCGGCTCCGTGGGCAACGATACGAAGTACCTTGTTGCCCTTGTAAAGAATCGCCTGGATCGGTGTATCGCCCTTGTCGAGCGCGTGGACGACGGCGTGCAGCGCGTCGTCGAACGTGCCCGTGACGGTGGCCTCGGCATCGATGCCGAAGTCGACCGGCACTTCCCATACGAGCTGCCAACCCGCCTCTTTGGCCCAACGTGTGAGCGCGGTCTTTACCGTGCGATCGGCGAGTTCCAGCCGCCATGAACGCGAGACTTCCGGGGGCGGCACGGGAAACGTATCCACGGCCGCTGGCGGGGACGATGTCGCTGCCGTCTTTGCGCTCGGCTGCGTTGCGGTGGGGGCAGCGGGAGCAGCAGTCGCAATAGGAGCGGGGGTCGCAGCAGGAGCAGGGGTTGCCGCCGCGGCAGGCGCTGATGTATTGATCGATGAAGGACGGGCGCCGATATTCGTCGGGGGCGAGGTGGAAAGGGACGACAACGTTTTCGCGTCAGGCCGAGCTTCGCCTCCGGCCGCGATCGCGCTGCCGCTAGCGTTACCGGTTTTTTGAGTGTTTGCAGCGGCGGGCGGCACCACTGCGGGGCTCGTCGCTCCGAACGGCAGTCCCCGCGAACGCACCGTGATCATCTGTAGACCGGCGTCGATCTTCGCCGAAACCTCCGGTAGGCTTGCGAGTGCCTCGCGCAACGCCTCGACGAAGGAGCGGCCGCCTTGCCAACTCACGGGCGCCTCGGCCCACGGGCCGGCGTTGGGCAGATTGATGCTGTAGTCGGCCGGTACGATGCGCTCTAGCGCTTCGCGCAGCGGCACATCGTGGCCGCTCGTGCTGACGTTAGGCGCGTGCAGCTTCCCGGTCACTTCCACCCTTCCGACCGCTTTGTCTTGATGCGGGGCGGCTATCGCATTGTCCGCGTGGCTCGCAAGCGTCGCGAGCGCCGCCACCGCGGCGGTGCAGATCAGCGCGTGGCGCATGACGTGGCCCAATCCCATGATTCTCTCCGGCAGACGCTGGCCACGGTTGAGAGATGCGCGCCGCTGCGACGCGCATACGTTGGTATTGCTTTACTTCCCCCGCGGCGATTCTTTACAGTCACGCATGTTTCTTCCCTGCCCTGCTTGATGGACTCCCGAACATGACTATCGAAACCAGTGGGCTGCGCGACCTCGCCGGCGAGATCCTCGCTCTTGTCGATCTGCCGCAGACCTTCACCGACATTCACATCGAGCAGGATCGCCCGATCATGATCAAGACCCCGCAGGGCTGGGTCGAGACGGGAGACAACACGCCCGTGATGATGGAAGAGATGCGGCCCATGCTCGAGGCAATCGACGAACAATGGGAGTCTCGCCTCATGCAAGGCGCCATCGACCGCCCGTTCGTGCTCACGCGTTGCCGGCTGCGCTGCAACGTGTACCGCAGTTCCGGCGGACGCAAGACTGTGATTTCCATCCGCCGTTTGCCGCTGAGCCGTTGCCGCTCGAAAAGCTCGGGCTGCCTGCTTACATTCGCACGATGCTCGACGCAACCAAGGGCATCGTGCTCGTGACCGGGGCCACCGGTTCGGGCAAGACCACCACCATCGCGTCGCTGCTTGATCACATCAATCGCACTCGAAACAGCCATATCGTCACCATTGAAGAGCCGATTGAGTTTTACCTCGACAGTCGTCAGTCGATCATTTCGCAGCGCGAAGTTCCGACCGATACCCCGAGCTTTTCGGCAGGCCTGCGCGAGGCGTTGCGGCAGAAACCCGACGTGATCATGGTCGGAGAGATACGCGACCTCGAGACCGCCGAAACCGTGCTGCAGGCCGGCGAGTCCGGCCATCTCGTGTTTGCCACCATGCATATCAGCAGCGCCGCCAGCACGCTCTCGCGGCTTCTCTCCTTCTTTCCTGCCGAGCATCGCGAGCGCTATGCCGCCTCGCTCGCCAACTCGCTGATCGGCGCGATTTGCCAAAGCCTCGTGCCGAGCGAGGACGGCCAGTCCTTCGTGCTCGCAAGCGAACTCCTGTTCAATACCAACCAGCAAGTGAGCAAGCTTCTCGTCGATCCGGAAAAGATGCACTTCATCAGCGATTTCATCCGCCGCAAGGAAGACAACATGTCTCGTTCTTTGAACGAGCACCTTGCTTCGCTCGTGGCACGCAATGCCATTTCCGCGCGCGATGCGATACGTGCCGCCTATAACCGGATGGAACTTCATGAAATGCTCCTTGGTTCTCTCAAGCGTTAGTACCACATCGAAATGATTGGGATGCGTGGGCCGAAGTAAATTTTTCTTAATGGCACTGCATATGTTTTCTCGCCGCGCGTCCTAATCGCGCGCCGAGTGTTGCACGCGTGGCGCTTCGCAATCCGTACGGTTGCTTCGGAAGTTCTCGGCAGTGTCGACGTCAATGTCGATATAAAGATGACATTGCCGCATGAAGCTGCGTCTTCGCGCGGTCCGCATATCGCACCGAGCGAGGAACACGATGCCGTTGACAACGCCTACCCATGTCAATCCGTTTGTCGACGGCGTCGACGCTCATTCGCCGTCTCCTGCTTCTTCGTCCCAGCCCCAGAGCCCGCGCGTCTCGTCGTCACGCCCGCTGGTGTCGAGCGGGCCGCTCGGGAGTCTGACGTCGCATTCCGCGCGAACCCAGGGCACGCCGAGTCGCAGCACGAACCCATTCGATAGCCCGAGATTGGGCGCGAATCCATTCGACTCGGTAAGAGTCAGTAATAATCCATTCGCTACGCCAACAGCGGGCGCGAACTCATTCGATGCGGTAAGCACCGGTAATAATTCATTCGTTGCGTCACCCGTGAGTACGAACTTATTCGATGCGCCAAAATTGGGCACGAATCCATTCGACACGCCAAGAGTCGATACGAATGGGTTCGGTAGTTCAAGGATTGGTACCGGTTCCGTCGATCGCGGCGAACCAGAGCACGTCTCTAGCGAAGGACTGCGCGAAGAACCCGAGCCGCCGAACACGGCGCATTCGATTCCGGGCCTGCCGCCGCGCGCCGATACGACGGCAGCATTTGCGAGGCTGCGCAACCGGCACGGACAACAGACGCCGTCCCTCCCGAATACGCCGCACCCGGACGCGGCATCGCGAGATGACGAAACCGAGACCGAAACCGAGCCCGAGGCCGAGGCCGAGGCCGAGGCCGAACTCGCCAATGCAGAGCATGAGGAACTTCCCGCCGCGCAGCCTCATAACGGAGCGCCCCATCCCGCGCCGAACAGCGCCGCTCAGCTAGCCGAAGGAACCATGGAGCAGACCAGCGAGCTCATGAGCCCAATGATTCAGGCGCAGATGTTTGCCGCCCAGAGCCAAATGATGATCTCGATGGTTCAGGCTCAACTGACGTCGCGAAAGCGGCGGCGTCGGCCGTAGCAGATGCGGCCAGAAAAAGCTGAGCCTTGAAGCTGGAGGTCCCGAAGGTAACAAACCATCACAATCAATCGAAAACGCGACGCGCCATTGAGACGATGCATCCAACGACCCGCACCTTCGAATGCGGATCACGTCGAATCAGGAGCGTGCCATGTTCTCGAGCGTCTACTTCGTTCTTGCCTCTTCCCAAGCTGCGGCCGATACGCTTCCCGCATACGCGCGCCTGGTGGCTGCCGGGCGTCTAGGCGACGCTTGTTCCGCACTCGCGTCGCTCGCAGAGCGTGAGGACGAGGCGGACGACCCTGTCGTGCTGCAGGCCTATGCGGACATCCAGCTTGCGCTCGGCCGCATGATCGAAGCGGAGGAAGGCTATCGCAAGTCGCAACGTGCGATTCGCGAGTCGCGCGAAGCGCTGCGTATCGCCTCGTGTCGCAACGCAGGCTGGCTAGCATTCTTTCAGGATCGCTTCAGCACCGCGGTAGCCTGCTTCAACCGCGTGCTCGAGGAACCGCATGCGACTGCCGCGCAGCGATTCGAGAGCCGCCTTGGGAAAGCCCTCGTGCTGCTTCATCTTGGCTGTCTGCGTGCCGTCGGCTCGCAGCTGGACCTGCTCGCACAGATTGCCGAAGAGTGTGCCGCCGAGGGCTTCCTCGACCTGGCCAACTCACTGCGCTACGACGCGCGTGTTCAACATGAGTTGCGCGAGGCGGAGCCGCTGCGCGATCACATTTATTGGCGCTCCGCCGCTCAAGATGTACTGCCCGATACGTTCGGCGCGATCGTGCCTGCACCGGCCGCGGCTTGCATGCCGCTGCTCGCTCAACGGCTCGACTATCTCAGTCATCTGCACCGTTTCGCTTTCGGCGCGAAGGGGCTTAGCGAACGACTCGACCCGCATCTATCGTGGGCCGCGGCTAGCGGGCTCACGGAATACCACCGCAGCCTCTGCTTGGAAGTTTCCGTGGCCGCAGTCGCCACACAGGCGCCGCATACGGCCGAGACGATGCTCGGCCAGTGCCGCGTAGCCAACGGCGCCGCGCATCAGCATAAGCGCTGGTACCTCGAATACCTCTACTGCCTTTCCAAGGTCCGCCAGCAACAGGGGCGCGGACATGAGTCGACCGAGCTCTACGGCCGCTACGCGCTTGCTTCGATCAGTCATGTGCGCACCGACAGCCTGTTGATGCCGGCTGTCACGGCCGAGGCCGCGAGCCCCACGGGCGCTCAGCCGCGCGCCGACGACGTCAGTGCGCGACTGCCGGCCAAGTACCGCCGCGCCTACCGTTATTTGATGGAGCACTTGGACCAGCGCGATCTATCGGTCCGCGAACTGGCGGCACAAATCGGCGTAACCGAGCGCGCGCTGCAGGCCGCCTTCAAGACCTATCTCGGACTTTCGCCGAGCGAGTTGATTCGGCAGCGTCGCATGGAGCGTATTCGGGCCGAACTCACGCGCGATGACGGCACCACTACCGGCGTGCTCGACGCCGCGCATAAGTGGGGCATCCAGCATCGCTCGACGCTCATCAACAGCTATCGAAAGGTTTTTAACGAGGCGCCCTCGGAAACCCTCGCGCGTTGAGCCATCAAGCCGCGCCGCCAAACCCGTCCATGTATGAGGAGCCGTGCCATGGAACAACCGATCAAACCCATCAAGCCGCTCGAACCGATGGAACCATTCGATCCGCCGCGCGTGATCGAGACCGATCGGCTCTGGTTGCGTCCGCTCGTCGAAAGCGACGCCGAGCAACTCTATTACGCGCTGCTCGGCGATCCCGAAGTGATGGAATGGCTGCCTCGGCGCACGCTCGGATCGGTCGACGAAGCCATTCTTTACATCCGCGAGTGCGAGTCGGGCTGGAACAACAAGACGATGTTCACTTGGGTGTTCGAGGACAAGCAGACCGGGCACCTGTGCAGCATGCTCGAACTGCGCCCGTGCTTGCCGCGCGTCGAGCTTGGCGTGGCTTCGGCGCAGCGCATCGCGTGGCGGCGCAGGCGCGCCTCGCTCGATGCGTTCCGCAAGCTGCTGCACTGGACTATCTCGCAGCCGAGCGTATACCGGGTCTACGCCTGCTGTTCGCCGTACGGTAAGTCTGCGCCGACCATGGAGAAACTCGGCTTCAAGCACGAGGGGCGCCTCGTCAACTGGGAAGCCAGACCGAACCGTGGCCTCGTGGCGGACGACGCGCTGCTGTTCGCGCTGACGCGCACGCCTTCCTCGGACGGATCTTGAACGATCTCATCGCCTCCCCGACGGCACGAAAGAAGCGATGCATTTCCGTGCCGCCGAGAGGCCGGGCCGCTTGCTCGACCGTCGCCGGTCGTAGCGGCCCGCAGCCGCGCATTAAGCGTGAGCGGGCTGGTGCTTGACTTCCGGTTTGTGCTTCGCTTCCGGCTTATGCGCGGCTTCCGGCTTATGCGTCGCTTCCGGCTTGTGTTTCGGTTCGGGCTTGTGCTTGCCCTGCACCCCGCCAAGCTGCTGCTCGAGGTCCTTATCGAGCGGCTTCGCGTGGCTGCTGCCCAGAGGCGACTGCGTGGGCTCCTGCGACGGGGGCGGGGGAGGCGGGGTGATGCTGATGGGCGTAACGCCAGCCATTTCATTTCTCCTACGTGGTGAAAACTGTAACCGGACAGCGCCGAAACGGCGCCGCGCTTGGAAGACAGTTGCGGGCGTAAGCCGCGTGCACTGTCTTCAAATAGTGTCGTCAACGCGGCTTGCTTGCCTCGGTCGCGGAGCGAAGACAGCACTTCCTACGCGAAGGCCTCGGCGTGCGTTTGGCCGAGGCTGTCGCGCACAGCGATCCATCATGACAAGCCGCACGCTGCGCTTCGCTTCTCTGTTTCTGTCTTCGCCGCACGCCGTCCGCGAGCTCCCTTAGGTCGATACCTTGGTGGAGCGCTCGGGGCGGCGAGCATCGAAACGCACGCCGCGATGTGGGGCGCATGGCAACTTGACCGTTCGGAGACATCGAACATGACCTTTCTGCGCAATGCATGGTACGTCGCTGCTTGGGGCGGCGAACTCTCTGTCGAAGCACCGATGCGGCGTGTGCTGCTTGGCGAACCGGTCGTGTTGTTTCGCGATGGCGAAGGCCGTCCGATCGCATTGGCCGACCGTTGCCCGCACCGCTTCGCGCCGCTCTCGCGCGGCCGCGTGCGCGGCGGCGTGATCGAATGCCCGTATCACGGCCTCGCGTTCGACGCGAGCGGCCGCTGCATACACAACCCCCATGGCGACGGACACATTCCAGAGGCTGCTCGGGTGAGTGCCTATCCGCTGTTGGAGCGTTATGGCGCCGTCTGGATATGGATGGGCGAGCAAGAGCGCGCGGCCGATGCCGCATTGCCCGACTTCGGCTATCTCGACCCCGCCGAGAACGAAACCTGCACTGGCTATCTTCTCACCCGAGCGCACTACCAATTGAGTGCGGACAATCTACTCGATCTAAGCCATTTTCAGTTCCTTCATCCCGGAACGCTCGGCACGCCCGCCATCACCGCGGGCGCCAGTGGGGTTCGACGAGGACAGCGAGAGGCGGTTTGGGCTCGACGCTCGACGCGGGGCGAGCATCTGCCGGAAGCGGTCGCGCGGCCTTTCGGCGTGCCCCACGGCATACCCGTCGATCGCTGGCTCGACGTGCGCTGGAACGCTCCCGGCTTGATGTCGATCGAGGTCGGCGCGACCGTCGCCAATCTACCGCGCGAGTTTGGCCTCACTTCGTTTTCGGGGCACTTCCTTACGCCCGAGACGGAAGCATCGACGCATTACTTCTTCGGGTTCGGGTTATCGAAGAAGCTCGGGGCCCGTGCGAGCGAAGTGGCGCAGTACGCCGTCGATATGTTGATGGGGCCGTTTCGCGACGAGGATCTACCGATGCTCGAAGCGCAACAACAAGCGCTGGGCGGGCGCGATTTCTGGTCCGCGAGGCCGCTCATGCTGCCGATCGACGGCGGCGCTCTGCGTGCGCGCCGAATCATGGAGCGAAGGCTCGAGGCCGAGCGCCAGCTTCGCGCCGACGCCGTGGCTTCGGTCGAGGCGCAGCCTGCGCCGTCCTGCCTCGACCGTGCACGAGCGGTCCGGCTAGTGCAGGCGACAAGCGCAAGCGTCAAGGAGCATATGGCATGAGGATAGGTAACCTGACTAACTGGATTTCTGCTTGCTTGCCAGTCGGCAACGGCCCGAATGTCCAGAAGACCTCCAGCAAGGCAAAGACGCCGCCCGGGAGCCAAAAGGTCTCCCGATCTGGCGTGCTCGGCAAGCTCAGTTCTTTGACCCGGAGCGGCCGAAGCAACCGCAGCAAAAGGAAAGTGACACGATTGCCCAGGCGGCGCACACGGCATCCGTGTCCACGCCGCAACCCAAGCCTATCGAAGACTTGTTGGATTACATCCGCAGCACTCAGACGCTCCCGGCGCAAGCCGGCGAGAAAGCCGAAGGCAAAGCGACAGGCGAGCCTTCGAATCCAGACGGTGACGACCCACTATTGCATCAGCCCACGCCGAAGCTCTTACGCAACGAGAGCAAGTTTGTCGGGCTTACCGTCGGCCGCGATGCGCGCCGAAGCGCGGGCTGATGGCAGCAGCGAACGCAGTGCGGGCGATCCCCGACATATCGACCGAAGAGATCGCGGCGGGTGCGGGCGAGAGCAGATCTTGGCTCCGGCGCAGCGTTCGTGCCGAGGCCGGTCGAACAATCGGGTGCGGCGCACGAGAACACGGTCGTGCCGCTTGTCGCCGAGCACCACGACATCGACTCGGCCCCGGTGCGCGCTTGGTTGGCTCATCAGGGCATCGAGACCGTGCCCAACAGCGGCACAGGCATGAATTGCTTGCTGATCTCGCTGCTGCAGCATGCAACGGGCCGCTACGACAAGGCATCCGAACCCGAGTTGGCCGAAGAAGCGGAAAAATGTCGCGCGCGTTCCTCAAGCAAACACACCCGGAGATCGAGGCGTCGGACCGGATGTTGTATGCCGATGAGGAGGCGATTGCATCGGCGCTTGCCTATATCAACACCCGCTGCGGCGCCAATCTCGATGTGCATTGGGTCGAACCGCATGCGGACGGCCACCCCGTGCGCTGGCTGCGCTCGGCTACCGGCGAGCAGCCAGTCGCGATCATCCGGTTCGGCAATCACTTCGAAGCGTTACGCTCGATAGCAGACGATTCGCGCTCGTCGAGCGAACAGGGGCACGAATACATAGGATTCGCTCAACGTTTTGGGATCCACGAGGGCAGCAGTGAAGATTTCTCGCTCACGAGTAATTGGGATCTGAGCTTCGAATTGCACGGCAGTCAGCACGGCAGTCAGCACGGCGGCCAGTACGACAGTCAGCGCCACGCGACGCCGTTTTCAACGTCAAGCGGCGGTCACCATGACCACCAGTACCAACCACGACGGCGGCGCGTCTGACCGGTCTTCCATCGACGCGCCGTCCTCGGTGCATGTTCGCGATGTGATGTGGATTGCGCTCGCATCAACGGAGGCCGAGACCTCGTCGACGAGCCTTCGGGCGGTCCAGTCCGGTGTCTTAGGCGCGCTCGGCAAGGTCGACGATGCGATCGAGGACGGCATCGAGCGCATCCGCGATCCGGACAAACGTTATCTCCACGGCTTCGGCGTCGCATCGACGACAACGTCGACGCCGATCCGCAGCGATACATGGACGCCCAAGCCCAGCCGCTGCACGGGCTTTAGATCGACCGGAGGTCACGCGCCCCTGGACATCGGCGACGATGCTCTCCGCCCGCGGCAGCCAGGCGTACCCGCCTTGCGCGCCGCTCGTGCGGCTCGCGCGGGACAGCGGGCTGACTACGCAAGACTGGGCGGCTCGCCGAGTCACTCAAGGCCGCGTTCGCCATGAGCGCGGACCCCGGCAGCGCGATGCCCTTCGGCGCTGAATACTTGCTCGATACGAGCTTGGTCGATGGCATCCGCACCTGGGCTTTCGTTTCGCCGCCGCGTCCGGCCGGCGCCGACCTCATCAACGTTGGCACAGCACATCGTCGGCGCCCCGAGCGCGCCGCGACGGCGGGCGAGCCGTTGCGTGCGGCATCGGCGCGCAACTGATGGGGAGGCTGGCATTGCCCCGCTGGCATCGCGTCCATCGAGCGCGGCGCCAGCGCTTCTCGATCAGGACACGGCGATGCTGAACAGTTAACGGCCGTATGCCTGCGGGCCTCGGCCGGGGGTCTTCGCGGAGACGGATCCCGCCGAGCTTCGCGGACGCGATGCCGCGTCGGTGTCCGCGCTCGGTCGCCTCAGGGTCGGCCGGGGGGCAGCACGGCGCACGGATTGGCCCGGTCGTAACGGCGACCCGGTACCGAAGGAGTTCGCGCCGTACGCAGAAGAGGCGGTGTTCGCCCAGAAGAATCGGCTCAGCGGCATGGACCGACCACATCGCCGATGGAGAAGGCCGATCTGCGGTCCGTTCGCTCTGGACGAGGCCGCTGCGCAGGCGATGAAGCCTCTCGCGACCACCATCGAACCCCGAAAAACGCACCCGTGCGCATGGCCGCCGCCGGCCGACCCAGACGAGGCCGGCCATGACGCACCCGGAATGTGCTCGAAAACCGTCCAGCGCCGCGCCACGCGAAACCCGCCTGACTTTGCAGTCGTTGTCCCCGACTCGACGCCGACGACGCGTTGAAGGCGCTGTTCGACGGCGGCCCCGATCTGCTGCGCGGCAGCAGCGCTCCCGCCGTGCTATTTCTTCAACGAGAAAAGAGGAACGGCTGGCAGCCCGCTCCGAGCAAACCAAGAGTCGAGCAGCGAGGAACTGGCGCCCAGCAGGCGAAGGCGGAGCAGGACAAGCAAGCAAAGGAGGGCTAACTTCCTCCCGGAAACGTGGTGCTTCTACGCGCACGCGCTCGATCTTGCGTTCGGTGAGGATTCGATCCCTCGGCGCATGCGCTCGTCGCCTTGCAGGCGCTCCAGCGCACGAACCCTTCTTCGACGGTTTCCGACGAGATCGGCACCGCCGAACGCGGCGCCGGCCGCGGCCGAGGGCGCGGATGAAGCCTGGCGTCTGGCGGGCAGGAGATCGATCGAGATTCAGGGCGGTTTCGGCGAGCGCTTGATCGCCAAGCTCATGCCCGGGCCGGCGCGGCCCAGTGATTCCCGCACGCATGGCTCGGTCGCCGAGCAAGGAGCGGATCGCACTAGACATTTTTCTGAAGGCGTCTCAGCGCGTCCAGCAGGAAGCCATGGCAGGCAAGGACAACGTGGCGGCCGCGCCGAAGAACGACCCCCGCCTCGATCTTACGGCTTCGGGCGGCTGGCGAAGTCGTCCGTGGCCGCTCGGCCGAGACTGGCCCGGCCGTGACGGCGCCGCCGTGCCGCCACACTCGCGGATTGCGCGAAGGGCCCTGCTTGCCGTGCGCGACGAATTGCGCGCACTCGACGAGCACGCCAGCGACCCCGAGCGCCTGGCCACGCCGTTCGATAAGGGCACCCACGGTTGCCGGTTCGCCATCCCCATGATCCGCAACGGCATGCTGACCGACCAGGCGCGCGATCTCGACGGCAAGCCGAGCGAGTTCCGCATGACCGAATCTCGCCTGACTAAGGGCATCGGCAAACACGTCGACCGCGCCATGCGCAACCCACGGGCTGGAGCAAGTTCAGGTCCGATTTGCGGGGCGTCGTGTCGCCCTTCACGCGAAAGAGTCCCTTCCTCACGCACAACCGGATAGCGGAAGAAACGCCGGGTCGAGGCATGGGTGTCGTCAACCAGGGCGGAACGCACGCCGCGCGTGCGCAGGCCGACATGATGGGAGCCGTGGCGGGTGCGATCGATGCCAACCTCGACTGAAACAGGACGCGCTTAACGACGACGACAGCGGCAACACGGCGCTGCGCTTGCTCGTGCGTGCCGATCTCGCGAGGCAGGTGAAAGAGCAAGCTTTCTTCATGACGCGTCATTCCACGCCGAAGCGTCTGTTGAACTTCGGGAAGGATAAGGTGATGGCGGCCGTACTCGACAAGCTGGCGCCGCCTGTGTCCGCCGATGCCGATCCCGAAACGCGCAGCGCGAACGCAGCCTTGCGCGCTGGCTTGACTGAGCGGATCGGCCCAATGATCCATCAGAGAAAACGCGGAAGTGCTGACGCCGCACACACTGCTGCGCTGGGCGGCGGACGCAGGCGGTCCCGGTAGCGAGTTCGCCGCGCACAGGCTTTCGTCAGACCCGGCTGCCGAGCCGCGCTGGCGTGCGTTTCAGCAAGGACTTCACACTGCTCACGAAAGGCAGTGTGGCGCCCATCGCAATGGAATCGTTCAAAGGTAAGGGCGGCCAGGACGTGGCGGACGTTCTGGCCAGCGTCGTCGCTGCCGAAGAACTCGGCTCTCAGTTTCGTTCGACAACGCGGGCAACGTCACCGTGACGACCAAGGGCATACAGGACACGCGTTACAGCGGTACTCACCGGATTCATGGCGAAGCTTGACGTCGATCTTGCGGCGGGCCTCGTTCGCACGGTCAGGTTCGAATCGTCGAACACGACCGACCTAGCCAACTACGAGTATGCGTCCAAACGCTCAAAAGGTGAAAACGGGTGGGCGGCTCACTCGGTACGAACCTGTCCCGTTGAAGGGCTCGATCTTACGTTGGCTATGCCTAGAGGTCACGTTCAGGAAGGCGCAGTGCTGGGGCTTCCCGCGTAACCTAAGCGGCGGCTCGCCCGGCGATCATCTTCGCCAGGAGCGCCGCGCAAGGCGGAACTCGTCAGAGCTGCTTGTCAATCATGCCTCCGTGGGCGGCGCGGACGGAGTTACGCACGCCAGGCAACGAAGAGGATCGCCGCTCGTCTGATCAAGCGCCTTCCATGCGTTCGGGGTGACGATCTGTCGATCGGCTCATCGAGCAGTTGGTAGCGACCAGCTGCCACTCCGGTTCGGTCGGGCCGTCCTGGGGATCGAGGGGCTAAGCCTCGATCTTTTCGGCGCAGCGTTGCGGGAGTGGTGGGCGGCAATATCGGGGTGGAGCGACACCTGAGCGCGACCATGCAATATCGCGACCGCTCCGGCTTCATGAGAACGGAGCGCGATACGGTTTCAGTGGATGTGGCGCGGCGCGGTGCAGGGTACCGCCTCCGCCGTCCTCGGCCTCGATGCGATCGATCCCGACCCGCACGCCGCCGTGCCCGATGCCGCGTCCAATGTGCTTCGGATGCCCACAGCGCTTTACTCGATCGGTGCCGATGTTTGGCGCAAGGGCGTCATGTATCAGAGCACGGCGATCGTCCAGGACGGCGAAGAGCACCCGACGAGCTATGCGACGCATACCTACCAGTCGCGGCGAGTTCCTGCGCGATGTGCGCGAGAAAGCTTGCCCGAGATGGCGGAGGGCAAGACCCGCGAGTTCTTCGGGGCTGAGTACAACCATGACGACCCCGCCCGTCAGTGCCGAACGGATAGCGCTCGAAGGGGCTCACGTCGAAGGAGTTCTCTGCTTGGGCCGTGAGCCACGCGACACGACCGCAACGCCGCAGATCTATTACGAGTTCGACGATTGGGTCGCGATCTCCAATCGGTCGCGGGCCTACCGAGCACGTGATGGCGCGCGCGGCGCATCGCGCCGAAGCGACACGCGCGCGCAGCGACATCGAGACGATTCCCGCGGACGGGCAATACCGAGAGGGCCGACTTCTTACGTACCCGCAGAACCAACAAGAAGGGCGCACGGCAGGCATCAACGGCATTCTCGGCGTGACCTATGCCGCGTCGACAACCGTGCGCAGCAATGCTGACGTTCACGTAACGGCGGCGCGGCCCGAGACGGTCGATAGAGAAACGGAAATCAACGACGGTTGTCGACCGTTCATCAAAGCGGGGTTTGCGGCAGCACGGCTGCGATTCCGCTTTTTTTTCTAAACGTGAATCACCCTTATTGGCATTGACCTGACACATCGTTAATGCACGTGTCCAGGTCGATCTTAGAGTGTGTGAAAAAATAAAATCAGATTTTTGATTTTAATGATATTTCGCGTCGCACGCTTTTTTATCGCCAACTTTCATTCTTCGCTTCGCTTCGCTTCTTCGTGTTTCGGATGGACATTCGCGATTTCCGCTGGTGCTGCAATGCCGCTTCTTGTACTTCTGTCCGTCACCTCACATGCCCATGACACCCCGCGCTAACTGAACTATGCCTGAGCGGGAAATTCGTTTTATAAACCTTCGAGGAATTTAAGCAATGGATTTCAATTCAATTAATGATTCGGCCCATGTGCCGAATTTGCCGGTCGACGCAGTCAGCCGGGGCAAACCGGCCAGGCGCGTCAATCCGAATCGGCCGGCCCTTCCAGCACCCCGCGCAATGCGGAAGGGTTTGCTCTCCGGTGTGCCAGGTTCGCCGCGCTGTCCGCCGCTTCGCGCTCGCCTGTGAGAGCCACGCTCGCGCGATCGTCGGCTACGACGAATCAAAAGGATATCGACGATAAGTTCACGGCCGAAATCAACAAGAAAGTCCTGACGTGGTTCAAAGGCCGTGGCATCGAAAACTTCAAGAACCCCGAAGGCCTGATTCAGACGGCTCGTGCGCTTGCCCCCGAACACATCAAGAAAGTCATGCTGCTGACCGGTTTCTCGGTCTGGGCGCATCCCGTCACCGGCTTGCCAATGCCGGAAACCGATGGCCCGCCGGGAACCGCCGCACTCTCGCGCATGCGCTCCAGCAAGCGGGCAAGATCGTCACGATCGTGACGGACAAGCCGAATGAAGCACCGACGCGCGCGGCCCTCGCCGTGTTGAGCGAGGAATCGGCGAAATACACGCGGTTCGTGAACTTCGACCATAAGCAGGCCGATGCCGAGCCCCACGCGAACAAGCTGCTTGACGAACACAAGCCTGATTTCGTCGGCGCGATCGAGCTCCCGGGCCGAAACGCGTTGTCGAAGGAGGGCTACCGCAGCAATATGCGCGGCATCTCGATCGACGACGTGAACGGCGCCGTGGACGAAGTGCTGATTCAGGCCTACAACAGGGACATTCCGACGTTCGGCGTTGGCGACGGCGGCAACGAAGCGGGCATGGGCGGCCGTCCGGGGATTCCCTTGGCGCTCAACGGCAAGCACATGGCGGCCGCGCCGACAGCCAAGCACCAGATCACGTCATGGAACTCGAACCTCGGCGCCGAAGCGCTGGGCGCGGCCGTGCTGCAACTGCACGGCAAGCTCGACAAGCTGCACACACCCGAGCAGCAGCGCGCCATGATCGAGGCGTCGATGGACGCCGGCGCAGTGGATGGCGTAACGCGCGGGGCGACGGTCGACGAGAAGATCGGGACAGTAACTTCGGGCGTCGACGGCTTCTCACCCAGCACGCACGGCAACGCTGTTCCAACTGCGCTCCATCACGCAAGAGTTTCTGCCGCCGGACGGCATGCTCGCACGCAAGACGCCCAAGTCGGATGCCCCGTTCCTCATCTCGGCCTTCGACTCCAGCAACGGTGGACTTATCGCCACCAAGAATCTCGCCGGGTATCTGCAATACCGCTCGCCGCATAATGCACGGTTCGTGGTTGTCGTCGACCACGCCAATGCGCCGTATGGCCGGTTCAGCGAATTCAACACGGGCGGTCCGAACGAGGTTCCGAAGTTCACGTCTGCCGACGCAACGCCGCAAGAACTTCAACGGCGCGGCACGGCGCACCCCGAACTGATCACGCTCGTCGGTAACGGCCTGCGCGGCAGCGAGGAGATGAGCGTGGATGTGATTGCCATGGCCTGCAACACCGCGTGCACTACGTTCCCGCACGCGCTCAAGCAGGTCAAGGACGTCAGCGTACTGAACCTGATCGAGGTCACGGCGGACGAAGTGGTCAAGCAGGGCGGCGCCCGGCCGACCGTTCTCGCCACGCCGGCTACCATCAATTCGATGGCCTATTTGAAGGCGATCGACGAGAGCGCGAATAAGCTTGGAAACCGCGAAGAGCGGATGACAACGACGATCGGCGCTCCGAACTGGGCCCCGTACATCAACAAGTTCGACGAGATGTACAAGAATCCTGAGACGCGCGCCGTCATGATGGACGACATCAAGGATATCGTCGACCGCATTCCCAACGACGCGACTTCGGTATGGTTGTGCTGCACGCACTACCCGGCCTACAAGCCGTTCATCGAAAATGTCCTTAAAGAGCGCGGGATGAACATCCCTGTGATCGATCCGATGTCGGTTCAAGCACACGCGCTCGAGAAAGCCATGGATTTAGAGGCGCCGAAGGCCGAGCACCCGCGTTACCAGCGTCGTGCAACGCTCAAGCCGATCGTCGTGACTTCGGGGACCGAGGCCGACGTTCGGGAATCGGCCGAGAGCTTCCTCGGCACGAAGGATTTCCATTTGATGTCAGGTGTGGATTTCTCGCGCAAGTTCGACATGCAATTGCTCGCGCCGCTGGTCGATAAGAAGGAGTCGGCGGTTCGCGCGACAGCCGCGGGCTTCGAGGCGATGCGCCCGCAAACGCCGGCATGGCGCCGCGACGCATCCACGTCCTCCGAGCCCGGCTTCCCGTCCTCTCGCCTGAAGTCTCGTGACATCGTTCATTAACTGACAACCTCCAACGGAGAACGAAATGGCTAACCCGCACTACGAGCGCGTCCTCAGCGAACTGAGCAGCGTCCTTGGCTTCACCGATAACCATGCGCTTGCCTCCGGCGGCCGCATCAAGGCCGGCGATCACATCATCACGTTCATTCACGACGAAATCGACGCACATCATCTTTCCGTGTACGTCGATCTGGGCAAGCCGTCGAAACATGAAAACGCGCGTTCGAGTTGCCGCCGAAGATCAACTTCGAACTCGAAGCGAGCGGGCGCGGCACGCTCTCGCTGCACCCGGAGACGGGGCACGCGTTCTACTCGTTCCGCTATCCGCTGACCGACATCGCATCGGGGCAGTCGTTGTTGGATACGCTCGCCCGTGCGGTGGCCGACGTGGCGGTGGAAGGCGCGGCCGCGGCCTGACCCGCGGCAATGGCGCGCTCGAGCAATCGGGCGCGCCTTTTATCTTCGTTTGGTTTCCTCCCGTAAAAAAGACAAAGGGTTATAGGTGATTCGCCTGTAACCCCTTTGTGTTTCTGCAGCCCATAAAAGCGGCGCTCAGTAGCGATAAAACGCGGCCTGCAACGCACCGCGTTCTCGGGATTGGCTCGACATGGCTAGCATCAGCAAAATGCGCGCTTTGTGGGGGGCTTGGTCGTCGACGACGATCCAACCGTAGTCGTCGTCGGGCTGAGCGCCGTTGCGGATTACGACGCCGTTGCCGGTGCGCGAGGCGCGCACGACCTGCAACCCGTTGCGCGCGGCCGCCCGCAGCGGCCCCACGCAGTACGCTCCGCGATATTGCCGTTGCCGGTGCCCGCAAAGATAGCCCGCGCGCGTCGGTCGCCATGGTGCCGATAACCTCCTCCTCGAGCGCGCCTAAGCGTAGACGATGTCGACCTTGGGCAGCGACGCCAGTGCATCGATCGACCATTCGGTGTTGACCGTGTGATCGCGCGACGGCGTTCGGTAATAGCGCGGCTCGCCCTCGATCACATACCCGAGCGCGCCGTACGGCGAGCGAAACGCTTCGAGTTTGAAACTGTTGGTTTTCGTCACGTCGCGCGCGGTATGAATCTCCTCGTTGGCGACGACCAGCGTGCCCTTGCCGCGCGAGGCCGGATGAATCGCTACCGAAATCGCGTGATACAGGTTCAACGACGCATCGGAACTCATCGCCGACGGCGGGCGCATGGATCCGACGACGACGACGGGCTTCGGACTCTTCAGCGTCAGATGCAGGAAGTATGCGGTTTCCTCGATGGTGTCGGTGCCGTGCGTGAGGATGACGCCGTCTACGTCGTCGTCCTTGAGCACCTCCGAGATGCGCTTGCCGATCTTCAGCAAGTGGTCGTTATTGAAATTCTCCGAGCCGATCTGCAGGAGCTGCTCGGCCCGCAGATTCGCGAGCGACGCCGCTTCGGGGATGGTCGACAGAATCTCTTCGATCGCCAGTACGGAGCAGGCGTAAGCGGAGGTATCGGCGGCGCTTTGACCACGGCCCGCAATGGTGCCTCCGGTGCCGATCACTACGATGTTGGGCTTGTCTCTCATTTAGAGGTCGATGCGATGTCGTTCGATTAGGCGATCCGTCGGATCGAAAGGCGCACGGCTCAACGGCTCAGTGCGAATGCGTTCGAAGGCGTTGTTTGCGGCTGAGGGTCGAGCCAGCTTGCGAGCAGCGCTGCCGATCCTGTCGCCAGCGTGAAGCCAAGTGCTCCGTGTCCGACGTTGAGCCAAAGGTTGCGATAGGGCGTGGGCCCGATGATCGGCGTGCCGCGCGGCGTGGCAGGGCGCAAGCCGGTCCATTCGGTCACCTTGCCTTGCTCGTCCGCGATCTGCGGCAGGAATGCGGACGTCTCGGCACGCAGCGTGGCGAGACGTTCGGGATCGGGTTCCAGCGAATAGCCTTCGAGGTCGGCCATACCGGCGACGCGCAGCCGATCGCCGAGGCGCGCATAGACGACCTTGCGCGCGAAATCGGTCACGCTGATCTTCGGTGCGATGGATTGCGGCCCGAGGTGGTAGGTCAGGCTGTAGCCCTTGAGCGGGTAGACGGGCACGTCGATGCCGAGCGGCTTCAGTAGCCGCGTCGCGCCCGGGCCCGTTGCGACGACGATATTGTCCGCCTGCAGCGTCGCGCCACCGCTGCGCGCCTCGATGTGGCCGCTTGCCGAGCGGCGCAGTTCGTCGACCGACGTGTTCAGCGCGAACCCCACGCCGCGTGCGCGCAAAATCGTGGCGAGACCCTGGCAGAAACGGTAGCAGTCGGCGGTATCCTCGCTGCGCGTGTAGATGCCACCGGCGATCTCGTTGTGCACGTGAGCGAGTGCCGGCTCGAGTTCAACGCATTCGTCGGCCGAAAGCGCCGTCTGCTCGCAGCCCAGCGAGCGCTGAAAGTCGAGCAGACCGGTGGCGCTTTGCATGGCGTGCGCCTCGCGATGCACGACGAGCTTGCCCGATTGCTGGAAGTCGAAATCGAGCTGCGGCTCGTCGCGCATCAGTTCGTGAATGAGTGCACGGCTCGCGAACGAGAGCGACAGCAATCGGCGCGTCGTGATCTGGCTGCGCTTGCGCGAGCAGGCGAGCGCGAATTGAATGCACCAGCGCCATTGCTCGGCGCTCACCGAGGGCCGGAAGCGAACCGGTGAATCCTTGCGCGCGAGCCACATGGGCAGCTGGACAACACCCCCGGGCCCGCGAGCGGCGCCACGTAGCTGTACGACAGTTGCCCCGCATTGCCGTAGCTGGTTTCCGCGGCAACATCGGCGCGGCGATCGACCACCATCACTTCATGTCCGGCGCGGTTCAAATAGAGGCGCTCGTCAGGCCGATCACGCCCGCACCCAAAACGATGATTTGCATCTGGCTTTATTCCGTCGTCCTTTT
>CAWIRZ010000003.1:0-21397 GCA_963838695.1 uncultured beta proteobacterium | reverse complement strand
GCTCGGGCAACACTGTGGGGTCTTTTGCGGGGCTACTGCCGCAAGGCGAGCGCGCCTACGCTCTGTCCTGACGGCGGCCATACACGCTGCCTGATCCGATCCAATCCGGGAAACACAACGCCGTAACCGAGGAGCGATCCGTGAGAGAAGAAGAAATTCGCAACAACGCCTTTGGGATGCCCGTGCACAGCCCGGCGTACCCGCGTCCGCCTTTTCGATTCATCAACCGCGAATACTTCATCATCTCGTACGAGACCGAGCCGGATGCGCTTGGCGCGGTCGTGGTCCCGCAGCCGCTGGACGTGGACAGCGCCTCGTCCACTACGAATTCATTCGGATGCCGGACTCCTCTGGATTCGGCGACTACACGGAAAGCGGACAGGTCATCTCCGTACTGGACGAAGAAGGCCATCGAGGCGATTTCACGCACGCGATGTATCTCGATGACGAGGGCCGGATCGCGGGCGGCCGCGAATTTGGGGTTTTCCGAAGAAGCTCGCTTCGCCGCGTTTGTCCGTCGACGGCAAGGACACGCTGCTCGGCACCCTCGACTACGGCACGCAGCGCGTCGCGACGGGCACGATGGGCTACAAGTACCGTCCGCTCGACACGAAACCGAGCGCCGCGAACTCGCCGATACACCGAACTATCTTGAAGGTCATTCCGCACGTCGATGGCTCGGCACGCATTTGCGAATTGGTGCGCTTCTTTCTGCGCGACGTCGACGTGATCGGCGCGTGGGAGGGGCCCGCGCGCTCGAACTCCATCCGCATGCGCTCGCATCAGTTGCCGATCTTCCGGTTCGCAAGGTGATCGGCGCACGTCACGTCATCGCAAATCTCACGCTCGATATCGGCGAAGTGGTCTATGACTATCTCGCCCCTGCCGAGCATTGAAACTTGCAGTCAACCAATAACCTCTCGGAGGCCCTATGGCACTCAATGACAAGGTCGCACTCATTACGGGTGCGGCAAGCGGTATCGGCGAACAGTGCGCGCGTAAGCTCGCATCGGACGGCGCCACTGTCGCGATCGCGGATCTCAATATCGCGAACGCTCAAAAGGTCGCCGAATCCATCGTGTCTGCCGGCGGAAAAGCGCTCGCTGTCGCGATGGACGTCACCAGCGAAGAAGCGGTCAATGCGGGTGTTGACGAAACCGTGAAACGACTGGGCGGCATCGACGTACTCGTGTCGAATGCAGGCATCCAGATCGTCAATCCGATCGAGGACTACCCATTTTCCGACTGGAAGAAGATGCTCGCCATTCACCTCGATGGCGCATTCCTGACGACCAAGGCCGCCATCAGGCACATGTACGAGTCGGCAATGGGCGGCTCGATCATCTATATGGGATCGGTGCACTCGCACGAGGCTTCGAACTGAAGTCGGCTTATGTCACCGCGAAGCACGGCCTGCTCGGCCTCGCGCGAGTCGTCGCGAAAGAAGGTGGCCCGCGCGGCGTGCGCGCGAATGTCGTATGCCCGGGCTTCGTCCGCACGCCGCTGGTCGACAAGCAGATTCCCGAGCAGGCGAAGGCGCTCGGCATCACCGAGGCAGCAGGTCGTCAAGGACGTGATGCTGAAGGAAACGGTCGACGGCGAATTTACGACGTAGCCGACGTCGCCAACACGGTCGCGTTCCTCGCCGGCTTCGAATCGAGCGCGCTGACGGGACAGTCGATTGTGGTCAGCCACGGTTGGTTCATGCAGTAAGGAGCTGAGCCATGCACCGCAGCCACGTAACAATTACGGCAACCGAATCGCATCCAGACTCCCGCCTACGACGAAATCGGTCTCGTCCTGCAGGGCGGCGGCGCGCTGGGTTCATATCAGGCAGGCGTATATGAAGGTCTGGCCGAAGTCGGGGTCGAACCGACCGGATTTCGGGGGTCTCGATCGGCGCACTGAATACCGCGATCATCGCGGGCAATGCGCCTGAGGATCGGGTGGAGGCGCTGCGCGGCTTCTGGAGTACGATCTGTCAACCGGCGGACTTTCTGTCACATCTCGGTAGCGCATTCCTGCGATGGGCAGGTTGAAGACCTTGGCCGCAGATGGTCGAGCACGTGGGCGGCAACGCGCACGCTGACTGGAAGGTCAGAGCCGGCTTTTTCTCTCCGCGCATGTCATGCGACTTCGCAGCCTCGCAGGAAAGCCGCCGACCGAAGTCAGCTTCTACGATACGTCCGCGTTGCGCGAAACACTTTTGCAATACGCCAGATTTCGACCGCATCAATGACGGAAACATTCGCGTTCGGTCGGAGCGGTCAACGTGCGAACGGGCAATCTCGTCTACTTCGACAATACGAAGATGCGGCTCGCAGCCGGAGCATTTCATGGCGTCGGGCGCGCTGCCGCCGGGTTTTCCTGCCGTCGAGATCGACGGAGAATTTTACTGGGACGGGGGCTGGTTTCCAATACGCCGCTTACCGAGATCATCAGGGAAAGCCAGCATAAGGACACGCTCGTTTTCCAGGTCGACCTGTGGAGTTCGCGGGGCAAGCTGCCAGGCGATTTCCTCGACGTTAGCGAGCGGACCAAGGACATTCAGTATTCCAGCCGCACGCGGGCGATCACCGCGTTTATGTCCCAGAACCAGAAGCATGCGCAGATGATCAAGGCGCTGCTCGAGCACATTCCAGAGAGTGTGCGGCTTGCGCATCCCCTGATGCGGGAGGCACAGAAAACAGCGGATGGCAGTGCTGTGAACGTTGTGCATCTGATCTACAAGAATAAGTCCTTTGAAGGCCACTACAAGGACTATGAATTCAGCAAGGACACGATGGGCGAGCATTGGGCGAGTGGTCTAGAGGATATTCGCCGTTCCTTCGGAAATCCCGAGTGGTTCGATATCCCGAGCCGCGAAATCGGCTTCGTCACGCGCGACGTACACCGCTATCGGCAGGAGATGAATGAGCTCAAAGAAGTCACGAATAGCAACCCAAGCAAGGGCCTAGAAAAAGAACTGTTGCCACGAGCCAAACGCTCGCCGGTGGAAGAGCTGTCCGGCGCCAAATAGTCGCTATCGCCTCGCTCTGTGTTATTCGATTTCGGCGATATCGACACCGATACGCGTAAGCCAAAAGGAGAGCAACATGCTGTCGCATGAATGGGTAGCACGGTATGGCACCTTAGCTGTATTTCTCAATGTGCTGGGTTCTTCTCTTGGCTTGCCATTGCCTGTCATACCGACATTGATCACGGTTGGAGCCGGCATTGCGCTCGTTACACATGTTGCCTCGTCCACGTTAGTGCATTTCGGGGCAATACTAGGAGCGGCTGTGATGGGCGGCGTGCTCGGCGATCTGATCTGGTTTCAGGGTGGGAAGCGGTACGGCGAACGCACGCTGCACACGGTTTGCAAGTTATCGATGTCGCGCGAGACGTGCATTAAGAAGACAGAGCGTTTCTTCGGGCGCTGGGGGGTTCGCGTGTTGGTCGTTGCGCGTTTCGTGCCCGGTCTGTCGCTCGTTGCCGTGCCGCTGTGCGGAGCGATGGCCGTCAGGTTGCGCTCTTTTGTGTTGCACGATTGCGCCGGCGTTGCGTTGTGGGCATCGGTAGGCTTGGCGCTCGGTGCACTATTCGCGACGCAGATCGAGGGGGTTTTCGGGCTCATGGCCGGGCTTGGCTGGCGTGCGTTGATCGTGGTCGTCGTCGTGCCCCTGGTTTACATGGCGTATTGCTACTGCCGCAGACTCATGCTGGCGAAAGCCCTCGAGAAGGCCCGGATTAGTGTCGGCGAATTGCACGCGTTGCAGGCGAACAGTCCGCAGCCAGTGGTCCTCGATATCCGCTCTGGCGAACGGCGAATGCTCGATCCGTTCGTCATCCCGGGCGCCGTATTTGCGGACGAACGGAAACTGCAGGAGATCGTGGACCGCTACGGCACGAATCGAACGCTCGTCATCTACTGCTCGTGTCCGAACGAAGTGTCTGCGGCGTGGATGGCCAAGCGGTTGCGGCTGTCCGGCGTAAAGCTTGCATTGCCGCTAACCGGCGGTATCGACGCATGGCGCGTAGCGGGTTTCGAGCTCGAGCCCATCACGCCGCTACAAGAAAAGCCGCACGGGCTGTCACAAATGGCCGCGCCGATACGTCTGGGTTCCTATCGACTCTCCGACTCGTGCTCCCATGCCAGCATTCCCACCCCGTTGCCCCGTTGCGGGCGCAGATGATCCATTTACGAGCAGAATCGCGGCCAGTTTCGCCGGCGTGGTTTCTTTTTTAGCGGTTGCTAGCGAAGGCAGCTTTGCGCGCGCGGGCGATCGCCTCGGCATCGGCCGTTCCTCGGTTAGCCGCAATGTGCAGAAGCTCGAGGCCCAGCTCGACACGCGCCTCTTCCTGCGCACGACCCGCAGCACGTCGCTGACGCGCGAGGGCGAACTCTTTTACGAAAACTGTCAGCCCGGGCATGGAGCGCATCGCCCAGGCGCTGGAAGACATGCGGGAGCTGCGCAGCGGTCCGCCGCGCGGCCATCTGCGCATCGGCTCGACGCCCGGCTTCGGCCGCAAGATCGTCGCGCCACTGCTGCGAGGATTTCACGCGCAATATCCCGAGATCGCGCTGGAATTGCTGCTGAACGATCGCCCCGCCGATTTCACGGCCGATCGCGTCGACGTCTCCTTCCGCGACGGACGCATGGAGGACAGCGGAATCGTTGCGCGGCAACTTGATTCCGATGCAGATGATCGTCTGCGCATCGCCCGCTTATGCACGGATTCACGGATTGCCGCGCCATGTCGACGAACTCGCCGCTCATCGCTGCATCAACTTCCGGACCGCGTCCGGCCGCGTTAGGGAGTGGGAATTCAAGGTCGACGGTCATCGCGCAGCGGCGCCAGCCCGTCGCGCAGCACACGTTCAACGACGCCGACCTGATCCTGCAGGCGGTGCTCGACGGACTGGGCATCGCGCAGTTGCCGGCCTATCAGGTCTGCGATCTGCTAGGCGACGGGCAGCTCGTACGTTGCCTCGCGCAGCATGCGCCCGACGACGGCGGCCACTACATCTGCTATCTCAGCCGCAAGCATCTTCCCGCCCGGATCCGAGTGTTCGTCGACTACATGACCGAGCATACGAGAGCACTCGACCTGCAGTGCCTGACGACAATGCCGACGTCTATCGACAGTCGAATGACGACGGCTGGAACCGTGCTGCATCGACTGATGCGTTTGCGAGCAACACGGTGCGTCCCTCCGCGGCCCTACCGCATGACGTAGCGCACGCCTAAGATGCTTTCTGTACGGACGGCACGCGAATCGCAGCCGGTCCGGCAAAGCACCGACAAGCAGATATGTCAATGCTGCTGGCCGGATTCGGGAAATCGGCAGCGGCTTGACAGCCGCGCACAAACGCATGGAGAAGCATCATGAAGATCGTCGTGATCGGTGGCACGGGACTCATCGGCAGTAAAGTCGTCAAGGATCTGCGCGCGCGCGGGCCATGACGTCGTTGCGGCGTCGCCCGAATCGGGTGTGAACACGATGACGGGCGAAGGCCTGAAGGAAGCGTTGGCGGGCGCGAACGTCGTGGTCGATCTGGCCAACTCGCCGTCGTTCGAAGATGCCGCGGTGCTCGAGTTCTTCGAGACATCGGGCCGCAATCTGTTCGCCGCCGAAATTGCCGCAGGCGTGCAGCATCACGTCGCGCTGTCTGTCGTCGGCACCGACCGGCTCGCGCAAAGCGGCTATTTCCGAGGCAAGATCGCTCAGGAGAAGCTGATCAGCGAGTCGGGCGTGCCGTACACGATCATTCATTCGACCCAGTTCTTCGAGTTTCTCGGCGGCATCGCGCAATCGGGTGCCGAAGGCGACACGGTCCGGCTGTCGCCCGCATTGTTTCAGCCGATCGCATCCGACGATGTGGCCGCGGCGGTCGCGGACTTCGCGGTCGACGAACCGCGCAACGGCATTGTGGAGATTGCGGGCCCGGAACGGTGCGGCTCGCCGACATGGTGCAGCGTTTTCTCACCGGCGACGTCACGATTCGCGCAAGGTCGTCGAAGATCCGACGCGCCCGTTATTTCGGTGCGCAATTGCAGGACGACACGCTCGTCCCGGGCGCCGAACGCACGTCTCGGCACGATGAACTTCGATGCGTGGTTCAACCAGAGACGCACGCCGCGAAATAAGCGGCAAGCACCCAAGAGGCGCGCCATGACCACATTGCGTCCACCGCCGCTGACGCTGCTCGACAAGTACCACGGAAGAGGCCGCAAACGCTGTATTCGACCACCGTCACCGTAACGGGCGGCGACGCGGGACACGGGCGCGCGTCGGGCATCGCCCGTTCCGATGACGGCCAACTTGCGGTCGACTTGCGATTGCCGAAGGCGCTGGGCGGGCCTGGCGGCGGCACGAACCCGGAGCAGTTGTTCGCGGCGGGTTACGCGGCCTGCTTTCATGGCGCGCTGAGCCTGCTTGCGGCACGGGCGTGCATTCCGATTCCCGGCGCCTCGGTCGAAGTCACGGTCGATTTCTGCCGCGACCCGGTCGACGGACTGTTCATGCTGACGGCGCACACCCGCGTCCGCTTGCCCGGTGTCGAGCACGCCGTCGCCGGGAGAACTGGTGCGCAACACAGAACGCTTTTGCCCTTACACAAAGATGGCACGGCGCGGAATCGAGAACATCGTCGCGCTGGTACCGCCGGACGACACTACGAAACCGTAACACTATCGACTCGAAGGTTCTGGGAAATGCGAACGTCGCGAAGCGTACGTTGGCATTTCCCGCCGAGCCGCGCCGGCCGACGTACGAGCGATCATCATCGTACGTATGACGACGAACGTCAGGCGCCCTGCTCAGTGCGCACCGGCCGCTCCCGCACCAGCGCCTTTGCTGGGTTTGGTCAGCCAAACCAGCGGGATGATCGCTATGAAGATCATCGACGAGAGCCAAAAGATATCGTTAAGCCCCAACATTGCTGCCTGTGCATTCAGCGAATGTTCGAAAAACGCCGTGGCCTGATCGACGCCACCACCCAGCGCGGCATGCAGATTGGCGATAGCGCTCCCATAGAGGGGGTCGTTCACGCTTGATAGTTCCGCGAGTCGGGCATGATGCAGGATCGTGCGGTCGTTCCAGCCAGTCGAGATCAACGACGTGCCCACACCTCCCGCGAACACACGCGCGAAGTTGGACAGGCCCGCGGCCGCCGGTATTTTGTCCGGTGATAGCCCCGACAGAATGATCGCGGTAAGCGGCGTGAAAAACAGTGCCATCGGAATGCCTTGCAACAGCGTCGGGAGCACCAAGGCATAAGGGTCGACACCCGTCGTGTAATGCGAGCGCATAAAGAACACACCCGCAAAACCTATGAAGGCTAGCATTGCAAGCAGCCGTGCATCGGACTTCGGCAAGATCTTCGCCATCACGGGCGCGAGCAGTACGGCAAAAATTCCGAGCGGCGCGGTCACGAGACCGGCATCGACTGAACGATAGCCTAGATATCCCTGTATCCATTGCGGCAGGATCACTAGGTTAGCGAAGAACACCGCATACGCGACGGAGATCGCGATGGTGCCTCCGCGGAAATTGCGTCCTGCAAATAGGCGAAGATCGATGATCGGGTTCTTTTCCGTGAACTCCCAAATCAGAAAGAACAGGAAGCTAACCGCTGCGATGACCGCGAGCGTGCAAATTACAGGAGAGTGGAACCAGTCTAGATCCTTGCCCTTGTCGAGCATGATTTGCAGCGATGCGACCCATGCGACGAGCGACATCAGACCTATCTTATCGATGGGAAGTTTATGCGTCGGTGTGTCGCGGTCGCGGTAGATGATCCACGTCACGACGCCGCGAATAGTCCCACGGGAATGTTGATGTAGAAGATCCACGACCAGCTGTAGCTGTCCGTGATCCAGCCACCCAGTGCAGGGCCGGCAATTGGGCCGACCGTCGCCGTCATCGCCCACAGCGAGAGGGCCGTGGAACTCTTTTCCTTCGGATACGACCCGAGCAAAATCGCCTGCGACAGCGGAATGAGCGGACCCGCCACGGCGCCCTGCAACACGCGCGCGGCCAGCAGCACGATCAGGTTCGGCGCGATGCCGCATAGCCACGAAGAGAATACGAAGAGAACAATGGCGGCCACGAATAGCTTGATTTGGCCGACGCGCTGAGTGAGCCAACCGGTCAGCGGGATTGCAACGGCATTGGCCGCGGAGAACAGTGTAATGACCCAAGTGCCCTCGTCGACGGATACGCCGAGATTTCCCGAGATCGTCGGAATTGCGACGTTGGCAATAGATGAATCGAGCACGTTCATGAATGTCGCGAGCGCGACGGCGATCGTCGCTAGAACCAGCTTCGGGCCGGTGAGCGGCGGCGGTGCGAGTTGCGTCGAGGGATTCATTTGG
Source organism: uncultured beta proteobacterium (assembly GCA_963838695.1). Classification (GTDB taxonomy): domain Bacteria; phylum Pseudomonadota; class Gammaproteobacteria; order Burkholderiales; family Burkholderiaceae; genus Trinickia. The sequence goes on along the minus strand of CAWIRZ010000003.1, from coordinate 13,037 downwards.
CTTCCTGTTTAACGTGTGATGTTCCGCGCGATGATTTTCTCGATCTCGGCATCGGCCTGCGCGCCATATTTGGCGAATACGTCCGTGCGGTACGACGTATTCGTCGCCGCACCGAGGTGAGGACCGGTGTTGTCGCGCGTGTCCACATCCACATCCATCGACAGGCCGATACGCAGCGGGTGCGCTTGCAGTTCCTTCGGATCGAGTTCGATGCGCGCCGGCAGACGCTGGACGACCTTGATCCAATTTCCGGTCGCGTTCTGCGCCGGCAAACTCGCGAACGCACTACCGGTGCCGGCCGAGAAGCCAACGACGCGGCCGTGGTACTTCACCTTTCCGCCGTAAACATCGGCCGTCAGCGTAACGGGTTGACCGATACGCATGTTGCGCAATTGGCTTTCCTTGTAGTTGGCATCCACCCACACGCCGTCAAGCGGCACGATCGCCATTAACGGCGTACCCGGCGACACGCGCTGGCCGACCTGTACGGAACGCTTCGCGACATAGCCTGTGACAGGTGCGGGCAGTGTGTCGCGCGCATAAGCGAGATAGGCATCGCGCACTTTCGATGCGGCGGCCTGCACGTTGGGGTGCTGCTCGATCGTCGTATGGTCGGTCAGCGCACGATTGGCGTACGCTTGTTGGCGTGCGGCGTCGAGCGCGGCCCGCGCGGCCGTCACCGTGTCGCGTGCGTGTGCGATGTCTTCGGCCGATACCGCGCCCGTGTCGGCAACGGCCTGACGACGGCGCAAATCGTCTTGCGCGCGGGCCAGGTCGGATTGCTTCTGCGCGACAGTCGCTGCGTAGTAATCGTTATCGACGTATAGACGTCTCACCTGCCGCACGGTCTGCCCTAGCATTGCTTCCGCGTTGCCGAGCGCGACTTTCGCGTCGGCGTTATCGAGGGTGACGACGGGCTCCCCTGCTTTGACGATCTGCGTGTCGTCGGCATTCACGGCGACCACGGTGCCGGCCACTTGCGGCGTCAATTGCACGAGATTGCCACTGACGTACGCGTCGTCGGTGGATTCGTGGTATCGCGCATAGGTCATGTAATACGCGACATAAGCCGCAGCCGACACAACGACAGCCACGCCGAGTAGCGCGAGCAGCACCTTGCGCTTGCGTGTGTTGGGTTCGCTGGCCGCGGCATCCTTCGTCGGCGCCGCGTCGCGTTTTGCGCCCGCCGGCTCAGTCTTCTGGCGCTCCACTACATTGACTTCGCTCATTTCCATTCTCCAGGCAGATTGGGTGGGCAGCCGCTCAGCGCGCGGCAGCGACTTGGGTGTTCGATGCGGGCGCATTGGCGCTCGGCGCTGCCGCCGTCCTCGCGTTCGATGTGTCGACGAAACCGCCGCCGAGCGCGGAAGCCAGCGCGATTTGCTGGTCGCGGCGGTTCATGCGCAGATTCGCGACGGACTGATCCGCGGAAAGCGCGTTGACGTCGGCGTTCAGCACCGTTAATTGGTTCGTGAGGCCTGCTCTTGTATTGCACCAGGGCCAGTTGATCGGCTTGGCGCGCGGCATCCTGTGCCGCCTGCGCATCGACGAGCTGCGCATCGCTCGATCGCACGTTGGCCAGTTGTGTCGCCACCTCGCTTAGCGCGGTGACGAGCGACGCGTTGTACGATGCAACGGCATAGTCGAAATCGGCATAACGCCCCTTGAGTTGGGCACGCAGTTCGCCCGCATCGAAAATCGGCAGATGGATGGCCGGACCGACGGAGGCGGTGCGGCTTGCCGCACTGAGAAAGCGGCCGAAGCCGAATGCGTCGAGGCCGATCGCCGCGCTCAGGTTGATGTCCGGATAGAACTCGGCCTTCGCTTCCTTTACTCCATGCGTCATTGCATCGACGCGCCAGCGCGCGGCGACGATCTCCGGGCGGCGGCTCACCAGGTCGGCGGGCAGGTTCTCGGGCAGGCGCACTTCGTCGCCGATGCCTAGCGCTGGCCGTGCGATCTGCAGCCCACGGTCTGGACCTGCGCCCGAGCAGCGCGGCGATCTGATACCGCGTGGTGACAATTTGCCGTCGAGCGATTTCAGCGCGGCACGGCTCGTCGCAAGATTTGCCTGGGCCGTCTTACGTTCGACCTCCGTATCGAGCCCGGTCGCGATGCGCCCCGCGGCAATACGGTCGATCTGTTCCCGCTGCGCGACTTCCTTTTGTGCGATGTCGTGCAGCAGATAAAGCCGCGCAAGCTGGTTGTATGTGCGGGCAATCGATGTCGTCGAGCGTCAGCTTGACAACTTCCGCATCGGCCTCACTGGCTTGAAATTGCGAGATCGCCGCCTTTCAGCGCTTCACGATTCTTGCCCCACAGATCTAAGTCGTACGAAGCGCTCAGCAGCCCTTATTCTCGGTTTGCCATGAGCCTCCGTACGGCGGAGGCACGACGCGGTACTCGAGTATTGTTGACGTGTGAGCGAATAGCTCGCGTCGACCCGAGGCATCGTGCTCGGCTTTCGCCGTTTCGCTATAGGCTGACGCGGCGGCAACGCGGGCAGCGCGCCTGATCAAGCGTCGGGCTGCTCTTGAGCGCTTCGTCGATCAGCGCCTTCAGTTGCGCGTCGCCGAACTGGTCGGCCCAGTTGGCGGAGGCCAATGACCCTGTTCGGCGGGCAGGCTTTGCTGTGTCGCATATTGCTGCGGATCGGCCGTCTTTGGCTCGCTGTGGATGCCCGCATAGTTGACGCATGCCGACAGCACGCGCAGCGAAGATCGCCGAACTCCCAGTTTCAGCGAGCGTGATACGGGCTGTCTGGTGTGTGACTGAATGTTCATTTTCTAACCTATCGGACGGTTGATTAAATGCGTCGCAACGCCAGCTAAACCGCGACTGCCGCGGCGAGTTGGCCTCGCACAGTCACGGATGGCACGCATTGGCTTTCCCGAGCGCAAACAGCGTCTTGATACCGGTCCATGGATTCCGTAAGCATTGCCGTACCTGCCTACTGCGCCCGACACCAAGCACACACCATGTGCAAAAGTGTTCGCAGTTGTTGGTCAGCAACCGATATCGATCTTCGCCGAGACGAGACCGGGCCCGCTCCACGGCATCCGTTCCGGTGTAGATGGCGTTTGGTTCGGACTGAATTTTTATTCCTCTGCCGCTGCAAACCGTGCAGCGGAATATATTCAATGGGACGTCGTTTCCAGGAACGATGAAAGCCGCCATAGTGAATAACCTTTCCGTTGCCCGCATAAATTCCGTGGTGTGAATAACCTTCCCGTTCGCTAATAAGATGCGCGCCTAGTGGGATAGCCCGCTGCGCGGGTCAATGCCCATGCACTTAGAACCCAGTCGAAATATGCAGTGTTCATGGCGAGCCACCCATGTCAGGTCTGCGCGGGGTTTACTTCAGTCAGCCCGGCGTCATACACCGAACCACCGAAGAGGCGATCACTCTCTCGACGTCGACAAAGCCCGTCCATCCGGGGAAATTCCTCGGGAAAGTAATCAATCTCTATTTGGCGACGCGAGTATCAGGCTTTAGAAAATACCGCTGAATAAACGGCAATTGCAAGCGCGACACTGATCGCGGATAGCATGATCCAACCTACAAACACCGACAGGGGGCCGAGATGGAACATGACATTCTCCTCTGACAACCTAAGGACCTCGATTCAGTCCGTCGATCGCGAAGCCATGTCGGCATAGTAGGCGGGGAGTCCGCGCCTCGGTAGATACTCGCGAGAACACTTACTGTTGTCGCATGGACACCAATAGCTGTGGCTGTGGCCGGGAGGCCGGCCAGCCGGTCATGCCTGAACGGGTTCGACGCGCTGATGCTCGCTCTGTGAAAGGTCCGGATTGAATTCCCCGAGGCAAAACGAATCGCGCGCACGGATCTGCTCCGTCATGAAATCGACAAACACGCGAATGCGCGACGGCAAATTCTGTCGGCAGAGATAGCAGATGTAGTGCCCCCGGTCATCCGGTACATACCGCCTTAAAGCCGTGACGAGCTCGTTGCGCTCGACGTGATCGGCTATCTGATAGCCGGGCATCTGGGCGATGCCGCGGCCCTCGAGCACTGCTTGCAATACGAGGCCCGCGTCGTTGAACGTCAATCGGGCCGTCGGCGAATACTTCTGCAGATGACCATCGACCTTGAAATCCCATTCAACCAGGCGACCGTTGAATCTCAGGTTGATGCACTCGTGCTGAGCCAGATCATCGAGCGTAGACGGCAGGCCCCGCTCTTGGGCATAGGCACGGGAGGCGCAAAGTACCATCTGCATTGGAATCAATTGCTTCGCGATGATGCTGGAGTCCTCTATGCACCCGTCGCGAAACGCAACATCGATCTGTTCCGCAGCGAAATCGGCCGGCCTGTCATCCAAAAGCAGGTCGACCGCGATATCGGGATAGGCCTTGGAAAAACTGAAAAGCAGCGGAGCCACGACCTTGCGCCCGAATCCAGACAGTCGACCAGACACGTAGGAAGCCGCGAGGCGGACCGCTGCGCATATCGAGCATGTCGTTGATTGCCTCGACGATATGCGTGACGCCCCGGTTGCAATTCTCGAAGAAGCGCTCGCCCTCTTGCGTCAAGTTCGTCGACCTGGTGGTTCGGAGAAACAGGCGCGTGCTTAGCTGCGTTTCGAGCTTTTGAACGTTGCGAGAGATGCCGATTGGCCCACGCCCAACCGCTCCCCGGCTTTGGCGAAACTTCCTCGGTCGCGACCGCCATGAAGGCGATGATTCCGGCGTAGCTGGTCGAAAAACAGGTCGACAAGGCGTCGGCGCTATTGGGCAAACCAACACGAAAGCCTTGCTGTGAAGTATCGGATCGATCCATTGAGAGCCCCACTCCTGACACGTGAACGGATGAGCCGTTCGGGGGCGCCGCACGCCTCGTGGCACTGGTCTGGCGTTTGGGAGTGTAGCGCGGAATTAATCACATGGTGAACGACGATGGGGGCGCCGGTTCCGTCCGACTATTGCGATTGGTGCTAATTTGGAAACACCGCGTGTCCCCGAGCGGCGCTACCGTGACGATGCGCAGTCACTTACGATGGAGGCGGCACTGCCGCATGGAGTAACTGCGGCGCCAGAGCGGCAAGAATCGCGATATTCATCATATGATTAGTCGCGCCATGCCGTGATTGAATTCGCAGATGGAACAGTCGCTACGGCAGGCGCAGTCGCCCTCCGAAGACAGCCTTCGCGAACTCGATGATTGTAAGAATGGAACGTGCGTCATCGACTTGAGAACAAACATGGACGACGAAAAACTGCAGCCCCCTCCGCTTTCGCTGCTGGACAGGTATCGAGGCCAGGACTTCTCGATCCGCTGTATACAACGACCGTCACCGTCTCCGGCGGCGAGACGGGGCACGGCCGGGCGTCGGGCGTGGCCCGGTCGGATGACGGAAACCTTGCGGTGGAACTGCGCCTGCCCACGGAGTTTGGTGGACCGGGCAACGGGACCAACCCTGAGCAGCTATTCGCGGCGGGTTTTGCCGCGTGCTTCCATGGGGCGCTGAACCTGCTCGGCAAACGCGCTGCAATGGATGTTGCGGATACGGTTGTCGAGGTGCAAGTCTCATTTGGACGTGATCCCGACTGGATGGGGGCTATGCATTGGTGATCGATCTGCGCGTCCGAATGCCGGGCGTCGAGCGGGCCGTGGCGGAAGAGATGGTTCGAAGTGCCGAGCGCCTGTGCCCCTATGCAAAAATGGCCAGACAAGGGACCGTGAACATCGTGACGGTCGTCGAGTGACTCGGCGGCCCCTTGCGTGGCGGCAACGTGCGATCGTCTTTTGAAAGCGTTCGTTGCTGCCGCCGCCCAGGGCGGCCACACCGCCCCTTTGGCGACAGCTTCAGTGCTTTAAACCGACTAAGCCATGGCTGCTTGCGGGTTGCCGGCGCCAACGCTTCGGCGCGGTTGGGCGCCGGCGGGTATATCCACTGCGTATTGATCAACTGTTTGCGCGCCTTCCCTTCCGCGTGCGTCAGTTTGATCTGTCGATCCCACCCTTCGGTGTAGACAGCGCCCCATTCGCCCAGTCGAGGCAAGTCGCATAGAACGGTTGTCTGTATTCCAGCGTCGGGATACCGATGAGATCCGCCGCGACGTTGTGTCCCCCGAATTGCCCCATCACGATAGCGTGCTGACAGGACATCAGTGCGTAGTGCCCGTCGTCGTCGCTTCGCGCTCGCGCCACGTCACCCGCCACGAACACATGGAGTGTCCGCCGGGCGAAGATCGGGTGTCACTTCAACGCGGCCGAGCGGGTCGAGATGCGAGGAAACTTGGGCTGTTAGCGAACTGGCGCGCATGCCACCCGCCCAGATCACGGTTCGCGCTTCGATATGGGCGCCGGAGCGGTCCGGACTCCGTCGGCATCGATTGAGACGACGGGAGAGCCGAGCACCGTCTCAACGCCTAGCGATTTGAAGGCATCGGATACAAACGGGCGAGGATTGGGGCCGAGATCCGGACCGACATCGTCCTGAGCTCCGATGACGACCACGCGAACCGCTGCCTGAGGCCCAAACAATTCGCGCATTCGCTTCGGTAACTCAGTCGCGACTTCGATACCCGTGAAGCCACATCCGACAACGGCAACGGTATTGCGTGCCCGCGAATCCGGCAGTTTCGCCAGCGCCGCCAAGTGGCTATCGAGTGCGACGGCATCCTCGATACTATCTACGGAGAAAGCGTAATCCTTCAGCCCCGGAACCGGCGGCCGACTTAGCTTGCTGCCGCTTGTGAGCAACAAGCGGTCATACGTGAGCGAACGCTTGAGCCGATCGGCAGACACGACGCTCAAGGTTTTGTCGCTGACGGAAATCTGGTCGACGCTACCTTCGACGAAACGCACCCCGACGGCGTCGAGCAGCGGCAGCAGCGGCGCAGGCCATCTGCTGCGGCTCGCTTTCGTACAGTCGTGGTCGGATTTGCAATTCCGGTTTTGCGGGGAAATTAGGGTGATTTCGACGTCACTGTTCCTTACCCCAGCGCCGTCGAGCACGCGAGCTGCGCCTAGTGCGCCCCACACTCCGGCAAAGCCGGCACCCACTATCAAAATCCGCTGTGACATGATTATTGCCCTCGGTTTAAATACCAAGTCGACGTTAAGCATCGAATTCATCGCAATCGATGCCGTGCGTCTCTATGCGGCCATCATTCAAGATCGTTGTACGTTGCCCTATCTCGGACCCCGCTACGGACGCCTGCGATAAGCCAAATACTGCCGACGCCAACGCGTCGTTGCGCCGATGCGCCGGTGCGCCGATGCGCCGATGCGCCGATGCGCTTACTTCTCAGGCACGAGCGCAGGCGCGCCCTTGTCTTTGAGAAGCAGCACGATGAACTTCGCGGGTTGAGTCTGGCTTGCGTTGCGCCCGACCGTATGTACGTCGTTCGGACCTTCATAGAACGTCTGCCCAGGCGTTAGCGTGACTTCCTTGCCGCCCTTGACCTGCATCACGATCGATCCTTCAGCACGTAGACAAAGGCGTGCGCATGATGCCGATGCACGGGATCGACGGAGCCTGGCGGATAGGTCACGGCGATCATCAGCGCTTCCTTGCCGGGGTAATCGTCTAGCGGCTTCGACATCAACGGGGTCACGACGGCTTGGGAGCCGCTTCGGGAGCCGCCCCAAGCGGTGCCGACGGACGGCGCCGGCGACCATTAGCATTGCGATTGCGATGTTCTTTGGTCGGATCATGATGTGCATCCCATGAGATCACGGATCGATTTTTCGACTACTCCGTTTTTCAGCTGATTGCTGATTTCCAACGGCTTCTGGAACAGCTCTGGCGATTGCTGAATGTAGTTGATAGGTTGTGTCATCGATTTCTCCTGGCGACTACGGCGAATATCCGCGCTTGGCGAATGTCGCTAGCGGCAATGCGCCGCACGAACGCATCGTAGGGCGACCGAGCGTTGCGCGGTAGCACGCAAACGGGACCACGATGTTGTCCGTTTGGCACCAATCGAAGCTTTCAAATGCTAGGCACGCGCAGCGAAGCCGACCTCGCGGAATGCACTTTCAGGAACCGAGCCACGCGGGGCGCTTAACGCCGCGCTCGGCCGCGGGCGTACCGCTTCGAAAGTTTTGATACGATCGCCCCTTTCCGCCCAGTATCGATAGATGATCCAGCCCGTTCAGCGATTGCTTTTGTCCGCGCGCAAGCTGGCGCTTGCCGGGCTCGCCCTACGTCGTCCTACCCGCGCGGCGTCCTGCTCGCGCTTGCCGTCCCGCCGGCCCTTCTGCTGCTCTATGTCCTCGCGCTGATCCCGTTTACGCCGAAGCATCGGCGACATCCGCAAGACGCGCGTCGATCGGCCCGCGCAGATCCTTTCGTCGGATGGCAAGCTGTTGGCCGAATTCAAACCGTCGAATCGGGAATGGGTCAAGCTGGCCGATATCTCGCCGCATGTCATCGACGCACTAATCGCCACGGAAGACCATCGCTTCTACCAGCATCATGGATCGACTGGCGGCGTACGGTCGCGTGCGGCACTGCATACGTTCTCGGGCGAGCGCCAAGGCGGCTCGACGATCACCCAGCAGCTCGCTCGCAATCTTTACCCCGATGAAATCGGCCGCGCGCCCACGCTCACCCGCAAGCTGAAGGAAGCCATTACCGCGCTGAAAATCGAGGCGATCTACCGCAAAGACGAAATCCTCGAAACCTATCTCAACACGGTGCCGTTCCTCTATAACGCGTACGGCATCGAAATGGCTTCCGCACCACTTCGGCGAATCGGCCTCCGAGCTCGACGTGCGCGAAGCGGCAACACTGATTGCATGCTGAAAGGCAATGCGTTTTACAACCCAAGGCTCAACCCGGCCCGGGCGTTGCAACGGCGCAATACCGTGCTTGCGCAGATGGTCAAATACGGACGGCTCACGCCAGCTCAGTACGCATCGCTGAAAACGCGTCCGCTGGGGATCGATTTCGAACGGCAAACGGAGTCCCCAGGCCCCGCTCCTCATTTCGCGCAGCAACTGCGTAAATGGTGATCGGTTGGGCCAATCGCAACGACTACAACATTTACTCCGATGGTCTCGTCGTGCATACGACGATCGATGCGCGACTGCAAGCGATGGCGACGCAGGCAGTGACATGGCAGACGAACCAATTGCAGAGCGTGGCGAACCGCGCGTGGTCGGGGCGCGACGGCTGTTCGACAGGGAACCCGCTCTTCGTCACGTTCATTCGCGAGAGCGCGGAATATCGCGCGGCGCGCACCGCTGGCCAGAGCGATGCAGACGCGACGAAGCAACTCGCACGCGATCGATCCTTCATTCGGGCGCTATGCGTCGCCAAGACCGACGTACAGGCGGGTTTTCTCGCGACGATCCGCGCACCGGTCAGATTCGTGACGTTGGGGTGGGTAGCCGCGACTTCGCGCGCGAGCCGTTCGATCACGTGGAGCAAGCGCGGCGGCAGCCGGGCTCGACGTTCAAGCCATTTGTGTACGGCGCCGCATTTGCCGCCGGCGCGAAGGTCGACGATAAGTTCATCGACCAGCCGGTCCAAATCGCACTCAAGGGCGGGGAAATTTGGAGCCCGTCCGACGAGACACCGCCCAATGGCGAGGCGTTCACGCTCAGGCGGGCGCTAGCCTTGTCACGCAACCGCATCACCGCGCAGGTGATCGAGCGCGTCGGGCCCGCCAAGGTAGCGCGGTTGGCCCAAGCCATGGGTGTAAAGATCCGCTCGAACCGGTACCTCTCTTGCACTTGGGACGAGCCCCGTGACGCTCAAGGAGATGGTGACGGCCTACAGCACCATCGCGGACGACGGCGTGTACCACGCGCCGCAGATGGTCGCGCGAATCGATGATGCGAACGGGAATGTGTTAGCCGAGTTCGCACCCGAACAAACGGAGCGCGTGCTTGCCTCCGATGTCGATCGGACGCTTCTGGACACAATGCGCGATGTCGTGGCCTACGGCACGGGCGCATCCATCCGCAGCCGTTTGGCATTCGCGCGGACGTCGCGGGCGAAGACGGGCACGACGCAGGACGGCGCCGACGGCTGGTTCATTCTCATGCAACCGCAGCTGGTGGCAGGCGCGCATGGGTCGGCTTCGACGACGGACGTGTCGCGCTCGTAGCGATTACCTGGGGGCGCCACGCCGTACGGCGTTGCCGATCGTCGGCGAGTTCTTCCAGCGGGCGCTGCGTACTCGAATCGTCGACCCGCGCCGCGATTCGATACGGCGGTCCAGCCTTCTGCGTTCGACGAGTTCCGCACGCGGTTGAGCGAGCGCCTGCAAGCTTGGCGCGAGGCACTGTTTCGGCGGCGCTGGACGGCAACCCGCCCCGCAATCGAATACGCGGGTTGTTCGGCCGCCCGCGCCGTCCGCGAGTGCGGCGAGCGAGACGGGCCGGGCTAGTGCGGCAACGGCCGGCAGTGCGCCCTCCGGGGCGTCGGAAGTCGATGCGATTGGCGCATTTGCGCTGCCCGGCGCATCATTGCCAGTCGGTGCATCGGGGGCGGTGCCGGCTTCGTCCGTACAACCCAGTTCCGTGCCGCAGCTGCCCGGCGGCTCCGCGCCACAGCCCGCGCCATGGGAGCCACCCACTCCGGCCGATACGGAGCCGGGTGCAGCGGGACCTGCGCCCGTGTCGACACCGACTGAATACCCCGTTCATCTTCGGATGCGGCAGGAAAATAGACGACGAACTCACTAGCCGACGTGACTACCGCACCCGCTTCTCGTACCCACAGCCTATTACTCGCGATCAGTCTTGCACTGATTACATTTTCCGCTGCGCACGCCGATCACGAGCGTCGGCCCTATTCTCCTGGAAGCCACTCGAGCGACAGGCCTGTCGCCCGCCGGCGCAAGCTTGCTGACGACCCTGCCCTCGCTATGCTTCGGTCTCTTCGGGCCGCTGGCACCGATACTGTCGCGCCGCATGGGCAGTGAACGCGCCTTGCTCGCATTGTTGGCATTGCTGACCGTGGGTACCGCGCTGCGAATCGTTCCCGCTTGGCAGACGTTGTATCTCGGTCAGGTGGTTGCCTGTTCTCGATCGGGTTGATGAACGTGCTCTTGCCTGGGGTGGTGAAGCGCGACTTCCCGATCACGTCGCGCTCATGACGGGACTCTATAGCGCAGCGATGTGTGCCGGTGCAGCGGCGGCTGCCGCCGCCACCGCACCGGCCGCGAACGCTTTGGGACAACTCTTGGGTCATCCCGGCGGCAATGCCTGGGCAGGGTCATTGGCGCTCTGGGCCATACCCGCGGCGCTCGCATGGGTCATGTGGCGAACTCAACTGCCTTCCGAAGGGATGCACGCAGGTAGACGCACGCACGTCGTGCGCGGCTTGTTGCGCGATCCTCTCGCATGGCAGGTCACTCTCTTCATGGGATCGCAATCGTCGCTGGCCTATATCGTGTTCGGCTGGCTGCCCACCGTTCTACGCATGCGCGGCATGAGCGCGGTCGACGCCGGTCTCATGCTGTCGCTCAGCGTGATCATGCAGGCCGTAGCGTCGCTGTTGTTGCCGTTCCTGGTTGCACGTCTGGCCGATCAACGCTGGGTGAATATGCTGGCATTGCTTCTGACAGGCACGAGCTTAGTCGGTTGTTTCTTCGCACCGCTATCGACGATGTGGGGATGGGCGCTGTTGCTCGGTGTCGCACAGGGCGCTTCGTTCACTCTCGCACTCACCGTCATCGGATTGCGCTCCAGCGATTCGCATGTGGCGGCTCAGCTATCGAGCATGGCGCAGGGCATCGGCTATCTGCTTGCATCGAGCGGCCCGTTTGTCGCCGGCTCGCTGCTTCATGCAACCGGCTCGCTATACAGCTTGGCGGCGTTGTGCGTGGCGGTGTGCGTGGTGTCGTAGCGGCTTCGGTTACGCGGCGGGCCGGCGCAGACACGTGCAGGTTCATGTCGAAGCCCCCGCGAGTTGACGCCGATGCGACGCGTCGCGCGTCGCATCGGCAGTCGTCTTCACCGCTCTACTTAGCGCTGCAATAAGCTTCGAGCCGATACCCATCCGGGTGGATCACCGAATGCGGCGTAATAATGGTCATAATCGGTCCGCAGCCCAGGCGCTCCGTTGTCGCGGCCTCCCGCTGCCAGCGCATTCGCGTAGAACGCATCCACGCTCGAACGCGTTGGCGCCGTAAAGCAGAAATGCAGACCCGATTGCATGTCGGGCTCGACGGGATGGTCCGATGGCGAGATCCATAGCTGCACGGATTCGCCCCCATACCCGAGCATATCCGGGCTCGAACGCAAGCAGCGATAACCGAGCGCCGCAAGGGCGCCATCGTAGAACGCTTTCGTCTTCGCAATGTTGCGCACGCCGATCGATACATGGTCCAACATGTCGTCTCTCCTGATCGAGTAGTTAGCGAACTATGATTCTCTGCCCCCACCTCCGATCGTACTTTGCAAAAATTGCGCCGCGTCTGACGTTGAATCGGAGGCCCGCTCTAAAAGGCACACACGCTGGCGCCGTTATTTCGCTATTTCTTTTTTACTCGGATGCTAGGTGCCGGCAAGGAGAAACGCTTCGCCCTCCGCGGGCCGCAAGCTATCGACACGGCCGGCGAAATAGCGCTGCGTAAGATCGGCCGCCGATACGTGACGTGCGTGCAGGAAACCTGCCTCGCGTGCGAGCGCGACGATTTGGTCGGGTGTGAAGAAACTGATGAAGGGCGTGCCTGCCGCCCGAGCGCGCTCGTAGACGGCCTCATGCCGTGGCCGCTCCTGCGCGGGAAGCAATTCGAGCGGCAACAGAAAAGTCATCGCAAACGTCGATCCTGTCGGTAGCGCCGCCACCCGCCGCAGCATCGCAACGATCGCATCGCGCGTGAGATACATCGACGCGCCCGTCGACGATACGAGAGCGGGCCTGTGCACGTCGAAGCCGTTGGCTTGCAATAGGTCCCACCATGATTCACCGGCTTCGAAGTTGACAGGCACGAGCTTCAGCCAATCGGGAATGCCGAAACCGAGTTCGATCAAGCGTTGCCGTTTCCAGCATTGTGTGCCCGGCTCATCGACTTCGAATACCTGCAAAGAAGCCGCGATATCGGGC
>CAWIRZ010000002.1:0-23496 GCA_963838695.1 uncultured beta proteobacterium | reverse complement strand
CGAAAGCGTTAGCCATTTCAGGAATCGGACGTAGCGGTGGTACGGCACGAATACTTGCAGCAACAGCGTTGCAAAGACGAAGACAGCCGTCATCAGATGGCGATCGATGCCGGAAACCAACTCGGCGCATTCGCCCATCGCGGCAACGTCGGCCGCAATGTTGAGGGTGTTCGCGAGCAACAGCAAAAACACGAGGCAATACAGTACGACCGGCGGAAACGAAGTTTTGATGTTGGCGGCAAGTCCCTTTCCCGTTACTCTGCCGAGTTGCGCACACATCATTTGCACCCCGGCCATCAACGGGAATGAAAGCGGCATGGCCCACAGCATATTGAGGCCGAATTGAGTGCGGCCTGCGAGTAGGTGGCGATGCCGCTAGGGTCGTCGTCGGCGACCCCGGTAATGAGGCCCGGCCGACTCTCGCCAGCGGGTGTTCCTTTAGACGTGCGGCAATCGTTCGCAGGGCGTTGATTTTTTGGGTTCGATCGGCGCGCATTGATACACCTCACTGCGAAAGCCGGGAGCCGCAAGCCCGGATCGAGTTCATCGAATCGAAACGGGGTCAGCATAACCCACAACTGCCCATTGCGACGATAATCAGCGCTATCCGCACTATTTCGTTCCGGGATTCGGACGCTAGTGTTTATCCGGCTTACGCATACATTCCCTCCGGGATGCCCGAACTCGACCTTAACTTAATCCCGTATCTAGTCGCCCTCGAGGAGACACGCAATGCGAGCCGAGCCGGCCTCCTGCTCGGTGTCGGCCAGCCACGCGTGAGCACGGCGCTCGGGAAACTGCGGGCGTACTTCGGCGATCCGCCATCGTGCGCACGTCGCGCGGGATGAGCGACGCCGCGCGCGCTTGCGCTCGACTCCCGCCGCGCGCGACGCCCTCGCCCGCATCGAGCGTGGCCTCGTCGCACCGCACGATTTCGATCCCGCGGACGAGCACGCATACATTCTCGATCGCGCTGTCGGACGTGGGCGAGATCGTCTTCCTACCGCGCCTCTTGCAGGAGTTCGCACGACGTGCGCCGCACGCGAATTTGCGCTCGGTATCGCAGCCGCACGCAGAAGTCGAACGCGGGCTGGAGGCGGAAGGCATCGACCTAGCGGTCGGCTATTTCCCCGATTTTGCGCGGCACCAACTTCTTTCAGCGGCTGTTCACGCACCGCTTCATTTGCCTGATGCGGCGAGACCATCCGCTCGCTGCGCGGCGCCTTTCGCTCAAACAGTTTCTCGCATGCGGCCACGCACTCGTGCGCGCGGACAGCCGTAGCCAAGAGGTGCTCGAGAAGTATCTCGCGAAGCGACGCCTCGGCGGCGCGCGGCGCTCGAGACACCGCACTTCATGAGCTTGCCGTATATCCTGAGCCGCACCGATCTCATTGCGACGGTGCCGCATGCGATCGGCTATGCGTACTCGACGGAGCACGCATCCATCGTGCTGGTCGAACCACCTCTACCGCTGCCGCGCTTCGACCTGCGCCAGCATTGGCACCGTAAATTCCATAACGACGCGCGCACTCTTTGGCTGCGCAGCCTCGTTGCCGAGCTGTTCAACGATGCGCTCGACGAGTGGCCCAAGTGACAGTGTCACGTCGAGGTCATAGCTGGAAATCAATGATGAATCGACTCAACGCCGATTGAATTTTGCGATACATGCGGCACGGCAAACTGTTTGACGAGCAGGCCTACACAGGCGATCGCGCCCGCTACCGCCACCGTCGCAAAAATATCTGCGAAGCTAAAGTGACGCCGCGCTAATTCGCCGACGAGGAATGACCCGGCAATGCCCCCGAATCGACCGATGCCAAGCATCCATGCCACGCCCGTCCCGCGCCCCACCGTGGGATAGAACGCTGCGGCGAGAGCGGGCATCGAGGGCTGCGCCGTGTTCATCAGCACACCTGCGAGGAAGATGATTGCGACGAGCGCCCCGATATTTCCGGCCGCTTGGCCGATCGCATAGACACTCACCGCCGTCAGGCCATAGCAAACGGCAATTACTCGATTCGCATTGAATCGATTCATCAGCAAACCGCAAAAGTACCGCGCCGACGCCGCCCATTGGGAAGAGCGCCGAGATGAGCGTTGCGCTCCGGCGCGCGTTCCATCCTTGAGCAAATCGGCATCCAGTCGATCGACGCGTACAAAATCACGGCCCCGACGAAGTAGGCGAGACACAACATCGGGGGCCAACGATAAGGCTTCGAGAGCGACCCTGAGCCCGTCTTACCCTGTGCCGACACGCGCTCGGTAAGCACGAAGTGCGTCGCGCCGATGGTCGCGCGCGAATGCGGGCCAGCGTCTCGGATACGCCGCATAGAGCTTGGCGCTTGCCACCATAAAACGAACCGATTCCGGCATCTTCGCGGCAACCAGTGTTGCAAGCACCAACGGCGTGACACCGCCAAAAATCAGCACGCCGCGCCAGCCAAAGTTCGGGATCATCCAAGCGGCAAGGAAGCCCCCGGCCGCGGCACCCAGGGGGAAACCACAGAACATCAAGTTGATGATCGTCGCACGACGACGGTCCGGGCAGAACTCACTCATGAGCGTGACCGCGTTCGGCATCGCGGCACCCAGCCCGAGACCCGTTGCGAATCGCAAAGCCGTAAGCTGCTGAAGCGTTTGGGCAAACGCCGAGCCGAAACAGGCGAGACCGAACAACAGCACGGCCCCGAGCAGCAGGGAGCGGCGTCCCAGCCGGTCCGACAAGGGACCCGCTGCTAGCGAGCCGCAAGCGAGGCCGAACAAAGCCGCGCTGAGTACCGGGGCGAGGTCAGGCTTGGCAAGATGCCACTCCGTAAGCAGCGATGGAGCGATGAAGCCTATGGCGGCCGTGTCGAAACCATCGAGTATGACGATGGCAAAGCACATGAAAAAAATGAGCCATTGAAACCTTCCGAACGGGTGCTCGTTAATGAAGGTCTGTACGTCGACCGATTCGTTTCGGCTCATTGACTGTCTCCTGTGCGGTCCGCAATGGTTAAGTATGTCGCCCGTGTACTCGCCGCGGATTCGATCTAGACCCGCCGTTCATGGTCGAACGAAGTCGCATCGGGATACGAATCGTGACTGCGGGGTTCGCAGACGTCAAATGAGTGAAATTACGGAGTAGTAAGGCGGCGGCCTGTCGGACGGTCCATGCAAGCCAATGTCTATCTGGGTTTGCGGTTATTCGCTGGACCACTATCGCTTTCGGAGATAGTAGGTATCCGCTGCAAAGGGATACATTGCCCCTACCGCAATGGTTCGGACGCCGTGACAAGAAGAATGTCCGGAGGATAGGGAAAACCCGACCTATAACTCTGCGGAATAGCCCGGCCCGATACTGGTCTTTGACACCGAAATATGACGGCTCTACCGTAACCACGCTCACCCACGATGCGTGTTGCCCCGTGGTTCTCGACTCAATAACGGATCACATGGACCGTCGACTCTTCCCACCGCTCATTGCTTCGCTCGTTGCCGCGAGCGCGTCGCTTCCGCTCGCAGCACATGCACAGACCGATCCACGCCCGGTAATCCGCGTGAGTTCCGGTGCAGAAGACATCGTGACGCTCGATCCGGATCGTGCCACTTCGACCAACGACGTGAGCGTCGTAGCGGAGATCTTCAACGGACTGGTGCGCTTTGCGCCCGGCAGCGCCGATCCGAAATCGCTCGAGGCCGACTTAGCCGAAAGCTGGAAATCGTCGCAGGACAACAAAGTGTGGACATTCAATCTGCGTCACGGCGTCAAGTTTCACGGCGATTGGGGCGACTTGACCTCGGCCGATGTCGTCTACTCGCTCAAACGTGCGGCAGACCCCAAGCGCTCGAGCTTCGCGGCGGACTTCGCCGAAATTCAGAACGTCGAATCGATCGATCCTTATACCGTGCGCGTCACACTGAAGTACCCCGATGCGACCTTTCTCGGGCGCGTCTCGAACTACCACGGCGGCTATATCGTCAGCATGAAAGCGGCCGAGAAATACGGCAACCAATTCGGCAACCATCCTATCGGCATGGGCCCCTTCGTATTCAGCCAGCATGTCACCCAGCAATACGTCAAGTTGCTCGCGAACGATCAATACTTCCTCGGCAAGCCCAAGCTGGCCGGCATCACGTACCGGATGATCCCGTCGGACAGCAATCGCGAGTTGGCATTCGATTCCGGCGAACTCGACGTGATCTACGGCAAGCGCGAAAAGCGCTGGGTCGAACGCGAGCGCAAGCGCAGCGGCACGCATGTCGACATCTTCCAGCCCGCCGAATTTCGCACCCTATACCTCAACCGGACGATCAAGCCGCTCGACAACATCGAAGGTACGCCAAGCCATTGCAGCATCGGTGGACGCGGACGAGATCATGCATTACGTCGGGTCGGACGTCGCCATCAAAGGGTGCTCGTCGGTGCCACCCGGTTATCGGAGAGGATTGCTCGAGCGGCGGCTATCCCTACGATGTCGCACGCGCGCGCAAACTGCTCGCCGAAGCCGGTAAGTACCCGAACGCATCACGATCAAAGTCGATCGTGTCGAACATCTCGGCGCAGCAACCGATCATGGAAATCGTCCAAGCTCAGTTGGCCAAGGCCGGCATCAAACTCGAGATGCAGGTCGTCGATCATTCGACTTATCAGGCGCAGAGCAGAAAAGACCTAAGCGGCCTGGTTTTTTATGGCGCGGCACGTTATCCGAGCGCCGACATTTGGCTGAGCGCAGTTCTACGATTCGGCTTCGTCGGTGAGATACGCCGACTGCAATGTCGAACTTCTCTCATTGCTCCGCGGCAGACGCCGATATCCGCGCCGCGCACGTGGAGCCGGATATGAACAAGAGAATGGCGCTCTGGAAAAGCGCGCAGCAGAAAATTCACGACGACGTTTGCGCCGTGCCCCTCTTCGGCTTGCTCCAAAGTCTGGGTGCATAGCGACAAAGTGCAGTACGGCTACGACTTGAGGGGGCACTGAATCTGGCTCCGCCAATCACGGAGAAGACGACGCTGACCAGCCACTGAAGGAAGGCTTCGATGCGTGCATGAATCGGGCGGTCTGTAACCGATCGCTCGCGAAAATTAGTGCCTGACGACGCGATTTCCAGAACATTCAAATGACTTTAGTTAGTAGGACTGAATATACGCATGACACGCTATCCTTTGACCTGATCGTAGTCGGCGCCGGCGTGGTGGGAACCGCGATCGCATACGGCTTAGCCCGAAGCGGCCTGCGCGTGCTCGTGCTTGACGGCACGGACGGCGACTTTCGTGCCGGCGAAGGCCAACTTTGGCCTCGTCTGGGTGCAGGGCAAGGGCTTCGGCCAGCCCGCGTATGCACGCCTGACGCGCGAATCCGCGGCGCTTTGGGCAGCGTTCGCACGCGAATTGAGCTCGGATAGCGGCATCGACATCGTATTACCGAGCCGAAGGCGGCATTCACTTTTGCGTGGGTCAATCGCAATGGGAACAACGATCCTCTGAAGCTCGCGCGCATGGACGGCCAGTTGCCCACCATGCGCCTAGCGCGGA
Source organism: uncultured beta proteobacterium (assembly GCA_963838695.1). Classification (GTDB taxonomy): domain Bacteria; phylum Pseudomonadota; class Gammaproteobacteria; order Burkholderiales; family Burkholderiaceae; genus Trinickia. The sequence goes on along the minus strand of CAWIRZ010000002.1, from coordinate 17,979 downwards.
GATGCTCGATCGTGCGCAATTGCAGCGCCTTTTCCCGAAGGTGGAGTTCGGATCCGAGGTGAGCGGCGCGAGCTACGGCCATATGGACGGTCATGTCAATCCGCTCCGCTTATTGGCGGCGTTACAGCGCGGGGTTCAAGTACACGGAGGCGATCTGCGCACCAACAGCCCTGTATCGCACATTGCACCGCGCGCCGGTGGGGTTTCGCGATACACGTCGGTACGCGGCGCTTCGAGGGGGCGCGTCGTCATCGCCGCCGGTCTCGGCTCCGCAAGCGCTCGGTCCGATGGTCGGACTCGATGTTCCGCTGCGTCCGCAACGCGGACAACTCCTCGTTACCGAACGTTTAGCCCCGCTTCTGCCGTTGCCGGCCAGCGGGCTGCGCCAGACAGCGGAAGGCACGGTAATGATCGGCGTTACGCAGGAGGAGGTGGCTACGACCTGAGTACCACGACGGCTGCAGCGGCACATATGAGCCGACAAGCCACGCTTGTTGCCCGCGTTGCGACACGCGCAACTCGTGCGGCATTGGTCATGCCTGCGCGTCATGACCCCCGATGGCTGCCCGATCTATGCCGAATCCTCCGATCACCCCGGTGCTTGGATCGCCCGTGCCACTCCGGCATCACCCTCGCCGCCTTCCATGCCGGACCGCTTGCTGCCGCATTCGCGCAAGCACGGATTCCGGAACGCTTCAGATCTTTCACCATGGACGCTTCAATGTTCCGGAAACCGCCTGACCCCGGGGCAATAGCCCCCGCTGAATTGACCGTGACGATCGATGGACAAACGGTGATTGCCGAGCCGGGCGAAAGCGTGGCCGCCGTATTGCTGCGGCTCGATCCGCCGATCTCCCGCACGACGCCCGTCAACGGCAGTCCGCGCACACCCTATTGCATGATGGGCGTATGTTTCGAGTGTTTGGCCAATGTCGACGGTGTAGGCTCCGTTCAAACGTGTCTCGTGCCGTGCGCGACGGCATGCGCATCGAGCGACAACAGGTCGCCGCGTGCCGGCGCCGGCAGCCCATCTCGCGACGAAGCCATTGTCGGCGTCGCAGTTTCTCGCAATGGCATACCGAGAAGGAGCGTCGAGATGACTCGCGCATTCGACTTACTGATCGTCGGCGCCGGTCCGGCAGGCATGAGCGCCGCCTTACGAGCGCGTAACCTAGGCCTAAGCGTGCTAGTTGTCGACGATCAGCAAACCCCAGGCGGTCAGATATGGCGTGCCGTCGAAGCGCAAGCCAAGACCCGAATCGGAGCGCTCCTTGGCGAGAATATACCGTGGGGAGGCCTTCCGCTCACCCAAGCCTTCCGGTCCGAGCGGCGCCTTGGGACCATTTTGTAGCACAGGTCTGGCAGATCGAGCCCGGCTGGAACGTCTTTATGAGTCGTGAGCGACAAGCGGAGTGCGTGCAAGCCGCCAATGTGCTACTGGCCACGGGGGCGCAAGACGTCTCCGCGCCGTTCCCGCGGGATGGACATTGCCTGCGTGCTGACCGTCGGAGCAGCACAAATCCTCTTGAAGACTGCGCGCGAAATCCCGGCAGTCGCCGGTGTGGATAGCGGGTAACGGGCCGCTTGTTCTGCTTTACATGGTGCAACTGCTCCGCGCCGGTGGGCGTATCGCCGGTTGGCTGACACCGCTCCCACCGGCGGCTGGTCGCGCGCGTTGCCGCATACGGTTCGTGCATTACATGCCTGGAAAGGATCTCCTGGAAGGTCTTGAGTTGGACACGCCAGCTACGGCGTGCCGGCTTTCCAATTGTTCGAGGGGTCACCCAATTTCGTGGAGAGGCGCGCGAGCGCCGGCGCATATCGTCTATCGCACGGCCGACAATCATTCGCAGACGACTTGACGCGGACACGCTGCTCGTTCATGGAGGGCGCGCGCCTTCGATTCATATGACGCAGGCGCTCGGGTGTGCCCATGATTGGCTCGCCGATCAACGTTGCCTAGCACCAAAGCTCGATGAGTGGGGGCAGACGAGCAAGCCCGGGATCTTTTCGGCCGGCGACGGCGCAGGTATTGGCGGCGCGCGCGCGGCCTGACGCGCGGCGAGATCGCAGCCCTCGGTATCGCGGCGCGCGCGGGCAAGTTGACCGAAGAAGCGGCGCGGCGTTTGGCGGTGCCCGTGCGGCAGAAGCTTGCGTCAGAACTATCGATTCGTCCGCTGCTCGACGCGTTGTACCCGCCGCGGGCAGACCTGTTCGATCCGGCGGACGACACGCTGGTCTGTCGCTGCGAGGAGCTTACCGCCGGCCAAATCCGCACGGCGGCTCGGATCGGGCAGCCGGGACCCAATCAAATCAAGGCGTTCACGCGTGCGGGCATGGGGCCGTGCCAGGGCCGCCAATGCGGATACACCGTGGCGCATATCTTGGCTGGCGTGCATGGCAAACCGGTCCAAGACATCGGCTTCTATCGAATTCGGCCGCCATTGAAACCGTTGACGCTCGGCGAGCCCGCCTCGCTCGATACAGGAGGCGACACGTGACAAGTCCGGCAGTGTTCGACATCGCCGTGGTCGGCGGCGGCTTGCACGGACTGTCAGCGGCTTTGCAGCTCGCGCGTGCCGGCAAGCGCGTTGTCGTGCTCGAGCGGGCCTGGGTCGGTAGGCACGCATCGGGGGCGTCGGCCGCCGGGGTGCGCACGCTCAATCGCGACTTGCGCGAATTGGATCTCTCGCTTGAATCGATGGCAATGTGGCACCGCATCGAATCGCTCGTCGACGACGATTGCGGCTTCCATGCGCATGGTCAGATTTGCGTGGCCGAGAACGATAAAAACCTGTCGAAGCTCGAAGCGCGCGTGACCGAACTCAACGCCAGGGGTTACACCCATGAGGCCATCATCGACGTCAACGAACTACGTAGACGGGTGCCTGCCATCAGCGCCCATTGCATCGGCGCGTCGATCGCCGTCGACAACGGCGCCGCGGATCCGCATCGCACGCTCGCCGCGTTTCGGCGCAGTGCGGAAGCGGCGGGGGTCGAGATTCGCGAAGCGTGCGGCGTGCGCAGCATCGAGCGGCACGGACAGGACTGGGCCATCGATGTCGATAGGAATTCTTCTTCGAATGGCGACCGAGCACACCGTAGGCCGCCGCTCGTCGTACCCACGATCGTCAATGCGGCGGGCGCCTGGGGCGGCCGCGTCGCGGCCATGGTGGGCGATGCCATCCCGCTCGGCACGAAGTCTTCGATGATGATCGTCTCCGAACGGATGGCCCCGATGATCGAACCGGTCGTATCGGCCATGGGACGGTCGCTGTCTTTCAAGCAGTCCGACCAAGGCACGCTGGTCATCGGTGGCGGCCTGCAAGGCGTGCCTGATTCTGATCGCGAGACCTCCGAAGTACGAATGGGCATCTTGTCTAAAGGTGCGCGCGCCGCGACGGACATATTCCCGTGCGTCCGCGATATTCGCATCGTCCGGGTCTGGTCCGGCCTCGAGGCCAAAACAGCGGACATGCTGCCCGTCGTCGGGCCCTCGGTGCATGCGCCCGGCGTTTTCCATGCTTTCGGATACTCGGGCCACGGCTTTCAGCTCGCGCCCGTCGTCGGTGCCGTGCTAACGGATCTGATCGTCAACGGCACCACCCGCCGCCCCATCGCGGCACTCAACGCGCAACGCCTGATGGTTGCATCGCCTTCCGAGGTGTCCGCATGATTCGATATTCCTTCAAGCGCCTGCTACTTGCCATCCCTACCCTGCTGGCCATGCTGACCGCGGATTCGTGCTGGTGCGCCTAGTACCGGGCGACCCAGCCGCGGCCATCCTCGGCGATCAAGCAAGCGCGCAAGCACTCTCCGCGCTGCGCAACCAGCTCGGTTTGAACTTGCCGCTGCATGTGCAGTATCTGCACTTTTTGGGCGACGTGCTTAGCGGCAATCTCGGGCGCTCGCTCGCGAACGGTCAAAGCGTCGTGCGAGAGGTCGCAGCCGTGCTGCCATGGACACTGCAACTGACGCTTGCCGCCATGCTGATCGGCATCGGCCTCGGGTTGCCGCTTGGTATCTGGGCCGCCCTGCGGCGAAATGCGTGGCCCGACTACGTCACGCGCATGCTTTCGCTAGCCGGGCTGTCGTTTCCGGCATTCGTCTCGGGCATCTTGATGCTGCTCGCATTCGCCATCGAGCTCGATTGGTTTCCCGTCATCGGCAGCACGACCTCGGGAAACCCATGGGGACAGTGGCGCGGCCTGGTACTGCCGGCCTTCAACTTGGGCTTGATCATGACGGCCTACGTGACTCGCGTCACCCGTTCGTCGATGCTCAATGTGCTGGGCGAAGACTACATCCGCACGGCTAGAGCCAAAGGGTTGCGACCCGGCAACTCGTCCTAAGGCATGCGCTGCGCAATGCGTTGATCCCGATCCTGACGGTGGTCGGACTTTATTTCGGCACGCTGATCGGCAACTCGGTCCTGACCGAGATCGTCTTCAACCGGCCCGGCATTGGAAAACTGATTCTCGGGGCGCTGAACCAGCGCGATTACACACTGCTGCAAGGCCTCATGATCGTGTTCGCGTTTTGCGTCATTGTCGTTAATCTGTTGACCGACCTCGCCTATGCGTGGGTCGACCCGCGAGTGAAATACAAATGAGTACCGTCGCCACTTCATCTCCGGGCGCAGCGCCCGCCCCTCGTGCTCGTAAACCATGGCGAACGTTGCTCGGCAATCGCATCGCATGGCTCGGTTTGATCCTGCTCGCAGCGGTGATTATCGCTGCCGTGTTCGCGCCGTGGATCTCGCCGCACAATCCGATCGAACAGCACATCGCCTATCGTTTAGACCCGCCCTCGGCGCAGTACTGGCTCGGCACGGACAGCTATGGTCGAGACGTGTTCTCGCGCCTTATCTACGGTGCGCGAATTTCACTGCTCGTTGGCTTTCTTGCCGTGTCGATCGCCATGGTCGTGGGCTCGTCGCTCGGGATAGTCGCGGGCTATTTGGGCGGCTGGATCGACCAACTCGTGATGGGGCTCGTCGATGTTTTACTGTCGTTTCCCGCGCTATTGCTCGGGCTCATGGTGGCGGCCATGCTCGGTGCTAGTTTGGAAAACCTGATCGTGGCGATCGCCATCACCGAGATTGCGCCATTCGTGCGCGTGGCTCGCGCGCCGACGATCGCACTCAAGCAGCGCGACTTCATCGAAGCGGGTCGCGCCCTCGGGTACGGGCCGATTCGCTTGATGGCCGTGCATATCCTGCCGAATATGATTTCCGAGGTGATCGTGCTGGGATCGATGTGGATGGCCACGGCAATCCGCACGGAGGCATCCCTCAGCTTCGTGGGACTCGGCGTGCCGCCGCCCGTTGCAACGTGGGGCGGCATGATTCGCGACGGCTTCGACAATATTCTCGATGCGTGGTGGCTGATCGTTTTTCCCTGTCTCGCCATTCTCCTCACGGTCCTCGCCTTGAACCTATTGGGCGACGCCTTGCGCGACGCACTCGATCCCAAGCTTCGCGGAGAAAAACAATGAGACACGCGACGACTCAGCCTCCGGCCGTTTTATCGCTCCGCGAATTGCGCACGGAGTTCCGCATTCGTCAGCAATGGCATGCCGCCGTACGCGGTGTTCGCTCGATATCGCGCGCAACGAGACGGTGGCGCTAGTCGGCGAATCGGGCAGCGGCAAAAGCGTGACCGCGCTATCGATCTTACGGTTGCTGCCGACAACCGCCGCACGTCATGCCGGCGGGCAGATTCTGCTCGAAGGGCGCGATCTGTCCGCCCTACCCGAAGCGCAGCTTACGCGCGTGCGCGGCAATCGCATCGCGATGGTGTTTCAGGACCTCTTGACTTCTCAATCCGACCATGCGCGTGGGCGATCAAATCGTGGAGGCGATTCGCCAACATCATGACGTCCCGTACGCCGATGCGCGCCGGCGCGCGCTCGATGTTGCCTTGCGGGAAGTGGGCATCCCGGGGGCTAGAGAACCGCTTCGACGACTACCCGCACCAATTCTCGGGTGGCATGCGCCAACGCGCGATGATCGCGATGGCGCTCGCCTGCAAACCGGCGCTGCTCGTTGCCGACGAACCCACTACCGCGCTGGACGTCACGATACAAGCGCAGATATTGGCGGTGCTCAAGCAGTTGCAAGCCGCGCACGGGATGTCGATATTGTTCATCACGCACAACCTAGGGGTCGTGGCGCAAATCGCCGATCGCGTCGCGGTCATGTATGCGGGCGAGATCGTCGAAGTCGCGGATGTCGACTCGCTCTTTGCCCGGCCCACGCATCCCTACACTCAAGCGCTCCTAAGGGCAATGCCGCGCGTGGACGTCGATATGGGTGTGCTTCAAGCCATTCCCGGGCAGGCGCCCACGCTCGCGACAATGCCGTCCGGTTGTGCATTCGCCGAGCGCTGCCCGTATCGGCAGGCAAGCTGCGAACGGGGGCATCCGGACTTGCTGCCCGTACCGGGCAGCGCCCCGGGGCACAGCGTGCGTTGTCCGGTACGGGTTGAGCAATCACAAACGAATTCGGAAGTGTCGCTATGAGTGCACTCTTGCGTGTCGACAATTTAGTCAAACATTTTGTGAGCGGCGGCGGCCGGTTTGGTGGATCGAAAACAATCGTGCGCGCTGTCAACGAAGTGTCGTTCACCGTGAATAGAGGCAGTTCGATGGGTCTCGTAGGCGAATCCGGCTGCGGAAAATCGACCGTTGCTCGAACGCTGCTGCGTCTCATCGAGCCCGATTCCGGCTCTATCGTCTTCGACGGCACCGATTTGAGACGCGCTAGCGCCGCGCAAATGCGTGCGCTGCGTCAGCGCATCCAGATCGTATTTCAGGACCCCTACGCGTCGCTCAACCCGCGCCGAACCGTCAGGCAAACACTTGAGGAGCCGCTACGGGTGCCGTGGAGGGCAACGCGCGCGCCATCCGCGAGAAAGTTTCGCCGACGTTGTTGGATGTCGGCTTGCCGCTCGACGCACTGGATCGTTATCCGTATGAGTTCTCAGGCGGCCAGCGCCAGCGCGTTGGGATTGCACGCGCGCTCGTGCTCGACCCTGAGTTGATCATTGCCGACGAACCTGTGTCGGCGCTCGACGTATCAGTGCAGGCGCAAATCCTTCAACTGCTCCAAAAACTACGCCAAGAACGCGGGCTATCGTTCGTATTCGTCTCGCACGACCTCGGCGTGGTTCGCCAGTTCTGCGATACCGTCAGCGTCATGTATTTGGGCCGCATTGTCGAGAGCGGGCCGACGCGCGCGTTGCTCGACACGCCGGCACACCCGTATAGCCGGGTGCTCAGAGATTCCTCGCCCGTGCCGGACCCGCGCGGACGGCTTGGCTTCTCGAAGATCGATGGAGAGATCCCGTCTCCCACGCACTTGCCTGCCGGGTGCGCCTTCATCCCGCGTTGTACACGCGCCACCGGACGCTGCATCGAACACGTGCCAGCCCTCGGCGCAGCCGCATCGGAGAGGCAAGTGGCATGCTACTTTCCGTTGCATGCATGGGGACGTGTACGCGCAAATCCACTCGTTCGGCAAGCGATTCCGATTGCGAGCGCCGCGTGCGGAATCGAGGCATCATCCTACGGTTCAAGTGGCTCGTCCTATCAATCGATTCCGTGGGGTGATGGCGTGAAGCGTCAGGTGAATCTACGACAGATCGAAGCGTTCAAGGCCGTCATCGAACAAGGCACCGTGAGCCGTGCCGCCGAAATTCTCTATATTTCGCAGCCGGCGGTCAGCAAGATGCTGAACTACCTCGAAGAGGATTCCGGTTTGACCTTGTTCGATCGCGTGCGGGGCAAACTCGCGCCCACGCGTCAGGGGATGCGGCTGTATGCCGAGATCGATCGGATCTTCGCCGGTTTGCGGCAACTCGAACAGGCCATCGACTCGATCCGACGAGACGAGCAGAGCCACTTGAACATCGGCACACTGCCCGCGTTAGGCGGCTCGTTCATACGGCGCGTCACGCTCAATTTTTTGAAAACGCATCCCGACATCACGTTGTCCATACATTCGCGGAGTTCGCAGATCGTGACGGAATGGCTCGTGACTCGACAGCTCGACCTGGGCCTGGTCAACGGCCTCGTGGACAATACTTACCTCACACGCGAACCGCTGATTGAGCACGCGCTCGTCTGTGCGCTGCCGCCCGCACATCCGTTGTGCAAGAAAAAGGTGAATTCGGCCACGCGATCTCGATAAATTACCGAGTGCGTCACCTTCTTCTTTATGAGCCAGACGCGGCAACTGGTGGAAACGCTGTTCGAAGATAACAATGTGCGCCTTAACGTCGTGCTCGAAACCGATAACGCCCCAAGCGTGTGCGAATTCGTCGCGTCGGGCTTAGGCGTCTCGTTGATCCATCCACTATTTGCCGGCGGAATGCACGAGCGCATCGTCCTGCGCCGCTTCGAGCCGGAAGTGTACTTTCGGTCCAGACTGTCGTATGCCCGCTTCGCAGAACTCAAGCCTCGTCGATGCGTTTTTCAAGAGGTGCGTAGCGTGGCGGATGAGGTCGTTCGCGAGCTTTCGAGTGTGTCGTGAAGTACATTCCCAAGGCACATCACGACGCGCCCATCGCACGCACGGATGTCGGTGCATCGATGATGCGTCGTCAACCCCGTCGCCCCTACTCCACCTTGAACTGCCCGATCGTGGATGCTAGGGTCTTTGCCTGCGCCTGTAATGCAGTCGATGCGGCTGCCGTCTGTTCCACCAGCGCAGCATTCTGCTGCACCATACCGTCGAGCTGTATAACCGCGCGGTTAACCTCCTGAATCCGCGAGTTGCTCGCCTGCCGCGCGTGATCGCCGAAATGATCGATTGGACATCCGCCACATTACCGACGATCTCGGTCATCGTCTGGCCCGCCTGGCGGACCTGAACGGAACCGGCGGTGACGCTTGCGACGGTCGATCCGACGAGTTGTTTGATTTCGCGCGCTGCCTGCGCACTGCGTTGCGCGAGGCTACGGACCTCTTGTGCGACTACCGCGAAGCCTCGACCTTGCTCCCCCGCCCGGGCGGCTTCGACAGCAGCATTGAGCGCAAGGAGATTGGTCTGGAATGCAATGCCGTCGATGACGCCAGTGATCGCACCGATCCGATCGGACGCCTCCTCGATCTTCGCCATCGTGCCGACGACATCCGACACTACTTCACCGCCATGCGCGGCGATCTTCGTGGCGGCAGCCGAGCGCTCGTCGGCCTCGCGAGCCGCCGTGGCAGATCGATCGATCGTGCCCGAGATTTCATCCATCGATGCTGCCGTTTGTTCCAGGCTGGCTGCAGCCGATTCCGTGCGGGACGATAGGTCTTGGCTCGCCGCTGCAATTTCGTGGCCGAGGCGGTGCGCACTGACTCGCTGCTATTGCGGATCCGCAACATTACACTCTGAAGCTTATCGACGAACTCGTTGAAAGACCGCGCGATGTCGGCCACTTCGTCGTTGCCGTCCGCCGACAAACGCTGAGTCAAGTCACCGGTGCCCGAACCGATAGCCGCCATGGCGGCACACACTCTCGAAGACGGCGGAACGCCGTCGCGGTGATGGGCCCTACGATGACAGACGCGATGCCGACGATAATCAGGAAACATACGATAGAGGCGATCATGAGCGACCGAAGGCCCGCCGTCGCCTCCGATCTGTCGAGCGCGACCACGACTTGCCAATCGGTACCCGGCACCGATTGTGTGGATTAGCTTCGTCCTTTTATTTACCGTTAGCTCTCCGGGTACCTGCTGTGTGCCGGTGGAAGCAACCACCGCCTCAGGGAAATCGGCAGCGATATCGGTATCGGACTTGAACCTCAGCTTGCGGTCCGGGTGGGCGATGATGCGACCAGTGCTATCGACCAGCACGCCGAACTTCGACGGAGTCGGATGGATCGGCTTTTACGCTGTCCACCACGCCGTCTAACGCGATATCCCCCACTACGATGGCCTTCAGTACGCCATCGCGTATGACGGGCACCGTCAAAGCGACTAGCAATGCACCGCTCGTGCTCACGTAAGGCGTAGCGACAGGCTTACCGGCTTGCAATGCGGCCTTGTACCAGGGTCGGCTAGTGGGATCGTAGCTGGCGGGAATGTTAGGCCAGCCGGTGAACTTCGCCTTGTCTTATCCGGATAACCCACCCCGACGTCCCAGAATCCGCCTGCCGCAGCAACTTGATCGAGCAGCGGCATGGAGTCGGGTTTTAAGACGGCGTTCTGAAGCGACGAAATCATCAGGGTTTTCGCGGCGACCCATTCGCCGATTGCCGCAGCACGGTTGTCCGCAGTCGAGGTCAAGTCGCGGTCGATTGCTTCCTCGATGGTCGACTTTGCAATGAAATAATTGGCGAATTTACTGGAAACGATTGACAAAACAACGAGCGCTACGCATGCGCAAATCACGCGTGCACGAATGACGATAACATTATGGAGCCCCCAGGTCGGATGATTGAACGCGCAATAGGGTACGCGTGCTCGCGCGAAAATTACACCGGAATAGCAGCACGAAACCGCAGACTCCGAGCGTTATTCACGCCCGCGACAACTGCCTTTGCGTTACTTCAGGGCCGCTAGCGAACAGGAGGGATAAAGTCAGTCACGCTGCTTGCCGAGACGAAATCCTTAACCCGCTGCGTGTCGTTCGGCAGTACGTCAAACCGACGCGGTAGTGACTCCAACCCCGTGAACGCTGCCGGCCTCGCGGGCTCTTGCTGCAGCGCCTCACGGATCGTGTCGCCGAACTTGATCGGCTGCGCCGTCTCCAGGACGATCATCGGCACGCCGGGCTGCAGATGTTCGCGCGCGACCTTCATGCCGTCTGCCGTGTGGGTGTCGATCATCGTGTCGTAGCGCGCAAACACGTCGCGGATCGTGTTCACGCGTTCCGCATGAGCTGCTGCGCCCCGACTACGAAGCCGAATTCCTTCACGCTCGCAAAATCGCCGCTAGCCGCAAGATCGAAGCCGCCCTTCTCCTCGACGTCACGGAATAAGCTCTGTACACGAGCCGGATCGCGGCCCAGCAGATCGAACACGAAGCGTTCGAAGTTCGACGCCTTCGAGATGTCCATGCTCGGGCTGCTGGTGTGGTAGGTCTCGGCTGCACCGCGCACGCGATAGACGCCGGTACGGAAAAATTCGTCGAGCACGTCGTTCTCGTTGGTGGCGACGACCAGCTTGTCGATCGGCAAGCCCATCATGCGCGCGATGTGCCCGGCGCAGACGTTGCCGAAATTCCCTGACGGCACGGTAAACGAGACTCGCTCGTCGTTCGCTTGGTCGCGGCGAAATAGCCCTTGAAGTAATAGACGACCTGCGCAACGACGCGCGCCCAGTTGATCGAATTGACCGTGCCGATCTTATGCTGCGCCTTGAACGCATGATCGTTCGATACCGCTTTGACGATGTCCTGGCAGTCGTCGAAGTCGCCTTCGACCGCCGAGATTGAAGATGTTCGGGTCCTGCAGGCTGAACATCTGCGCGGTCTGGAACGCGCTCATCCTCCTGTGCGGCGACAGCATGAATACGCGCACGCCCTGCTTGCCGCGCATCGCGTATTCGGCTGCGCTGCCGGTGTCGCCGGACGTCGCGCCGAGGATATTGAGCGTCTCTCCTGCTTCGCCAGCGTGTACTCGAACAGGTTGCCGAGCAGCTGCATCGCCATGTCCTTGAACGCCAGCGTCGGACCGTTGGATAACTCCAGTAGCGAAATCGGTGCGCCGTTTTCGATACCCAGCGTCTTCAGCGGCGCGATTTGCGCCGCGCTTTCGCCTTCTCGCACGTTGCAATAGGTCTGCGCCGTATAAGTCTTGCACATCATCGCGCGCAGGTCGCCGGGCGGGATATCGTCGATATACAGTGAGACAATCTCGAGCGCTAATTCAGCGTACGACAGGCCGCGCCAATGCTGCAGAGTTGCGTCATCGACCTTTGGGTATGCGATGGGCACGTAGAGCCCGCCGTCCGGCGCCAGTCCCCCCATCAAAATTTCGGAAAACCGCCGCTCGACGCTGCTGCCCCGAGTCGAGATGTACCTCATAGCGACGCTCCTGTTCGATGCATTTGAATGAATAGGAAAATTTTGTCACCGTCGATTAGGGAAGTAAAATTGAATTAACTTGGACAATACATCAGGATTTCTGATGCGAGAACTCAACCTGGACCATCTGAGAACGCTCCTAGCGGTGATAGACCTCGGGTCTTTCGCCAACGCGGCGGCGGCGCTCAACCTGGCGCAACCCACCATTTCTCTGCATCTGCGGGATCTGGAGTCGCGCCTCGACGTTCGCTTGCTGGACCGCGGCCGGCGGGGGGTGACAGCGACACCGGCAGGCATGATTCTTATCGACTACGCCCGCAAGCTGCTGGACTTGGCAGACCACGCCACCGAAGCTATCCGAAACCATAAGGACGGTCGGCTGGGCGAAGTCAACCTTGGAGCTTCGGCCGGCCTGCTTGCCCATCACATTCCGAGGTTGCTACATCGCATGGCCGCGATGCGCCCGGACGTCAAGGTCAACCTGGCCGTGACCACTACGGCGATGGCAGTGGAGAAATTGCAGTCGGGCGAACTGGACCTAGCGCTGGTGGGTGCCGCTGTCCGTCAGAGCGACCTGACATTCATCGGGTGGCGAACCGATTCGATCATGGCGTACCTACCTGCCGCCTGGGCCGCGCCCAAACGGATTACGCCCGCCTGGCTGCATGAACATCCATTGTTGATGAATGAACCTGGCAGTGCATTACGCCATCAGACTGTGCGTTGGTTTGGGCAGGCAGGATTTTTCCCGCAGCCGAAGATCGCCCTCGATAATGGCGAAGCACTCAAGAGTCTAGTCGCCGCCGGTTATGGGGCCGCGCTGCTGCCGGTCGAACCCGTGCAGCAGACATCCGCGCAGATGCATATCGTCCCAATCTATCCCGCCATGGTCCGGCGCACTTATCTCGCGCACAAGAAAGCGAAGACGTTGGCGCCGTCACTCGAGTCGGTCATCGACCTGTTGTTGGCCGACAAGCGCATGTGAAAATTCGCCCACTACGACGATCCCGAAATTAGCGGATTGCCCCTGCAGACGGCCGGAGTAGCTTGCGCTAGCGCTTCCTACGGTGGGGAGATCGCACGAGCTGGGCGACCCGCTTATATGCTTCTCACATCATTTCCGGCACTTTTAAGGAAGTGCCGTCTGCAAAGCGGCTGAGGCGGTAAGGCGAGATATCCATCATTGGTTTCGCACCCGTCACCATGTCGGCCACAAGCTCGCCTGCCGCCGGGCCAAGTGCAAAGCCATGACCACTGAACCCAGTCGCGACATAGAAGCCAGGAAGTTTGGCAACGTCCGAGATAATGGGGATGAGGTCGGGCGTCGTATCAATCGCGCCAGCCCAAGCGTGCACAATCCTCATGTCGGAAAACTCCGGGATAGCGCGCTTAACGTTATCGAGGGCAGTTTTTATAAACTCGAGATCGGGCTTAGGATCCAGTACGCGGCAGCGTTCAAACGGCGAAACCTGGTCAAATTCCCAGCTTGCCGATGCCTCGGGACCTTCGAACCAGTGCGTCGACAACCGGTACTTAAGTTTTTTACCAAGATCGTTTCGATAGTTGCGGTAATACTTTAACGCGTTCTTAAGCCCAAGCGGCGCTAAGTCGATCCGACCGAAACCCGGAATCGCTAGGGTGTAGGCGCCATCAAGCCGACGGCGCAATGCAAAATCGGGACCGCTGAAGCAACCGTTGACGACGTTCGCTGCAACAGACGTTCGCATCGCGGTCCCCACAACATTCACCGCGGGTAGGTCGACGCCGTGACGCTGACAAAAACGTGAACTCCAAGCACCACCGGCGCATACCACTGCGCTGGCCTTGATCAAACCGCGTTCGGTCCACACACCACTGACACGCCCCGCGCTGAATTCCAGGCCACGTGCTGCGCAGTTTTGGTAGAGCAACGCGCCGCTGCGTTTCGCCCCCTCAGCTAGAGCGGGTGCGGCGCGCGAAGGCTCAGCACGCCCGTCGTCGGGCGACCAGACGCCACCCGCGTACCGCGGACCGCCACGGGGAACGCGGCTATTGATTTCGGCCGAGCTAAGCGGGTGACTGACAAACCCCATCTCCCTGGCCTGCTTGCACCAAGTCTCCCACTGGGCGATCTTTTTTGCTTCGTTGCTCGCATAAAGAATACCTTCGCGGCGAAAGCCGAGGTCGATCTGTATCTCATCTCGCAATTCGCCCCAACGACGTAGGCTACGCATGGCGAGCGGCAGTTCGAACATGTCGCGGTTCTGTTGGCGGACCCAGCCCCAATTGCGCCCCGACTGCTCGCCACCGACAATCCCTTTGTCGATCAGCGTAACCGAAACACCGCGACGCGCCAATTCATAGGCCGTAGCTGTCCCGACGATCCCGGCACCGATCAAGACGACATCGGCGACGCTTGAAAAGCCAGGTGTATCGTACACCTCTTCAACTCTGAGCATTTCAGACTTCCATCGTTTTACTTAGCCAGCAACGGGCCGAGGCAAGGGTAATAGCCATGCGACATGCACCCAATCAACGTTGATTTCATTCATGCCACGGCGCCTGTTTCGCCGTTATGGGCATGCGGATCTTCCACGCGATGAGTCAGTACATGGCGCAAAAACTCGCGGGTGCGTGCCTCGCGCGGCGAACCGAGCACTTGCTGAGCACTGCCTTCCTCGATGATCAGGCCCGCGTGCAGGAAGCACACACGGTCGGCCACTTCGCGCGCAAAGCCCATTTCGTGCGTGACGACCAGCATCGTCATCCCTTCACGTACGAGCGTGCGCATCACGTTCAGCACTTCGCCCACGAGTTCGGGGTCGAGCGCCGAAGTCGGCTCGTCGAACAGCATCGCCTTGGGCTTCATTGCCAGCGAGCGTGCGATCGCGACCCGCTGCTGCTGACCGCCCGACAGTTGATGCGGATAGGCGTCCAGCTTCTGACCGAGGCCCACCTTATGCAGCAGCTCGATGGCGTCTTGCCGAGCCTGTGCAACCGGCACGTGCTTGACATGCACCGGCCCCTCCATCACGTTTCCTATCGCAGTGCGATGGGGGAACAGGTTAAAGCGCTGGAAGACCATGCCCACCTGCGTGCGCAGCTGGTTGATATGGCGCGAGCGCTGCTCGACCACTTGATCCAGCAGTTTGATTTGGCCCGAATCGTATGATTCCAGCGCATTGATGCACCGAAGAAGCGTCGACTTGCCCGAGCCGGATGCCCCGATCAGACACACGACTTCGCCTTGTTGAACGTTCAGCGAAATGCCTTTGAGCACCGGCACGCCACTGAAGCTTTTATGCACATCCGTGATTTCGATCATGGCAGCCTCACTTCACCTTATGTTTTCCGAAGCGCCGCTCCAGCGCCTTCGTCAAACTCATCAACGGAAGGCTCATGGCGAGATAGCCGATCGCCACGAGCGTGTATACCGTCAGGTTCTGAAAGGTGGCGGCGGCGATCAAGGATCCTTGGCGCGTCATCTCAGCAACGGTAATGGTGGAGGCGAGCGACGAATCCTTAAGCATCGACACCAGCGTGTTGCTGTAGGGCGGCAACGCGACCTTGATCGCTTGCGGAAGAATCACCCGAGTCATCGTCTTAATCCGGCCCATGCCGATGGACTGGGCCGCCTCGTATTGGCCGGGTCCACTGCCTCGATCCCGATCGAATGATTTCCGCGACGTACGTGGAATAACCGAATGCCAACCCCACGATGCTCGCTTGCAGTGCGCTCATCTGGATATGAATCGAGGGCAGTACAAAGTAAATGTAGAACAGCAGCACGATCATCGGGAGCCCACGAACCACGTTGATCAACGTGGTGGCCGCCCGCCTGACCGGCGCATGCCGCGACATCTTTAGAAGTGCCCAAACCAGCCCCAGTGCCGTACTGAGAATCAGACAGCTTACCGTGATGAAGATGGTCATCCCGGCGCCCTCGAGCAGGATCGGGACAAAGTCGACTACGTCGCTCCAACGCATGATTCGCCTTTCTAATAATCTTTACATTGCATGACGGGCGCCGGTTTTCATCGTAGTTATCGATCGCGGACGATCGTACAAACTACGCACATATGTTCCGGCAAACCGTCTGTCTCCCAACCCCTCGACCGCATCTCTTGAGCTGTGTCACGCGTGTCGCAGGACCCAGCTCAAAGCGCAAATCGCAAATTGCGCGTCGTTATCCGCTCATGCAAATCGATCGACTCTGTCGTGTCACTCCACGAACTTCCATTTCTTGAGAATCTTGTCGAGCGTGCCGTCCGCCTTTATCTTCGTCAGGCCGTCGTTAATCTTCGAAAGCAAAGCGGTGTTGCCCTTCTTCACTCCAAATGCGATCGGCACCCTACGCATTGGCACGAAACCATCGACAACACGCGTGCCCTGCATCGTGCCGGCCGCCTCCTGCGCCTTCAGGATAGGGTAATCATTGAACGCTGCCGTAATACGGCCCAACGCGACATCGCGGGCCATATCCGCCCCATTGGTGTACAGCTTGACCTCTTTGAAGATCCCGAGCTTCATCAGTTCATCCGCCGTTTCCTCCCCGGCACCGGCGCCGACGATAGTGCCCTTTAGATCTTGAACGTTGCGATAGTCGTGCTTGTCCGACGCGTTAACGATGATCCCCTTTCCGAACTCCGTCACGTTTTGCGAAAAGTCGATCACCTCTTGACGCTTTGGCGTGGGCGACATGCCCGCAACGATGAGATCGATCTTGTCGGAGACAACCGACTGGATCAATGCGGAGAAAGGGATAACGTCGAACGACACGTCAAAACCTTCGCGCTTGCCGATTTCGCGAATCACATCCGGCATGAGGCCTTCGATCTCGTGTGTTTTCAAATCCAAGAAGGCGTTGGGAATGCTGGATGGCGTGGTCCCAGCAGAAATCTTGACGGGTGCTGCGCAAACGTGCGCCGGCCCCCAAGAGCATGGACGCAGCCACGGTAGCCGCAATCAAAATGCGCTGGACGAGACTAGCATGCTTACCCGAAGCACGTCGCAACGTATGTTTATACATGACAGATCCTTAACGAAAATTATTCTGACAATCAACTAACCAGCAATGGCGGCGCCGTTACGTCTGATCGAAATCGATCAGCACACTCTTGAAACGCAAACTAGCTTCCAGGGCTTGGCGCCGAGATCCTTACCGATACCCGATTGCTTGAATCCCCCGGTCGGAATAATCATGTCGCCGCTGCGGCCATACCGGTTTATCCATACGGTACCCGCCGCGATCCGGCGCATTGCACGCAACGCCTGCCCGATGTCGCTCGTATGAACGCCGGCACAGAGCCCGTAAGTCGGGTGCCCGGCGAGCGCAATGCCCTCATCTTCTTCGCGAAACGTCTGAATGGTCAGAACCGGGCCGAATAATTCTTCCCGAACCGCAGGCGTCGATGACGTCACGTTAGCTAAGAGCGTCGGCCGGTGGAAATAGCCGCCGTCGGTACCCTTCGAAGTAACCTCCACCGAAAATCACTTCGGCGCCGCTTGCACGGCTTTCGTCGATGACGGAGTCGATTCGCTCCGCTTGTCCTGGCTGATGATCGGGGAATAGCGAGTGGCGCTGCGCCAGAGGGGCCCCGGCGCAATCTGCGCCAACTGCTGCCGCACCGCATCGATCAACGGTTCCGCGATCCGCTCGTGCACGATAAGCCGCGTGCCGGCGACGCACGCCTGTCCGCCGTTACTGAGTGAACCCTTCTTGGCGACGCACAGGGCCGTGTGCGCCAGGTTAGGCACACGCTCGAAAACGAGTTGCGGGCTTTTGCCTCCGAGCTCGAGCGTCACCGGCTTCGTGCCATGGAGGGCCGCGTCGCTCATGATCGCCGCGCCGGTGCGAGTTGAGCCAGTGAAACTGATCTTAGAAATATCGGGGTGGCGCGTGAGTGCCGTACCGGTCGTCGCGCCCGGCCATTCACGACATTGAAGATGCCGGGCGGCATGCCGGCTTCGATCGCGAGT
>CAWIRZ010000001.1:0-128413 GCA_963838695.1 uncultured beta proteobacterium | reverse complement strand
CTAGGCGATGTGAATGATTTTACACGCGAACTGTTGGCCGGATACATGTATCTCAGCGACCATCACAACGCCGTCAAAGGTCCGCCATGAGGTCACGACTACGTTTTTCGAGGCGCTGATGCGGGACGGCGGCGCGGGACGTCCTAGCCGGTGGTTCTCGGAGCCTTCATTTTATCGAATGTGGCTATAGGTCTGACCTCGAGCATCTGGCGGCCATGGCCGCCCCGCACCTGGAAAACCCCCCCATCTAAAACGATTGGCCGCTTTAGATGCGTAATGCGCCTGTTTCGGGCGCATTACCGGCGTTCCAGAACAAAAAAGCCGCTGAACCTTGCGGAACAGCGGCTTTTTCTTGAAGCTGGTGGCGAATCAGGGATTCGAACCCCGGACCTGCGGATTATGATTCCGTCGCTCTAACCGGCTGAGCTAATTCGCCTAAGAGAGTCGATTATGTCCGTGAGCGGGCGCGGTGTCAACCATTTTTTGCGTCGCTCACGTGCACGCCCGTCCATCCGGACCCGCCCAACAAGCCCAACCACCCAGACCCGCCCCTCAATCCCTCGAATAAATGTTCGAGTCCTTGGTCTCCTTCACGAACAGCATCCCGATGACGAAGGTGCCGAGCGCCACCCCCACCGGATACCACAGCCCCGAGTAAATGTTGCCCTGCGCCGCCACGATCGCGAACGCCGTTGCCGGCAGGAAGCCGCCGAACCAGCCGTTGCCGATGTGATAGGGCAGCGACATCGACGTATAGCGTATCCGCGTCGGGAACATTTCCACCAGCATCGCGGCGATCGGCCCGTATACCATCGTCACGTAGATCACGAGCAGGGCCAAGATCGCCACCGTCATCGGCCAATTGAGCTGCGACGGATCGGCCTTGGCCGGATAGCCCGCGCTCTTGAGCGTGCCGGACAGCGTCTTGTCGAACGCCTTCGCCTTGTCCTTCGCGTCCGCCGCCTTGCCGTCGTACGTGTCGACTACCGCATCGCCCACCTTGATTTGCGCCATCGTCCCCGCGGGCGCCGCTACGTTCGCGTAGTTCAGGCCCGATTTCGCCAACGCGCTTTTAGCGATATCGCACGAACTCGTGAATTTCGCCGTACCGACCGGGTTGAACAGGAACGAGCACTCGCTTGGGTTGGCGATGACAACGATCGGCGCCTTTTGCCCGGCGGCTTCAAGCGTCGGATTCGCGTAGTGCGTCAACGCCTTGAAAAGCGGGAAGTAGGTCAGTGCGGCAATCAAGCAGCCCGCCATGATCACCGGCTTGCGGCCGATCCGATCCGACAGCGAGCCGAAGAAGACGAAGAACGGCGTGCCGATCAGCAGCGCCAGCGCGATCAGGATGTTGGCGCTCGCACCGTCCACTTTCAGCGTTTGCGTCAGGAAGAAGAGGGCATAGAACTGTCCCGTGTACCACACCACCGCTTGCCCCGCGGTCAACCCGATCAGCGCGAGGATGACGACTTTCAAGTTGCCCCATTGGCCGAACGATTCGGTCAGCGGTGCCTTCGACGTCTTGCCTTCCGCCTTGATACGCAGGAACGCAGGCGACTCGCTCAGTTGCAGACGAATCCAGACGGAGATGGCCAGCAAGATCAGCGACGCAATGAACGGAATGCGCCAGCCCCACGCCCCGAATGCGTCTTCCCCCATCAGCGTGCGCACGCCAAGGATCACGAGCAGCGAGAGAAACAAACCGAGCGTCGCCGTCGTCTGAATCCAAGAGGTGTAATAGCCGCGACGATTCGCGGGGGCATGCTCCGCCACATAGGTGGCCGCGCCGCCGTACTCGCCGCCGAGCGCCAATCCCTGCAGCAGCCGCATCGCGATGAAGATCACCGGGGACGCGAAGCCGATCGTCGCATAGCCCGGCAGAAAGCCCACGACGAAGGTCGATAGGCCCATGATCATGATCGTGATCAAGAACGTGTACTTGCGGCCGACCATATCGCCGAGCCGCCCGAATACAAGCGCGCCGAACGGGCGCACCGCAAAGCCCGCCGCGAAGCCGAGCAGCGTGAAGATGAAAGCGGCCGTCGGGTTGACGCCGGAGAAAAAACTCTTGCTGATGTAGGCCGCGAGCGAACCCGCTAGATAGAAGTCGTACCACTCGAACACGGTGCCGAGCGATGACGCGAAAATGACGCGCTTCTCGTCGCTCGTCATCGGCGCGTGCGAAATTTGCCCGCCTAAGGTTGCCATGAGTCGTCTCCAATAATTATGTTCGTGCCTTCGCAGGCGGCCGCATAGGGCGCGCACCCGCTGACGATTATTGGAATGAAAACTTACGGCTAACTGACAAAACAGACTTTTGTGTTACGTATCGGTTAGATAAAAGTCGGCAAATCGTCGCCTTGTTTTGCGCGCAACTTTGTCTAAACCGGGCGAAAAACGCCCAGCTCTATGCAATGGCGCGTTGAACTGATGGCGCGAGCGAGCGGGGCGTGCTGTTCGCCTCAGGGTAAGCTCGGGGTATTTCGGGAAAGCGGCAAACAGATGCGAACCAGCGTGCCCGCAAGGCGCGGCGTCTCCTGGTAGACATGATCCCCGAGCGTGAGCGTGCCGCCATGCATCGCGGCGATCTCCTTGACGATCGCGAGGCCGAGGCCGCTACCGTCGCCTTCTCGGCCGAGAATCCGATAGAACCGCTCGACCACCTTCGGCCGTTCGGCCGGCGCGATGCCGGGGCCGGTATCTTCCACGTCGATCCAAGCTTCCTCGATTTCGCGCTTCGGTTGGACCCGTACTGTGATTCTGCCGCCGGCCGGGCTATAGCGGATGGCGTTATCGATGACGTTCGACAGCATCTCTCGGAGCATTACCGGATTGCCGTCGACGAAAATCGGTTCGTCGGGCCCCTCGTAGCCCAGGTCCATCTGCTTGGCGAGCGCCGCGCGCACCCAGTCGCGCACGGCGAGCCGAGCCAGGTGTGCCATTTCGACGTGACTGAACACTTGCCCCGAACTGCGGTTTTCCGCACGCGCCAGAGCGAGCAATTGCGTGACGAGGCGTGCGGCTTGGTCCGCGCCTGTCGCGATCTGCTCCAGCGAGCGGCGCACCTCGGGCGAGACGTCGTCGCGCAACGCGAGTTCGGCTTGTGTGTGCAATCCGGCTAGCGGCGTCTTCATTTGGTGCGCCGCATCGGCAATGAAGCGCTTTTGCAAATCGATGTTTTGCTCGAGCCGCGTCAGCAAATCGTTGAACGAGGTCACGAGCGGCTCGATTTCGGGCGGCGCGCTCGACGCTTCGAGCGGTGAAAGATCGTCGGGCCGGCGCGCACGCAAGTTCGCCTGCAGCGACGTCAACGGCGCAAGCCCGCGCGAAAGCCCGAACCAGACCAGTACGATCGCCAGCGGCAGGATGACGAATTGCGGCAGGATCACCCCCTTGATGATCTCGTTGGCCAGCGCGCTGCGCTTGTCGAATGTCTCTGCCACTTGCACGAGCACCGACTGGTCGGCGCCGTTCGTGCCTCCGTTCGCGCCCAGCGCCACCGTGGTGTAGGCGATGCGGACGTCGTTGCCGTGAATCGTTGCGTCGCGAAATTCGACGAGGCCGGGCTGCGGTCGGTCGTCTTCGCTCGGCAGCGGCATATCGGAGACCCCGGCGACGAGTTCGCCGCGCGTCCCGATGATTTGGTAGAAGACTTTGTCGATGTTGTCGCCGGTCAGAAAATCGCGCGCGGCGTCGGGCAGCGTCAGCGTGGCCACGCCATTGATCGGATGAATTTGCCGCGCGAGCACGTAAGCGTCGGTTTCGAGCCCGCGATCGAACGGACCGTTCGCGATCGTCTTGGCGACTAGGTACGTCACGGCGATGCTCATCGGCCACAGCAGCAACAACGGCGCGAGCATCCAGTCGAGGATCTCGCCGAACAGCGAACGGGGCCGGCTGGGTGCGCTCGGCTCCGTTTGGTCGGGCGGCGCGAACGGATTCGCGGGCGCGTCGCCGGCGCCGCCGTCCGGTGTCGGAGCGGTCGGCTGCGCGGGCGATATCGGAGGGAGCGGCGGGACCGGCGGGATCGCGGCTAACGCCTGCGAGCGCGGCAGCGGGTCGGGCTCGCGCGGCGCGGCGTCGTTCGAGGAGACGGGTGAGGCCACGGTGGGCCTACTTGGGCCGGGCGTTCGCGGTCGCGTCGCCTGGCGCCGGGGGAAGGACGGGTACGTTCGTCGCGGCCGACACCGGTGGGACGGCCGGGACGGCCGCGGTCGCGCTCGCCGCCGGCGTGCCCGCACAGTTCGCGACGGGCTTTTCCAGGCAGTAGCCGAGCCCGCGCACGGTGACGATGCGCACGCCGCTCGGCTCGATCTTCTTTCGCAGCCGGTGAACGTAGACTTCGATGGCGTTGTTGCTGACCTCTTCGCCCCACTCGCAAAGATGATCGACGAGTTGTTCCTTCGATACGAGTCGGCCGATCCGTTGCAGGAGCACCTCCAGCACGCCCACTTCGCGCGCCGACAATTCGAGCACCTGATCGTTGACCGAGGCGATGCGGCCCACCTGATCGTAGGCCAGCGAGCCGTGCCGCAAGACGGTGGGCCCGCCGCCGCTACCGCGTCGCGTCAAGGCACGCACCCGCGCTTCGAGTTCGTTCAGATGGAACGGTTTGCTCATGTAATCGTCCGCGCCGAGATCGAGCCCTTTGACGCGTTCGTCGACGCCGTCGACCGCCGTCAAAATCAGCACCGGCAACGCCGAATTGCGCGCACGCAAGCGGCGCAGCACTTCGAGCCCCGACATGCGCGGCAGGCCGAGATCCAGAATCAGGAGGTCGAACGTCTGCATGGAAAGCGCGGCATCGGCCTCGCTGCCGTTCTTGACATGATCGACGGCATAGCCCGATTGGCGGAATGATCGGACGAGGCCGTCCGCGAGTATGCTGTCGTCTTCGGCAATGAGTATTCGCATGATGCCCCGCGCGGCCGGCCAGCCTTTCGGGCCGGTGCCGGGCAGGTGTCTCCGATGGTCTTGTATGGATCCGACGTCCGGACGGTTTTGTGCGTCCGCGCCGGCGCCTTGTTGCCGCGACGCAAATCCGCCCGCATCGGGCTTGCAAAGAACCCTGTTTTTTTATACAGTATCTGCGTTCGTGCGCCAGCTGGGAAATGGTGGCAATTCGGGGCCTCGATCGTGGCTCCAGCCGCGTATCAACGCGCCCATTGCCCGGCCCGCCGCAGATGCCCGCTCATCATAGCAAAGGACGATTCATGGAAGAAAGCAAGAAAGGCCCGGCTGGACTGACTGCTGAAAAGAGCAAGGCGCTGGCTGCCGCGCTCGCGCAGATCGAAAAGCAGTTCGGCAAAGGGTCGGTCATGCGGCTCGGCGACGGCGAGGTGGTCGAGGACATTCAAGTGGTGTCGACGGGCTCGCTGGGCTTGGATATCGCACTGGGCGTCGGCGGCTTGCCGCGCGGGCGCGTGGTGGAAATCTACGGGCCGGAATCGTCGGGTAAGACCACGCTGACGCTGCAAGTCATCGCCGAAATGCAAAAGGTCGGCGGCACGGCGGCGTTCATCGATGCCGAGCACGCGCTCGATATCCAATATGCGCAGAAGCTCGGCGTGAACGTGAGCGATCTGCTCGTGTCGCAGCCCGATACGGGCGAGCAGGCGCTGGAAATCGCCGATGCGCTGGTGCGTTCGGGCTCGATCGACATGATCGTCATCGATTCGGTCGCGGCGCTCGTGCCGAAGGCCGAAATCGAAGGTGAAATGGGCGATTCGCTGCCCGGTTTGCAAGCGCGGCTGATGTCGCAAGCGCTGCGCAAGCTCACCGGTACGATCAAGCGCACCAATTGCCTCGTGATCTTCATCAACCAAATCCGGATGAAGATCGGCGTCATGTTCGGCAACCCGGAAACGACGACGGGCGGCAACGCACTGAAGTTTTACGCGTCGGTGCGGCTCGATATCCGTCGTATCGGTTCGATCAAGAAGAACGACGAAGTCATCGGCAACGAAACGCGGGTGAAGGTGGTGAAGAACAAGGTGGCGCCACCGTTCCGCGAAGCCATCTTCGATATCCTCTACGGCGAAGGCATCTCGCGCCAAGGCGAGATCATCGATCTCGGCGTGCAGGCGAAGATCGTCGACAAGGCGGGCGCCTGGTACAGCTATAGCGGCGAACGGATCGGCCAAGGCAAGGACAACGCACGCGAGTTCCTGCGCGAGAATCCCGACATTGCACGCGAGATCGAAAATCGGATCCGTGAGTCGCTGGGTGTGAATGCGATGCCGGTGCGCAACGGCGGCGATGTCGCAGTGGCCGACGAAGAGAAGTAAACCGCACGTGATCCGGAAAGGGCGGGCGGCGCCGGTCGGCCAACATGGCGCGGGCCGATTCGGTACGCGCGGCGGCCGGCGCGACGATGCGATAAGCAGCGAAGCGCCGGACGTCGAAGCCCCCGGGCGGCCGGGCGCCGCCGCGCCGGACACTGTTGGGCCGGACACTGCTGCGCGGTTCGCGGCTGATCCGCTGGATCCGTCGTCGGATGACGAGACGCCGGATTCTTCATCGTCGGTTTCGAAACAAGCCGGCCGGTCGCGCCGGCCTGCTCGGTCGCTCAAAATGCGAGCGATCGATTACCTCTCGCGGCGCGAATATAGTCGTGTCGAACTCACTCGCAAGTTGGCGCCGTTCGTCGAAGAGGGCGATGCGCTCGATCCGTTGCTCGATTCCCTCGAGCGCGAGGGTTGGCTATCCGAAGCCCGCTTTGCGCAGAGCGTGATGAATCGGCGCTCGGCCCGAATGGGCACCACGCGTATCGTCAGCGAGTTGCGTCAACATGGGCTCGACGGTACGTTGATCGAATCGGTCGGCTCGACGCTGCGCGAGACCGAACGGGCGCGTGCGCAAGCGGTCTGGCGTAAGAAGTTCGGTCAACTGCCTCAATCCCCAGCCGATCGCATGAAGCAGGCGCGTTTTCTGGCGATGCGCGGGTTCTCGCACGCGACGATCTCCCAGATCCTCAAAGGCGACGACGACTGGAACGATGAGTAGCCACGAGTCAGCACGACCAGCCCCGACTCCCCGCCCCGACCAGCTCCGACCGACGCCGGCATACCGGTCGACCTCCTAGCTGCCCTCGCCATCGGCAAGCCGCAACCGGAGGATGCGGTGCCCACGTACCACAACGCGGCCGCCAGTGCCCCGTGGGCGCCTGCAATACTCAGTATGCTAAAATCTAGGAGTTTTCTCTCCAGCCGTTCCCCCCGCATGCCGCTTTCGCCGCCCGTCTCCCGCCAGTTGCGCCATCGCCGCGCAATCCGAGCGGAAGCCTTCGAGCGCCACGACGGCCTGTGGGATATCGAGGCGTGTCTGACCGACCATAAGCCGCGCGATGTCGCATTGGCGCCCGGTGTCCGGCCCAAGGGCCTACCGATCCATGAACTCTGGCTCCGCATCACTATCGACCGCAAGCTCACCATTGTCGACGCCGAAGCGTCGTCGGAATGGGTGCCGTATCCCGGTCACTGTGAAGCCGCCAATCCCGCCTACCGCGCCCTCATCGGTCTTAACCTCCTCAACGATTTTCGCCGCCACGCACGGCGCTTGCTCGCCGGAACGGCAGGCTGCACGCATCTCACCGAACTCTGCTCCATTTTGCCGACGGCCGCGATTCAGGCATTTGCCGGCGACGTCTGGCACACGCGCGACAGCAGCACGGATACGCCGGATACGCCTACGGGCGAATCCGCCGCAGCGGCCCCCGAGCCGCCTTTCCAGCTCGACCGTTGCCATGCGTTGCGCTTCGACGGCGAAGCGGTGCGGCGTTTCTACCCGCGCTGGTATGGCCATCTACCGCGCGGCCTCGCTACGGCTACGGGCGAACCACCCGAGGTGGCGGCACCGAAGCCCTTGGCCGGCACGGCGAATGCCGGCACCGTCTGCGAGCAGACAGTAAGTAACCCGGATCACCCTCACCATCACGATCACGAAGTTCAATCCAACTCTCAGACTGAAGGGAATCACGCATGAAGATTCACGAGTACCAGGGCAAGGAAATCCTGCGGAAATTCGGCGTGCCGGTACCGCGCGGCATGCCGGTGTTCTCGGTGGATGAAGCGGTCAAGGCCGCAGAAGAGCTCGGCGGCCCGGTCTGGGTCGTCAAGGCGCAGATCCACGCGGGCGGCCGCGGCAAGGGCGGCGGCGTGAAGGTCGCCAAGTCGCTCGAGCAAGTTCGCGAATACGCGAACGCAAATCCTCGGCATGCAGCTCGTCACCCACCAGACCGGCCCGGAAGGCCAGAAGGTGCGCCGCCTGCTGATCGAAGAAGGCGCCGACATCAAGAAGGAATACTATGTCGGCCTCGTGACCGACCGCGCCACGCAGAAGGTCGTCGTCATGGCCTCCAGCGAAGGCGGCATGGACATCGAGGAAGTGGCGCGCGAAGCACGCCCGAGAAGATCACAAGGTCGTCGTCGATCCGTCGACGGGCCTGACCGATGCCGAAGCCGACGATCTCGCAACGAAGATCGGCGTGCCGGACGCATCGATCGCCGCAAGCGCGCGCCATCTTGCAAGGCTGTACAAGGCTACATGGAAACCGACGCCTCGCTGGCCGAAATCAACCCGCTGATCCTCGACGGGCGACGGCAAGGTGATCGCGCTCGACGCCAAGTTCAACTTCGATTCGAACGCGCTGTTCCGCCACCCGGAAATCGTCGCGCTACCGCGACCTCGA
This sequence comes from uncultured beta proteobacterium, assembly GCA_963838695.1. Classification (GTDB taxonomy): domain Bacteria; phylum Pseudomonadota; class Gammaproteobacteria; order Burkholderiales; family Burkholderiaceae; genus Trinickia. The sequence goes on along the minus strand of CAWIRZ010000001.1, from coordinate 119,721 downwards.
CGAAGAAGACCCGGCTGAAGTCGAAGCCTCCAAGTTCGACCTCGCCTACATCTCGCTCGACGGCAACATCGGCTGCCTCGTGAACGGCGCCGGCCTGGCGATGGCGACGATGGACACCATCAAGCTGTTCGGCGGCGAGCCGGCCAACTTCCTCGACGTCGGCGGCGGCGCCACGACCGAGAAGGTCACCGAAGCGTTCAAGATCATGCTGAAGAACCCGGGCCTGAAGGCGATCCTCGTCAACATCTTCGGCGGCATCATGCGCTGCGACATGATCGCCGAAGGCGTGATCGCCGCCTGAAGGCGGTGAACCTGAACGTGCCGCTGGTCGTGCGCATGAAGGGCACGAACGAAGACCTGGGCAAGAAGATGCTCGCCGAGTCCGGCCTGCCGATCATCAGCGGCGGACACGATGGAAGAAGCGGCGCAGAAGGTCGTCGCTGCCGCGGGCAAGTAAGCGCATCGCATCAAGGATACGAGCGGCGCAAGCGCGGCGCGCGTCATGACGGTGGCGCCAGCATGCGACGCCAAACGAACAGAGGTCAATACATGTCGATTCTGATCAACAAAGACACCAAAGTCATCACGCAGGGCATCACCGGCAAGACCGGCCAGTTCCACACGCGCGCAGTGCCGCGAATACGCGAACGGCCGCGAACTGCTTCGTCGCCGGCGTGAACCCGAAGAAGGCCGGCGAAGACTTCGAAGGCATTCCGATCTTCGCGACCGTCAAGGAAGCGAAGGCGGAAACCGGCGCGACCGTGTCGGTGATCTACGTGCCGCCCGCCGGCGCCGCCGCGGCGATCTGGGAAGCGGTCGAAGCCGACCTCGACCTCGCGATCTGCATCACCGAAGGCATTCCGGTGCGCGACATGCTCGAAGTGCGCGACCGGATGCGGCCAAGGAAGCAACGGCGGCAAGACGCTGCTGCTCGGGCCCGAACTGCCCCGGCCTGATCACGCCCGACGAAATCAAGATCGGCATCATGCCGGGCCACATCCACCGCAAGGGCCGCATCGGCGTCGTGTCGCGCTCGGGCACGCTGACCTATGAAGCCGTGGCGCAGCTGACCGAGCTCGGCCTCGGCCAATCGTCGCGCGGTCGGCATCGGCGGCGACCCGATCAACGGCCTGAAGCACATCGACGTCATGAAGATGTTCAACGACGATCCGGACACCGACGCCGTCATCATGATCGGCGAGATCGGCGGCCCGGACGAAGCCGAACGCCGCGCGCTGGTGCAAGGACAACATGAAGAAGCCGGTCGTCGGCTTCATCGCCGGCGTGACGGCGCCTCCGGGCAAGCGCATGGGCCACGCCGGCGCGCTGATCTCGGGCGGCGCCGACACGGCCGATGCCAAGCTCGCGATCATGGAAGAGCTGCGGCTTCAAGGTGACGCGCAACCCGTCGGAGATGGGGCGTCTGCTGAAGTCGATTCTGTAAGACACCGCGCAGGGCTTGCGTCCGACGCGATGGCGTTGAGGTTGGACGCGGCCTGCCAGCCGTTTTGGTATCCTTGCGAGATTCTTTCGTAAGGCTTCCGACAGGCGAACAGGAAGCGAGGGAGCAAGTCATGCTCCCTCGCTTTTTTATCGCTGTTGCCACGTGCTTGCTCTGGAACGGCGATTGCCCTCATGTTCGACGCTATGCTCGATTTCTTCACGACGCTTCATTGGCCGGCGGTTTTCCAGATCATCGTCATCGATATCCTGCTCGGCGGCGATAACGCCGTCGTCATTGCGCTCGCCTGCCGGAAGCTGCCCGCGTCGCAGCGGATGCAGGGCGTATTGTGGGGAACGGTCGGCGCGATCGCCCTTCGCGTCGTTCTGATCGCGTTCGCCGTGGCTCTGCTCGACGTGCCGTTCCTGAAGTTCGGCGGCGGGCTGCTGCTGCTGTGGATCGGCGTGCGTCTCTTGGCGCCGTCCCACGAATCGCACGAGAACATCAAACCCGCCGACAAGCTGCTGGCGGCAATCAAGACGATCATCGTGGCCGACGCCGTGATGAGCCTCGACAACGTGATCGCCATTGCGGGCGCGGCCGAGACGGCCGATCCGGACCATCGCATTGCGCTCGTCGTCTTCGGCCTGGTGGTCAGCATTCCGCTGATCGTCTGGGGCAGCACGCTCGTGCTGCGTTTGCTCGATCGGTTCCCCATCATCGTCACGCTCGGCGCCGCGCTGCTCGGTTGGATCGCGGGCGGCCTGATCATCAACGACCCCGCGGGCGACCGCTGGCCGCTGCTCGATACACCGGTGGCCGAGTATGGCGCGCACATCGCTGGCGCGCTGCTCGTCGTGCTGGTCGGATATTGGCTCAAGCGTCGTCTGCAACGGCGTGAGGCGGCTGCTGCATCCGGGTCCCATCACCCGCATTGAGGGCACGCGTTTGCTCCGTCGGCACGGTGGCTAGGATGAACTGCATTGGCCATTCGGCCGACTGCACGCGCTGAACCCCAGCCGATACGCTGAGAACTCATTGCTCGCCGATCCATAGGCGAGCCACCGTTCGAGGAGCGTATCTGCCGATGTCCGCCGCCATTGTTTCGTTTGCTCGTCGCTTGCTGTGCGCTGTGCAGCTGGAGCGCGCCCGCCGCCGCACCGGGTGCGGTTTTACGTTGATCGAGTTGATGATCGTGCTTGCGATCGTCGGAATCGTCGCCGCCTATGCGGTGCCGGCCTATCAGGATTACCTGGCTCGGAGCCGCGTGGGGGAAGGGCTCGCGTTGGCATCGGGCGCGCGCCTTGCGGTGGCCGAGAACGCCGCGGCGGGTAGCCCGTTCGGGAGCGGCTATGTAGCGCCGCCTGCGACACGCAACGTCGATGCAATCGTGGTCGACGATGCCACCGGGGAAATCTCGATCCGTTACACGTCGCGTGTGGCCCCGGCCGGGAGCGATACCCTCGTCCTTGTTCCATCTTCACCCGACGAGTCCGATCCTCCCACGTCGCGCCTCGCGCTCGAAAGCGGCTTCATGCACGGTGGCGCATTGACGTGGGAATGTTTCGCTTCGGGCAAGCAAGCATCGTCGCTGCCCGCGCCGGGGGCGGGGCCGATGCCGGTTGCCGCGGCCACTTTACCGGCCAAGCTTACGCCGCCAGAGTGCCGCAATTGAATAAAGGCACTGCTGGCTACGCACATCGAAAGGAATTTTTTGTATAGTGCGCCGGTTGCTTGCTGCCCCTATCCTCATGACATCTCCATTTGCCCGTTATTTGTCGTTTGCGTCCTTGGCTTTCGCGGTGCTGCTGCCTTACACCGTCACGGCCCATACGTACCCGATCCCCACGTTCTACGCCGAGTTCACGGCGCTTTCGCTCTTTTTACTGGTCGGTGCCTCGGTCTTGGTGCTGTTGATGTCGGAAAGGCACCGCGTACAGTTTGCGATGCCCACCGTGGCGCTTGTGCCGCTGGCATTCGGGGCGCTGCTTGCCTTGCAGACACGGGTCCTGCCGCTCGCGCAGCCTTCGATGGCCTGGCTCGGCGCCGGCTTTCTGTTGGCGGCATTCATGGCGACGCAGGCAGGGTATGGCTTCGTGCGAGCCGGGCAGGCCGATACGGCCTTGCGCTGGATGGCCGGTGCCTTGATCGTGGGCGGCTTGTTCGCCGTCCTCTGCCAACTGATTCAGCTATTGCACCTCGAAGCCAAGGTGTCACCTTTCGTAGTGGCCTACAACGTCACGACCGATCGGCGGCCGTTCGGCAATATGGCGCAAGCGAACCATCTGGCGACGGTGATTGCGTTCGCGCTTGCCGCGGCGATGTATCTCGTGCAGATCCGTCGTTTGAACGTGTTGGTCTGGGCTGTCGTGTCCTCGATTTGTGTGCTGGGGCAGGCGTTGACGGTGTCGCGCGGGCCGTGGCTGCAAACGGCTGTCGTTGTCGCCGCGGGGTTTTGGATGGCGCTTGTCGCCTCGCGCGCCAATGGCTTCTCGCGTCGCCGTCTGCGGGAGTGGCTGATTCCAGCCCTGCTCATCGTGCTGTTCATCGCCGTGAATCTCGCCGTACGCTGGGCGAACGGGCAGTTTCAGCTCGGCTTGGATGTATCGGCCGCGCACCGCTTCCAGGACAAAGGGCAGTTCGTGTTGCGGCTGGCCATGTGGAAGTACGGCTGGACGATGTTCAAAGGGCACCCGCTGCTCGGGATCGGCTGGGGGGAGTTTCCGCGTTTCGAGTTCGAACTCGTGCGGCAGCTTGGCGACGTCGAAATCGCTAACAATTCGCACGACATCGTTATCGATTTGCTCGCCAAGACGGGCATCGTGGGCCTGGGCATTGTCCTGCTCGGACTGTTGGCGTGGTTGTGGCGGATCTTGCGCGCGCGGCATACGGCGGAACGCGTATTCGGTCTCGCGCTGATCGGCGCGCTGCTCATGCATGCGCTCGTCGAATATCCGCAGCAGTACATGTTCTTCTTGCTGCCGGCGATGTTTGTCTTCGGGATTTTGGAGACGAAGCCGCTGGCGTTCGTGCCGGGGCGGGTGGCGCTCGGATTGCAGTTTGCGGTGGTGTTGGGCGGATGTGCCGCGCTGCTGCCGATCCATCGCGATTACGCTCGTGCCGAAGTGTTGTATTACGGCGCGCATCCGGCGGAGGAATATCGGGCCGCGCCGTCGGTGTTGTTCGGGGCGTGGGGCGAATACGGCATGGCGACGCTGCTGCCGATCGATAGCCAAGACTTGCAGGCGAAGCTCGATATGCATGCGAAGGCACTGGCGCTGCTGCCCGGCGAGACGGTGCTGCGGCGCTATGCTGCGTTACTCGCACTCGATGGTAAGCAAGATCAAGCGTTCGATACGGTGGAACGGTTGAAGGTCTTCGCGCGTGTGCTGCACGATTGGCCGGCGCAACTATCGGCGCTGTACGAACTCTGTGACGACGAGCCTAAGCTGGCGCAGTTCAAGGCGGAATTGGTCAAGCGATATGGTCCGGCGCCGAAATCGGCCGATGCTGACGATAGCGACGGTAGCGATTGAGTGCTGTGGTGGGGCGGGCTGTGGCCGTGACTGCGAACTTGGTCGAGGTCAGCGTTTTCAGGTGTCCCGCCGTCGAGGCCGAAACTCGATGCCATTCGCGGCCAGTAGCTTTCGAAGCCGGTGATTTTCGGCGAATAGCCCGGCAATTACGATCGTCATGATGATCGGGCCGGACCATTCGCCGGTGTAGCGGTAGAAGGCCCACGCGCCAAGTGCGCAGGCAATGGCCGTGAGGACCAGCGCGATGCGGTCGAGTATCCAGTTCATGAAATTGCCGCCGGATTGTTGGTCCTGGCAGTCCTGTGGCGCAGCGCATAGCTTGATCGCAGAGGCGAATCGATGATGACCCCTGGGTTGCGTTGCAGGAACGCCGTCTAAAACAACGCCTTAACCCTGCGCCACCCAATCCCCCGACTTTCCACCGTGCTTTTCGGCTACGTGCACCTCGGTGATGACCATCCCCCGATCCACCGCCTTGCACATATCGTAGACGGTGAGCAGCCCAACCTGGACGGCCGTCAGCGCTTCCATCTCCACACCGGTGCGCCCGAACGTTTCGACCTGCGCCGTGCAGTGCACGCCAGGCAGCGCTTCGTCGAGTGCAAACTCGATGGCGACGCGCGTGAGCGCGAGCGGATGGCAGAGCGGGATCAAATCGGCCGTGCGCTTCGCACCCTGAATCGCGGCGATGCGCGCGACGCCGAGCACGTCGCCTTTCTTCGCGTGACCGTCGCGGATCAGCGCGAGCGTTTCGGGCTTCATCCGGATCGAACCGCGTGCGATGGCGATACGCTTCGTTTCATCCTTGCCGCCGACGTCGACCATATGGGCCTGGCCGGTTGCGTCGAAATGGGTCAATTCAGGCATGTCGTGCTCCTTCGAGGGGCACCTATCTTAGCAGCCGCGTACCGCTCGCCGGCTTCCCTGCAACGCTGGGGCCGCATGCGCCTCGATCGACGCTGGCTCCGGACAAGCGTGCCACCGCACGAATGGGCCGAAGGCCCGAACAGTGTCAGCCCTTGACGGCAGCCGGGCTCGCCACGAAGCCGAAGCGCGCCGGGACATCGGCGCGCCGTAGCGGCTCGATCGCGAGCGCTGTGCCGGTGCGCCATTCAAGCGCGCCCGCCGTGCCGGACGGATCGAGCGTCGCCAGTTGCGCAAACAGATCGAGGTCGTGATCGTGCAGCAGGGCCACTCGGTTCGAGCCATCGGCGAACAGTACCGCGCCTTCGTCGTCCGCGAACACCGCTGTCGGCTCGAACAATGCGCCTATCTGATCGGTGAGGGCAGGCGCGCCGGGCGAGGGCTGCGCCAACCGCACCACCCAAGGCGTATAGGCCAATTCGACATAAACACGCTGCGGCCCGTTCTGAAAGAACCAGCACCCATCCTCGTCGCACGCGTAATTCCGTTCGATGAAGCCGATCAGCGCGGCGTGCCGAATCGGCGTGCCGAGTTTGCCGCACGCTTGCGCCGCTTCGTCGCGCATCCGCCACTGGCCGCGTCGATCGAGCAGCAGCCATCCCGTGCAATGCGGTACGTTGGGCCATTTGGCGAGCGCGGCTTTGACGATGTCATCCATGGTTCGCGAACGGTTCGAGAAAATTGAACACGCGCCGCGGCAACCAATCGATCCGCCCAGGAAAAGGCCCCGTCATGAAGCCGACGTGGCCACCCGCCTCGGGTTGATCGAGTTCGATCGCGGGCGAGACTTCCGCGCGGGTGGGCAGCGCGGCACTCGGCAAAAACGGGTCGTTGCGCGCATTGAGCACGAGCGTCGGGACGACGACATCCGGCAACAGCGGGCGCGTAGTGGCGCGCGTCCAGTACTCTTCGGTATCGCGGAAGCCGTGGATGGGCGCCGTCACGACGTTGTCGTACTCGTACATCGTCCGGCATGCCAGCACGGCGTCTTTGTCGAACAGCCCGGGGTACTGCTCGAGTTTGCTCAGCGCCTTGCGTTTGAGCGTCTTCAGAAAACTCATGGTGTACACGAGCGCGAACCCTTGCGAAAGCGCTCGCCCGCCGGCATGCACGTCCAGCGGCGTGGAGATGGCCGCCGCCGCCGAGACGAACGCCGCGTCCGTTCCACGCTCGCCGAGCCAGCGCAACAACACGTTGCCGCCGAGCGACACGCCGGCTACGACCAGCGGCCCCCGATGCGACGCATGCAGACGGCGCAATACCCAATCCACCTCGGCACTATCCGCCAGGTGATAAAACCTCGGCGCGAGATTGAGCGGGCCGCTGCAACTGCGAAAGTGCGGGACGACGCCGTGCCAGCCCATGGCCCGAGCCGAGGCCATCAACACGCGCGCGTAGTGCGAATCGGAACTGCCTTCGAGCCCATGAAACAGCACGAACAGCGGAGCGTCCGGCGGCGGCGCGGCTGCGTCGGACTGATAGGCGAGCCAGTCGAGTTCGATGAAATCGCCGTCGGGCGTATCCCACCGTTCGCGACGGTAATCCACCGCGGGGCGGCGTGCGAACAGGGCGGGAACGATCGTCTGGGCGTGGCTCGTGGGAAGCCATAGGGGCGGGTTGTACAGCAGTTGTACAAGCCTGTCGGTGGCTGCGGTCTGCGCAGCCGGTGACGAGACCGGTTTGTCATGTGTCGTGCTCATGACCGTCCCCAAATCCTTTAACTGCCCCGACCGGCTGTCCATTTGCCGGCCGGTCAGTGCAATGCGCCTTGTCCGTGTCGAATTTTGGCTGCGAACTCGCTGGCCGTCGCTTCCGGCATCGGGCTCGCGTGAATGTGCGCGATTCGCCATTCGCCGCGCTCGTGAACCATGACGTACGTTGTATAGATCATCCGCGGCGGCGCTAGCGGCTCCTGCAACCGATGCGCTTCCGCGACCGTATAGACGACCGTGCCGAGACTGTCGTACACGCGCACGTCGAGCGGCTCGATCGCCGCCGGCAGCGTGCGCGCATCCGCCATCGCGACCAACCCCGCGCGGATTTGATCCACGCCGTGCCAGTGCGCGCCGCCCGCGTTGATATAGCTCGCGAACTCTTCGTCGATCCAAAGCGCCATCAGCGCATCGATGCTGCCGTCGGCGACGGCCTGATAGAACGCGTTCAGCGTATCGGTTGCGGCTTCGAACAAGCGGGCGAAACGTGGCATGGCTCTTGGGGCTCGTAGGTATCGCGCAAAAACGCGCCGTCAGGCAAATGGCTCACGCCGCGCGTGGATTCGCGTGGCGGGCTTGGCAATTCGGTCGTTCAGGCTCGGCGTGCGGCGCCCATGATTCAATGAACGCATAAAGGCGCGCGCCGTTCCGTGCGTCAGCGCTCTCCGAGCAACATGGCACGCAAATCGGCGAACACTTGCTCAGGCGACAGCTCCCGCAGGCAGCGCAAGTGGCCGAGCGGGCACTCGCGGGCAAAACAGGGGCTGCACTCGAGATGGAGCCATTGTACCTTCGCGAAGTCGGACAAAGGGGGCGTGTGGCGCGGATCGCTCGAGCCATAGATGGCGACCAGCGGGCGGCGTAGCGCAGCCGCGACATGCATGAGGCCCGAATCGTTGCTGACGACGGCGCCGGCGCGCGCGATCAGCGCACAGGCTTCGCCGAGCGAGGTCTGGCCGCACAGGTTGCGCACGTTCGGCGCTTCGCCGGCGATCGCCTGGGCGAGCGGCGCGTCCTTGTTCGAGCCGAGGGCGACGATTTGCGTATACGGAAACGACTGGCCGACCATCCGCGCGAGCGCGGCGAAATGCTCGGCCGGCCAGCGTTTCGCGGTGCCGTATTCGGCACCCGGGCAAAACACGAGCAGCGGCACGCGCGTGTCGAGATGAAAACGCGCCGAGACGCGCACCGATTCGTTCGGATCGGCCTCGAGGTGCGGCATGCGCAGACGCGCTTCGAGATCCGGCACGTCAGCCCCGGGCGCGTAGGCGAGGGCGGCGTAGTGCGGCGCCATCGGCGCGCGTTCGCGCTTATTCGGATTGGGATGGCGTACGTTGAGCAGGCCCACCCGGCCTTCGCCGGTATAGCCGATGCGCAGCCGAATGCCGGCCAGCCACGGAATCAGGGCCGATTTGAACGAATTGGGCAGCACATAGGCGGCGTCGTAGCCGCACTCGCGCAAGTCGCCCGCGAGCTGCCAGCGCCGTATGAGCTGCAGCTTGCCGTGCGCGAGATCGGTCGCGTGCACTTCGCTGATTTCGGGCATCCGTTCAAGCACGGGCGCGACCCAACTCGGCGCCACCGCATCGATCACGACGCGCGGATGAAGTTGCTTGAGCAGCGAAAACAGTGGCTGCGCCATCAATGCGTCACCGATCCAATTCGGTGCGATAACCAACGCGCGACGCATCAGTGTGGATATCCGAGAAATAGACGAATGCGGCGCATTCGATGCGCCGCATTCGGTCGATATGCGAGAGGTGCCCGCCCGCCATGCTCCCGACACCAGCGCCGGCCAAGCGAGGCGTGCCGCTTGCACGCCGTCCCGCCATCGGGCGGACGAGCGCGCAAACGGCCGGACGAATCAGTGGTGCTTGACGATTTCGCCGTCGCGCAGCTTGTAGCGCGTGCCGCAGTACGGGCAGCGCGCCTCGCCGTGCGAGACGTCGATGAATACGCGCGGATGCGCGCTCCAGCGCGGCATCGACGGATTCGGGCAATAAGCGGGCAAATCTTTAGCCGACAGTTCGACCAGCGGCATTTCCTTCGTTTCGCTCATGAGACAGGTTCTCGTTATTAGCAGTATGGCGTTCGGTGATTCCGTGCGTCGGATCGGATCGGATCAGATCTTCGTGAGCCAGTGCGTATATTTCGCGTTCTTGCCCGCGATGACGTCGAAGAACGCCGATTGGAGTTTTTCCGTGATGGGCCCGCGCTTGCCGGCGCCGATCATGCGGTTGTCGAGTTCGCGGATCGGGGTGACTTCGGCGGCGGTGCCCGTGAAAAAGGCTTCGTCGGCCGTGTAGACTTCGTCGCGCGTGATCCGTTTTTCGATGATTTCGATGCCGGCGTCGCGGGCGAGCGTGATCACGGTGTCGCGCGTGATGCCGTCGAGGCACGACGCGAGATCCGGCGTGTACAGCTTGCCGTTGTTCACCAGGAAGAAGTTCTCCCCCGAGCCTTCCGACACATAGCCGTCGACGTCGAGCAGCAGCGCCTCGTCATAGCCGTCCGCCGTCGCTTCCTGGTTGGCGAGGATCGAGTTCACGTACCAGCCGGACGCTTTCGCTCGCACCATCGACACATTGACATGGTGGCGCGTGAACGAGGACGTCTTGACGCGGATGCCCTTCGTCATGCCTTCCTCGCCCAGATAGGCGCCCCACGGCCAGGCCGCGATCGCCACGTGGATCGTGTTGCCGCGCGCCGAGACGCCGAGCTTTTCCGAGCCGACCCAGATGATCGGGCGCAGATAGGCTGTTTCCAGCTTGTTTTCGCGCACCACTTCGCACTGCGCGGCGGCGAGCGTTTCGTGGTCGAACGGCACGTCCATCTGGAAGATCTTGGCCGAATTGAGCAGACGCTTCGTGTGCTCCTTCAGGCGGAAGATCGCGCTGCCGCCGTCGACCGTCTTGTAGGCGCGCACGCCTTCGAAGACGCCCATGCCGTAATGCAGCGTGTGCGTGAGGACGTGGATCTTGGCGTCGCGCCAGTCGATCAACTTGCCGTCCATCCAGATCTTGCCGTCACGATCGGCCATTGACATAGGTATCTCCTAGTGGTGCGGTGGGCTTTGCCCCAGTGAGTTCGCCATTTTAGCGTCTTTTGCGCGCTTCTCGGCACGGCCTAGCCGCTTTCTGGGCGCGCAGGGCCGATCCGCCTCTATAATCGGACACCTTCCGTTTTAATTGCGCGGGGGCACACGCACCATCCGCCGCGGTCTCGTCCACATGCTCGCTCGCCTCAGCCCCGTCGATCGCACCGCCTTCATGCGCGGCGTGCGCGACTACTCGCCGACGCTGATGGCGATGTTCTCGTGGGGCCTCGTCACGGGCGTCGCGATGAGCAAATCGGTCTTGAGCCTGCCGCAGGCCCTCGCCATGTCGCTGCTCGTCTATGCCGGCTCGTCGCAGCTCGCCGTCCTACCCCTCATGGCGGCCAAGCTGCCTATCTGGACGGTGCTGCTGACAGCGGCGATGGTCAATACCCGCTTCGTCATCTTCAGCGCGGGGCTCGCGCCGCATTTCTCATACTTATCGTTTTGGCGGCGGCTCGCGCTCGGCTATTTCAACGGCGATGTCGTCTACCTGCTGTTCCAGAAGAAGGCGTTCGCCAACGGCTACGTGCCGGGCAAGGAGGCGTATTTCTGGGGGATGGCGTTGCTGAGCTGGGTGTTCTGGCAGGTACCGTCGATTGCAGGCATCTTGCTCGCCAGCGCCGTTCCGGATAGTTGGGGGCTCGAACTTGCCGGCACCCTGGCGCTCGTGCCGCTGATCGTAAGCGCCGTCATGAACCGCGCGACGCTCGCGGCCGTCGCGATGGCGGGCGTGGTGGCGCTCGTCGCCGTCGATTTGCCGTACCGGCTGGCCCTGCCGCTGGCCGTGCTCGCCGCGATCGCGGCGGGCAGCCTCGCGCAGTTCCTCGCCGAGCGCGCCCATTTGCGCCGCATCCGAGCCGCGGGCCCGAACTCCTCCGCAGCGTCCGTGGCGTCCGGGGCCGAGCGCGCGGACCTGAGCAAGAAGGAGCCCTGAACGATGTCGGCGACGGAAATTTGGCTCTCCATCATCGGCATGACGCTCGTGACGGCGGCGACCCGCGCCTTCTTCCTGCTGGGCGGCGAGCGCGCCGTGCTGCCGGAACGCGTGCAGCGTGCGCTGCGCTACGCGCCGGCCGCGGCGCTGATCGCCGTGGTGCTGCCCGATGTGCTGCAAACCCCGCGGGGAATCTCGTTCGCGCTGTCGAACCATGCGTTTTACGGCACCTTGGCGGGACTCGCCTGGTTTCTCTGGCGCCGCAGCATGGTGGGGACGATCGTGGTCGGTATGCTCGCTTACACGCTGTTGCGCTGGTGGGCGTAATCGCCACGCAATACACCGAATTACGACATTCGTTCGCCGAATACGCGACATTCGTCCCGTATTCGGCTTCGAAGCGGTAACGATCGGCTAAAATGCTCGACTGCCGCTCTCGCTGCGAGCCGGGTTCGCCCGTTCGCTGCTTGCGCACTCGCCCGCCAATCAACCTGCATGCGTACATTCCTATGAGCCAAGTACTGCGTCTCTCCGATCTGATCGCAAAGGGCTTGCTGTCCGGCAAGCGCGTCTTCATCCGCGCCGATCTCAACGTGCCGCAGGACGAGCAAGGCAACATCACCGAAGACACCCGCATCCGCGCTTCCGTGCCCGCCATCGAGGCGGCGCTGGCCGCCGGCGCGGCCGTCATGGTGACGTCGCACCTCGGGCCGTCCGACCGAGGGCGAATTCAAGCCCGAGGATTCGCTCGCCCCTGTCGCCAAACGCTTGGCCGAGTTGCTCGGCCGTGAGGTCCCGCTCATCGCCCAGTGGGTCGAGAACGGCGTGAACGTCGCCCCGGGGCAAGTCGTGCTGCTCGAGAACTGCCGCGTCAACAAAGGCGAGAAGAAAAACAGCGACGAACTCGCGCAAAAGATGGCGCAGCTGTGCGACGTCTACGTGAACGACGCGTTCGGCACGGCGCACCGCGCCGAGGCCACGACGCACGGCATTGCCAAATACGCGAAGATCGCGTGCGCGGGCCCGCTGCTCGCCGCGGAACTCGATGCGCTCGGCAAGGCGCTCGGCAATCCGAAGCGTCCGCTCGTGGCGATCGTCGCCGGCTCGAAGGTGTCGACCAAGCTCACGATCTTGAAGTCGCTCGCCGAAAAGGTCGATCAGTTGATCGTCGGCGGCGGCATCGCCAATACGTTCATGCTCGCGGCCGGCCTGAAGATCGGCAAGTCGCTGGCCGAGGCCGATCTCGTGAACGAAGCGAAGACGATTATCGAAGGCGCCCGCGCGCGCGGCGCGTCGGTACCGATTCCGACCGACGTCGTCGTGGCGAAGGAGTTTTCGGCCACGGCGGCGGCCGTCATCAAGAACGTCGCCGATATCGAAGCCGACGACATGATCCTCGACATCGGCCCGCAAACGGCGAAGGCGCTGGCCACGCAGCTTTCGCAGCGCCGGCACGATCGTGTGGAACGGCCCGGTCGGCGTATTCGAGTTCGATCAATTCGGCGGCGGGACCAAGACGCTTGCCGAGGCCATCGCGAAGTCGTCGGCGTTTTCGATCGCGGGCGGCGGCGATACGCTCGCGGCCATCGCCAAATACGGCATTCACGATAAAGTTAGCTATATTTCGACGGGCGGCGGTGCCTTCCTCGAATTCCTCGAAGGCAAAACGCTGCCGGCCGTCGAAGTGCTCGAGTCGCGGGCATGACCGTGGACGCGCGCGCTCCGAAGTCGAAGTCGAAATCGGATAAGCGCTCGGCCGCCAAGCCGGCCCGAACGGGGCGCGGCGTCCCGGCCCCCAAGCCTCTCGAGGGTGTTTCCGCCCCGCCGGCACAGGCGGCCGAGCAGGTTCAACCTGTCGCCCCCGCCGCAGTGCCGCTTGCCGGTGCGGCGGCCGCGGTACCCGCATCGAACGAAATCAAAGCGACGCCGGCTCGATCCGGCGCGCAACCCAGCCCCAGCACGAGCGCTCTGCCCCAGGCGCCCGACGCATCGTCTCGCAGCCCGTTCACCAGCGACACCACCCAGACGAGGAGATACATGCATCGCGCCACCAAGATTGTCGCAACGATCGGACCGGCATCGAGTTCGCCCGAAATCCTTTTGCAGATGATGCAAGCGGGGCTCGACGTGGTACGCCTGAACTTCTCGCACGGCACGGCCGACGACCACCGCCAGCGCGCCGAGCACGTGCGCGAGGCGGCGCGCCAGACGGGGCGAGCGAGTCGCCATCATGGCCGACCTGCAGGGCCCGAAGATCCGCGTCGGCAAGTTCGAGCAGGGCAAGATCGTTGCTCGAGCCGGGCCAGCCGTTCATCCTCGACGCGAATTGCGCGACTGGGCAACGACGAGCGCGTCGGGCTCGACTACAAGGATTTGCCGCGCGACCTGAAGCCGGGCGACGTCCTGCTGCTCAACGACGGCCTGATCGTGCTGACGGTGGCGCGGGTGATCGGCGACGAAATTCACACGGTCGTCAAAGTCGGCGGCGAGCTGTCGAACAACAAGGGCATCAACCGCCAGGGCGGCGGCCTGACGGCGCCGGCGCTGACGGCCAAGGACATGGAAGACATCCGCACCGCGATGTCGCATCGGGGTCGATTACATCGCGGTGTCGTTCCCGAAGAACGCGACCGACATGGAAATGGCGCGCCAGCTCGCGAACATCGCCGGCGTGCCGTACGGCAACAAGCCGAAGATGATCGCGAAGATCGAGCGCGCCGAGGCGATTCCGGCGTTGCAAGGCATCCTCGATGCCTCCGACGGCATCATGGTCGCGCGCGGCGATCTGGCTGTCGAGGTCGGCAACGCGGCCGTGCCGGCGCTGCAAAAGCGGATGATCCGGATGGCGCGCGAGTCGAACAAGCTCGTCATCACGGCCACGCAGATGATGGAATCGATGATCTACGCACCGGTGCCGACGCGCGCCGAAGTCTCCGACGTGGCCAACGCCGTGCTCGACGGCACCGACGCCGTGATGCTGTCGGCGGAAACGGCCGCGGGCAAATACCCGGTTCAGACGATCGAGGCGATGGCCGCGATTTGTATCGAAGCGGAGAAGTCGGAGCACGTCGAACTCGACAAGGACTTCCTCGACCGCACCTTCACGCGCATCGACCAGTCGATCGCCATGGGCGCGCTTGTTCACGGCTTACCATCTCGGCGCGAAAGCGATCGTGGCGTTGACGGAGTCGGGCGCGACCGCGTTGTGGCTCTCGCGGCACTGGTCGCACGTGCCGATCTTCGCCCTTACGTCGCGCGTGACGAGCGAGCGCGGGATGGCGCTGTTCCGCAACGTCACGCCGCTGTCGGTGGAGCCGAACAGCGATCGCGACCAGGCGTTGAAGCAGGCGGTGGAAGTCGTGGTGTCGAAGGGGTTTGCGTCGCATGGCGACATGGTCGTCTTGACCGTGGGCGAGCCGATGGGGCAGGCGGGCGGCACCAATACGCTGAAGATCGTGCGCGTCGGCGATCCCTATTGATCGGCGGCCGGTAGATTGAAGGCGGCGCATCGGCTATCCGTCGGTGCGCCGCCAATTGGCGCAAACCGTGCAGACCGCGATCGGTGGCAACGGCGCGAAGCGGCATTACCCGGCGTAGGCCGGCGCAAACCGCTTTCCGGCGCTTTTTGCCCCACTCTTGGCGTTTGCGGCAGGGGTAGGACGGCCTCGAAGTTCGGGTGCGGCCCCCGCTTCGCGATAAAATCGCGCATTCGCACATAAAAAGTGCCGACCGAGCACCCAGATTTCAATCCTAGGAGTACAAGCATGCCTCTCGTATCAATGCGTCAACTGCTGGACCATGCGGCCGAGCATGGCTATGGCCTGCCGGCATTCAACGTGAACAATCTCGAGCAAGTGCAAGCGATCATGGCGGCGGCGGATCAGGTCGGCGCGCCCGTCATCATGCAAGCGTCGGCCGGTGCCCGCAAATACGCGGGCGAGCCGTTCCTGCGCCACCTGATCGAAGCGGCGATCGAGTCGTATCCGCATATTCCGGTCGTGATGCACCAAGATCACGGGCAATCGCCGGCCGTGTGCATGGCAGCGATGCGTAGCGGCTTCACGAGCGTCATGATGGACGGCTCGCTGCAAGCAGACGGCAAGTCGGTCGCGTCGTACGAATACAATGTCGACGTCTCGCGCAAGGTCGTCGAAATGGCGCATTCGATCGGTGTGACGGTCGAAGCCGAGTTGGGCGTGCTGGGCTCGCTCGAGACGATGAAGGGCGACAAGGAAGACGGCCACGGCGCCGAAGGCACGATGACGCGCGAGCAGTTGCTGACCGATGTCGAGCAAGCCGCCGACTTCGTGAAGCAAACGCAGATGCGACGCGCTGGCGATCGCGATCGGCACCTCGCACGGCGCCTACAAGTTCACGCAGCAAGCCCACGGGCGACATTCTGGCGATCGACCGCATCAAGGAAATCCACGCGCGGATCCCGAACACGCACCTCGTGATGCACGGTTCTTCGTCGGTGCCGCAGGAGCTGCTGGCCGAAATCCGCGAGTTCGGCGGCGACATGAAGGAAACGTACGGCGTGCCCGTCGAGGAAATCCAGGAAGGGATCAAGCACGGTGTCCGCAAGATCAACATCGACACCGACCTGCGCCTGGCGATTACCGGCGCGATCCGCCGTTATTTGTTCGAGAACCCCGGCAAGTTCGATCCGCGCGACTACCTGAAGCCCGCGCGCGAAGCGGCCAAGAAGATCTGCGTCGACCGCTACATCGCCTTCGGCTGCGAAGGCCAAGCCGGCAAGATCAAGCCGATCGCCCTCGACAAGATGGCGGAGAAATACAAGGCGGGCGAGCTGGCGCAAGTGATTCGCTAACCCGTCGCACGCAAGGCCGCGCTCATGGCGCGGCCGCTCGCGAATCGATCGCCGTTCCGATCAAACGATGGGAACGGCGTTTGCCTTTGTTGTCTTTTGTTGTTTTGCGGTTGTTTTGTAGTCTTTTGTAGCGTTTTGTAGTCCAGGCGGCCGACAGCGGATTGCTTCGATGTGCCTGGTGTTTCATTCGTTCCTCACTTTTGACTGACGGCTCACGACGATGTCTACCCTCTACGAATCTTCGCTCCGCTCGCTGCCGCTGCTCGGCCGCGGCAAGGTCCGCGACAACTACGCAGTCGGCAACGACAAGTTGCTGATCGTCACGACCGATCGTCTTTCGGCGTTCGACGTCGTCATGGGCGAGCCGATTCCGAACAAAGGCCGTGTGCTCAACCAGATGGCGAATTTTTGGTTCGACCGCCTGCAGCACATCGTACCCAACCACCTGACGGGCGTGGAGCCCGAGACCGTCGTTGCACCCGACGAGGTCGAGCAGGTGCAAGGGCGCGGGGTGGTCGTCAAGCGGCTCGAGCCGATTCTCGTCGAAGCCGTCGTGCGCGGCTATCTCGCCGGCAGCGGCTGGAAAGAATACGAAGCGACGGGCGCCGTCTGCGGTGTCGAGCTGCCGCCCGGCCTCAGCAACGCAGCGATGCTGCCCGAGCCGATCTTCACGCCGGCCGCGAAGGCCGAGATGGGGCATCACGACGAGAACATCACGTTCGAGGAGTGCGAGCGCCGCATCGGGACCGAACTGTCCGCGACGATCCGCGACATCTCGATCAAGCTGTACAAGGAAGCGGCGCAATACGCGGCGACGCGCGGCATCATCATCGCCGATACGAAGTTCGAATTCGGTCTCGACGATCACGGCAAGCTGTTCCTGATGGACGAAGCGTTGACGGCCGATTCGTCGCGTTTCTGGCCGGCCGACCAATACGAAGTCGGAACGAACCCGCCGTCGTTCGACAAGCAATTCGTCCGCGATTGGCTCGAAACGCAAGACTGGGGCAAAACGGCGCCGGCGCCGAAGCTGCCCGAGGATGTGATCGCCAAGACGAGCAGCAAGTACCAAGAGGCGCTCGAGCGGCTCACGGGACAAACGCTGGCCTGATCCGATTCGTTCGAGATAGAGGAAGGAAAATCGGATCATGACCGAACAAGTCCAAACCGCGCATACGCATGACGCGCCGCTCGTCGGCGTGCTGATGGGATCGAGTTCCGATTGGGACGTGATGAGGCACGCCGTGGCGATGCTGCAGGAATTCGGCGTGCCGTACGAGGCGAAGGTGGTCTCGGCGCATCGGATGCCCGATGAAATGTTCGCCTACGCGGAAAAGGCGCGCGAGCGCGGCTTGCGCGCCATCATCGCGGGGGCTGGCGGCGCCGCGCACCTGCCCGGCATGCTGGCTGCGAAGACAACCGTGCCCGTGCTGGGCGTGCCGGTAGCGAGCAAGTATCTGAAGGGCGTCGATTCGTTGCATTCGATCGTCCAGATGCCCAAGGGTGTGCCCGTTGCGACGTTCGCGATCGGCGAGGCCGGCGCGGCGAATGCGGCGCTGTTTGCCGTGGCGATGTTGTCGAGCATGTCGAGCGAATACGCCGAGCGGCTGGCGGCGTTCCGCGTTCGGCAAAATCAGGCGGCTCACGCGATGGTGCTGCCGGCGCTTTGAGCGCCCTGGGGCCGGCCGATCGTTCCGACGGCCGGCTCCGTTTCGAGGTCCCGTTTTCGCGACCGTTGCTTCCCGTCCCGCGGCACTCCGTTCTGCCTCGGGCGCGACCGACCACAAAGATGAATCCAGAGAACACCCCCGTTTCACCGATCATGCCCGGCGCTTGGCTCGGGATGGTCGGCGGCGGCCAGCTCGGCCGCATGTTCTGCTTCGCGGCTCAGGCGATGGGCTACCGCGTCGCCGTCCTCGACCCGGACGAATCGAGCCCCGCCGGCAGCGTGGCCGATCGGCATCTGCGCGCGGCCTATGACGACGAAGCGGCGCTGACCGAACTCGCTCGCCTGTGTGCGGCCGTCTCGACCGAGTTCGAGAATGTGCCGGCGGCGAGCCTCGATTTCCTGGCGCGCTCGACTTTTGTCAGCCCGGCTGGACGCTGCGTGGCGATCGCGCAAGACCGCATCGCCGAGAAGCGGTTCATCGCGGCGGCGGGGGTGCCTGTCGCGCCCCATGTCGTGATCGAATCGTCGGACGCCTTGTCGGCCATCGACGATGCGCAGCTCGCACAAGTGCTGCCCGGCATCTTGAAGACGGCGCGGCTCGGCTACGACGGCAAGGGCCAAGTGCGGGTCGCCAGCCCCGACGAAGTGCGCGACGCTTATAGCGCGCTGGGCGGGGTGCCGTGCGTGCTGGAAAAGCGCTTGCCGCTCAAGTTCGAGGTGTCGGCGCTCGTCGCGCGCGGCACGGGCGGCGCGACGGCGGTCTACCCGCTCGCGCAAAACCTGCATCGGGCCGGCGTGCTGGCGGTGACGGTCGTGCCCGCGCCCGACGCGCCGCCTGCGCTTGCCGAACAAGCCCAACTGGCGGCGGTCAGCATCGCGGAGAAGCTCGGTTACGTCGGGGTGCTCTGCGTCGAATTCTTCGTCCTCGAAGACGGTTCGCTCGTCGCCAACGAAATGGCACCGCGGCCGCACAACTCGGGGCACTACACGGTCGATGCCTGTGCGGCGAGCCAGTTCGAGCAGCAGGTGCGCGCGATGACGGGCATGCCGCTGGGCGACACGCGGCAGCATTCGCCCGCCGTGATGCTCAATATTCTCGGCGACGTCTGGTTCCCCGTGGATCCGAAAGGCATGGCGAGCGCGACGCCCGTGACGCCGCCGTGGCACGAAGTGGCGGCGATGCCGGCCGCCCGCCTGCATTTGTACGGCAAGGAAGACGCGCGGCCCGGGCGTAAGATGGGGCACGTGAATTTCACGGCGGCCACGCTCGACGAAGCCCGCACGGCCGCCCGCGATTGCGCTCGGCTGTTGCATATTGCGCTCGCCTGAAGCGCCTGTCCGCCAACGCTGATTGCCGATGTCCGACGACCGTTCGACTCCACCTGCCACACGCGCCGCATCCGTCCAACCCTCGGTGTCCGATGCGCAAATCGACGAAGCCGCGGCGTTGCTGGCCGCGGGCGCGCTCGTGGCATTTCCGACCGAGACCGTCTACGGCCTCGGCGGCGACGCCGCGGATCCGACTGCCGTCGCACGTATCTACGCGGCAAAGGGCCGGCCCGCCAATCATCCCGTCATCGTGCATTTGGCGCCGCATGGCGATCCGCAATACTGGGTCGAGCACTTGCCCGGCGATGCGCAAAAGCTCATCGATGCGTTCTGGCCCGGACCGCTCACGTTGATCCTCAAACGTGCCGCGCGGATCCCCGCCGCCGTGAGCGGGGGACAAGACTCCGTTGGCCTGCGTTGCCCGTCGCATCCTGTCGCCGAGCGGCTGTTGGATGCGTTCAGTGCCTTGCGCGCTGGGCACGGCGGCGTGGCGGCGCCGTCGGCGAACCGGTTCGGCCATGTGAGCCCCACCACGGCGCAGCACGTCCGCGACGAGTTCGGCGATGCGATTCGTGTGCTCGACGGGGGCGCCTGCGATGTCGGGATCGAATCGACGATCCTCGATTTGTCGCGCGGTTTCCCGGCGCTGTTGCGTCCCGGGCGTGTGACGCCGCATGAAATCGCCGATGTACTCGGCGTGGCGCCGCGCTTGCCCGACGGCAGCGATGCAACGGCGCCGCGGGCATCGGGCACGCTCAAAGCGCACTATGCGCCGCGTACGCCGCTTGCCCTGTTGCCGTTCGAAGCGCTTGCCGCGCTACTCGCCGACGCCGAAACGGCCGGTGCGCGCGTCGCGTTGGTGGCGCGGCCCTCGCGCGCGGGGGCGTGGGCCGATGCGCCCAACGTGCATTTCGTTGCGGCGCCGGAGGATCCTCACGTCTATGCTCGGGAATTGTATGGCCTCCTGCGGGCGCTCGATCGGGCGCAAGTCGAACGGATCTTCGTCGAAAAACTGCCCGACACGCTCGAATGGATCGCCGTCAACGATCGGCTTGGCCGTGCCGCGGCGGCATTCGGTTCGCATGACTGACCGCACGTGAGGTCTACGGCCTAGGCGCCGCGGTACGGGCTTGCATGGTTCGGCCTGCGCGGCGCCACTTGGGTACGGCCTGGGCGAGACCGGCCGGACTGATTCGGCCCAAGCCTGTGCGGCCCGCGCTGCTATGGGAATTAAAACAAACGCCCCATTCAAGGTGAGTTGGGGCGTTTGCTGGGTGGCCGCTGGAGACGACCGGCCGGGCCGGCCGTATGGGTCAGCCTTGGCTGCTCTGCTTAGTGGCCGATCCCCGCTTGCGCGATTTTCGATTCGACGAACTGCGCGAACAGCAAGTGCGTGCGCGTGGCCGGGTGGATCGTATCGGCGAAGATGTAGGTCTGGTCTGCGTTCGCCGCCGTCAACGTCTGCGGCGAGCAGAAGAGCGACGAAGCCAGAGCCTGGCCGAACTGAGCCGCAGTCTGTCCCGGCAGCAACACGCTCGGGTTCTGTTGCGCGTACGTCGTGGCCGAGGTTTGCATGGCTGCCAGGTTGCACGCCGTGTTCGTGTTCGACACCGAGAACCCGTTAGCCTGATAGTTCGCGATCAATTGATCGAGCCAAGTGAAGGCGTCGACGGAAATCACCGTGCCGGCCGGCAGGTTGGCCCCTTGCAGGCCCGCCGCCACAATGCCGTTGAACGTCTGCACGACGCCGGAAATCAACTGCTGCGCCGCCGCGCCGTTCTGCACCGCCGCCTGTACGCCGAGCGGCGTCTGACCGATGTCCGGCACGTTGACGAACACGACGTGCTTGGCGCCGTTGCCGACGATCGTGGCCACTTGCGTCACGAGCCCTTGCGCAGCCGGCCCTAGCGTCGTGCTCACTTCTTTGAGGAGCGCGTTTTGCGGCGTCATGCCGCCTGCAATATCGGTTTGCACCGCCACCAGCAGCGCGTTCAGGTTCGCGAGAATGTCGTTCGCGCCGCCTTCGACGAGCACGATCTGATTCGAATTGAAACTGCCGTTCGCGCTCAGATAGTTCGCGACTTGGGTCGTGATCGGCGTGGTCGTGGCGGCCAGATTGTTAGGCGCCCAGCCGATGCCCTGCGCGTTCGACACCTCGGCCCCGCCTTGTGCGTAGTCGAAGCCGCCGGCCGGCGTCAGCGCCTTGCCGAAGCCGCCGACCACGGCCGGCGTGAGCGTGCCGCCGTAGTAGTTCGCGACGTTTTGAGTCCAGACTTGACCCGGGTTGGTCGTGAACCGACCGCCGCCGAATTGTTGAGAGATAACGGGCGAGTAGGTGCCGGCATCGGACAGGCTCGTGCCGAACGATACGACTTGCATCGTCACGCCGCCCGGGGGCGTCGCAGTGGCCGTCGACGTCGAGCTGCTGCCACCACCGCCGCCGCCGCAAGCCGTCACGAGCGCGCAGGCTGCGGCTGCGATTGCGGTTTGCGCCACGCGCAGCCAGGTATTTTTCTGGGTCTTGTTACCGTGTTCCATCGACTTCATCTCCTCGAATAGCCGGCATGGCCGTGTTGTGATGCGTAATGCATGTTGTAGGGTGCGACGCGGCGGCGGCGGGTGCGTCGGCTGCGCGAAGGCGATCGTCCAGGTTGGCCCCATGTGGGCCCAGCCGTTCGGCATGCGCCGCGCGATAAGCCGTCGCCCATTCGGGCGGCCCGAAAATCGCGCGCAGTTTATCGGCCAAGCGTGGCGCGCGCAGCGCATCGGCGAACATCGAGCGCCACTCGTGAAACGTCGCCCGCAACGGGTTGTAAGTGCGAAGCGGCTCGACGATGCCGTACCGAGGCGCGTCGGCCGTGTCCTCGGGTACGTAGCTGCCGAATAGACGGTCCCACACCACGAGCACCCCGGCGTAATTGCGATCGATATAGCGCGGGTTGCGCGCGTGATGGCAGCGATGAATCGACGGCGTGTTGAAGACGTATTCGAGCCACCCCAATTTGCCGACTGCCTGGGTATGGACGAAAAACTGAAACGCCAAGTTGATGAGCACGATGGCGATGATCTGTCGCGGCGGGAAACCGAGCAAGGCCAGCGGCATCCAGAACGCCCACATGCCGGCGATCGGGTACATGAGGCTTTGGCGGAACGCGGTGGACAAATTGAGGCGCTCGGACGAATGGTGCACGACGTGCGCGGCCCAGAACCACCGAATACGGTGGCTGCACCGGTGAAACACGTAGTACAGCAGATCCTGTGCCACGAACAGCACGGCGAACGACAGCCATCCGCCTTGCCAGGTGATGACCCGGAAACGGGCGTAGACGTAGGCATACACCGGCACGACCGCAACCCAGGCCAGCTTGTCGGCGCCTTGGTGCATCAGCGCCAGCGCGGCGTTGCATAGGGTATCGGGCCAGCTATAGACCGGCTCGGTGCGGCGCGTGCGCGCGAAGTGCCAGGCCTCCCAGCCGATGCATGCGAGAAAGACGGGCGCCATGGCGAGCAGAAGCAATTCGGCGTCGAATTGCATGACGTCTTCCTCCTTCGTGTCTCGTCGTTATGGGGCCCCGCGGCGCGTTATGCCGGATAGCGCAGGCGCGGGACAAACGCATCCATCCGGTCAGTTGCCGGCTGTTGCCCGACAGCGTACACGCTCGCATTACGCCCGACGTCATTTGATCCTAGAAGAAGTATTCGATGGTCGGTGCCTTGCGTGCGGCACCGCCCGGTTAGCGGGGCTTAGCGAAGCGCGTATCGACCCGCTTATCGCAAACCCCGATAGACCCACTCGAGCAGGGCGTCATGCGCGGCCCGTGCCTGCTCGGCGCGAGGCGCGTTGATCAGGCTGACGACGACATAGCTCTCGCCGTTGTCGGCCGCGACGTAACCTGCGATCGCGCGAACGTCGTTGAGCGTGCCCGTCTTGATATGGGCGTTGCCGAGCACGGGCTCGTTGCGCAGCCGGTTGCGCATGGTGCCGTCCACCCCGGCAATGGGCAGCGACGCGACGAACACCTGCGCGACGGGGCTCGCGTTCGCGTTCTGCAGGAGATCCGCGAGCGAACGCGCGCTGACGTGTTCCTCGCGCGACAGGCCCGAGCCGTTTGAGAGTGTGAGTCCTGGCATCGCGAGCCCTTGTGTATGCAAAAAGTGCTCGATGACTTCGGCCGACTTCGCGGGGGTGGCGGGCGGCTTGTCGACGACAGCGCCGATCGTCAGGAACAGGTTGCGCGCCATGACGTTATTGCTGAACTTGTTGATGTCGCGAACGATATCGCCGAGGACAGGCCCGCGATGCGTCGCCACGAGCCGGGCACTGGCCGGAACGGGGCCTTCATGCGTCGTTCCGTTGAACGTGCCGCCGGCCGAACGCCATAGGGCCAGAAAGCCTCCCGCGAAGAACGCGCTGTGATCGAGCACCGCGACATTGATCGTGCGCGGGCCGCAGCGCAGCGGATAGTCGCCCGAGAACAGCGCGTCGACGGTGCCGTCCGCCTGGGGCGAGAGGTTCGGCGTGAGCGCCGTGTCCACGCCGACGCAAGCGCCGGGCCTCGCATGCAGCGCATTGTCGATTTGCAACTGCGCGAGGGCCGGAATGACGTCGATGGCGACGTTGCCGTCGGCGGCGGGCGTCAACGTGAACGAGAGCGACTTGAACGCATAGAGCAGCGGATCGGGGCCGACGTTGTAGGGCGCAGTTGTATCGTCGTCGAACGGCGGCAGGTCGCGCGTCGACGGGTCGAAGAAGCGCTTGTCGAGCACGAGCGCCCCGTCGACGCCGGTGATGCCGGTTCGCCGAATCTTGTCGACCAGATCGATGAGTTCTTCGGGCACGAGCTTCGGGTCGCCCGTCCCTTGAATATAGAGATTGCCGTGCAGCACGCCGTTGCGATCGACATCGCCATCGGCGTAAGCGCTCGTGCGCCAGCGATAATCCGCGCCGAGGATCGACAGGCCGGCGTACGTCGTCACGAGCTTCATCGTGGAAGCCGGCAGCATCGGGGTATCCGCGTTCAGCGCAACGACTGGCGTGGGTTCGCCGATGCGCTCGACGACGACGCTGATATCCGACAGCGGCACGCCCGCGCGTTTGAGCGCGCCGGTGACCGAAACCGGCAGGAGCGGCGCGGGCGCGGCGACGCGCGCATGGCGGTGCAACAGCTTATGCGCGTCGGCGGGAGCGGCGAGCCCAAGGGCGCCGACCGCCATGAGGCCGCAAGCCGCGCGCAGCAGTGGGGCCATGCGCGGCTTGCGCGGACCGCGGGCCGGCGGCGATGACGACGGCAACGACGATGGCGCGGGCCACGTAGACGAAAGGTGCGGAACGAGGAAACGAGACGGAGCGAGGACGGCGCGGAGGCGAGGCGAGAAAAGCGAGGCGAGCGTCATGAAAGAGTGCGGAAAACCGATAGGGCGGATGAAACCGGTAAAGGCAACGAGGGCAACAAGGGCGAAAGGGCGACAAGGGCAATAACAGCGATTATGCCGATAGGCCGATCGGGCCGGCGACAACGGCGGTAAGCGCGCTTGGGCGCGCGCGAAACGCTCATTGTAGGGGGCAAGCGACGCGTTCGGTGCGGGAACCGTTCGCGCCGGACCCGCTAGAATGCGCTATCTGGTCATTTCGGGCGCGTTGAGCAATGCGAATACTGCTAGTCGAAGACGACCGCATGATTGCCGAAGGCGTGCGTAAGGCGCTGCGCGGGGAAGGGTTTGCGGTCGATTGGGTGCAAGACGGCGAAGCCGCGCTGACCGCGGCGGCCAGCGAGACCTACGATCTGGTGCTGCTCGATTTGGGCTTGCCCAAGCGCGACGGGCTCGACGTGCTGCGTTCGCTGCGCGCGCGCGGCAACGCCCTGCCGGTGCTGATCGTCACGGCGCGCGATGCGATCGCCGATCGCGTGAAAGGACTCGACGCGGGCGCCGACGATTACCTCGTCAAACCGTTCGACCTCGATGAACTCGGCGCGCGCATGCGTGCGCTGATTCGGCGTCAGGCCGGGCGGTGCGAATCGGTGATCCGTCACGGCCCGCTGACGCTCGATCCGTCGGCGCACCAAGTCACGCTCGATGGCGCCCCCGTGGCGCTCTCGGCGCGCGAGTTCGCGCTGCTGGAGGCGCTGCTCGCAAGGCCCGGTGCCGTGCTCTCCAAAACCCAGCTCGAAGAAAAGATGTACGGCTGGGGCGAGGAAATCGGCAGCAATACGGTCGAAGTCTATATCCATGCACTGCGCAAGAAGCTCGGTGCGGATCTGATCCGCAACGTACGCGGGCTTGGCTACATGATTGCCAAGGATTAGCGGTCGCCCCTTTCCTGTTTCGCAAGCGGCCCTTGCCGGCTGCCGCGCAGGCGCGTCCCTTTCAGCCATATCGATACTACCGAGATGCAATCCATTCGCCGTCAACTGCTGTTCTGGCTGATCGGGATCGTCCTCGCGGGCGTGGGCCTTGCCGGTTGGCTCATTTACCGTCAGGCGCTCGCCGAGGCCAACGAACTCTTCGACTATCAGCTGCAAGAGATCGCCGCGGCCCTGCCGTCCGAGCCGTTCGCGCAAATCTTCGGGGCGCACAACGATGCCGATGAAGGCATCGTCATCCAAATCTGGAGCCGGACCGGCTCGCTCATGTATTACTCGCATCCGCGCGCGCCGCTGGCGCCGCGGGCGGAACTCGGGTTTTCGACGGAGCGCACCGATCGCGGCGATTGGCGCGTGTACGGCGCGATCGTCGGCGACAACGTCGTCCAGCTCGCCCAGCCGCTGTCCGTGCGCAATCGCCTCGCCGCGAACGTCGCCTTGCGCACGCTCTGGCCGCTCATCGTGTTGCTGCCGTTTTTGGGGGTGGCGGTGTGGGTCGTCGTCGGGCGCGGGCTCGCGCCGCTCAGGCGTGTCACGCGCGCGCTCGACGCGCGCCGTCCCGAAGCGCTCGATCCGCTGCCCGAAGCGCGTTTGCCGCTCGAAGTGCGGCCACTCGTGCGTGCGCTCAACGGCCTGCTGGCGCGGCTATCGTCGGCGCTGGACACGCAGCGTGCGTTCGTAGCCGACGCCGCCCACGAGCTGCGCACGCCGCTCGCGGCCGTGCAGATTCAATCGCAGCTCGTCGCGCGAGCCGGCGATGCCGACGCGCGCCGGGAAGCGTTGGCCGACCTTCAAGCCGGCGTCACCCGTGCGACGCGGCTGGCCGAGCAACTGCTCGCGCTGGCGCGGGCGGAACCGGATGCCAGCGCCGTCAAGGACGCCGTCGATCTGCGGATGTTGCTGGCCGATTGCGTCGCGGCGCATGCACCGATCGCTCAGCGCAGCGGCATCGATCTCGGCTTCGAGCAGGCACAGGCCGCCACGGTCACGGCCGACGCCGATTCGCTGCGCGTCATGTTCGGCAACTTGCTCGACAACGCGGTCAAGTACACCCCGAGCGGTGGCCGGATCGATGTGACGCTCGCCGCCGACGAGAACAGCGGGCGGCCCTACGTGCAGATCGCCGACAGCGGCCCCGGCATTTCGGCCGATGAACGCGCGCGCGTATTCGACCGCTTTTACCGCGATGCATCGGCGCGTGCGCGCACCGATGTCTCGGGCAGCGGTCTCGGGCTGGCCATCGTCAAGCGGGTGGCGGCGCAGCACGGCGCCGCGATCGAACTCGGCGATGCGCCGCTCGGCGGCTTGCTCGTCACCGTGCGCTTCTAAGGGAGCGAGCGCAGCGCGGCGTTATCCGGCATCCGCGCGGGCCCGGGCGGACGCTAGCGACTCGGCGCAACGCCTCTGGCGACGGGCCTGTCGGACGATTTAACGGTTAAGTCTCCTTTAAGACAGCCCTTTTACTCTGCCAGACATCAAGCAAGGAGGCCCTTCCCTATGAACGCAAGAATGCTCTCTCGCGGTGCCGTGGCGATTGCCGTTGCCGCCGCGTTGTCCGTGGGCTATGTCGCGGGTACGCGTCATGCCGATCCTCAGATCATCCCGGCGGCGCAAGCCGCCGCCCTGATGCCGGCCGAAGCCGCCGCTAAAACGGGTATCCCCGATTTCTCCGGGCTCGTCGAAACGTACGGGCCGGCGGTCGTCAACATCAGCGCGAAGCACGTCGTGAAGCAGACGGCGCACCGCTCGATGCAGCAGTTGCCCGTCGATCCGGACGACCCGTTCTATCAATTCTTCAAGCGCTTTTACGGCCAATTCCCCGGTTCCAACGGGGGCGATAACGGCGGCGCCGGCGGGCAAGACGATGTACCCAGCGCGAGCCTCGGTTCGGGCTTCATCGTCAGCAACGACGGCTACATCTTGACGAACGCGCACGTGGTCGACGGCGCGAACGTCGTCACGGTCAAACTGACGGACAAGCGCGAGTTCCGCGCGAAAGTCGTCGGCACCGATAAGCAATCCGACGTCGCGGTTCTGAAGATCAATGCGTCGAACTTGCCCACCGTGAAGATCGGCGATCCGAACCAGAGCAAGGTCGGCCAGTGGGTCGTCGCGATCGGTTCGCCGTACGGGTTCGACAACACGGTTACGTCGGGCATCATCAGTGCGAAGGCGCGTTCGCTGCCGAACGAGAACTACACGCCGTTCATCCAGACGGACGTCCCGGTCAACCCCGGCAATTCGGGCGGCCCGCTGTTCAATCTGCAAGGCCAGGTGATCGGCATCAACTCGATGATCTACTCGCAAACGGGCGGCTTCCAGGGCCTGTCGTTCGCGATTCCGATCGACGAAGCGATTCGCGTGAAGGACGAACTCGTGAAGACGGGCCACGTGAGCCGCGGCCGGCTCGGCGTGGCGGTTCAGGGCGTGAATCAGACGCTGGCGGATTCGTTCGGCCTGCAAAAGCCCGTGGGCGCGCTCGTGAGTTCGGTCGATCCGGGCGGTCCGGCCGCGAAAGCAGGGTTGCAGGCGGGCGATGTCATCTTGGCCGTCAACGGCACGGCGGTGAACGATTCCACCGATTTGCCCGCGCAGATCGCGAGCATGAAGCCGGGTACGAAGGCGACATTGGATGTCTGGCGCGACAAGTCCAAGAAGCAGATGACGGTGACGCTCGGTTCGCTGTCCGACACAAAAGTGGCCGATAGCGGCGCGCAATCGTCGGAGCAAGGGCGGCTCGGCGTCGCGGTGCGTCCGCTCACGCCGCAAGAACGCAGCGGCACGTCGCTCACGCATGGCTTGCTCGTGCAGCAGTCGGGCGGCCCGGCGGCCAGCGCGGGTATTCAAGCCGGCGACGTCATCCTGGCCGTCAACGGACGCCCGGTCACGTCGGTCCAGCAATTGCGCGACGTCATTGCCAAGGCTGGCAATAGTGTGGCGCTCTTGATCCAGCGCGACAACGCGCAGATCTTCGTGCCGGTCGATCTGGGCTGACGTTTGCATGCATCGACAGCGAGCGGCTAGCGGGCTGGGTGGCGACACGCGATACGCGCACGCAGCCCGCCGGGAACGGTGTGTGCTTGCCCTATTTCTCGTAGCGCCAATTCGGCCGGTGTAATTCGGCCCTGGCGCGCAACTTGAAGGAGCGATGCAATGAAAACGCGAACCAGCAAGAAAGCGATGCTCGCTGCGGCCGTAGCGGCGACGGCACTCGGCTGTACGGCCGGCGCGTGGGCGCAAGCCTCGGGCACGGTCGGCGGCACGACCACCGACACCACGAGTGCCGGCAACAGCAACGGCGGCGGCATGCCGCAAATCCAGCACCAGGGCGAAATCGCCTACGTGTCGGGCGGGGTCGGCGCCGACGAATCGAACGCGCTCAAGCGCGCCGAGCACCAGTGGCCGCTGGCCATGCGCTTCACCGGGCCGGGCTCGGATTATCTGGCCGACGTGCACGTCCGTATCGTCGGTCCGCATGACGCCGATGTCTTGAGCGCGGATTCGCGCGGGCCTTACATGCTTGTCAAGCTGCCGCCAGGCCGTTACACGGTTCACGCGCGGTATAAGGACGACGACCAGACGCGCTCGGTGACGGTGGCCAAAACGCCTGGCGCCCGCGCCGATTTCCACTGGGATACGCAGTAACGTCGGATGGTATCGGCGAACGCTACGGCGTACGCCATAAGACGTCACGACCCACGCATCCAAACCGGGCTGCCCACGCGGCCCGAGTTTCGTCGATAATGAAGCCACGGGCGCCCGCTCGTGGCTTTTTTTGTGCGGTGCACACGGGCACCCGGCATACGCCTTGCGAAAGGAACAGTCATGACGAATGCCGATGCCATCCACCGTATCGAGATCAAGCGGAACGCTCACCGCCTGCGTGTCATTCATCGGGGCATCACGGTTGCCGATACGCGACGGGGGCTGACGCTCAAGGAAACGGGCTTGCCCGACGTCTTCTACTTCCCGCGTGAGGACGTGAACATGTCGCGCCTGCTTCGTTCGGACAGCGCCTCGCATTGCCCGTACAAGGGCGATGCGGTGTATTTCAGTTTGCTCACGGAAGAGGACGGGCCTGTGGTGGACGCCGCTTGGAGCTACGAATCTCCGTTGCCGGGCGCGGACGCGATCAAAGGATGCGTCGCATTCTATTCGTCGCGAGTCGACCGCATCGATCAAACCTCGTAGGCGAGGCCAATCCAGGAGGCTGCTATGGAATTGACCGACGCCCTGCGTGTTCCGCTGCCTCCGTCCGCCGTCTGCGACGCGTTGCAAGACATCGCCTTGCTGCGCGCCAGCCTTGAAAATTGCGAAACGTTCGGCCGGTTGCCGACCGGCGAGTATGCGCTTGCGCTGACAGTCCCTCTCGGCCCCTTGCGGGCTCGTTACGACATACGGGCCCATGTGGCGAGTATCGAGGCGCGGCTCGCGGGCGGCGCCGCTCAAGGGGCCGCCGATTCCCTGCACCGCACGCTGAATTTCAAGGCGTGTGCGACGGGCGTCGGATCGCTGCGCGGCCAAATCGATGTCGTATTGGCCGGTGATGGTTCCGTCGAAGCAGGCGGCGAAGCCGATTCGACGCGTATCGAGTATTCCGTGTGGGCGACGTTGACGGGGCCGCTGGCCGAGCTGCCTCCGCGCCAAATCGAAAACGCGCTGCACGAGTTGGCCGACGATTTCTTCGCCGAGTTTTGTGCCGTGGTGGAAGCCAAGCACGGCAAGCGGGCGAATCGGGCCGCGGGTGGGGCGCGCCGACAGCATGTGTTTCTGCGGCCGATCAGCTTAGCCGGGCTCGGGCGCAAAACGTGGGAGCACCACGCGGCGGCTGCGCTCGGCGGACGCGCCGCGGGCACGCTCGTGTCCCCGCGCGGTGCTCACGGGCTCCCTCGCTCGCCGTCGCCACAGGCCATGCCTGCTTGGGCTTGGGTGGCGATCGTCGTATTTGTCGCGGTACTGCTGTACGCGTTACGTTGGCTCGGCTGAGCCGCCCGTATCCGCACCACGCATCCACGCATCACGCATCCACGCATCCACGCATCCACGCATCCACGCATCCACGCATCCACGCATTCGCGCCCGGCGCGCACGCGCCTCACCCGCCTCGAAACTCCCGTCGATAGCTCGAAGGCGTCGTCTTGAACACCTCTGCGAAGCTACTCAAGCGCTGAAGCGATCCATCGCGCCTTTACCGTCGTGATGCAGGCGCGCTTCGCGGCCGTGGTCGGGCACGGGCACGGGCACGACGGAGAGCACGGCGAGCACGGCGGTCGTCCGTCCGTATCCTCAATGCTTAATGCGAAATGGACACGTTGCCCCTGCCGCTGTCCTTGCATAGTGCGCGGCTCGTGCGCAGCGCGTCGATGCATGCATCGATGAAGGCGTCGATGTGCGAGGCGAAATCATCGGAGGCGGGCAACAACAGCGTATCGCGCAAAAAGCCGCCGACGAACGCGTGCACATACAACGCGCTGCGGCGCGTATCGAGATCGGCCGGCAACTGTCCCTTGCCGACGGCCAGGATCAAATCGGCTTCGATTTTGCTCACGCCCTCGCGCATGCTCGTCTGGTGCCGTTCCTTGACGGGGCCCATTTCGTCGACGAACTCGCACTTCAAAAACAGGATGTCGAACACCCGGCGCCGGCGCGGATCGGTGGCCGCGGCGTGCAGGCACCACTTCAACGCACGGGCCAGCCGCGCGAGCGGATCGTCGTTGGCCGCTTCAACCGCATTCGACGGTGGCGCGCCGAATTCGTCGAGCGGCAGCAACACACGATCGAACATCGCGGTGAACAGATCGCCCTTGTTTTCGAAATGCCAATAGATGGCACCGCGCGTGACGCCGGCTTTGGCGGCGATGTCGGCGAGCGACGTACGCGATACGCCCTTGTCGTAAAACACCTGCTCGGCCGCGTCGAGAATGCGGTGGCGCGTTTGCAGGGCCTCTTCCTTCGTTCGTCTGACCATTTACTTGCCCGTGGGCACGGTGTCTCAATTGGCGGACGTCCGGCCGCCGTCGGTCCGTTGTCACGAGTTTCGTCCGACCGTCAAGGCGACCGTGGTTCGGCAACGTCGTGTAATGCAGGCCATTTTACATACAATCGAGAATGTATATAAAATACGCGACGGCGTTTGAAGTGTGCCCTAACTGAAATCGCGGGTATTATCGTCAGTCGTTTGCGCGCGAGCCGGCTACGCCGTGACGCCCCTTGCGCGCTCCCTGCGCGGCTCGCGCAGCGCCATGCGCCCGCGTATGGCGTCCGGGCCGGCGCCCATCGATTCATCGATTGTTCAAGCGTCTTGCGACGACCGTCGCGCCGCGCGCCTCGCGGGGGAAGAGGCGCGGCAGGATCATTTCGTTCCCAGCTATAGACCAGAGGTCGCTCCATGCGTGTCCAACCGGTTCCATTCCGCTTAATCTGCGCCGCCACCGCGGCGATGGCGCTCGCGGCCTGCGGACAAAAGCCGTCCGCCCCGCCCCAGCAAACGCCGGAAGTCGGCGTCATTACCGTGCAGCCGAGCGCTGTACCCGTGGTTACCGAATTGCCGGGCCGCACGAGCGCGTTCCTCGTGGCGCAAGTGCGCGCGCGAGTCGACGGCATCGTGCTGCGCCGCGAGTTCACCGAGGGCGGCGAAGTGAAGGCAGGCCAGCGCCTGTACAAGATCGATCCCGCGCCGTACCAGGCCGCGCTGAACAGTGCGAAGGCGACGCTCGCGAAGGCGCAGGCGAATCTTGCGACCACGACGGCGCAAGCCAACCGTTACAAGGTGCTCGTCGCGGCCAACGCCGTCAGCAAGCAGGATTACGACAACGCGGTCGCCGCGCAAGGCCAGGCCGCAGCCGACGTCGCCGCGGGCAAAGCCAGTGTCGAGACGGCGCAGATCAATTTCGGCTACACCGATGTCGTCGCACCGATCACCGGTCGCACGGGCGTCTCGCAAGTCACGCCGGGCGCATACGTGCAGGCGAGCCAAGCGACGCTGATGGACACGATCCAGCAGCTCGATCCGGTCTACGTGGATCTCACGCAATCGAGCCTCGACGGCTTGAAGCTGCGCCGCGAGGCTCAAGAAGGGCGCTTGAAGACGAGCGGCCCGGGCGCGGCGAAGGTCACGCTGATTCTCGAAGACGGCCAGCCGTATCCGCTGCCGGGCAAGCTGCAGTTCTCGGATGTGACCGTCGATCAATCGACGGGCTCGGTCACGATCCGCGCGATGTTCCCGAACCCGAACCGCGTTCTGCTGCCGGGCATGTTCGTGCGCGCGCGCATCGAGGAAGGCGTGAACGAGCGCGCGATGCTCGTCCCGCAGATCGGCGTGACGCACGATCAAAAGGGCAGTGCGATCGCGCTTGTCGTCGGTCCCGACAGTAAAGTCGTGCCGCACGAGCTGGTGACATCCGGCATGCGCGGCCCGGATTGGGTGGTCGACAGCGGGCTGCAGCCCGGCGATCGCGTGATCGTCCAAGGCACGGAAAAGGTCCACCCCGGCATGCAAGTGAAACCGGTTGCGGCGCAATTGCCGGCGGCTGCCACGGCAGAAGGGGCGTCGGCCAGCGGGGCCGCGCCTGCTTCGGGCGCGAAAGCGCCCGCCGCTTGATCACGGAGAGCCCGCAATAATGGCTAAGTTCTTTATCGATCGGCCGATCTTCGCGTGGGTGATCGCGATCATCCTGATGCTCGCGGGGATCGCGTCGATCTTCAATCTGCCGATCGCGCAATATCCGACGATCGCCCCGCCGTCGATCCAGATCTCGGCGAGCTATCCGGGCGCGTCGGCGAAGACGGTCGAAAACACGGTCACGCAGGTCATCGAGCAGCAGATGAGCGGCCTCGACCACCTGCTGTACCTGTCCTCGACGAGCGACGATTCGGGCACGGCCACGATCACGCTGACGTTCGACGCCGGCACCAACCCCGACATCGCGCAGGTGCAGGTGCAGAACAAGCTGCAGCTGGCCACGCCGTTGTTGCCGACGGTCGTGCAGCAGCTCGGCACGAAGGTAACGAAATCGAGCAGCAGCTTCTTGCTCGTGCTCGCGTTCGTCTCCCAAGACGGCAGCATGAGCCGGTACGACCTCGCCAACTACGTCGCCTCGCACATTCAGGATCCGATCAGCCGTCTCGACGGCGTCGGCACGGTCACGTTGTTCGGCACGCAGTACGCGATGCGCATCTGGCTCGACCCGAACAAGCTGACGAACTACAGCTTGACGCCGGTCGATGTCGTCACCGCGTTGCAGCAGCAGAACGTGCAGATCGCGGGCGGCCAGCTCGGCGGCACGCCGGCCGTTCCGGGCCAGATGCTGCAGGCGACGATCACCGAGCAAACGCTGCTGCGCACGCCGAAGGAGTTCGGCGACATCCTGCTGAAGGTGAATCCGGACGGCTCGCAGGTGCGCATCAAGGACGTCGCGCGCATCGAGCTTGGCGGCGAAACGTACAACTTCGACACGAAGTACAACGGCCAGCCGACGGCCGGCATCGGCATTCAGCTCGCCACGGGCGCGAACGCGCTCGCAAACGGCGAAGGAAGTGCGCGCGAAGGTCGACGAGCTGTCGAAGTACTTCCCGCACGGCCTCGTCGTGCGAGTACCCGTACGACACGACGCCGTTCGTGCGCCTGTCGATCGAGGAAGTGGTCAAGACGCTGCTCGAAGGGATCGTGCTCGTGTTCCTCGTGATGTACCTGTTCCTGCAGAACTTGCGCGCCACGCTGATCCCGACGATCGCCGTGCCGGTCGTGCTGCTGGGCACGTTCGCGATCATGAACGCGGTGGGCTTCTCGATCAACGTGCTGTCGATGTTCGGGCTCGTGCTCGCGATCGGTCTGCTCGTGGACGACGCGATCGTCGTGGTGGAGAACGTCGAGCGCGTGATGAGCGAGGAGGGCTTATCGCCACGCGAGGCGACGCGCAAGGCGATGGATCAGATCACCGGCGCGCTGGTCGGCGTGGCGCTCGTGCTCTCGGCCGTGTTCGTGCCGGTGGCGTTCTCGGGCGGCTCGGTCGGCGCGATCTATCGGCAGTTCTCGCTGACGATCGTGTCGGCGATGGTGCTGTCGGTGCTCGTCGCATTGGTGCTGACGCCGGCGTTGTGCGCGACGATCCTCAAGCCGGTCCAGCCCGGCGAGCATGCGGCCACGACCGGCTTCTTCGGCTGGTTCAACCGCACGTTCGACCGCAGCCGCGACAAGTACCACAGCGGCGTGCATCATGTGATCCGCCGCTCGGGCCGGTGGCTCGTGATCTATCTGGCGGTGATCGTCGCAGTCGGTTTCCTGTTCGTGCGCCTGCCGAAGTCGTTCCTGCCCGACGAAGACCAGGGCTTGATGTTCGTGCTGGTGCAGACGCCGACGGGATCGACGCAGGAAACGACGGAACGGACGCTCTCGAACATCTCCGACTACCTGCTCACGCAGGAGAAGTCGCTCGTCGAATCCGTGTTCACGGTGAACGGCTTCAGCTTCGCCGGCCGCGGCCAGAACTCGGGCCTCGTGTTCGTGCGGCTGCAAGGACTACGGCGCAGCGGCAGCACGCCGATCAAAAGGTGCAGGCGCTCATTCAGGCGGATGTTCATGCACTATTCGCGCTACAAAGACGCGATGGTGTTCCCGGTCAATCCGCCGTCGATTCCCGAACTCGGCACCGCTTCGGGCTTCGACTTCGAGCTGACAGACAACGCGCGGGCTCGGCCACGACGCGCTGATGGCCGCGCGCAATCAGTTGCTGGGGATGGCCGCGCAAGGATCCGACGCTGGCGCGGCGTGCGGCCGAACGGGCTGAACGATACGCCGCAGTTCAAGATCGACATCGATCGCGAGAAGGCGCAAGCGCTCGGCGTATCGCCGCAAGCGATCGACCAGACGTTCTCGGTGGCGTGGGCGTCGCAGTACGTGAACAACTTCCTCGATACGGATAACCGGATCAAGAAGGTCTACGTGCATGGCCGACGCGCCGTTCCGCATGTCGCCCGAAGATCTGAGCAAGTGGTACGTGCGCAATACGTCGGGCACGATGGTGCCGTTCACGTCGTTCTCGTCGGGGCACTGGACGTTCGGTTCGCCGAAGCTCGAGCGCTACAACGGCATTTCGTCGATGGAAATCCAAGGCGCCGCGGCGCCGGGCAAGAGTACGGGCCAGGCGATGCAAGCGATGCAAAAGATCGCGGCGAAGCTGCCGGCCGGCATCGGCTACTCAGTGGACGGGGCTGTCGTTCCAGGAAATCCAATCGGGCTCGCAAGCGCCGATTCTCTACGGCGTGTCGATTCTCGTCGTGTTCCTGTGCTTGGCCGCGCTGTATGAAAGTTGGTCGATTCCGTTCTCGGTCATCATGGTCGTGCCGCTCGGCGTGATCGGCGCGCTGCTGGCCGCCACGCTGCGCGGGCTCGAGAACGACGTGTTCTTCCAGGTCGGCCTGCTGACAACGGTGGGGCTGTCCGCCAAGAACGCGATTCTGATCGTCGAGTTCGCGCGCGAGCTGCAGCGCAACGAAGGCATGGGGCCGGTCGAGGCGGCGATGGAAGCCGCGCGGTTGCGGTTGCGCCCGATCTTGATGACGTCGTTGGCGTTCATTCTCGGCGTGCTGCCGCTCGCGATCAGCAACGGCGCGGGTTCCGCCAGCCAGCATGCGATCGGCACGGGCGTGATCGGCGGGATGCTGACGGCCACGTTCCTCGCGATCTTCTTCATCCCGATGTTCTTCGTCGTGATTCGTGCGAAGTTCGGCGGGGAAACGGAAGACGTCGACGAGGCGGCCCGTCTTGCCGAGGCGCACCATTCAGGCGAAGCGCCGGGCCATGGCGACAAGAAGAACGGCGATGAAGGACACTGAGATGAAACGATATTCCTTAATTGCGATTGCCGTGGCGGTGCTCGCGGCCGGTTGTACGTTCGAGCCGAAATACGAACGGCCGGCCGCGCCGGTGGCGTCGGCGTTCCCGGCCTCGGGCGTCTACGCGACGCAGCCGGCGGCCACCTCCGGCGACACGGCCCAAGGGCGAGCGGCGATCGATATCGGTTGGCGCGAGTTCTTCTCCGATCCGCGTCTGCAGCAGATCATCGAGCTTGCGCTGGCAAACAACCGCGATTTGCGTGTGGCCGTGTTGAACGTCGACGCGGCGCGTGCGCAATACCGAATCACGCGCGCGCAGTTGTTTCCGGCGATCACCGCGCAAGGCACGAAGCAAGTTCAGCGAACCCCTCTGGATTTGTCGCCTAGCGGTCAAACGCGCTCGCAGGAGTATCAGGCCGGCCTCAACGCTTCGTGGGAGATCGACTTCTGGGGGCGTATCCGCAGCTTGAAGGATCAAGCGCTCGAGAAGTATCTAGCGACCGCGCAAGCGCGCAAGGCCGCCGAGATTTCGCTTGTCTCGCAGGTGGCCCAGCAGTATTTGCAGATGTTGGCAGTCGACGATCTGCTCAGGATCACCGACGACACCTTGAAGACGGCCGAAGCGTCCTACTCGCTCACCAAACTGCAGTTCGATAACGGCACCGGCTCGGAGCTGGATTTGCGCCAGGCGGAGGCGGTCGTCGAGCAGGCGCGTGCGAATCGCGAAGCGCAGGCGCGCGCGCGGGCTCAGGCCGAAAATGCCCTCGTGCTGCTCGTCGGCCAACCGCTGCCCGAGGATCTGCCGGCCGGCCGCGATCTTGGCGATCAGCGCTTGCTGACCGATATCCCGGCGGGCTTGCCGTCCGATCTGCTGATCCGCCGGCCCGACATCATGGAGGCCGAGGCGACGCTGCGCGCGGCCAACGCGAACATCGGCGCGGCGCGGGCGGCCTTCTTCCCGCGCATCTCGCTGACGGGTAGCGTCGGCTCCGCCAGTCCGACGTTGGGCGGATTATTCAAGGCGGGCTCGGCCGCATGGACGTTCGCACCGGAGATCACGCTGCCGATTTTCGAGGGAGGGCAGAACCTGGCCAACCTCGATCTCGCCAATGTGCAAAAGCGGATCGAGATCGCCAACTACGAGAAGGCGATCCAATCGGCGTTCCGCGAAGTGGCTGACGATCTGGCGGCGCGCAGCACCTACGACGCGCAGATTCAGTCGCTCGAGCGCACCACGTTCGCGCAGTCGCGCACGCTCGATCTGTCGCAACTGCGCTACAAGAACGGCGTAGACAGCTATTTGCAGGTGCTCACCGCGCAGACGAATCTTTATACGGTGCAGCAGGCGCTCGTTAACGCGCGCGTGGCGCGGCTCGATAACCTCGTTGACCTGTATGTCGCGCTCGGCGGCGGCTGGATCTCGAACACGGGAGAGACACCGCGGCCGCCCGATGCACCGGCGACGGTGGGGGCGGATCAGGCAAGCGGGGCGTCGTCTGGATCGGCATCGGCGAAGACTTCGGGCTGACGCGATTAGCGTAGTCAGTCATAGAGACAAAACCGGCGAGGTCGTTTGGGTTCGCCGGTTTTGCAATCTCTCGTGTAGTTTGATCGACGGGTGGATAGAGGCGCTAAGTTCCGCCTTTCGCATATGCCTTACCTGATTCCGAATCAACGCATATTCCAATAAGTGCTTCTTGCAGGGCATTGCGCGCGCTGGCGATGCAACACTGAGCATGAGCACACAACTGGGTGGTTTCCTCGGTCGCAAAGGCGACGGCGAACCCGGTGCGAAAGCTATCTGGCTCGGACTCAGAGACGTTCATGTCGCGGCCAAAACCTTGCGAGCGTTACGCGCCAGCGGTGACGCCGACACTTCTGTATAAGACGATGGGTTTGGGCACCTCGCGCGGCCGCCGCCCTGCCCGCGAAGGTTTGTTTCGCGGGCAGGGCGGCGGCCAATGGAGATCATTTTTGATCTTCGTTGACCGTCCATGCTGCTGTCCTCGTTGTTTGCGGATTTCTCCGCACTGCTGCATTCCCCTCAATTTCGTGAACGCGCCCGTCACAGCGACCATATCACTGCGTTTCGCCGCCGTCGCAAGCTGCCACCGCCCACGCTGCTGGCTGTCATGCTGTTGCGGGATGCGTAAACGCGTCCACGCCGAACTCGATGAGTTCTTCGGCCATCTTCGGCGGCAGGCACTCAATCAAGAGAAGAAAGAACTGGCTGTCGATTTTCAATTCTTAATCTTGGTCAGGTCTCCCACCGCCCGTTGCCGATTCTTCACATCTATGATATTCATTCGCGTCCAACATTCTGACAGCAGGCGGATATGGTCGCAAAGGTGAGAAAGGTTCCATATTACACAATGGAACCTTCGCTCTTTCGTGGAGCAGTATGGAAGGAACATTCTGGGTCTAGAGGCGCAGTTCCCATCAACACGCCACAAAAAGTCTCCTTCGACAGGCTTGCCCCTGGCGAGACCCCTCCGCCGCCGAAGCCTACCGCCGAACAACTCAAGGCTCAGCAAACGGAAGCTGCACGTTAGAAATTTCTTGCCGAACAGGCAAAGAAGCAGCAGCCGAAGGAACCACCTAAGCCACCGCCCAAGGATCTCGAGGCCGAAGACCGCGAAAAGCTTCCAGAGTTTGACCTCCAGGACATCCCAGGAGCAATGGATCATATTGGGTGGCCTATCGCAGCCAAGATTGCCAGAAGGTGGTTCAACGGGCCGGCTCATATTTGGGATGACGATCTTGACTCTGTTCAACCGATTGACGATACAACCATTACCCTCGCTTGGGTTTTGAAGTTTCAAGGCGTCAAAAAGAGATTCGATCAGCTTCTTGATCTCATTTATACGAAAAACGCGCATGCCGTCCTGCGGAAGAAGATTCTTCAGCATGCAACCGAGGTGTTCACGAAAGCTTCCAGCACCGATCCAGACTTAGGTTTTGATACAACTGCTTTCACCACGGATTTGAGAAAATTCCACATGGATTGGCACTTTCAAAAAAAGGAAGTATCCATACTAGACACCACCGAAGGTGTTCTTACGATGACCGATATCTCAGCGGCACTGGGTAACTTTGTTTTCTATGCCGCGATTGGAAAGGTTGAGGTTACTGGCTCTAGATACTACAAGTACGATACAGATCCGCACCAGTATTGCAATGATGCGGAGGCAAAGCTCACTCACGTTTATTTTTATCTCAAAGACAACTACTCGTTCAACGACAAAGACCCATCCAAAAGCCAATACCTCGGCCACTGGAATAAGAAGGACATGGTTACGTCGTACTATCTGGCGGGAAATGATATAGCCGGGCAGCTCGAACCGAGTCTGAGACGAAAAAACATCAACGACAACGAAACGATTGAGATCTACCACCCAAAGTCAGACTACCTGCCCAACCAACAAGCAGTGGATAAGCCAATAGACGCTAGACGTGGCATATTCGGAAAATTTTTAAAAAAGGACGTTTATTGGCCGGTCTACAACAGGTCTTACAATGAATGGAGGAAGAAGCGCGATCGAGGTGAGGATTTTATGATCTACAGTAAGCCTCAACTCTATAGGCTTAAAAAACCTATCACCATCGAACTTGGAACAATATGCCGACCATACAACAATACTTCAAAAAGTCAGTAAAAAATGTCCTTGTTATCGCCATTGCAATCTCAATCGCATTCTTATTGGCATTGTTTCTTGCGTGGGTTCTGCCGTCAAATGGCCCCAGCCTGAGAATGCTGTTCTGGTTCTTCTATGCCAAAGAGATCGGCATAGGCATTGCCATTATCACGGCAGCCTTCTTTCTTTGCAAGGCATATCGGGTCTACAAGAAAGAAAAATCGTTCTCGAAAGAGCTACTCAAGATGGCTCCAATAATAGCTATTTGGGTCGTTGCCCTTCTGACCTCCTCAACATATTTATACAATTTTTTTCACCAAACCGACTGCGAACAATACAACTACACCGAAAGGCTTAATGGTGGATTGAAGGAAATAGGTGGCAGAAAATACAACATCAGCATCTGCGGAACAGGGGTAAGCAACAGCCATTTTTTTGGTGATGGGTTTGATAGAGTTCAGCTAGTCGTCGCGGATGAACAAGGCTCGGTGCTGGCAAGAAGATATTACAAGGTACTTCTTGGCGACACCTTGGGGCATAGACCATTGCAAATGAATAAAAACAGCATCAACTATTTTGATGACTCAAACTCTTATGCAGAGCAAGGGACGATTTCTATACCGCCGACCATTCATGATTGGATAGGAGCTAGAATTCCTATCCTTAATTGACAAAGGCACCTTCGGGTGCTTTTGCGCCCCTTGCTTCCTCTACTGCTGCTTGGCCGCGCCACCGCGCGAGACCTCTCCGCCGCCCTCGACCTGCTGGCCCGGCGTACCCACGCGCATCGCCCCGCCAAAACGCAGCCTCGCTCAACGCGGCCCAAGCCCCACAAGCTCATGGCGTTCAAAACATGCTGACGTCACGATCGCTTAAGTTGGGTGGATAAGGCGTCAGCCTCTGTCGCCACCTAACGATCGCAGGAACGAGGGGTCGGGCATGGCGATATTTATACTCGCGGGTCACGCGAGGGGGCGCATCGGAGAAGTAGCCACGCTCGGTATCCGCCGCAAAATTTCGCTAGAAGGCCCGCCTGCGTAAATGGCGTCATGGCATTTTCATCTCCTGTCGCCGGCCAGCAGCGAGGGCCGTACCGACCCGAAGGCAGGCTAGCCATCGACGCGGAAGAACGCCACCGCCCCGGTCAACTGACGCCCTTGGTCCTCGAGCGACTTGGAGGCCGCCGCAGCCTCTTCTACAAGTGCGGCGTTCTGCTGCGTGACCTCATCCATCTGCGCGATGGCCCGGTTAACCTGCTCGATGCCCCTGCTCTGCTCGCCTGAAGCTGCCGCGATCTCGCCCATGATGTCGGTCACGCGAGCGACTGCCTGGGTCACCTCGGCCATCGTTTTGCCGGCGTCGCCCGCCAGCATCGAGCCGTCTTGGACCTTTTGCACCGAAGCGCTTATCAGGCCCTTGATCTCTTTCGCCGCACTGGACGAGCGCTGAGCGAGGCTCCTGACCTCACTCGCGACTACGGCGAAACCGCGGCCCTGCTCGCCGGCACGCGCTGCCTCGACCGCGGCGTTGAGCGCGAGAATGTTAGTCTGAAACGCAATGCCTTCGATAATCCCGGTGATATCCGCTATTTGCGCGGAACTGTGGCTGATGTCGACCATCGTCTCCACTACCTTTCCAACAACCTCACTGCCTTGCTGTGCAATTTCCGACGCGTTTGCGGCTAGGCAGCTCGCCTGTTGAGCGTTCTCCGCATTCTGCTTCACGGTAGACGTAAGTTCCTCCATGCTCGAAGCAGTTTCCTGCAGCGACGAGGCCTGCTGTTCGGTGCGTGAGGACAGGTCGTCGTTGCCCGATGCAATCTGGCTCGACCCCGTGGCGATACTGTCAGCCGATGTCTGAACCTGACCAATAAGCCTCACGAGACTGGTCTGCATCTCGCCCATCGAGGCGAGCACGCTTCCAGCGGGCGCGTGCTTCGCGCCCTCGACGAGCCTCAGATCGCCAGCAGCCACACGCCGCGTCACCTCGCCCAATGCAGCCGGCTCAGCCCCCAGAGAGCGCAACAGGCCACGCGTGATCAACACTCCAGCCAGTACGGCCACCGCGATCGTAGCCAGACAAATTCCGATCAACAAGTTGCGCTGGCTCGCAAATTGATCCTGGGATTGCGTCACCATTTCGACCGCGCGTTCCTGGGCATAGGCCTGGTAGTCGTTCGACGCCCTGATCAGGGCAACCAGCAGGGGCCTACACTTAGTGTCGATTTCCGCGATGGCCGCGTCGCGCTGATTATTCACCGCGAGCCTGTCGATCTCCAATGCCACCGGGCGATAAAGCGTTTCGATGCGCGAAATTTCTGCTGCAAGACCACGCTCCTTCTCGCTTGTGTCAGAAGCGCTAGCCATCATCGCATTGAACTTTGTCAGCCGGGTCTCGACCTGCTGTTCAGCGTCGGTCACAGCATTTTTTTCGATCTCGATATCGGCGGGCGCGGTGACGAGCACGAGGTTGCGGACGCCCGTGGCGCGATCGTCAACGGCCGTCCGGACAGAGGCGGCCATCTGGGCGCGAGCGTTGATTTCGCTCACGAACCCCGAAAAGCGGTTATTCGCCCCCGTCAGCGCGTTTAACGCGAGCCCCGATACCACAAGCACCAGCGCCGCGAGCAAGCTGAACGTCGCGGTGAGTTTTGTCCTGACGGTGAGATTTTTTTGATTCATCGCATACCCTTATTGCTTCAGTTCCGAGATGCCGACCGCCCCGTGCGGTTCATCCTATTGCCCTACTACTCATTTCCATATCGGCCTCGTTGATGCGGCCTTGAAGGACCTAGCCGTTCGCAACCGTTTGCGTTAGGGTTCCGGAGAGCCGGGACTTACCCGATAATCGTCCCCAGGCGCGTGGGCACGCTGCGGCTGCACGCTCATCGGCAGCGCTACCGCGGACGCGGGCGGTCAGCGCGCTATCTATTGCTATTGCCTCAGAGCGCTAACCGCGGCGCCACATACGCCCCATAGTCCGGCCCCACCCCCCACGATTGCACGGGAATGCGATAGCCGCCGACGAAATGCCCTTGGATGTATTTTTGGCTGCCACCGTACGAGCCGTCGACATAGAACGCCGCGAACGCGACCACGGGCACGTAGCTGTGCGAATCGATCTGCGTCGCGACCGGCACGACGATCGTGACGCCAACCGGCACGTCGCTGTAGATCGTCGTCTTCACACCGGGCTCGATCCAAATGTTGTCGCCGATCGAAATCGGCCCCGAATTGCCGGAGGCGATGAGCCCGCGCACCGTCGGCACGTCGTTCGCATTGGTCAGGAACGACGTCCATTGCCCCGCCTGGCACGTCCCGCTGTAGGTGTGTCCATTGCCGATCTGAAACTCGTATGGCCGGCCCGTCGAAGGATCGTTCATCGGTTCGTTCGTTTGCGAATCCCAATATTGATTCAGCAGGCATTGAGCGATGACCACCGGAAACAGGCCGCCGGCGCCCACGGTGGACGGCGCGGCGGCAACCGCCACGGCCGTGGCGCTTGCCGGTGCGGTGAGCGCGTCGAGAAATCCGCCGAGCAGCAACGAGACGGCACCGCCGTTCGTACTTGCGTTGCGCGTCACCGTCACTTGCACGGCCGGGACATCGTACTGGCCGGGCGTGATGGTTTGCGCTTCGAGCGTCGTCGGAGAGCCGGTCAGGTTCCAATAGCCCGTTTGCACGCTCGCGGCCGTCAAAGTCGTCCCATCCGATTTGTTCAGCGAGACGGCCACGTTCGTCGCGCTGGCGGCATCGGGCCAGTCGGGCCCGTTGCCGCCGGCAAGCAGTTTGGAAGCACCGGCGAGCGCCGCCGCATCGGCCGCGTTTTGAAGTTCGTTGCGGGCGGTCGCAACGCGCGGCATGTCGACTGCAAACGCGCCGAACGTCAGCAGGACAGGAAGGGTCAGCACAAACCACAGCGGAATCGAGCCGCGTAGTTTGCGCGGCGTAGCGCTGCGGCCCAGGCCGTAGGGCGCACGCCCGTTCTGTTCCTATTCCTATTGCCGTTCCCATGCCTATTCATAGTTCATCACGGTCGTCGCGCTGACGGTGACGGGCCCCGTCAACGCGCTTAGCGCCGAGCCGAGCACGAGTCCTTCGTAGGTGTACGTCACGGTCACGGATAGCGGGCTGCCCGGCGATGTGCCCGACGGTTGACTCACGCTGACGGTGGGTGTCGTGGCGGTCCCCCCCGTCACGAGATTGTTTTGCGTATAAGCGAGCGCGACGCTCGCCACGTTGCTCGCCGCCATCTGCGGCACCCGGACCACCACGCCCGCGCGCGCCGCCTCGCGGCTGGCATTCGTGATGACGGCTTTGTCGCATAGGAGCAGGCTCGTATCGACGATGCCGAACAGCACCGTCATCAAGAACGGGAAGACGAGCACGAACTCGAGTGCCGCGACGCCGCGCGCATCGGAGGCGAGGCGGGCGAGGCGATTCATTCGATCGCTCCGATAGACGCGCTCAGCGGGGACGGTATGGGTTCGACGCGAGCGGCGCCGTTGCTGGGCGTGGCTCCGGCTTCGGCGCGAGCCGATGGCGATATCGGCGTCGTTGCGGTGGCGGTGGCATTGGTGGTGGCCGGGCCGGGTCGGCCAAGCGTGCGCGCAGGGTTTGATAGAAGCGCA
The DNA here is from genome assembly GCA_963838695.1 of uncultured beta proteobacterium. Classification (GTDB taxonomy): domain Bacteria; phylum Pseudomonadota; class Gammaproteobacteria; order Burkholderiales; family Burkholderiaceae; genus Trinickia. The sequence goes on along the minus strand of CAWIRZ010000001.1, from coordinate 74,788 downwards.
AGTTGTCGTCGGCCGACGCATCGGGCATGTCGGCGGTGAGGATTCGTTTGGCTGCCTCGCCGTTGCCGAGTAGGCCATAGGCGAGCGCGAGGTTTTCGCGCGCTTGCGCCGGTGCATCGGGCAGACCGGCCACGTCGAGCAGGACGTTCGCGCCTTCGCGCGGATGCCCGTCGAGAATGAGCGAGAGGCCGAGATCCGTCCTCAGCCCCTGCACCTCCGGGTGACGTGCGAGTGCGGCACGATAGACGGCCTGCGCCTCGCCATGGCCACCTTGAAGGTCGAGCGCGGCCCCGAGTCCCTCGGCGACGGCGGCGCTGTCGGGATGCGTTTTAAGCAGGTATCGGTAGCGCGCGATGGCATCGTCGAGGTGACGCTCGCGCAACGCCACGCGCGCCAGACCGAGCTGCGCGCGTGGATCGTCGGGCGCAGCCGCGGCGGCCGCTTGGTAGAGCACGCCCGCACGCGGTAGATCGCCCGTCTGATAAATCGCGTCGGCCAGCCCAAGCTCGGCCGGCAGCGAGTGCGGGTCCGCCTTCAACGTGCGCTCGAACAGCGAGATCGCCAGCGTGGTGTCGCCGCTATCGAGCGCGCTTTCCGCGATGCGCAGGTCGGTGCTCGTATCCGTTCCGCTTTCGGACAAGACAGGCCGCGTGTGCACTTGCGGTCCGCTCGCGCAGCCGGTTAACAGGCCGGCGGTCAGGGCGTATGTCGCTGCAAGCACGACGAGCAGACGTCGCGAGGGCAAGATGATCGGATTCAAGCAACCTCCTACGGGCCGAGACGATCGGCAACTCATTCGATTCAATGCTGATGAAACAGGGCGATGAGCCGGATGACGGCCGGCCCCGCCGCAATCAACGCGACCGTCGGCATGATGAAGAGCATCATCGGCAGCGTCATCTTCGGCGCGAGTTTCGCGGCTTTTTCTTCGAGCGCGATGATTTGCATCGAACGCTCGGTGCGAGACAGCATGCGCAGCGACTGCGTGATCGGCGTCCCGTATTGCTGCGATTGCACGAGCGTCGTGACGAGCGCACGCATCGAGGTCAAACCGATCCGGGCGGCCATCGCATTGAGCGCGGCCGCGCTGTCGCCGCCGATCTGCAATTGGTCGGCCGTCACGGAAAATTCGTCGGCGAGCGGCGGGCAAATCGTGCTCAATTCCGCGGCCACGCGTTTGATCGCGACCACGAGGCTGTTGCCGGCGTTCGTACAGATGACGAGCAGATCGAGCGCGTCGGGCAGCGCGTGCGAGATCGCACGCTGACGGCGCTTGATCGAATATCCGAGCACCAACTCGGGCAGCATCATGCCGACGACGAACGCCGCCGCCATCGCGAGCAGCCGCATGACGAAGTAGCCGCCGATGCGTGGCAAGTGCGGCGCGAGCATGATCGCACCGAGTGCGACGCACGCTCCGCAGACGATCTTCAGGCCCGCGAGGATCGAGACGGCGCGCGGCTCGCGAAAGCCGGCGCTGGCGAGCCGCATCGCGAGCTTGCCGCGTTCGGCGGCATCGATGATCGGCATCCGTTCGCCGATGCTCGCCACCTTGTGCGCAAGCTGCTGCGGTACGTTGCGTTCTTGCCCCGGCGTGCTCGCGCGCGTGACGGCGTGCCGCGCGCGCTGAGCGATGCGCGAACGCACGCCGCGCCCGTGGGCCACGAGCCATACCGTCGCGCAGGCCAGCAGCGCGATCAGCGCTAGGTTCGTCCAAATATCGGTCGCATTCATCGCGAGGTGTCCAAGTTGGCGATTTTGCGGATCAGCGAGAGCCCGATCGTCATCAGCACGGCCGCCAGCACGAGCATCTTGTGGCCCGCCCGCGTATGGAACAGCAGCGACACGTAGGGGCGATTGACGATGTACAGAAAGCCCATGATGAAGAACGGCACGCCGGAAATGATCTTGCTTGCGATGCGCCCTTCGGCCGTGAGCGCTTTGGTCTTCGCGCGAATGTCGCGGCGCGTACGCACGATGGCGGCGAGGTTTTCGAGTGTTTCGGCCAGGTTGCCGCCCGTTTCGCGTTGCAGAACGAGACAAACCGCAAAGAACGAAAAATCGGCGAGTTGCAGGCGCTCGGCCGCTTGTTCGAGGACATCCTTGACTTCGGCGCCGACCAGCAATGCGTCGCCCATCGTGCGGAACGTCGAGCGCACAGGCTCTTCGCTTTCGACGCCGGCTGTGCAGATGGCCTGCACCGCCGGAATGCCGGCACGCACCGCGCGGATGATCAAGTCGAGCGTGTCGGGAAACGCGGCCAGGAAGCGCTGCTTGAAGCGGGCGATGATAAACACATAGACGCCGCGTACGGCGATGAGCGCGTCGACGAGCGCGCCCAGCACGCGAGTCCAAAACGGCAGCCCGGCAAGCGAGGCGGCGACGAACGAGGCAAGGGCGGCCAGCACCGCTACCGCAACGATCGTGCGTACACCCGAGCGTCCCGCGATGGTTTCGATCCGTTGCTGCTTGGCGCGCAGCCACGTCTGCCACGCCGGCTCGTCGCCGGGGCGGCGCTCGAGGCTCACGAGCTGATGCAACGGCTTCGCCCCGCGCGCGCTAGTGAGGACCGTGCGCGGGTCGCGCAAGGCCGTAACGCGCTGCGCGATCCGCTGAGCGGGGTGTTTGCGCGCCATCTCGCGCAGCGACCGCACCATCAGCCCCGCGACGACGATCGCGAAGAAAGCACCGGCGGCCACGACATCGGCGGGCGTCACGATTGCATCGCTCCAATCAATTGCTCTTCGAGGCCATAGTAGGCGGCGCGCTGCGCGAAGGCCGGACGTAGCGAAGAGGACTCGAACGCACCGCGCACCTGTTCTTCGTAGGCACTCGCGTTGAAGCGGTAGGCGAACAGATCTTGCGTAATGACGACGTCGCCCTCCATGCCCGAAATCTCCGTGACGCGCGTGACGCGCCGCATCCCGTCGCGCATGCGCTCGATCTGCAAGATCATGTGGACGGCGCTCGCGATCTGGCGACGAATCGAGATGAGCGGCAGGTTGCCGTTGGCCATCATCACCATGCTTTCCAAGCGCGTGATCGCATCGCGCGGCGTGTTGGCGTGGATCGTCGTCATGGATCCATCGTGGCCCGTGTTCATCGCTTGCAGCACGTCGAACGCCTCCGTGCCGCGCGTCTCGCCCAGGATGATGCGATCGGGGCGCATGCGCAGGGCGTTGCGCACGAGATCGCGCTGAGAGATGCCACCCAGCCCCTCGCTGTTCTCCGGGCGCGTCTCAAGGCTAACCACATGCGGTTGCTGAAGCTGCAATTCGGCCGCGTCCTCGATCGTCACGATGCGCTCGTGCGGATCGATGAAGTTCGACAGCGCGTTCAGCAGCGTCGTCTTCCCCGATCCGGTGCCGCCCGAGATGACGATGTTCAGGCGGCACGCGCTGGCGATGCGCAGCACTTCCACCATTGCCGACGAAATGTTGCCCTGCTGCGCCATGCGCGCGAGCGTGATGTTGCGCTTGGAGAACTTGCGAATGGAGATCGATGCGCCGCGCAGGGCGATCGGCGGCAACACGACGTTGACGCGGCTGCCGTCCGCCAAGCGCGCATCGACGAGTGGGCTGCTTTCGTCGACCCGGCGCCCGACGGCCGCTGCGATACGCTGGGCGACGTTGATCACGTGCGCGTTGTCGCGAAACTTCAGCGGGGTCAGCTCGAGCCGGCCGCCGCGCTCGACATAGACTTGATCGGGGCCGTTGACGAGGATATCGGTGATGCGTTCGTCGGCGAGCAACGGCTCGATCGGCCCGACGCCGAACATGTCGTTGAGCATTTCGTCGACGATGAGCGCCTGCTCGGCCAGCGTGATCGTCAGACGTTCGCGGGCAATCGTTTCGGCGGCGATCTGCTCGATGCCTTCGCGCACCTGGGCGCGCGACATCATCAGTGCCGCCGACATATTCATCGACGAAAACACCGCTGCGCGGATCAACTTGAATGTGTCGGAACGGATCAGCGCTTCATGACGGTCGGCCGGCAGCGGCGGTGCCGCGTCGCTCGCGTGCGCGTGCGCGTGCGGGCGTGCCCTTCGTCACGTTAGCGGCCTTCGCAACATTCGCTACGTTAGCGGCATTCGCCACGTTCGCCGCATTCGCCCCCGCGGTGGGCGCGCCGCTGTCGGGCCCGTTGGCCGCGGCGCGCTTCGTCGCGCTTTCCTGCGCGGGCGCGTCGGCCTGCGCCGCGTGTCCCGCAGCAGGCGATACCGGCGCGAACGAGGGTGCGTTGCTGCGGCGTCCGAACATCATGCGGCGCTCCGCTTGCGCAGCAAGCGCGCGTACCACGGAATGGGGGCGGCGACAGCCGGTGCGTCGGAGCCCGTGATGGCGTCGGCCAGTGCGACGACGGCACGCGCGAACGCGGAGTGCTTGCCGTCGCCGATCGCTTCGCCGAGGTTTTCCGCGACGGCGAGCGTGTGCGGCTCGTAGGGGAACTCATGCACCGACGCGCGGCCGAGCGCATGCACGAAGTCGGCTTGCTCGACGCGGCCCCGCACGGGTTGTTGGGCGTTGTTCAGCAGGACGGAAACGGCCGCGTCGGCAGGGCGGCCTTCGGCGAAGCGGCACAGCCGGGCCGTCTCGCGCGCCGCGTGCACGGAACGATCGGCGACGACATGGATTGTCTCGCAGGCATCGAGCGTTTCGTCGACGAAGCCGCCCGCCCGCAGCGGCACATCGAGCACGACATAGTGAAAATGGTGCTTGAGCGCGGCGACGAGTTCGGCGACGGTCCCGGTGCGCAGCGCGAGCGGCTGCTCGTAAGGCAGCTCGGCGGCAAACACGAACAGGCGGTCGCTTTGAGCGGCGGCGGTTTGATGGATCAGTTGCGCGTCGAGCCGATGCGTGTTTTGCAGCAGTTCCGCCAGGCCGTTGTTGGCGACGATGCCGAGCATCGACGCCGCCGCGCCGCCATGCAGATCGAGGTCGACATAGGCGATACGCCGGCGCGTCTTGTCGGCGAGATGGCGCGCGAGCGCGGTGGCAATGGTCGTAACGCCCACGCCGCCGCGCGAACCGATGAACCCGAGCGCCTTACCCGCGCGCGCGGACGCGCTCGGATCGCTCGCGGCCATCGCGCGTTGTACGAGTTCGACCGTCAGCGGTTTGACGAGATAGTCCTGCACGCCCATGCGCAGCAGCGAGCGGAACAGTCCGACATCGTTGCGATCGCCCACCACGATCACGCTGACCGACGGATCGACGACTTCCGAGAGTCGCATCAACTCGGACACGGGCATCGATGCGCCCGATACGTCGACGAGCAGATGCCGTGGCGAGTGGGGCAGGCCGCGCATCAACTCGATGGCGTCGTCGATGCCGCCGCGCGTGACGTAGGCGTGCCCGATCCCCTGATCGAGCATGAGATTTTTGACGACTTCTTCGCTGCTCGCATCGGCGACGACCGCAATGATGCGGTCGGTGGAGAGCGGCTGTGCGCGGCGGTTGGCGGAACGCAGCTCGAATGCACCCATGGCGGCTCGGTCCTTAATGCGCGACCGATGTCGTCGTCGACGTCGGGTTCAGCGGATGCGTGCGTCCTTCCTCGTAAGCGCGCACCGCGCTCGCGCCGAGCGCTGCGTCGGCCCCCGCGTAGGGCAACGGGGCCACGAGGTCGGCCGGCCGCACGAGCATCGCCGCGAGGTTCGAGTAGGTGGCGCAGCCGAAGGCGACGCCGGGACGGCTTCGGCCCGCGTCGATCATGTGCGACGGCTGATCGAGGCGATCGCACTGCGGGGGAAGCGCGCGGCCGCCGCCTTGCGCCGTGAAGCCGATGACGGAGTCGTCCGGCATGCCGAGCGGCGGATGTTCCGACATGCAACCCGCGAGTGCGGACAGCGCCGCGAGCAGCGTCGCGGCCAAAGTCAGATGGTGCGTCAATCGATTGCGCATGAATCGGCTCCCATTCAGTAGACGAAGCCGGCCGCGCCGACGAGCCGAGGCCCGTGGCCGGCGAGCGGATCGAGGCCGAGCGCGCGTTGCAGTGCGTACTCGATATCGCTGCTCGGGCGAGTGACGCTGTCGAGCGCGTCATGCAACTGACCGGGCCCGACGGGCTGCACGATATAGGGCGTCACGATTACGACGACTTCCGACTTGTTGTTCAGATAATCCTTCGACGAGAACAGCTTGCCGAGGACCGGCAGCCGCCCGAGGCCCGGCAGTTGCGAGAGCACGTCGCTGCTCTTGCTCTGCAAGAGCCCGCCGATCGCGAAGCTCTGCCCGCTCGAGAGTTCGACGGTGGTTTCGACCCGACGCACGGTCAGCGCCGGCACCTTGATCGAGCCCGTCGTGACGCTGTTGGTCGGATCGATCTCGCTGACTTCCGGCCGCACCTTCAGGCTGATGCGATTGTTCGCGAGCACCGTCGGCGTGAAATCGAGCGAGACGCCGTAGGGCTTGAACTCGATCGTGATCGCGCCGGTCGTGTCCTGCGCGACCGGGATCGGAAATTCGCCGCCCGCGAGGAAGCTCGCGGTTTGCCCCGACATTGCGGTGAGGTTGGGCTCCGCGAGCATGGTGATCAAGCCTTCTTGATCGAGCGCATCGAGTACGCCGTCGATCGAGAAGTGCGAGGTATGGAAGCCGCCGAGCATCGAGAACGCACCGGACGGCGCGAGGTTGAACAGCTTCGAGGTGGGATCGAGGAACGTCCGGCCGTTGAAGAGTCCGCCCACGAAGTTGCCGGCGGAGCCAAGCGAGCTCCAGTTGATGCCGAGCTGCTGAGTGATGTTGCGATCGACTTCGGTGATGCGCACACGCAGATGCACTTGAATCGGCTGGGCGAGCGTCAGCCGGTTGACGAGGGCTTCTTGATCGTGCAGATACGGTTTCAGCGTTTGCACGACCGCATCGGCATCGGCCGCGCTCGGAACGTGCCCGCTGACCATCAACGAACCCGGTGCGCTTGCGATCGTTAGGCGCCACTGCGGGAAACGCGCGTCGAGTAGGCGCTGGATCGATGCGGTGTCCAACGCCACGGTGATCGTCTTGCGAAGGATGGGCCGATTGTTGGCGCCAAGCGCGAACAGCGTCGTCGTGCCGGCCTTCTTGCCGAGGACGAAGACCGTCTTCGGCGTCGGCACATGCACGTCGGCAACGTCGGGATCCGCCACGAAAACCGCCACGGCCGCTTCACGCAACTGCACCATTGCGCCGCCGCCGGCGGGGACAGTCAGCAGCCCGTCGTCGCTCGCCGTGCTGCCGGCAAACGCGGCGCCCGGGCAGAGCAAAGCGGCTGCGAAGAGCAAGCCGACCAAGGCGGCCAGTGCGCGGCGAAGCGACGGACGGTCGAGGCCCAAGAGAATGCGGGAAGCGTCGATCATTGAAAAATCCTAAGCAGCGGGACGTGCGGCCGCGGCCGGTGTCGCGGTGGTTGCCGCGGGGGCCGGCTCGGGCTCGGGTGCCGCCGGCGGCGTGCCGGCCGGCAACGGCGGGAGTGCGCCCGTCATATTGATTTGCAGCCCTAACGAGCGCGTGCCGAGCGAGTCCGTCTGTTTGGAGCCGCGATAGATGACGACCGACTGCTCGCTTGCGCTGGCGCGGCGCGCAACGGTATGCGTCTGGGCCGTGGGGGCGGGCGCCATCGCTCGCAGGCCGCGCGAGACATCGCGTGCCCAGACCGGTTCGGTCTGCGGCTCTGTCACGTCCTCGGCTTGTTGCGTGTGGCGATCTTGAGTGGCGAAGCTGCGCAGCGCCAACGAGAGCGATCCGAGATGTGCAGCCACCGTGACGACCTCCGCGCTGCGCGGCGTCACTTCGAACGTGACCGTGCGTGCGCGTGAGTTGGCCTCGTTCGGTTTCTTGTCGTCGTCCTTGGGCCGGGTGAATGCGGTGCCGACGGCGAGCACGCGAACGCGTTCGGCAATCGTCTCCGCTTCGACGGTTCGATCGGCCGAATTCGTCGCACCCGGCGATGTCGAGATTTGCTGTGTCAGCAGGACGTCGACATAGTCGCCCGGCTCGATCAGGCCCGCGTTGCCGGACACGTCATCGATTGCGACCGAGATCGCGCGCATCCCGGGCTTGAGCGCCGCAGCGAGAAAGCCGGGCGAACTGGGCGAAATGACATCGGCCGGCCCGAGCGGCGTGCCGCCATGAACCGCATGGCGCAGGAGATCGCCTTTCAGATCGGCTTCATCGGGCAGCCCTTCGACGAGGGCACCCGCGGGCGCATCGCCGCGCGGCACGTTTTTCCAGACGAGATCGCTATCGCGCAGCAGCAGGCCGTCGGGCAGATCGGCCGCGGCGGCGCGAATGCGCACCATCGGCGCGGGCTTAGCTGGGCCGGGGCGCGAGGCCGCGACGTACAGCGCGCGCAACACGAACGCGCCGATGGCGGCGACGACGAGCAGGCCCGCGAGTTTGAGAATGTTTTGCATGACCGCGGCGTTCCGTTATATGAGCCGTACAGGGACCGAAAGCGGCCATGCTGCGAGGTGCGGGGATACCGCCTGGACATGGACGAGCGGCAGCCAGACCGCGGCCATACCGCCCAAGGCCAGTGCAACGCCGTAGGGCACGCCACGGGAGGGGGCAAGCCAGCCGTGCGCCGCGGCGGCGCCGTTGCGCTGCATCCGCGCGAGGGCCATCTGCGTCAGACCGAGCACCAAGCCAACCAACGAAACGATGAAGAAGACGGTCATCGCGAAAGCGGGGCCGCTCCATAAAAACACGGCGCCGAACAGCTTGGCGTCACCGCCGCCGAGCCATCCGAAGCGAAACAACAGGGCGGCGAGCGCGAACGCAGCGACGCCGGCGGCGACATGCGTTTCGAGGCCGATACGATGCGCTCCGCCGATCCATGCTTGCGCGAAATATAGGACGGCGAATGCCGCGACGATCGCGTTGGGCAAGCGCCGCCGACGTAGATCGAATACAGCCAGTGTGACCAACAGCGCACAAGCGAGAGCGTGGACCGAGAACATGAGCGTGTGCCTTTCGATCTACCGACGCCGGCGCCGGCCGGAAGCACTCGTTCGGCGAGGCGCCGAACGAGTTCAGTCGTCATTCGTTAGTGGCCGTTCGTCTGAACGCTCGTGACGTGCGTGATCATGTTGCTGAATAGGGCCGGCAAACCGGTATCGCCACCGAAGATGGCACCCGCTGCCGCGACGGCCACGACGACGATGCCGGCCAGTACCGAATATTCGAGTGCGCTGACGCCGCGCTGGTCGCGCGAAAGGGATCGCAGAAAGTGCAACATTTTTAGGACTCCTCAAGAAATGACGAAGGGACCGAGCGGCCAGTTTGACAACGGGTCGGGAGACGAAAGGCTCCCAAATTTGTTTACGGCAATCGTTTGCGCGGGTTTAGGCCGATTCTTAGAAGCCCTAAGTTTTTGCCGCGAAAGATGTCGTATGAAGAAACGGGGGGAGTGATGCGCCTACTCGCCTGCAAGCCAGGCCCAGAAAGGGTTTTCAAGTTCGCAGACGACGCTGAGTGGAATCGTCGGATGTAATCGGTATCGGCGTAAACGATAGTCAGTAATGCTAACGATCTGGCTTAAGTGCGATTAATACGAATTGAAGCCGTGTGCGCGGGGACGGAAGATTCGGCGATGGGCGCCGGCCCCGCGGCCAGCGAAAAAGGGCGCGGGGCGAACCCGATCGATTCGCCCCGCGCCCTTCATCGATACGCCGTCACCCGATTCGACGGCTGCCGCGTGGGTGGGTTAATGCAGGTCGACGGCGCGCCGCTCGAGCCCGGTCGCCGCGGGGCGATCTGGACGATCGCTAGTCAAGTTTTCCATTTCCCTTTCATTTTCCTTTGCGTCCGACACGCCATTGAAGATGACATTGAGTAGGACGGCCGATGCGGACGCGAGCAGGATGCCGCTATGCAAAAGCGGCGAGAGCGCGTGCGGCAATCGCGCGAAAAACGTTGGCGAGACCACGGGCACGAGACCGAGCCCGACACTCACCGCGACGATGAACAAGTTGTGCGGGTTCGTCGAGAAATCGACGCGCGAGAGTGCCTTGATGCCGTTGGCGGCCACCATGCCGAACATCACGATGCCGGCGCCTCCGAGTACGAAGGGCGGCACGGAGGCGACCACTTGGGCCATCTTCGGAAACAACCCGAGCGTGACGAGGATCAACCCGCCCGTCGCGCAAACGAAGCGACTCTTTACGCCCGTTACGCCGATGAGGCCGACGTTCTGCGAGAACGACGTGTGCGGGAACGAGTTGAAGATGCCGCCCACGAGCGTACCGAGCCCGTCGACGCGCAGACCGCGCACGAGCGTTGCGCGGTCCACCGGGCGGCCAACCATATCGCCGACGGCGAGGAACATGCCCGTCGATTCGATAAAGGTGACGAACATGACGGTCACCATCGTGGCGATGGCGAGCGGGTCGAAATGCGGCAGGCCGAAATGAAACGGTGCCACGATGCCCACCCACGGCGCGGCGCGTACGCCCTCGAACGAGACGTGTCCGGTGACGGCCGCGACGACGAAGCCGGCGACGATGCCGAGCAGTACGGAGATATTGGCGACGAAGCCGCGGCAGAACTTGTTGACGAGCAAGATGAGCGCAAGCACGAACAGCGACAGCCCGAGGAACAGGGGATCGCCGTAGTCGGGGTTGCCGACGCCGCCCGCGGCCCAGTTGATCCCCACTTCCATGAGCGAGAGGCCGATCACCGAAATCACGCAGCCCACCACGACGGTGGGAAAGAACCGCAGCAACCTGCCGATCATCGGCGCGAGCACGATCCCGATGGCGCCGGCCGCGATCGTCGAGCCGAAAATATCCAGGATGCCGAGGGCAGGATTGGTGCCGATGGCCACCATCGGGCCGACGGCGGCGAACGTGCACCCCATGATCACGGGCAGACGGATACCGAAGATCCAAAGCCCGAGCGTTTGGATCAGCGTGGCGATGCCGCAGGAGAAGAGATCGGCGCTGATGAGGAAGGCAACTTGATCTTTCGGCAGCTTCAGTGCGCCGCCGACGATGAGCGGCACGGCGACCGCGCCCGCATACATGACTAAAACGTGTTGAATGCCAAGCGTGAGCAGCCGCGCAAACGGCAACTGCTCGTCGCACGGATGAACCGTGTTCGATTGCATGTGTCTCGCTCCATCGTGTCTTTGTATTGGGTAGCTCAACGGTAGGCGCAAGGCCGTAGGCGCACAAGACGCCACGGCCTATTCCATCCTTTTCCGCGCCGATATGGCGGCGCGCCGCGGCGGGGGGGCGCTGCACCGCCAGTCAAGCTTGCGGTGCCCGTGCCAGGGCCATCGAATCCGGAACAGAAGGCGCAGCCGTTATGCCGGGTATCGCGCCCTGGCTATAAAGGCTTATTCCACGCGCTTTGCGCCAGCGCAACGATTGCGCTATCCGACATGCTACGATCGAAAAATCGTAAGCCATTGCTGCCGCAGGACTTCCCTGTGGGAGTGATCGCTCCGTACGCGCCACACGGCGAGCGCCCCGACATGCCTATCCATTACTTGCGCGCGTTCACGAATCCCGAGCGCACCGACGAAGCCAATCGTCGGCTCGGACGTTCGCTGGCGTTCGTTGCCGGCGCGGCCAACGCCGGCGGGTTTCTAGCCGTGGGCCAATATACGTCGCATATGTCGGGCGTCGTTTCCTCGATGGCGGATTCGTTGGCGCTAGGCGAGATCGGGCTGGCGGCAGCGTGGCTGGCATCGCTCCTATCGTTCGTCGGCGGCGCGGCGACATCCGCGGTCATGATCAATTGGGGGCGACGGCGTGCGCTGCGCAGCCTGTACGCGATGCCGCTCATGCTCGAGGCCGCATTGCTGCTCGTCTTCGGCTTCTTAGGGTCCAACCTCGAAGCCCATCGCGTGCTGTTCGTGCCGGCGACGGTGGCGCTGCTGTGCTTCGTGATGGGTTTGCAAAACGCGATGATCACGAAGATCTCGAAGGCCGAAATCCGCACGACGCATGTGACGGGGCTGGTGACCGACATCGGGATCGAACTCGGCAAGCTGTTCTACTGGAACGGTTTCTTGGCCACCGCACGCCGTGATCCTCACCCCGTGAAGGCCGACCGTCAGCGCCTCGTGCTGCTCGCGTCGCTGCTGGCCGCGTTCTTTTTCGGCGCCGTGGCAGGGGCGCTGGGCTTCAAACACATGGGCTTCGTCTCCACAGTGCCGCTGGCGACGGTGCTCGTCGCCCTCGCGGCTGTCCCGCTTGCGGACGACATGTTAGGCCAACGCTACTGACGCGCCGCGCGCGCTCATACGTGCTTGACCAGTCCCTCGTACTGCGCGACGACAGAATCCGTCGTCACGAGCGGAACGCCTTCGGCCACCGATTGGGCCACAAGCATCCGATCGAATGGGTCCCGGTGAAGCGGCGCCAGGCCCTTCAGCAAGGTGACATGGCGGTGCGTGATCGGCAGTTCGACATAGCCGTTATCGACCAGCCCGCGCCGTAGCAGGCGCGGATCGACCCGGAAATCCACACGCCCCAGGTCGCTCTTGATCGTCACTTCCCAGAGGCTCGCCGCGCTGAAAAGCAGGGTGTTGTCTTCATCGTCGATCAACGATCGCGCGGCGGCCGAGAGCCGCTCCGGCTGTCCGGCCGCCCATAGCAGCAGATGAGTATCGAGCAGCAGCTTCACGTATCGGCTCCTCCGAAAAGATGTTCGATTTCGCCGGCGTTCATGCGGTCGAAATCGTCCGGTACCAAGATTTCACCGGCGAGAAACCCGAGGCGGCGACGCTGCTCGGACCTGGGCGCATCGAGCGAGACGACCTTGACGAGCGGCTTGCCCGCTTTCGCGATGATGAAGGGTTCCCCGAGCGCGGCGCGATCGACAAGCCGCGACAGGTGGGTTTTTGCTTCGTGGATGTTCACAATTTCCATGGCCGTTTGTTGATGTGGACTAAGTTTCGTTAGTTTAACTCAAATTTGCAATAGACCGATCGGCTAACGCCTCTTTCGCACCGCACCATCGAAATTGCGGGTCGTGCCTTGACACGCCCCGATGCGTGGCCGATCATTCGACCACAAATAGAGCAATTGCTCGATCGATGGGCGATCGCTCGCATCGGCGGCAGTGCGATGAACTGAGTACGAACCGCGCTTCGACCGGAAGCGCACCCGCAGTTCCACCACAACGTACAAGAACTTAGGAGACAAGCAATGCAACGCAATGCTCGACTGACGCGGCGCGCGCTCGCCGCAGGCGCGCTCGCGCTGACTGCGATGGCGGCGCTGCCCGCGTCGGCCGCGACGATCACGATCGCGGTGGTGAACAATCCCGACATGATCGAGATGAAGAAGCTGTCGTCGGATTTCGAGAAGAGCAATCCCGACATCAAGCTGAACTGGGTCGTGCTGGAAGAGAATGTGCTGCGCCAACGCGCCACGACCGATATCACCACCAAGAGCGGCCAGTTCGACGTCATGATGATCGGCGCGTACGAAGCGCCGCAGTGGGGCAAGCGCGGCTGGCTCTCGCCGATGACGAACCTGCCGGCGAGCTACGACGAGAAAGACGTCATCAAGACGGTACGCGACAGCCTGTCTTCGGGCGGCACCCTCTACGCGCTGCCGTTTTACGCGGAAAGCTCGATGACGTTCTACCGCAAGGATTTGTTCGCGGCCAAGGGGCTCACGATGCCCGCCGAAGCCCACCTACGACCAGATCGCCCAATTCGCCGACAAGCTGACCGACAAGAGCGCCGGCGTCTATGGCATGTGCTTGCGCGGCAAGGCGGGATGGGGCGAGAACATGGCGTACTTGACCACCCTCGTCAATACGTTCGGCGGCCGCTGGTTCGACGAAAAATGGCACGCACAGCTCACCTCGCCCGAATGGAAGAAGGCCGTCAACTTCTACGTCGATCTGTTGAAGAAAGACGGGCCGCCGGGAGCGAGCTCGAACGGTTTCAACGAAAACCTCACGCTGATGTCCTCGGGCAAGTGCGCGATGTGGATCGACGCGACGGTCGCGGCCGGCATGCTCTATAACAAGAATCAATCGCAGGTGGCCGACAAGATCGGCTTCGCGGCGGCGCCGACCGAAGTCACGCCGAACGGCTCCCACTGGCTGTGGGCCTGGGCGCTTGCGATTCCGAAGACGTCCAAGCAACAGGACGACGCCAAGAAGTTCATCGAATGGGCGACCAGCAAGGACTACATCCAACTCGTCGCGAAGGATGAAGGCTGGGCGTCGGTGCCGCCGGGTACGCGTCAATCGACGTACGACAATCCGAACTACGTGCAGGCCGCGCCGTTCGGCGAGTTCGTGCTCAATGCGATCCGCACGGCCGATCCGAATCACCCGACCGCCAAACCCGTTCCGTACACGGGCGTGCAATTCGTCGGCATCCCCGAATTCCAATCGTTCGGGACGGTGGTGGGCCAGAGCATTTCGGGCGCCCTTGCCGGACAGATGACGGTGGATCAGGCACTGGCCGCGGGCAATGCCACAGCCGAGCGCGCGGTGCGGCAGGCCGGCTACCGGAAGTAATGTGAGCCGGCGGACGATGCGCGCCACGCACGTCGTCCGCCAGCGGGCCAAGCCTTTCGGCCCGTGCTCGACGCCGCCCACGCGGACGGCGTCAGACCGTTCAGGAGTCCGAAACGATGGGACATCTTCATATGCCGCTCTCGCACGCCGCTGAGCAAGACGCGTTGCCTACGCCGGAGCGGCGTGCCGCCTCGACGCGCTGGCTCGCCGCGCCTTCGGTTGCCGTACTCGTTTTATGGATGACGATACCGCTCGCGATGACGATCTGGTATTCGTTCTCCCGCTACAACCTGCTCAATCCCGACGCGAAAGGCTTCGCGGGGATCGACAATTACCGCTATCTCCTCACGGATCCCGCGTTTGTCCCGTCGATCGTCCACACGCTGCAACTGATCGGCTCCGTGCTCGTCATTACCGTCGTCGGCGGCATCTTGATGGCCGTGATTTTCGATCGAAAGTTTCCGGGACAAGGCATCGCGCGGATGCTCGCGATCGGCCCGTTCTTCGTCATGCCGACGGTCAGCGCACTGATCTGGAAGAACATGATGCTGCATCCCGTCTACGGGGTGGTGGCGGCGGTCATGCGCTCGTTCGGCATGCAGCCCATCGATTGGTTCGCCACTTATCCGCTCTCGGCGATCGTCATCATCGTCGCGTGGCAATGGCTGCCGTTCGCCTTTCTCATCCTCTTCACCGCGATTCAATCGCTCGACGAGGAGCAAAAGGAAGCCGCGCGCATCGACGGCGCCGGCCCGTTCGCGATGTTTTTCTACATTACGCTGCCGCACCTGCGACGGGCGATTTCCGTCGTCGTGATGATGGAGACGATCTTTCTGCTGTCGATCTTCGCCGAGATCTATACGACGACGTCGGGCGGCCCGGGCAATGCCACGACGATTCTGTCGTACTTGATCTATGCGCTCGGCTTGCAGCAATTCGATGTCGGCCTTGCATCGGCGGGCGGCATTTTGGCTGTGGTGCTGGCGAACATCGTCGCGTTCTTCCTCGTCCGCATGCTCGCGAAGAACCTTAAAGGGGAGTACGAAGCATGAGCCATCCGACCGTATCCGGCGCGCGGCCGTTGCGCGCGTCATCGTCCGGGCTCGATGCCGTCAAGCGCGCCGTGCCGGCGGCGCTGGCCTGGCTGATCGCGCTCGCGCTGTTCTTCCCGATCTTCTGGATGATGATCACGGCGTTCAAGACTGAGCGCGACGCCTATTCGATGTCGTTGTTCTTCGTGCCCACGCTCGACAGCTTCCGCGAGGTTTTCGCGCGCAGCGATTACTTTTTATTCGCGCGCAATTCGATCTTGATTTCGGCGGGCGTGACGGTGCTGTGTCTGCTGCTGGCCGTGCCGGCCGCTTACACGATGGCGTTCTTTCCCACGCGGCGCACGCAAAGCCTGCTGCTTTGGATGCTGTCGACGAAGATGATGCCGTCGGTCGGCGTGCTCGTGCCGATCTACCTGCTCTGGAAGAATGCGGGGCTGCTCGATACGGTGTCGGGGCTCGTCATCGTCTATACGCTGATGAACCTGCCGATTGCCGTGTGGATGGCGTTCACCTACTTCAACGAAATTCCGCGCGACATCCTCGAGGCGGGGCGGATCGACGGCGCCGCGACCTGGCAGGAAATCGTCTACCTCTTGATGCCGATGGCGTTGCCGGGGCTCGCTTCCACCGCGCTCTTGCTCGTCATCCTGTCGTGGAACGAAGCGTTTTGGAGTATCAACCTGTCGAGCTCGAACGCGGCGCCGCTCACGGTGTTCATTGCGTCGTACTCGAGCCCCGAAGGATTGTTCTGGGCGAAGTTGTCGGCGGCCTCGTTGCTTGCCGTCGCGCCCATTTTGCTCGTGGGTTGGATGTCGCAGAAGCAACTGGTGCGAGGGCTCACGTTCGGGGCCGTCAAATGACGGCGCCCTTGATCGGAGCAGAGCAGGTGCGGCGCGACCGGGTGCTGATTTGCGATTGCGACGGCGTGCTGATCGACAGCGAAGCCGTGGCGGCCAAGATGCTGGTGAGCGAATTGCAGGCGCATTGGCCGCACGCCGATGTCGAACCGGTTGTCATGCCGCTGCTTGGGCTGCGCATCGAACGCGTGCTCGAAGCGAGCGCCGCGGCGCTCGGCGAATCGTTGGCGCCGGCGCAGATGGATGCGATCAGGCGCAGCGTGGAAGCGGCGGCGCAGCAGGCGCCCGTCGTGGCGGGCGTGGAAGCGGCGCTGGCTCAAATCGCGCTGACTAAAGCCTGCGCGAGCAACAGCTACACGGCGTATGTCGCCGCCGTGCTCGCGCGCACGGGCCTCGATCGGTTTTTCGGTTCGCGCGTGTTTTGCGCGGATCGTGTGCCGCGGCCCAAGCCGGCCCCCGATATCTACATTGCCGCGGCCGATGCTCTGGGCGTGCCGAGCCGGGCGTGTCTCGTCGTCGAGGACAGCGTCGCCGGCGTCGCGGCTGCGAGCGCCGCGGGCATGGTCGTGCTCGGTTTCGCGGGCGGCACGCACGCCGAACAGGTGGGGGGCGCGCACACGCAGGCGCTCTTGCAGGCGGGCGCGCGGGAAGTATTCGACGACATGCGCGCACTGCCCGCGCTGGTCGACCAATGGATGACCGATGTGGCCGATGCGGCACGCACGGCGACGAACGGAAAAGGAGACGCATCATGGCAAGCTTGACGCTGCGCGGCATCGCGAAACGTTACGAGACGCACGAGGTATTGCGCAATGTGAACCTCGATATCGCCGACGGCGAATTCGTCGTCTTCGTCGGGCCGAGCGGTTGCGGTAAATCGACGCTGCTGCGGATGATTGCCGGGCTGGAACAAATCAGCGGCGGCGAGTTGCTGATCGATGCCGCGCGCGTGAACGATGTACCGCCGGCCAAGCGCGGCATTGCGATGGTGTTCCAGTCGTACGCGCTGTATCCGCATATGTCGCTCTACGACAACATGGCGTTCGGTTTGAAGCTCGCCGGGACGAAGAAGGCCGAGATCGACGAAGCCGTGCGCAATGCGGCGAAGATCTTGCACATCGATCATTTGCTCGATCGCAAGCCGAAGCAGTTGTCGGGCGGACAGCGCCAGCGCGTGGCGATCGGCCGTGCGATCACGCGCAAGCCGAAGGTGTTTCTGTTCGACGAGCCGCTGTCGAATCTCGACGCCGCGTTGCGCGTCAAGATGCGGCTCGAATTCGCAAGGCTGCACGACGAGTTGAAGACGACGATGGTCTATGTCACGCACGATCAGGTGGAAGCGATGACCCTCGCCGATAAGATCGTGGTGATGTCGGCCGGCAACGTCGAACAAGTCGGCAGTCCGAATCGTCTTTACCATGCGCCGGCGAACCGGTTTGTCGCCGGGTTCATCGGTTCGCCGAAGATGAATTTTCTCGAAGGTGTCGTCGAGCAGGTTGCGGGCGACGGTGTGCTCGTGCGCTTTGCCACGGGCGAGACGCAGCGGGTGGCGGTCGAGACGCGCGGGACGCCGTCATCGGGCGCACAGACGCTTGCGCACGGTGCGCGCGTCACGGTCGGGATCCGCCCTGAGCACTTGCATGCGCAGCCGATCGCCGCGGCGAGCGGGGTGCCTGCGTCCGGCGTGGTGGCCCGAACGACGGCGGTCGAATCGCTGGGGGATGCCGCCTACCTGTACGCCGAAGCGTCGGTGGCGGCGGAAGGTCTCATCGCGCGTATTCCCCCGCTGGAGCGGCACGAACGTGGCGAATCGCTCACGCTTGGTGCCGCCCCCGAGCATTGCCATTTGTTCGACGAACAAGGGCAGGCTTACGATCGGAAGATCGTGGAAGTGTTATCGGCGGCTTGATGACGCCAGGGGCGTGCGCCCCTAGCGTCTTACCACGACCACCGTACGCCGGCGTCGCCGCCAACCGAGTGCACGTGCTCGCCGTCCAGATTCGTGCCCCAACTCACGGTGGCGAACGCGCTGCCGTGCTTCGAGAACTTCGTGACCAGCCCCGCGTCGATGCGGCCCGTGGTTTGATTCAAGGGCGTTGCGATCGACGTTGCGCCGTCGTAGCTCTGATGGTCGCCGTTGCCGAATGCGTGCAGCACGTTGAAGGCCATATAAGGCTGCCATGCGACGCCGAGCGCATCCCAGCTGCCGGCGAAGCGGACGCCGAAGCGTGCGAGCACCGTATTGCCGCTATCGAAGCCGACGTTCGACAACCCGTCGTTCAGGTTGTTGATCGACAGATGCTGGTAGACCACCTGGGCTTCGGGTTCCATCGTGATGCCGTGGCCGATCGCGAGCGGCATGCCCGCTTCGATCGAGGCGGTGACGGCGGTCCCGTGCGTGCTCGCGTGAACGTTGTCGCTCGACGTCGTATCCGCATTGAGCGCGCTGCCCGACACCACCGTATCCGTATACCAGCCGCTAGGCCCGATATGCGTCCAGTAGCCGGCGAGGCTGTATTCGTTGACCGAAAGGTGCCCCACGTTGACTCCGGTCAAGCCCACCGCCGAACCATTGACGTCGCCTGTCGCTCGGCCCATGCCGAGATAAAAGCCGTAATGGTTGCGGTGGCCGCCCGCCACGCCATCCGCATAGATGTCTTGGCCCACCTGTGCGCCGCCCATGGTGCCGTCGAACTGCGGGCTGACGTCGCCGCCTTCGGACAGCACGCTCTTCGCGCCCCATACGCGGCCCCACCCCGCGGGCAGACGGCCCTGCTCGTTCAGCAACATCTGATCGCCTTGCCGCAGATGAAATTCATCGAGTTGCATCCAGTCGAGCTGGCGCATCACGGCCGGGATCTGAGCGTAAAGCGCGACCTCCGGGCGATAGAGCGTGATCGGCGTGGCGCTCGGCGCGGGTAGGGCGGGCGTGCCGGCCGCCGCACCCGTAGCCGCCGCGATACCGCCGTTGCCGCCTGCGGCGCCGGATGTCGACGTATCGCTCGCGGCCGGCACGGTATTGCGCAGATACCAGTCTTCCGATGTGCCGGCCGTGACGCCGCCTTTCGCCAGGTAGTACTCGTACGCGCCGGCCTTGATCATCCCGCCCGCCAGCGTGAATGCGCTCGCGGCCGTCGTCGCCCCGCCCGTTGCCTGCACCACCTCGATGCCGTTCGATACCGTGCGCGCGCCTGCTCCCCCGACGTTCGTCACCTTGAGCGTCGTCGAACCCGTTGCGGTGCCGCCGTTGATGACGACCTTGTCGGATGCGGCGTTGTCCGCGCCGAGCACGGTGTTTAGCGCGATCGTTCCGTTGTTGCCGACATAGCTGCCTACGTTCAACGTGTTGCCGGCTTGCCCGTTACCGCCGAGTTGCACGAGGCCGGCATTCGTCAATTGGCCGTTGATGGTGAAGCTGCCCGGTGCGCGCGCGGCCGCTACGGTGGACGCCAGCGCGTTGGCCACGGCAAGCGTGCCGTTGTTCGTCACGTCGCCGCCTACGGTGCCATAGCCGCCGAGCGTCGTGCCCGTTGCGACGGTGGCCGCGCCGGCGATCGAAGCGCTGGGGTTCGACGCGTCGCCGACGACGAGCGTGCCCGCGGCGACGGACGTGACGCCCGAATAAGTGTTGACGCCGTTGAGCACGAGCGTGCCGTTGCCTGCCTTGGTGAGCGCGCCTGTGCCTGAGATCGTTCCGGCGTAGACGCCGTCGATGTTCTGTTCGAATTGCACGAGGCCGTTGTCGGTGACCGTCGCGGGCAGGCTCTGCGCGCTGGCTTGCAATACCGCCGGCTGATCGACCTTGACGCTGCCGGTGAACTGCGACGCGTCGCCGTTGAGGACGAGCGTGCCTTGCTGAACGTCCGCCGCGATTGCCCCGACGATCTGGCCGTTGATCGTCAGCGTTCCCGAGCCCGTCTTATCGAGCGCGCCCGATCCGCTGATTTGCTGATTGATCGTCGACTGAAAACCTTGCGTGTCGATCGTGCCGCCGTTGGACGTGACCGAGATGGCGCGCGTGCTCGCCGGATCGAAGGCGCTGCCGAACTGCAGCGTGCCGCCGTCGAACGTGATGCCGCCTGCCGTGCCGCCGAGCGCACTGTCCGCTGCCACCGAGAGCACGCCTTGATGCAGGATCGTCCCGCCCGTGTAGGTGTTGCCACCGGCGGCCGACGGTGCGACCGTGAGCGTTCCCACACCGTCTTTTTCGACCGCGCCCGAGCCACTGATGAGGCCGGTGTAGGTGCCCGCCGTGTTTTGCGCAAACCGCACGAGGCCGTTGTCGGTCACGGCGCGGGTCAGACTTTGCGCGCTGCCTTGGAGCGTGCCCGCTTGATCGACGACCATCGTGCCGGCATAGCTCGAATTGTTGCCGGTCAGCACGAGGGTGCCTTGCTTGACCTCGCTCGACGTCACGCCCATGCCGGCGATCGAGTTGGTGATCGTCCACGTGCCGCTGTCTAGCTTCTGCAGCGTTTGGAAGCGCGTGATCGAGGTCGGCAAGGTGTCGGTGCCCGCGCCGCCCAGCGTCAGCAAGTTTTGCCCGTTGCCGCCGTCGATCGCACCGGTCACGCTCGACCCGGTCTCCATGTTCAGCGTGTCGTTGCCGCCGGCAAAAGCCAGATTGCCGATGACCTGGCCGGCGTTCGTGAACACCACGGCGCCGTTGCCCGTCGCGCCCATGACGTCGCCCGGCGCTTGGATGACGCCGGTCGCACTGTTGATGACGGTGTTCGAACCGGATGTGTTTTGAAACCAGATGGCGGCCGAATGGATGCCGCGAATCGTGCCGTTGTTGACGATCGTGTTGCCGCTCCCTTCCGGGTTGACGGCTTCGGCATCGCCCTCGCTACCGCTCGCCAGCACGGTTGCGCCCTGTTCGACGGTCAGCGTGCTGCCGCTGCGGAAGTCGATCGTATTGCCGCCCGTACCGTATGTCCCGCCGGTGCTGGCCGCGGCGTTCTGGACGAGCGCACCGGACTTTACGACGATGTTCGCGTTGTCCGCCAACGCGATCGCACTGCTGTCGCCGACGACGATCTGCGCTCCGGCACCGACGGTGACTTGCGCCCCCGACGCGGTCGTCGGGCCCGTGCCGATTATCGTGCTCCAGGGCGACGGCGCGGTGGTGTCGCAGGTCGTGGTTGTACCGGTGGTGGTGCAGTTCGCGTGCGCGAGTGCGGGGATCAGTGCGATATAGCCGAGCACGGCGAGCGTACTGGCCTTCGGGTGAAGGCTCGATGCCGTACGCACAGGTCGGTTCGAGGCGGAATCCACGGCGGGGCGACGGCCCGGCGCCGATTGAAAGCGAATTTCTTGCCGCATGGAGGTTACTCTCGGTTGTTTGGTCTGGGGATTTGAAACGCGCGCTTCTGGCGTTTCGCTCTCGAGCTGAAATTTATCTGAAGTCGCGGCGATCAATTCTTAATAAGTCTTTTGAAGACTGTTAAATATTATTATTGAACGCAGGAGGCCGGCAAGCGTTTGTAGGGTGTTGTTGTATAAAGGAAAATCGATTTTCTGATAATTCAGGAAGCGCAAACGTTTGCGCGCTGGGAATTAATGTGTCGCCGAAAAGATGTGACGAATTGGCTGAAATTTTTCGGTCGTTTGCGACGCGTGGGCCCGAAATCGGAAAATGCGTGGACCGGCCAAGGCGCCGGTCGAAAGCGAGCGTGTTCCGGGCGTGCGACGAAGCCGGCGGCCGCTGTCGATCTTGGGGCGTTTCATTCGTCGATTACGATGAAAGGGGTCGTCCCTTCGTCTTCGGAGCTCATCATGCCCACGAATACCGTTCACCTGCATCGCGTTTTGCGTTCCCCGCCGGAGCGCGTCTATCGCGCGTTTCTCGACGCCGCAGCCCTGGCCAAGTGGCTGCCGCCGAACGGCTTCACCGGCACCGTTCATCACCTACAGGCGGAGGTGGGCGGTAGCTATAGGATGTCGTTCACGAACCTCGCGACGGGCGACGGACATGCGTTCGGCGGGGACTATCTCGAGCTGGTGCCGCACGAGCGGATCCGCTATTCCGGCAAGTTCGACGATCAAAACTTGCCCGGGGTCATGCAGACCACGGTCTCGCTGACGCAGACCCCCTTCGGCACCGAACTGAATGTCGTGCAAGAAGGCATACCCGAAGCGATTCCCGTGCAAGCGTGCTATCTCGGCTGGCAGGAATCGCTTGCGTTGCTAAAGATGTTGGTCGAGGCGGACATCCGGCAGTAATCAGCCTGGCACGGAGGCGCCGCGCGGCTGCGCGCGTTTTGCCGCGCTGTCGTCGTTACCCAATGCCGCGCGGGCACACGCTTCGTCCGTCACGAGCCCGGACAGCCAGCCGCCCTTCAGGACGGCTAGGACGGCGCCGTGTTTGCGCTCGCCGCCGGCGAAGCCGATCGTCGGCCGCTTGGGCGGCGAATCGAGCGGCACGCTCGTGACGCGCCGGCCCGTCGGCGATTCGACGCACTGGCCCTCGGCGTCGATCGGCAACCCGAGCATCTCGGCCACGGCGCCGCGCTTCGTGAGTTCGCCCACTTCGCCGGCGGTAATGAAGCCGTCGACGTGCAGCGGGCATTTCGGCCCGATGTCGCCGATACCGACAAACGAGACGTCCGCCTGCGCCGTCAACGATTCGACGATGCGATACAAACGGTGATTGACCCACTGCGCGCGTTCGGCTTCGCTATCGGCGATGAGCGGCGCCGGAAGCAGGAAGTGCTTGCCGCCGGTTTTTTCGGAGATATGCAGCGCGACGTCGTAGCGGTTCGAGGAGCCGTCTTGCGCGATCGCGCCGACCATCGACACGAGCCGGTGCTGCGGCCGATCGATCTGCCCCAGTTGATCGACGGCTGCCTTGAGCGTGCGGCCGCTGCTCACCGAGATAATCATCGGCTTTTCTTCGGACAGATAACGCTCCATCGCTTGCGCACCCGCCACGGCGAGCTTGCGATCGATCGCCTCGGGGGCGTCGTCGTCGACCGGCACGACTTCGCACATCGACAGGCCGTACCGCGCCTTCAACTGCTCGGCTAGCGTCAAACAATCGGCCAGCCGATGTTCGATGCGCACGCGCACGAGGTTCTTCTCTACGGCGAATGCCACGAGACGCTGCGCCACCGGCCGCGACACCTGCAGCTTTTCGGCGATCTCGTTTTGCGTGTTGCCCGCGACGTAGTAGAGCCACGCGGCGCGGGTGGCCAGGTCGAGCTTTTCGTTGACTTTTGACACAGTGGTGGACCCGGTACGAATGAAGCTGCGACAGAGGATATCAGGCCAGCCGTTCGCGCGAGGGATCGAATAACGGGCGCACGTGCCGATACAGCGAACGATAAGCGTCGAGGCGCGCCCGCAATTGCGCGTGCCGCTGCGCGTTCGGCGTGAATTGCGCGACGACGGGCGGCTTGGCCAGCACCTCGCGCGGATCGCCGCCGGCCGCGAGCCAGCCGAGCCGTGCCGCGCCGAGCGCCGCACCCGTTTCGCCGCCGCCGTGCTGGCGCGTCGTGGTCGATAAAGCGTCGGCCAACAATTGCGCCCAGAACGTGCTGCGTGCGCCGCCGCCGAGCAGCGAGAATGCGCTCGGCGCCGTGCCGGCCGCCGCCAATGCGTCGAGACCGTCCGTCAACGCTAGGGTCACGCCCTCGAGTACGGCATAGCCGAGTAGCGCACGGTCGGTCGCGTGGGTCATGCCGAAGAACACACCCTGCGCGTAAGGATCGTTGTGCGGCGTGCGCTCGCCCGATAGATACGGCAGGAAAATCGGCGCCGATTCGAGCGTGTCGGGCGCGAGCGCAGCGGCCTCGCCGACAAGCGTGGGCTCGTCGGTGCCGGTCAGCTTGCAGACCCACCGTAGGCAGCTCGCGGCGGACAGCACGACGCTCATCTGATGCCAGCGATCGGGGATCGCGTGGCAGAACGCGTGCACGGCCGAGGCGGGATTCGGCGAAAAACGGTCGCCCACGACGCACAGCACACCGGATGTGCCGAGCGAAACGAAGCCGTCGCCGGGCTCCGTCGCGCCGATACCGATTGCGCTGGTTGCGTTGTCGCCGCCGCCGGCCGCCACGATCACTTCGCCGCTCAAGCCCCACTCGCGCGCGATGTCGGCGCGCAGCACGCCCGCCGGTGCGCTGCCCTCGGCCAGCCGCGGCATCTGCGCGCGGCGCATATCGCAGGCGGCCAGCAGCGTGTCGGACCAATCGCGCCGCGCGACATCGAGCCAGAGCGTGCCCGCGGCGTCGGAGGGATCGGATACCCGCTCGCCGGTCATGCGCAGCCGCAGGTAGTCTTTCGGCAGCAGGACGCAGGCCGTGCGTTGGAAGATTTCGGGCTCGTGCTGCGCCACCCACAGCAGTTTGGGCGCCGTGAAACCCGGCATCGCCAAGTTGCCGGCAACCGCGTGCAGCTCGGGCGCGCGCCGCGTCAGTTCGGCGCACTCTTGCACGCTGCGCATGTCGTTCCACAAGATGGCCGGGCGCAGGACGCGATCGGCGGTATCGAGCAGGACGGCGCCGTGCATCTGCCCGGACAGGCCGATACCGCGTACTTGCGCGAAGGCGTCGGGGCAGAGGGCGCGCAGTTTCGCGATTGCTTCGCAGGTGCCGCGCCACCAATCGGCCGGATCCTGCTCGGCCCAACGCGGATGGGGCCGGGACACATGGAACGGCGAACCCGCAGTGGCGAGCACGCGCGCGTCGGCCGAGAGCAGCAAAACTTTGACTTCGGACGTGCCTAGGTCGATGCCGAGGTACATGGCGGACGGCCCCTTGATCGATGCGATCCGTAATGGAGTCGAAAAAACGTCAGCGCTTCGTGTGCGCCGCGAATGCGCTACTTTAGCCGCGCGACGCGGCCAGCGCCAACATCGATCACCGCACCGGCTGCTCGCGCGAGGCCAGCCAAGCGTCGATACGTTCGAGCGCGGCTTCGATCACGCGCCGCAGCCGTGTGTCTTGCGCGAGGCTGCCCCACAGCCCGCGCGACGCGCAGAACGGGGCGAGCGGATCGGATGCGTCGAACCACGCATGCACCGCGGCTTCGTCGAGCAAGCCGTCCTGATACGCGTAGGGCAGGGCGCCTTGGTGCCACCGGTCGAGAAAGCGGAAGAACAGGGCCGGCAGAACCGCGGTCGCGTTCGGATGCGCGTTGCGCGCAAAGCATTCGCCGAGGGTCGGGGCGATGAACCCGGGGATCTTCGAGAAACCATCGGCCGCGACGCGCTGATTCGTGTCTTGGATATAGGGATTGCTGAACCGATCGAGCACGACGTCGCGATAGTGCTCCAAGTCCAGCGGGCTCGGCGTCAAACACGGGATGACGTCTTGCGTGACGTACTCGTGGGCGAACCGGCGCACGTCGGCATCGAGCGTGCCTTCGTGAATGTAGGTATGGCCCACCAAGGTCCCCGCCCACGCGATGCAGCTGTGGCTCGCGTTCAGGATCCGGATCTTCGCTTCTTCGTAGGGCATGACCGATTCGACGAGTTCGGCGCCGACCTTCTCCCAGGCCGGCCGTCCGGCTTTGAAGCGATCTTCGATGACCCATTGAATGAACGCCTCGCCCATGACGGGGCAGGCGTCGGGGATGCCCGTCGCTTCGAGCACGCGCGCGCGGACATCGTCGGTCGGGCGCGGCGTGATCCGGTCGACCATCGAATTGGGACAGCTCGTGTTCGCCTCGAACCACGCCTCGAGCGCCGTCTCGCCGCGGGCCGCCAGGAACGCGCGCATGCCCGCTTCGAAGCGCTCGCCGTTGCTGCGCAGGTTGTCGCAGCTTTGCAGCGTCACGGGGCCGGCGCCGCTCGCGCGGCGCGCTTCGAGAATCGCGGCCAGCGCGCCGTAGATCGTCGTGTGCGCACCGGCCAAGTCAGCGGCGAGATCCGGGTTCGAGGTATCGAGCCGGTCATGTTCGTCGAGGTAATAGCCGCCTTCGGTGACCGTGAACGAGATGATTTTGCACGCGGGGTCGGAGCCGGCCTCGACGATCGGCGCGAGCGTCGGCGACCAAGGCAGCACGCGCTCGATCGAACGGATCGTCTCGTAGGCGCGCTCGCCCTGGGGCGTGACGGTCTCGAGCGTGTAGACGCCTTGCTGCCTCGCCAGTGCTTCGAGCGTGGCATTCATATCGCAACGGATATTGCCGACGGTCAATGACCAATGGGGATCGCCCGAACCCGCCGCGGCCCGCAGGCGATGGAGGTACCACGCCTGGTGGGCGCGATGAAACGAGCCGACGCCCAGGTGCAAGATCACGTTCGGGCTGGTGCTGCGCACATTGACCATCGTTTGTCTCCTATTGGGCCCGGAATTCGGCGCGAATGCCGATCTCGGCCCAGCAACGTTGAGCGCGGCGACTACGGCGCCGCCGGATCCAATCGGATCTTTTGTTCTCTGACTGAGCGAATGATCTGTTTATGGCGCGCGAAAGTCAAGGCGCGCCGCAGCGCAGCCGTGGCGGAATCGACCGAGGAAAAGCGGGACGGGTGCCGGGTGTCGGCGGTAGGGTTAGCGCCGGCGCAGCAAACTCGCGCCGTAGACGAGCGCGGAGAGTGCGGTGATCCAAAAGCTCGTCGGCCAATCGGTATAGAACGCGAGCGTGACACCGAGCCACGCTTGAGCGAGGGCGAACAAGGCGGCCAGGCAGATGCCGGTCGCCAGCCGCGTCGATAGATTCTGCGCGGCGGCGGCGGGGCCGACCATCAGCGTAAAGACGAGCAGCACGCCGACGATTTGCGTGCAAGCGGCGACGGCAAGCGCCGCGATCGCGAGAAAGAGTACGGACACCAGCCGCAGCGAGATGCCTTTGGCTTCTGCGAGTTCGGGCTGCAATGTGGCGAACAGCAGCGGGCGCATGATCGCGCCGAGGGCGATTAGGCTCGCGGCGCCAATACCGGCGAGCACGACGAGCGTCGCATGCGTGACGCCCAGTACGTTGCCGAACAGCAGCGCCGTGACTTGCGTCGCGTACGCCGTGAAAAAGTGCAGGAACAGCAAACCGCAGCCGAGCGAGAGCGAGAGGACGATGCCGATGGCGACGTCGCGGCCCGCCAACCGCTCGCCGAGCGCGCCCATCGATACGCCGGCCGCGAGCGTGAAGCCGATCATGCCCCACAGCGGCGAGATACCGACGAGCGCGGCACCGGTCGCGCCGGTGAACCCGACATGCGACAACGCGTGCCCAGCGAACGTCTGCCCGCGCATGACGAGAAAGTAGCCGACGATGCCCGCGAGCACGGCGACGATCCCCGACGCCGCGAACGCGTTCACCATGAAGTCGTATTCAAACATCGTGCGTGTGTCCGTGTCCTGTTCGTGTCAGTGCGAATGGCCGTGGTCATGGCCGTGCCCGTGCCCGTGTGCATGTGCATTGCATGGGCGTGATCGCGATGCGCCGCGCCGGTGCTATCGGCGTCGTTCTCGTGTTCGTGATCGTGCTTTTCGACTTCGACGTCGCCCGACATGACGAAAATGCGCCCGTTGACACGCATGACGTCGATGGGGGAACCGTAGAGCCGCGACAGCACGGGCCGCGTAATGACCTCGTCGACGGTGCCCAGCGCGGCGCTGCCACGGCCGAGGTAAAGCACGCGATCGATCGCATTGAGCAGCGGGTTCAACTCGTGCGCGGAGAACAAGACGGTGATGCGCAGTTCGCGCTGCACGCGTCGGACGAGTTCGACGACGCTGCGCTGCCGGTGCGGATCGAGGCTGATGAGCGGTTCGTCGAGCAACAGCAGTTGCGGCTTGCCGAGCAGGCATTGCGCGAGCAACAAGCGTTGGCGCTCGCCGCCCGAAAGTTCGGAGAGCGGCCGCGCGGCGAGTTTGTCGGCACCGACGAGTTCCAGCACGCGTTCGACGTCGCGCCGCGTGGCGGCATCGGCGATCGGTAGGCCCCAGCGGTGCCCGTCGGCGGCCATCGCGACGAAATCTCGGCCGAGCACACGGCGGCTCGCGAGCGCGCTGCGCGTCTGCGGCATATAACCGACCGACGGATTGCCGCGCGCGACGGTCGCGCCGCCGATGCGAATCGCGCCGCTCGCCACCGGCACGAGACCGAGCACCGCGCGCATGAGCGTGGTTTTACCGGCGCCATTTGGCCCGAGTACCCCGACGAATTCCCCTTCGCCGATCGTCAGGCTCACGTCGTTCAGAATCGCGCGTCCCGCCAATTCGAGCGACACGCGATCGAGTTCGAGTGCGGGGGGAGCGTCGCCGCGGCTCCTGGCGGCGGCCGCCAAAGCCGTGCCGCGTTCGCTGTCCACATCCATTGTCAATGCGCTCCGAGCGCCTGCGCGAGCGCGTCCACCTGAGTACTCATCCACTGTTGATAGGTTTTCCCGGCAGGTTGGGTTTCGGTCACGCTCACGCTCGGTATGTTCGATTGCTTGGCCAGGCCGAGCATGCGCTCGGTCAATTTCGTGACGGCTTGCGCGTTATAGATCAATACCCGCACGCGCTTATGGCGCAGATCCTGCTCGAACGCCGCGATGTCGGAGGCGGCCGGTTCCGTGTCGTTCATGACGGACAGTTGAAAACGCGTATTGCGCATCGCGAGGCCGGCGGCGTCGCACAGATAGCCGGCGACGGGTTCCGTGGCCGTCACGGCAACACCCGCGTACTTCGCCTTGAGGGCATTGACCTTCTCGTCGATAGGCGCGAGCGAAGCCAGGAACCGCGCGAGGTTCGCATCGTACTCGGCCTTGTGCGCGCTATCGAGGCGATCGAGCGTTGCCACGATCTTCTTGGCGACCGCGGGCATCGTTTGCGGGTCGTACCACAGGTGCGGATTGTCGCCGGCCTTCTTGCCCATGAGATCGGCGGCCACGATCGACACGCGTCGGTCGTTCTTCGACGCGGCGAGCAGCTTGTCCATCCAAGGATCGTAATCGGCACCGTTGTAGACGACGAGCGCTGCCTGGTGCAGGTCGCGGGCGGTTTTCGGGCTTGCTTCGAACAGATGCGGGTCTTGATCGGGGTTGCTGAGGATGCTCGTTACGCTCACGTGCGCACCGCCCAATTGCTGGACGACATCGCCGTAGAAATTCTCGGCCGCGACCACGGGTATCGGGGTGCCCTGCGCAAACGCGGCGCCGCTGAGTGCGAGCGCGGCCAGTCCCAATGCGATGCGTTTCGCCAGATGGCGCACAGCAGTTGCCGTGCGACCGGCGAGGTCCATCGATTTCATTCGTTCTCCTAAAAGTATGGGAAACCGGCGATGACGCGACAGGTATCAATGCCGATGCGGATTGTCGCCACGCCTATGCCGGCAGTCGCCACACAACCCGCTTAGCTCGACGACCTGCTTATGCACTTCGAAGCCGTGCGCGGGAGGCGTGGACGAAAGCCGTTCGGCGAGCTCTTCGCCCGGGATTTCGAGCGTATCGCCGCAGCGTTCGCAGATCAGGAACTGGCTTTGATGCGGTTTGCCGATTTCGCAGCAGGCGACGAACGCGTTGCGCGATTCGATGCGGTGAACCAACCCGTGTTCGACGAGAAATTCGAGTGCACGGTAGACGGTGGTCGGCGGCACGCGGCCGCGTTCGGGCTCGAGCGCAGCGAGCAAATCGTAGGCGCCGATCGGCTTGCCCGCCGCGGCGACGAGCGCGTAGACCTGCCGGCGCAATTGCGTGAGCGCCAAGCCGTGCTCGGCTGCGTACGCATCGGCACGTGCAAGGCGATCGGTCAAGGAGGCGGCTGACATGGCTTCGTTTCGAAGTAGTTCGTGTCGGCGATGATATAACATATCACCGCATCGCGTATGGAACGGCTACAAGGCCGACCTTGCACCGTCACCGGCTTGTCACGGTCACTGATGGTTGGGCTGAACGCAATGCGCTCGCACGTCGGCCCGCGCAAACCGGCGGAAGGTCGCGCCCGCAGGCTCGATCACCAACTCGCCCGCTTGAACAGGCCCAGCCGGTCGGCGCGAAAGAGCCGTGCGGGCCGTTGGTTGCCCACTTGATACTCGTCGGTGGCGATCAACACGCCGGCTTCGTCCACGGCCTCGCCCGCTTGAACGTCGCCCACCGTGATACCGAGCCTCGATCGGAACGTGGCCCGCGTAACCGTTTCGCCGAACACGGCCTCGTAGGTGTGCTGCAATTGCGTTAACGTGAACTTCTCCGGCAGCAGCCAGCACGGCAACGTCGAATAGCTCGATTTGTTTCGCACGCGCTCGACGGCCGCGCACACCTGCTCGGTATGATCGAACGCCAGCGCGGGGAGCGCGTCCACCGAATAGAACTCGAAGACATCGGACGGTGTCGCCGCCAACTCCTCGAAGGGCACCAGCGCGACGTAGCTGATCGCGACCGACCACCCGCGCGGATCGCGCGCCGGGCCTGCGAATGTTCGTAACTGCTCGAGGTAGCGCGGTGCGAGCCCGGTTTTTTCCCGCAGCGTGCGACGGGCGGCATCCTCCAGCGAATCGTCCGTATCCGTATGGATGTACCCGCCCGGCAACGCCAACGCGCCGCGGTACGGTTCACCCGCGCGCCGATGGAGCGCGACCATCAAGCCTTGTTCCGCCAGTGTCAACAACACCACGTCGACGCTCACGTCCGGCTTTCCGTATGTCTTGGTCATCGCCGTCCTCCCTTGCTTGCTTGACGCCATGAAAATATTTTAGCAGAGATAGTTGTAAATATCGACTATGTCGTTTTATACTTCGTCCCTCGTTAGTTGAAGTTTGCAACTATGTGGAGAGGGCGATGATCGGCATCACCGCAGTGGTCGGAACGAAAGGCTCCCCGGATTCGTCCGAGGCGGCACGCAGTCCTGTCGAATTGAAGGCATTGAAGTTTCCGGGCGGCGAATGGCATGTGACGGTCGAAACCGACATCGCAGCCGATGCCTTGGAGGTGAATGCTCACCTCCCGAATGCCGATGCGGCGATGACTTTGCTGATGACGACCGACGCGCTGCGTCGCGCGTACCCCGGCACGCCGATCGATCTGCACCTGCCCTATGTTCCCTACGCTCGCCAAGATCGCGTGGCGAACCCCGGCGAATCGCTGAGCGCCAAGGTGTTTTGCGAACTCATCAATGCGCAGCGCTACCGCCGCGTGGTGGTTCAGGATCCGCACAGCGACGTCACGCCGGCGTTGCTCGATCGCGTCGTAATCGACGATCCGCTGCCGGCCTTGCGCCGCGTGCTCGAGCGCATTCGTGCGCAAAGCCCGCAAAGCGCGCAACACGCTAACGTGGCGCTCGTCGCGCCCGATGCGGGTGCCCGCAAGCGCGTCATCAAGCTGGCCGCGCAGCTCGAACTGCCCGTCGTGTTCGCCGACAAGGTGCGCGATACCCGGACCGGCGCGATTACGGGTACCGAAATCCAAGGCGAATTGCCCGACTGCGCGCTGCTTGTCGTCGACGATATCTGCGATGGCGGCCGCACCTTCACCGAACTGGCGCAAGCCGTCCGCCACAAGCGCGTTGCCGGCGTGGCGCGCCACCCGCTGTACCTGTACGTGACGCACGGCATTTTCAGCAAGGGGCTCGATGCTTTGCTGGAAGGCTATGCCGCGGTCTTTACACGGAACAACTGGACGAGCGACACCCGCGCTGTCCGCGTTTGAAACGACAACCCCCAAGCACCACCACATCAAACAACGCACCGAGGAGCAAGAGCATGAACGGACTGATCCCCTTCAATCTCGCGGATTTCTACAAGACCGGCCACCCGTCGATGTACCCGGGGCAAACGACGAAGCTCGTGGCGAACTTCACGCCGCGCTCGGCAAAATATGCGCCGGTCCTGCCGCAGTTCTTCGACGATAAGATCGTCTGGTTCGGCCTGCAGGGGTTCATCAAGGAATTCTTCCTCGGCGTGTTCCAGCGCGAGTTCTTTCAGGCACCGAAGGCCGAGGCGCTGCGCAAGTACAAGCGCCGCATGGATACGGCTTTGGGCCCGGATGCCGTGCCGATCGATCGCTTGGCGGCACTGCACGATCTGGGCTACCTTCCGCTCGAATTGCGCGCACTGCCGGAAGGCGCACGCGTGAACATCAAGGTGCCGCCTGTCGTGTTTATCAACACGCACGCCGATTTCCCGTGGGTGTCGACGTATTTCGAAACGCTCTTCAGCACGGAACTGTGGAAGCCGTCGACGGTGGCGACGATCGCCTTCGAATTCCGCAAACTGCTGACTTACTTCGCGCGGCTCACGGGCGCGCCGGAAGCCTTCGTCGACTGGCAGGGCCATGACTTTTCCATGCGCGGCATGAGCGGCGTGCACGATGCCATGCGCTGCGGCACGGGGCACTTGCTGTCGTTCACGGGAACGGACACGATTCCCGCGATCGATTATGCCGAGGATTACTACGGCGCCGATGCCGACAAGGAGCTGGTGGGCGGCTCGATCCCCGCGTCGGAACACAGCGTGATGACGTTGCGCATTTTGTTCACGTTGAAGCGCCTGGCGACGGGCAAGGGCGAAGCCGTCTTGACCGCGGCTGCGTTGAAGGCACTGTCGGCGCAGGAGGCCGCGGCGCAAGTCGAACGGCTCACGCGGGAGTTGGCGGAGACGGGCTACGAAGAGAAGGGGCTGCGGCGCCTGGCGGAGCGCGAAGTGATTCGCGAGTTCGTCACGCAAGATTACCCGGCTGGAATGGTATCGCTGGTATCCGATTCGTTCGATTACTGGAACGTGATTACGGTCATCGCCAAGGAGCTGAAGCAAGAGATTCTGGCTCGCCGGCCGAACGCGCTCGGACAAAGCCGCGTGGTGTTCCGTCCCGACTCGGGCGAT
This sequence comes from uncultured beta proteobacterium, assembly GCA_963838695.1. Taxonomy (GTDB): domain Bacteria; phylum Pseudomonadota; class Gammaproteobacteria; order Burkholderiales; family Burkholderiaceae; genus Trinickia. The sequence continues at coordinate 41,671 of CAWIRZ010000001.1, read as the reverse complement.
CCCGTGCGGATCTTGGCCGGTTACGACGAAAGCGAACTGGCGCGCAACGCCGATGGCACGCTGCGCATGGAAGACGGCAAGTACGTGGTGGCGGCGACGAACGCGACGATCACCGAAGCCGAGTGCAAAGGCTCCGTGCAGTGCCTGTGGGACATCTACGGCGGCACGACGACCGATAAGGGCTACAAGATGCTCAACGATAAGGTCGGTTTGATCTACGGCGATTCGATCTCGTTGCCGCGCGCGTTCGAGATCATGCGCAGGTTGGTCGCGAAAGGCTTTGCGTCGAGCAATGTCGTCTTCGGTATCGGCTCGTACACGTACAACATGCTGTCGCGCGATACGTTCGGCTGGGCGATGAAGGCCATCTATGCGGAAGTCGGCGACGAGCAAGTGGACATCTACAAGGATCCGGCCACCGACGACGGCACGAAGAAATCGGCACGCGGCCTGTTGCGCGTCGAACAGGAAGGCGACGGCTACGTGCTGCACGAACAACAAACGCTCGAACAATTCGACGCGGGCGAACTGAAGCCGGTGTTCCGCGACGGTGAATTGCTGGTCACAACCACCCTTGCGGCGATCCGCGAGCGCTTGCGGGCCTCGTGGGTCTGCCCCGAACCGGGCAGCTTGGCGATGTAAGCCGCCGAGCCGTGCCTCGCGTGTTTGCGTGTTTGTCAGCGAGGCACCGGCCGGCGGGTACCCCCCACGTACCTGACCGCACCCGACAGCACCCTAAAGCACGGTGCGCACGTGCCACAGTTCGGGAAACAAAACGACATCGAGCATCTTGCGCAAATACGGCGCACCGCTCGTGCCGCCTGTGCCTTGCTTATAGCCGATGATGCGCTCCACCGTCGTGACGTGCCGGAAGCGCCATTGGCGAAACGCGTCTTCGAGATCGACCAACTCTTCGGCCATTTCGTACAGTGCCCAGTGCTCGGACGGATTGCGATAGACCGCGAGCCACGCCGCTTCGACGGACGCATCATAGGTGGTGGGCTGGGTCCAGTCGCGCTCCAGCCGCTCCGGCGCGATCGCAAAGCCGCGGCGTGCGAGCAGTCGCACCACTTCATCGTAGAACGACGGCGCTTCGAGCGCGGCCTTCACCTGCGCGTGCAGCTCGGGGTGGTGCGCATGCGGCTTGAGCATCTGCGCGTTTTTGTTGCCGAGCACGAATTCGATCTGCCGATACTGCGACGACTGAAAGCCCGACGATGCGCCCAGGTAGGGGCGCATGGCCGTGTATTCGGACGGCGTCAGCGTCGCGAGGACATTCCACGCTTGAACGAGCTGTTCCAAGATTCGCGACACCCGCGCCAGCATCTTGAAGGCAGGGGGCAAATCGTCGCGTTGCACGTTGCCGAGCGCCGCGCGCAGTTCGTAGAGCGCCAGCTTCATCCAAAGCTCGCTCGTCTGATGCTGAATGATGAACAGCATCTCGTTGTGATCGGGCGAGAGCGGATGCTGCGCATGCAGAATCGAATCGAGCGAGAGGTAATCGCCATAGCTCATCGATTTCGAAAAATCGAGCTGCGCATCGTGCCAGCCGTCGTCGCTCGCGGGAACGTGCGGCGCGCCCTTGGGCGCGGGCTCGCTCGGCCCGGATTCGCCGCCGTATCCGAACGGGCAGCCGCCACGCGCGGTGTCGGACGCCGGCCCCGCTGCTTCCGGCATGTCGGGTAAGCGCATATGTCCGGTCATGTGAAGCTCCTCAGGTAACGGAATGACGCGCCGCGTATTCGGGCGCGCGCCACGCTTCGGTATCGAGCACCTCGCGCAGCGTTTCGACGGCATCCCAGACATCGACGAAGCGCGTATAGAGCGGCGTGAAGCCGAAGCGCAGCACGCGCGGTTCGCGGTAGTCGCCGATCACTCCGCGCGCGATCAGGGCTTGCATGACCTCATACCCGTGCGGATGCTCGACGCTTACGTGCGAGCCGCGCTGCGTGTGGGCACGCGGCGTGACGAGCGTCAGCGGATGGCGCGGGCAGCGGGCCTGAACCCAATCGATGAACGCATCGGTCAACGCGAGCGACTTGCGTCGAATCGTCTGCATATCGGTTTCGAGGAAAACATCGAGCCCGGCTTCGATCAGCGACATCGAGACGATCGGCTGCGTGCCGCACAGAAAGCGGCCGATCCCTTGCCCGGGGGCATACACGGGATTCATCTCGAACGGTGCGGCGTGTCCCCACCAGCCCGACAGCGGTTGTGCGAGGGCATCTTGATGGCGCTTGGCCACCCAGGCAAATGCCGGCGAACCGGGCCCGCCGTTCAGATATTTATAGGTGCAGCCGACGGCGAAATCGGCATGCACGCCATTCAGATCGACCGGCACAGCGCCGGCCGAATGCGCGAGGTCCCACAGCGCGAGCGCGCCCGCACGTTGCATGACCTGCGTGAGCGAGGCCATGTCGTGCATGTAGCCGGTTCGATAGTTCACGTGCGTGATCATTGCGACGGCCGTGTCGTTCCGAATGGCATCGGGTAGATCGGCGGGATCGTCCACGAGACGCAGCGAGTAGCCGCGATCGAGCTGTTCGATGAGCCCTTGAGCGATATAAAGATCGGTCGGGAAATTGGCTCGCTCCGAAACAATCACGCGGCGGTTCGGGTCGCGATCGTGCGCCATCCTCAAGGCCGCCGACAGCAGCTTGAACAGGTTGACCGAGATGGTATCGGTTATCACCAGTTCATCGCTGGCCGCGCCGACGAGCGGCGCGAGCTTATCGCCGAGGCGGCGCGGCAGCGCGAACCAGCCTGCCGCGTTCCAACTGCGGATGAGCCCTTCGGTCCACTCCCGGGTAATCACGGCTTGGGCGCGTGCCGCAGCCGCCGTGGGCGGCACGCCTAGCGAGTTGCCGTCGAGGTAGATGAGGTCCGGGGCCAGCGCGAACCGGTCGCGCAAGTGGGCAAGGGAATCGTCGCGGTCGAGCGCGATCGCGTCGTCACGTGTTTTCATGAGAGGTTCGGAGCTTATCGAGGCAATGAGAGTTCAAAAGGTGTTCGATCCGGGGCGCGCGCGCAAAATCGCGCGCACGGGGCTTGCGTCCAGCGTAGTGAGCTTCAGCGGCAGTGCGATCAGTTCGTAGTCGCCCGGCGCGACGGCATCGAGCACGAGCCCTTCGAGGATCGACATCCGATGCGCGCGCACGCGCCCATGCGAATCCATCGTTTTCGAATCCTGAGGATCGAGCGAGGGCGTGTCGATGCCGATCAAGACGACGCCGCGCGCGGCCAGAAAATCGATCGTCTGCGGCGCCACGGCGCAAAAGGCTTCGTCCCAATGTGCAAGCGGGGCGCAGGCGTAGGTGCGAAGCAGCACGCGCGGCGGCAACGCCTCCGAGAACGGCGCAATGTGCTCGGGCAAGACGAGCGGCGCTGCGCCGATGCAATGCACGACGCGGCAAGTGCCGAGGTAGGGCGCGAGCGGCACGTGACCGATCGCGGCGCCCTCGGCATCGTAGTGCAGCGGCGCGTCGGCGTGCGCGCCCGTGTGGGGCGAACAAGTCAGACGCGCGACGTTGACGGGCGAACCCGCTTCCATGCGCCAGACGCGCTCGATGCCGACGGGCGTATCGCCCGGCCAGACGGGGGTACCGGGCTCGATGGGCGGCGAAATGTCCCAGATCGTCTCCTGCATGTTTCCTCACCGGTGAGATGCTTGCGACGATGATAGGCAACTTCGCGCGCAACGTGCTTGCGAATTTATCGCCACGAATCCTGTGGACTAGAACATAATTCGAGATAAACCGAAAAAGGGGGCCAAAAATGAACGCGATCACGCTCGATGCCACCGATTGCCGCATTCTGAGTGTTTTACAGAACGAAGGCCGGATCAGTAACCTCGATTTGGCCGATCGCATTTCCCTGTCGCCGTCGGCTTGCCTGCGCCGGCTGCGCCTTCTTGAAGAGCAGGGGGTCATCGAACGGTATCGGGCGTGCTTGAACCGTGAGGCGCTGGGCTTCGAACTCGAGGCTTTCGTTCAGGTTTCGATGCGCAACGATCAGGAAAATTGGCACGAACGCTTTGCCGAAGCGGTGCGGGCGTGGCCTGAAGTGGTCGGTGCGTTCGTCGTCACCGGGGAAAGTCATTACGTGCTGCGTGTGCTCGCGCACAACCTCAAGCATTACTCCGAGTTCGTGCTGAGCAAGCTGTACAAGGCGCCTGGCGTCATGGACATCCGGTCGAACATCGTCCTGCAGACGCTGAAGGAAGACTCGGGCGTGCCGGTCGCGCTGGCGCCGGCGGCCTCGGCGACGCGCTGAGCGCGTCCTGCGAATATTCGTAAAGCGGCGCCCGGCGGGGGTAAATCGGTCCTAGGTTTGCTTCGCGGCCTGCTATTCGGCGGTTCGGCTCCTATCGTGGGCAGCTCTTGAACCGACCGGGGAGTGGCCATGAAGTGGAAGCAAGCAGTGATCGTCTTGGTGGATCCGACCGATGGAGCAATCGCGCATCTCGCTAACGCGTGGAAGAGTCGCTACGGCGTGCCGACGGAACGCTGTTTCACGGTTCAGCCTTCGCCCGGGTTCCAGTTGCAGGGCTTTACGCCGGTCACGCCCGGCTGTCTCGGCTTTTCCAATCTCGCGACCAAACTGATCATCGTCGGCCACGGCGATGCGGAAGGCTTGTACATGGGCGCCAGCATGGATCTGCCCGCCGAAGGCACCAAAGGCGCGGGCGTCCTCTCCGATTTGCTGAAGACTTGGGGGTTGCGTGCGGCCGGGTTGGTGGCGTTCAAGTCCTGCCTGGTTGGCCAGGCGCGCTTCCTCGACGATCTCAGGCAGATGTGCACCGTGCGTGGCATCCGCGTGGGTTGGCTGATCGGCTATCGGCATACCGCTTGGTCTTGGTATCGCGGGGACGCGCGCCGCATTGTGTCGGGCGAACTCGACAAGCAGCTGGATTGGAAAACGCGCGGCCGCCAGAAGATGCCCGACAGCTATCGCGTGAAGGTGGTCAAAGGCAACTGCTTTGCCTTGCCCACCGAGGGGCGCAGCCCGCGTTACGCCGTGCATGAGACCCTGGTCTGACGGTGGTCGCGCCTTCCGCACAACCGCTGCGGATCCGAGCCCGCCCGCCAGTGCGCAAGTGCGCAAGTACGGGTGTGATGAAACGACTTGCCCCGCACGACGCGCGCGGGCTGGAGTTGCCCGATGAAATGGAACGAAGCAGCGATCGTTCTTCTTGATCCTGTCGATCGTACGACGAGAGTGTCCGCCGCGGCTTGGCGGGACCGCTATCAAATTCCGCCGGAACGCAGCTTCTCTCTGCCCTATCCCAGCGGCGGACGGCTGGCGGGCGAGGTCCCGCCCGGATTCACGGCGCTCGGCCCGAGTTCTCTCTCGTTCAGCGGCCTGGAAACGAAGGTGATGGTGGTGAGCCACGGCGTGCGAGCGGGGCTCGCGCTGTCGGGCGTCGCTTTGAACGGCGGCGACGTCGCCGCGCTCCTGGCCGGATATGGCTTGCGCGAGGCCGGCTTATTGGCGTTCAAGGCGTGCTGGCTCGGGAAAAGCCCGTCCGGCTGCTTGTTTTGGCGGCGCGCTTTTCTCGATCAACTGCTCACGCATTTGTCGCGCCGGGATATCGGCGTGGGTTGGCTCATCGGTTACAAGAACGTCTCGCGCACGCACGTCGTCTATATCGAGACGCCGACGGTGGGGCTTCACGCCCATGCGTTCGAGGCCATCGGCCCAGCCGACGAGGCCCTGCGCAGCCAGTCTAACGGCCGGCTTAAGCTGGGCGACGACGAGCGCGTCAGGGTGCTTCGCGGAAATCGGTGCGTCGTGCCGCCGAAGGGGCAAAGCCCGCGGTACTCGGCGCTTTGAGCGATCAAGCCCGGCGCATGCGGCCGGTGTTCGTCCAAGAACGTCCGTGCATGCGGCTAGGCGCGCCGGGCAGGCGAGGCCGGCCCAGCGAGCGGTATTGCAGTTGCCTTACAGCGGCTTGACGCCGTGAAACGCGCCGCCGTGAAAGATGAGCGGGGCGCTGTCGTTCGCGTCCGGGTGCACGCCGCAGCGCTCCACCTCACCGACGAAAATGACGTGATCGCCTTCTTCGTAGCGGCTGCGGTTATGGCACTCGAACCAGGCGAGCGCCCCGTCCAGCACGGGCATGCCGGTATCGCCGGCCGCATGCGAGACACCGGCGAAACGATCGCCCTTGACGGTCGAGAAGCGCTGGCACAAAGCGAGTTGCGAGGCGGCCAGGACGTTGACGACGTAATGGCTGTTCGCCTGGAACACCGGCATCGAGGCCGATTTCGTCGCGAGACTCCACAGCACGAGCGGCGGATCGAGCGAAACGGAATTGAACGAGCTTGCCGTGATGCCGATCAGCTGCCCGGACGGGGCGCGCGTCGTAATGACCGTGACGCCTGTCGCGAATTGGCCTAGCGCCTGCCGGAACGCGACGGCATCGAAATTCGGGGGGCTGGCCTGCTTCATCGTGCGCGGGCTCCGGCCTGCTCCGCGGCAGCCGCGTGCAGCGCACGCAAGAGGGCAGTGGAAAAGAAAAAGTCCAAGGTGGGAAACGTCGTGGCGTAAGTGGCGAAGTAGCGGTGATTTTAATTGAAGAGCAATCGGCCGGCCTCGCTGCGCGAAATCGACGGCTTCGGACGCCCACCCGTCCAACGCTCCCCGTCCAACGCATGGGCTCCCATCTTGTGCGAAAACGCACTAAGCTTGTTCTCTCTGAGCGCAATGCGCATGTGGGGCGCACTGCGGTTAACCGCGCATAAATGAGGAGAGCGAAAGCCATGAGTCAGACGACCGAAACCGCTACGCTGGGCGGCGGATGCTTCTGGTGTCTCGAAGCGGTCTATCTCGATGTCGAAGGCGTAACGAGCGTCGAATCGGGCTACGCGGGCGGCACGGTGGAGCGGCCCACTTACGAGCAGGTTTGCGACGGCGGCACGGGTCACGCCGAAGTGGTCAAAGTCGAGTTCGATCCGAATCGGATCAGCTACCACGAGGTGTTGAAGATTTTCTTCTCGATCCACGATCCGACGCAACTGAACCGGCAGGGCAACGACGTGGGCGAGCAGTACCGGTCCGTCATTTTTACGGAGAACGATCGTCAGCGCGAAATTGCCCTCGAATCGATTCGGGAGCTCGAGCGCGATAGGGTGTTCGACGCGCCGATCGTCACGACCGTCGAACCGCTCGACGGCAACTACTGGCCCGCCGAAGCCTATCATCAGCGGTATTTCGCTCAGCACCCGGAGCAGGGGTATTGCGCGTTTGTCGTCGCGCCGAAAGTCGCGAAGTTCCGCGCCAAGTTCGCCAGTTGGATGCGCCCGGGGGCCTAGTCCGGTCGCCACCGAAGCGAGACAAGCCGTGCCCGCGCGCTCGCCGCTCGATGTCGCCGCTCGCTGCCGCCAATCTCTTATCGATCCGGCGCCGCCACCGTGTCCTCGGCGGGCGGCGCCTCTTCCCGCAACCGAGCGCACGCGGCCGCGATCTCGCGTGCCAGCCCAAGGCAGGTGAGCGGGGCCGAACCTTCGGCCTTGTTGTTCGTCACGATCAGCACCGGCTGCCCCGCGATGGCATAGCGCGCCGCCAGCTCGGCGAGGGCCGAGCGGGTCGCCGGGTCTTCGTCGACGAGCCGATTGAACGGCTCGTACTTCGCTTTCGCCTGCTCATACTTGAACCCGCCGTGCAAGCTCCAGCGAACGACGAGCGGCCCGCAGGGCGTATCGCCGTCCAGCAAGGCGAGCGCGGCCGCTTGGCGCAACGGATCGGGCATGCGAGCGTGAAGTCCCACGCAATAGCGGACGCCCCGCTCGCGCAGCATGCGGATAAGCCGCGGAGTGAGCAAGCAAGCGTCGCGAATTTCGAGCGCGTAGAAGGTAGGCGCGACGGTAGCGTCTTCGCCGGGCGCCGGCAGCGGCGGTAATGCGTCGAAAAACGCACCGAGCCGTTCGACGAATGCGATCGGCTCGGCGAGGATCCGGTCGGGCAACGGCGGCAATTGGAAAACGAGCGAACCGGCTTTGGCGCCGAGCCCGGCCAGGCAAGGCGTCACGAATTCGGCGGCGGCGAGCTTCGCATCGAGAAAACACGGGTTCGCGCCGATCGGCTCTCCACGTTCCGCGCGCAGCGACGCGTCCGTCACCGAGGCCGGCGCTTTGACGACGAAGCGGAAATCGTCGGGCACTTGCTGCGCGTAGCGCAGATAGTCGGCCACCGAAAGCGGGGCGTAAAACGAACGATCGATGCTGACGGTGCGCAGCAGCGGATGTGAGCCGTAGGCGGTGAGACCGTCGCGGGCGAGCTTCGAATCGCTGTAAGCCTCGCCGTAGACGATGCCTTCCCAACCCGGGAACGACCAAGACGAGGTGCCGAGCCGCACCTGCGGCGCAAGCGCTTGCGCGCATTCGAGCACGTCGGGCGATGGCGTTGCGGCGAGCACGGCCCGCGCACGGCGGCCTTGCTTGGCGGGAGGGGCTGCTGCGGTGACCGCTGCGGCTGCGGGCTGCCCGTTGGGGCCGGCGTTTTCGTCGGTGGTTGCTTCGGGAGAGGGCACCGGCCCTGAAACGCCGGTGTCTTCTCCCCCGAACAGATCGAATTGCGAATCGTCGTTGCTGGCTGCCATCGATTGCCGGGCCCCGCCAAGGGGCCCCGAGTGGGCGCTATGCGCTAGAGCGGCCGATCGTACATGTAGCGGCGCGACCAAGGCAACGTCTGGGCGCTGCGGCCCGCTCTGCGGCAGACGATTTGGAACAGCGAGACGTCGTCGTTCTCGAATGCATAGGCGCAGCCGGCCAGATAAACGCGCCAGATTCGAAACTTTTCGTCGTCGACGAGCGTTTTGAGCTTTTCGCTGTGGGTCTCGAAGTTCTCGGTCCAGATCTCGAGCGTACGCGCGTAATGTCGGCGCAAGCTTTCGATATCGACCGGTTCGAGCCCGCCGCGCTGCATCGCTTCCAGCGCGAGACTAATGTGAGGCAACTCGCCGTCGGGGAACACGTAGCGATCGATGAACTCGCCGCCGCCGAGCGCCGTCTCCCCGCTGGCGTAATCGGTGGACGTGATGCCGTGGTTCATGGCGATGCCGTCTTCGGTCAACAGCTCGCGTACCTTGCCGAAATAAGCCGGCAGATTTTTGCGCCCCACGTGTTCGAACATGCCCACGCTCGTGATTCGATCGTATTGGCCGTCGAGATCGCGATAGTCTTGCAGACGAATTTCGATCCGATCGGCAAGCCCCGCCGCTTTCACGCGTTCGGTCGCGAGGTCGAATTGATTTTGCGAGAGCGTGACGCCGACGCACTTTGCCCCGAATTGGCTCGCTGCGCGCAAGACGAGCGCGCCCCATCCGCAGCCGATATCGAGCAGGCGCTGGCCGGGCTGGAGCTGGATTTTTCTTAATATGTGGTCGATCTTCTTGCGCTGCGCCGTGCCGATGTCTTCGTCGCCGTTTTCGAAGTAGGCACACGAATAAACCATGCTATCGTCCAACCACAGTTGGTAAAACTCGTTCGAAACGTCGTAGTGATATTGGATCGCTTTTTTGTCGGACGTTTTCGTGTGGTTGAAGTAGCGTCGCACGCGGGCCAGCTTGCCGGCACTCGTAACGGTGCCTTTGGCGAGCGAGTAGCCGATCGAAATGATGTCCGAGAGCTTGCCCTCGATATCGATCTTGCCCTTGACGTACGCCTCGCCGAGATTGTCGAGGCTGGGCTCGAGCAACAGCGGCAGCGCCGACGCCGAATTGACCTTGAGCGTGACTTGCGGCGCGGCGAAACTGCCGAAGTCGAGTTGCTGCCCGTTCCATAACACGAGGCGCGCCGGCAGGTTCGTCTTGTTGCGCACATCGTCCACCCACTGCGCTAGCTTTTTCTCCCAGAACATGCGTTTTCTCCGTGTACGTTGAAAATGCAAAGCAGAGCAAAGCAGCCGCCCGCGCCTCGGGCACGAGGCGCGGGCGGCGTGTTCTTGCACAGACGGACGAGTTGTCACCCCCAAAGATACAAGCGAGGGGCTGGCGCGGGTGCGTCAGCTCGCCGTCAAGGCGAAAGTCGCGAGATGCGCCAGCCGCCGGCGCTCAGGCGTGTGTAAAGAATGCGGTCGTGCAGGCGCGACGGGCGCCCTTGCCAAAATTCGATGGTTTCGGGCACGAGGCGGTAGCCGCCCCAATGCGGGGGCCGCGGCGGGTTTTCGCCGAAGCGCTCGGAAAACGACTTTTCTCGCGGCCTCTAGCAGCGCGCGGCTTTCGATGGGCCGGCTTTGCTCCGACGCCCAAGCCCCGACACGCGAGCCCAGCGGGCGCGAATGGAAATAGGCGTCGCTTTCTTCTGCACTCGCTTTCACCACCGTACCTTCCACGCGCACCTGACGTTCGAGTTCGATCCAGTAAAAGAGCAGGCTCGCGTGCGGATTGGCCGCGAGGTCGAGCCCCTTCCGACTTTCGTAATTCGTAAAAAAGACGAAGCCGCGCTCGTCGACGCCTTTGATGAGCACGATTCGCGCCGAGGGGTAGCCGCGTGCATCGACGGTGGCGAGCGTCATCGTGTTCGGCTCGGGCAGGCGCGCGTCCAGCGCTTGCTTGAACCAAGCGTCGAATTGGCGGATCGGATCGGCGTCTACACTCGTTTCGTCGAGTGAGCCGCGCGCGTAGTCTTTGCGGAGATCAGCGAGGGTAGTCATAGTGTTATGCGACCGCTACACATTCGGGGTCAGTATAGCCAACCTGCGAGAAACCTGCCTTGAGTTGGCCAAAATTGGGCGAAATCTACAATGCTGCCGAAGATGCTTGGGATGCGCCAGTACGCCAAGCGTCGCAGCTGGGATCGGCCCGATGAGGCACAATACGGCCCTCGCTCGTCCGATTCGCACCTGTCATGTCTAGTCCCCAGGCCACACCGGCCCAGTCCGATCCCATATCCTTACCGAGCGGCGCCGACGAAGCCGAGCACGCGGATCGCGCACGCCGCTTCGGCGGCATTGCGCGTCTGTACGGTCCCGACGCGCTCGCTGCGTTCGAACGCGCCCACGTGGCCGTCATCGGCATCGGCGGGGTGGGTTCGTGGGTGGCCGAGGCGCTGGCGCGCAGCGCGATCGGGACGCTGACCTTGATCGATCTCGACAATGTCGCCGAAAGCAACACGAACCGGCAGGTCCACGCGCTCGACGGCAATTACGGCAAGCCCAAGGTCGACGCGATGGCCGAGCGTATCGCGCTCATCGATCGCGCCTGCGTGGTGCGCCGTGTCGAGGATTTTGTCGATCCGGACAATTTCGATGCGCTGCTTGGGGGCGGGTTCGACTACGTCGTCGACGCCATCGACAGCGTCCGCACGAAAACCGCGCTGATCGCCTGGTGCGTCGCGCGGGGGCAGCCGCTTATCACGGTGGGCGGGGCGGGCGGGCAACTGGATCCCACCCGGATCCGGATCGACGATCTAGCGCTGACCATCCAAGATCCGTTGCTCTCGAAGGTGCGGGCCCAACTGCGCAAGCAATACGGCTTTGCGCGTGGGCCGAAAGCGAAATTCAAGGTGAGCGCCGTCTATTCCGACGAACCGCTGATCTATCCCGAGGCGGCCGTCTGCGATATGGATAGCGTCGCCGAGCACCTGGACACCTCTCCCGGCCATGCGGGCCCGGTCGGGCTCAACTGCGCAGGGTTCGGCTCGAGCGTCTGCGTGACGGCGAGCTTCGGCTTCGCCGCGGCCGCCCATGTCCTACGGGCGTTGGCGTTGGCGAAGACGGCACGCTGAGCGGTATCGGGCGGCCTCAGCGGCGCCCCCCGTCAATTCAATTGAGTGCGGCACTGAGCCGGCGCCGCCATACCGAAATGAGTTCGGGGCGGTGCGCCGCCAAATCGAAAACCGACAGCATCGTCTTACGGGCGGCATCCTCGCGGAACGCACGATCGCGCTTGACGATTTCCAGCAGATGTTCGAGCGCGGGCTCATAGGCGCGTCGCGCGATCAACGCATTGGCCAAGTCGAAGCGTGCCTCCAGATTGGCGGGGTCAAGCGCCACCGCGGCTTCCAATGCGTCGGTCGGCGGCAGTTCCGCTGCGGCATCGAGCGCATCGAGGCGAGTCTTCAGCGTGTTGTAACGCGCATCGATGCCTTGCGTGGTCTTCGGCGAAAGCAGCTCGGCTTCGCGGCGAGCATCGTCGATTTGCTCTTCGTCGAGCAGCAATTCGATCAAATCGAGCCGCGCCTCGTCGAAGCCCGGATCGAGCGCCAGCGCGGCCTCGAGGTGCTCCAGCGCGACCTCGCGCTGGCCCGCTTCCAGCGCATGCAGCGCGACGCGATGCTCGGCTTGGGCCGGATCGGGCACGAGGCGGTCGAGAAATGCGCGTAGCTGGCCTTCCGGCAAGACGCCGGTGAATTGATCGACGGCATGCCCGCCCGAAAACGCTACGACGTGCGGAATGCTGCGCACTTGGAAGTGGGCGGCGAGTTCCGGGTTTTCGTCGACGTTGACTTTCACGAGCCGCCAACGGCCGGCGTACTCGTGTTCGAGTTTTTCGAGCAACGGGCCGAGCGACTTGCACGGGCCGCACCACGGTGCCCAGAAATCGACGAGGACGGGCGCAAGCGCCGAAGCTTCGATGACGTCTTTCTCGAAAGTAGCCAAGCTGGTATTCATTGCATCCTCACGGGTGAGCGCTCTAGTCCGGTATTCGCTGCGATGCGGCCCCATCGCTGCCGATCGGCGCCGCGCGGTGGCGCTTAGTGTCGCTCGATGCCGAATACCGACTGCTGCATTGAAGTGGGGGCGGCGCGCGCGTTTTCAATCTTTACGGACATGCGCTGCGCGCTCGGGCAGCGGAATCCATTCGGTCTCGCCGGGCACGTGGCCCATCGCTTGGGCCGACCACGCCGCCTTCGCGTCGCTGATCTTTTCGCGCGAACTGGCCACGAAATTCCATTCGATGAAGCGTTCGCCCTCGAGTTTCGCGCCGCCCAGCAGCATGACCGACGCCCCAGCGCGGCTCGAGAGCGTGGCCGTTTCGCCCGGCACGAGGACGGCCATATGGTGGACGTCCAGCGGCTCGCCGTCGATCGCGAGATCGCCGTCGACGAGATAGACGCCGCGCTCGTCGTGTTCGGGCGTCAGCGCCAGCACAGCGTCGGGAGCGAAGTTCGCCGCCACGTAGAGCGTCGGGGAGTAGGTGCGCGCCGGCGCCTGCGAGCCGAAGGCGGTACCGGCGATGATAGTCAGCGTCACGCCGTTGCGTTCGATCTGCGGCAGCGTGGCGGCGGTATGGTGCTCGAACGAGGGCTCGTCGCTTTCGTGCGCGAGCGGCAGCGCCACCCACGTTTGAATACCGTGCATCACTTGGCCGTGGCGCCGCTCGTCGTCCGGCGTGCGTTCGGAGTGGACGATGCCGCGGCCGGCCGTCATCCAATTGACGTCCCCCGGCGTAATGCGTTGCACCGTGCCGAGACTGTCGCGGTGCAGCATCGCGCCTTCGAACAGATAGGTGACCGTTGCGAGGCCGATATGCGGATGCGGCCGCACGTCGACCCCGGTGCCCGGCGCATAGTGGGCGGGGCCCATGTGATCGAAGAAAATGAACGGGCCGACGAGACGGGCTGCGAGCGCGGGCAGCACGCGACGCACCGCGAGGCTACCGATGTCGCGCAGCGTCGGCTTCAGGATGGCTTTGACGGATGTCTGCACAACGCACTCCATGCGGGGGTCGGTCGGGCGGCCCATTGTACTTCGGCTCGCCGATCCGGATCCGTCGGCCGTGCGGTGCTACGCCCGCCTTACGCCATGCGGTTCTTGGCGAGCGGCGGATTCGCTGCGAAGTAGCGCTTGATCCCTTTGAGAATCGCGCTGGCCATCTCGCTGCGGTATCCGTCGTCGTTCAAGCGCTTTTCCTCGTCGGGGTTGCTGATAAAAGCGGTTTCGACGAGGATCGACGGAATATCGGGCGCCTTGAGCACGGCAAAGCCGGCCTGCTCGACCGAGCCCTTGTGCAGCTTATTGATCTCGCCCACTTCTTTCAGCACGAACGAGCCGTAGCGCAGCGAATCGCGAATCTGCGCCGTCGTCGACATATCGAACAGCGCGCGGTTGACCGACGCATCCTCGGTCTTGACGTTGATGCCGCCGATCGAATCCGACGCGTTCTCCTTGTTGGCCATCCACCGCGCCGCCGCGCTCGTCGCGCCGTGTTCCGACAGCGCGAAGACCGACGAGCCGCGCGCCTCGGGGGTCGTGAACGCATCCGCGTGGATCGAGACGAACAAATCGGCGCCCACGCGTCGCGCCTTTTGTACGCGTACGTTCAGTGGGACGAAGAAATCGGCGTCGCGCGTCATCATCGAGCGCATGTTCGGTTGCGCATCGATCAGCGCCCGCAATTTCTTCGCGATGTCGAGTGCGACATGCTTCTCGTAAGTACCGGCGCTGCCGATTGCGCCGGGATCTTCGCCGCCGTGGCCCGGATCGATCGCCACCGTGAGTAGGCGCACCGTCTTGCCCGATTTGGGCGTCGTGAACGCATAGGTGTCGCCGTCGCCGTCGCTGAGCCCGTCGTCGGTGGCGCCCGCGTTCTTATCGGGGCCGCTCGGGCGTTGGGCCAGCGCGGGCGGCTCGGGCACGGGTCTCGGCGCCTTGTGCGCCGTACCGGTCCCAGGGTTCGCATTCGGGCGGGGGCTAGGCGCAGCCGGGGCACCGGGTGCTCCGGGCGCCGTGTTCTGCGCGTAGCGCTGGAAAAACTCGTCGCTGTTGTCCTGTGCCGAGGGCGGCGCGGAAGGCGCTGTGGAGGGCGCCGTGTTCGGCCCCGTGAGCGGTGAGGGCGCGTTTTGGAGTGCGTCTGTCTCGCGGGCGCTGTCGTCGAGGCGCTTTTCCTTGCGTGCCGAATCGGCCAGCAACTCCATGAGCGGATCGGGTGCGACCGTCGGATAGAGATCGAGGACCAGCCGGTAGCGGTAGCTCCCCACGGGCGGCAACGAAAACACTTGAGGCTTGACCGATCCTTTCAAGTCGAACACCAGGCGCACGACATGCGGCTGAAACTGCCCGACGCGAACCATTTTGATTTGCGGATCGTTCGGCGCGATCTTCGAAACGAGGTCGCGCAGGGCCTGATCGAGATCGAGGCCGTTTAGATCGACGACCAAGCGATCGGGCCCTTGCAGCAATTGCTGCGTCGTTTCCAGCGGTTGATCCGATTCGATCGTCACCCGCGTGTAGTCGCGCGCCGGCCACACGCGCACGCCCAGCACGGAACTCGCGAGCGCCGCGGCGGGAAACCCGAAGGCCGAAGCCAGCCCCACGACGAGCGTCGACGCGCCCGCGCGCAACACTTGGCGGCGGCGCCAGTTGTGGGTCGCGGTCGCGGCCGATTCGATCGACTGGAACGGTTTGATCAACATCTTTCGAGACATGCTTTTCCTGAGTCGCTATAGGCGCGGGCTTCGAGCAGGCGCCGGTCGTCGTCGATCGGATCGAGGGCAAACACGAGATCGGGCGTGCCGAGCAGCGCCACCGGCCCGCTGCGGCCATTCGACGAGGCAGATCGCGCCCGCGTCGAAATATTCCCGAAAGCCGGCGTCAATCCACTCCGCCGGATCGGCGAAGCGATAGAGATCGAAATGGTAGAGCGCAAGTTCCCCATTTTCGCGCGCGAGCGCGTAGGGTTCGACGAGCGTGTAGGTTGGGCTGCGCACGCGCCCCGAATGACCGAGCCCCGCGAGCGTCGCGCGCACGAGCGTGGTTTTGCCGGCGCCGAGATCGCCGAGCAGTTGCACATGCAGGCCGCTGAAATGCGGCAGCGTGCGCGCCGCCTCGATCGCCTGCGCGAAACGGGCGCCGAATGCATCGGTCGCCGCGAGATCGTCGAGCGTGAAGCGACGCTCGAGCAGCGCTTTCGCGGGCGGAAAATACGATGAAGCGGGCGCGGCGGGCATTCTCGTAAAATAGCGGGATGAAACGAAGTTCGGAACAGGCCACCGTTGGCGCGCACGCACTCGACGAGGCCGATACCTGCGGCCATGCCGGCCATGCCGTCCAACCCCTGGACGATGACGCGCTTGCGACGCTCGCACAGCACATCAAGACGTGGGGGCGTGAGCTGGGCTTTGCCGCCGTCGGCATCAGCGACACCGATTTGTCAGATGCCGAAGCGGCGCTCGCCGCTTGGCTCGAGGCGGGCTGCCACGGCGAAATGGATTATATGGCCAAACATGGCGCCAAACGTGCGCGGCCGGCCGAGCTTGTGGCCGGTACGCGACGCGTGATTTCCGCGCGCATGGCGTATTTGCCCGCGGCGACGCTCGCGGGCACCCACGCTGAAAGCCCATCGTCAGGCGCTAAGGGCGGCGCCGATGCCGATTGGCGTGCGCACGAATTGGCGCGCCTGGCCGATCCGGCCGCCGCCGTCGTTTCCATTTATGCGCGCGGCCGCGACTATCACAAGGTCATGCGCGCACGGCTGCAGAAGCTGGCCGAGCGCATCGAGCACGCGATCGGCGCCTTCGGTTATCGCGTCTTCACCGATTCGGCGCCCGTGCTCGAAGTGGCGCTCGCGCAGAAGGCCGGTGTCGGCTGGCGGGGCAAGCACACGTTGCTGCTCGAACGCGATGCCGGCTCTCTGTTCTTTCTCGGCGAGATTTATGTCGATCTGCCCTTGCCGACCGATGCGCAAACGGCGCCCGAACGGGCGACGCGCGAGGCCGGCGCGCATTGCGGACAGTGCACGCGGTGCATCGACGCTTGCCCGACCGGTGCGATCGTCGGGCCGTATCGCGTCGATGCGCGCCGCTGCATCTCGTACTTGACGATCGAGCTCGCGGGCAGCATTCCCGAGCCGCTGCGTCCTCTGATCGGCAACCGGATCTACGGCTGCGACGATTGCCAGCTCGTGTGTCCGTGGAACAAGTTCGCGCAAGCGGCGAGCGTCGACGACTTCGATGTGCGGCACGGGCTAGATCGCGCGAGCCTCGTCGAGCTATTCGCTTGGAGCGCCGAGACGTTCGATACGCGTATGCAGGGCAGTGCGATTCGCCGGATCGGCTACGAGCGTTGGCTGCGCAACCTGGCTGTCGCGATGGGGAACGCATTGCGCGCCGGGCGAGATGAGGGAGAGGCTGCGCCTCGTGCCGAGCCGAGCGGCGAGCGGCCGGATGGGAGAGGGCGGCCGAGCCCGCTCGACGACGACATGCGCACCCACATCGTCGAGGCATTGCGGGCGCGCGCCGACGATCCCTCGCCGGTCGTGCGCGAGCATGTGCACTGGGCGCTGCAAGCGGCGTAAGCTATCGGGCAACGCCAAGCCGCCGCCATCCGTTGCCATCCATTGCCATCCATTGAAGAGCAGGGAGCCGTGATGTACCACGCCGTCGTAAGCGCGCCGTTCGGGAAAGTCGGGATCGAAGTCGATGCGGCGGCCGGCGTCGTCCGTGCAATCGCCTATCTCGACGATTCGGTTCCGACGCGCGCGCCTGACTCGGCAATCGCCGAGCGTGCCGCCCGGCAGATCGAGCAGTATCTGACGCACCCCGACGCACCGTTCGACTTGCCGCTGGCCGATGCCGGCACCCCGTTTCAGCGCCGCGTTTGGCAGGCGATGTGCGACATCCCGCGCGGTAGCGTGATGACGTACGGTGCGCTCGCCCGACAAGTCGACGGCGTCGCGCGTGCCGTCGGGCAAGCGTGCGGCGACAATCCTTATCCGCTTGTGATTCCGTGCCACCGCGTGGTGGCGGCCAATGGGCTCGGCGGTTTCTCGCATCATTCGGGCGACGGCTTCTATCCGCGCGTGAAGCGCTGGCTGCTCGCGCACGAAAGCAACCAACTGGCGCTCGCCCTATGAGCGATACGAACGGTTTCACTCTTGCCGATGCACCGGACCTATCCCACGCATCGGCAGCATCCGACGCATCGCCGGCCGATGCCGCGGCGCACCCGCTGCAAGCCGTCAATGTGAGATCGATCGACGCATTCGGCGATGCGCTTTGGCTGGAGCACGGCCTCGCCCGTAATACGCTGGACGCCTACGGCCGGGATTTACGATTGTTTGCCGACTGGCTCGCCCGCACGCAGGGTGTCGGCATCGACGAGGCGAACGAGGCTCACATCAACGGCTATCTCGCCGCTCGCAGCGACGGCAAGCCGACGTCCGCGAATCGGCGTCTTTCCGTGTTTCGGCGTTATTACGCTTGGGCACTGCGCGAACACCGGATCAGCGCCGATCCGACGATGCGCATTCGTTCGGCCAAGCAGGCGCCGCGCTTCCCGTCGACGCTGACGGAAGCGCAAGTCGAAGCGCTCCTGGCGGCGCCGGAAGTCGATACAGCGCTCGGCCTGCGCGATCGAACGATGCTCGAGCTGATGTACGCGAGCGGCCTGCGTGTGAGCGAGCTGGTGGGTCTCAAAACCGTCGAAGTCGGCCTGAACGACGGTGTGGTACGTGTGATGGGTAAAGGGTCCAAGGAACGGCTGGTGCCGTTCGGCGAAGAGGCGCGTGCTTGGATCGAACGCTACTTGCGCGAAGCGCGGCCCGGCCTGATGGGGGCGCGCGCGGCCGACGCCCTGTTCGTCACGGCGCGCGGCGAAGGGATGACGCGCCAGCAATTCTGGAACATCATCAAACGGCATGCGCGCGCCGCCGACGTGCACACGCCGCTCTCGCCGCACACACTGCGTCATGCGTTCGCCACGCACCTTATCAATCACGGCGCCGACTTGCGCGTCGTCCAACTGTTGCTCGGTCACGCCGATATTTCGACGACGCAAATCTATACGCACGTGGCTCGGGAGCGGCTGAAGGTTCTGCATGCGGCGCATCACCCGCGCGGATGAGCATGGCCGGCCGCGACGCGGCGTGAAAGATGAAACAGGCGGGCGGTTGCGCTTACAATGCGCCGATGAGCAAAACCAAACATGTTTCGGAGACGCAGGCCACGCAGTTCTTGCGCCGCCACGACGTGCAGTTCGGCGAACACCCCTACGAGTACGTCGAGCATGGCGGGACGGCAGAATCGGCGCGCCAGCTCGGGGTGGACGAACACCGCGTCGTCAAGACGCTGGTCATGGAAGACGAGAATGCCAAGCCGCTGATCGTACTCATGCATGGCGATCGCACGGTGTCGACCAAGAACCTCGCGCGTCAAATCGGGGCCAAGCGCGTCGAACCGTGCAAGCCCGAAGTCGCCAATCGCCACTCCGGTTATTTGGTGGGCGGCACGTCGCCGTTCGGCACGAAAAAGACCATGCCGATCTACGTCGAATCGACCATCCTCGAACTCGACTCGATCTATCTGAACGGCGGGCGCCGCGGCTATCTCGTGAGCGTCGCGCCGGCTGTATTGACGTCGTTCCTCGGCGCGCGCCTGGTGCAATGCGCGAGCAGCGAATGATCCGCGCCGTTCTGTAGAATGAGCCGCCCACGCGTTGTGTGCGCCACGCCCTATATGCCCGCTAAGCCGAAAGAGTCCCCGCTATGCCATTGCTGATCGCCACCGTTGCCGCTTATTTGATCGGTTCGATCTCGTTCGCCGTGATCGTCAGCGCCGCCATGGGGCTGGCCGATCCTCGCTCGTACGGATCGAAGAACCCCGGCGCGACGAACGTGCTGCGCAGCGGCAACAAAACCGCGGCCATCCTCACGCTCCTTGGCGATGCATTCAAGGGCTGGCTGGCCGTTTGGCTCGCGGCCCGCTTCGGCCCTCGCTTCGGGCTCGGCGATACGGCCGTGGCGCTGGCCGCCATCGCCGTCTTTCTCGGGCACCTGTATCCGGTCTTCTTCAAGTTCAAGGGCGGCAAGGGGGTGGCAACGGCAGCCGGCGTGCTGCTCGCCATCAATCCGATTCTGGGGCTCGCGACCGCGCTGACGTGGTTGATCATCGCGTTCTTCTTCCGCTACTCGTCGTTCGCGGCGCTCATGGCCGCGGTGTTCGCGCCGTTGTTCGACATCTTCATGTTCGGCGCCAATCAGATCGCATGGGCCGTCTTCGCCATGAGCGCGCTGCTGGTCTGGCGGCACCGCGCCAACATCGCGAAGCTGATTGCCGGCACGGAAAGCCGGATCGGCGAAAAGAAGAAGGGCGGTGCGCAAGCCGCCGACAAGGCCGGCACCGGCGCGGCGCAGGCGCGCAAGCGTTGAGCGCTTAGTGTTTAGCGCTTTCCGCTTGGTGCATAGCGCTTAGGGCCCCCAGGATCGTTCGAACTGTGACTGCCGCCGCGCCGCTTTAACGGCTAGACAAGGGGCGGCGCTGTGTTCGTGCACACCGGCCGGTATGGGCCGCGCCCTGCGAATCAATCGCGGAAGTTGTTGAAATCGAGCGGCGTGTCCGTCACGTCCTTGCGCAGCATCGCGATGACGCTTTGCAGATCGTCGCGCTTGGTGCCTGTCACCCGCACGGCATCGCCCTGAATGCTCGCTTGCACCTTGATTTTGCTGTCCTTGATGAGCTTCACGATCTTCTTGGCGAGATCGCCCGACACGCCTTTCTTGACCGTCACGACCTGCTTCACCTTGTCGCCGCCGATCTTCTCGACCTTGCCGTAATCCAGAAAACGCACATCGACGTTGCGCTTGGCCATCTTCGACAGCACGACGTCTTTGACCTGTCCGAGCTTGAAGTCATCGTCGGCGAACATCGTCAGTTCGCGCTCCTTTTGCTCGACTCTTGCGTCCGATCCTTTGAAATCGAAGCGCGTGGAGATCTCCTTGTTGGATTGCTCGATCGCGTTTTTCACTTCGATCATATTGGCTTCGCAGACGACATCGAACGACGGCATATTCATTTCTCCCAGCTATGTTTTGGACGGCACCCGCACTCGAACGGCGGGCTCCGCATGTATTGCGTGCATACCCGAGCGCACGGCGTGCTTCGGGCACTCGCTATAATCACGACCGAACGTCATTTTACCGACGCATTTCCTCAGAGAGAACGCCGGGCCGCAATCGCGCAGCGCGATACGTCGCATTGTGCAACGCCTCGCCCCTCTATGCAGCGCAAGCGCCCCCTTCGCCGATGTCTTTTTCCGATTCCGATCCGCTCTTGCTTCTACCCCACTACTCGCTGCGTGCGCACAACACGTTCGGCTTCGACGCGCGCGCACGCTGGTTCAGCCGCATCGAATCGCCCGATCGGTTCGTCGCGGCCTTGCGCGACCCGCGTGTGGCGGGCATGCCGCATCTCCTGCTCGGCGGCGGCAGCAACGTCGTCCTCACGCGCGATTTCGACGGCATCGTCTTGCTCGTCGCCCTCGCGGGGAAACGCCTCGTGCGCGAGGACGACGCGGCTTGGTATGTGGAAGCGGCCGCCGGGGAGAACTGGCATGCGTTCGTCGCATGGACGCTGGCGAACGGTTTCCCGGGCCTCGAAAACCTAGCGCTGATTCCCGGCACGGTCGGCGCCGCGCCGATTCAAAACATCGGCGCCTACGGCCTCGAAATGGCGGAGCGCTTCGATTCGTTGCGCGCGCTCGAATTGGCGACCGGCCAAACCGTCGAACTCGATGCCGCGCAATGCCGCTTCGGATACCGCGACAGTGTCTTCAAGCGCGAAGGGCGCGATCGGTTCGCGATCACCTCGGTGACGTTCCGTCTGCCGAAGCAATGGACGCCTCGCGCCGGTTATGCCGATGTCGCCCGTGCGCTCGAGGCGAGTGCCGGCGAACCGACGCCGCAAGCGATCTTCGATGCCGTCGTGGCGGTGCGCCGTGCCAAGCTGCCGGATCCGGCCACGCTCGGCAATGCAGGCAGTTTTTTCAAGAACCCGGTCGTTGATGCCGCGGCGTTCGAAGCGCTGCGCCGGCGCGAGCCCGACATCGTGTCGTACCCGCAACCCGACGGCCGTATCAAGCTGGCGGCGGGCTGGCTCATCGATCGTTGCGGCTGGAAGGGGCGTGCGGTGGGGGCGGCGGCTGTCCACGAACGGCAGGCATTGGTGCTCGTCAATCGCGGCGGTGCTACGGGCGCGCAACTGCTTGCGCTCGCGCAAGCCATTCAGCATGACGTGCACGAGCGGTTCGGCATCGCGTTGGAGCCGGAGCCCGTCGTCGTCTAATACCGGCGTGGGCCGCGCGGCCGAGCCGTATCGTATGTTCTGCGTTCTGCGTTCTGCGTTCTCGAGCCGGAGCGTCGAGCCGGAGCCTTGCTGCAGGCGGCGGCGAGCGCAGCCGGCTGGAGGGCCACTCGGCCCGGGGCCCAGCCGGCAAGTCATGCGCTATCAGTGACGGTTAGTGACGATCAGTGACGATCAGTGATTGAGCTTGCCGAGCAGCAAGAACTCCATCAGCGCCTTTTGGACATGCAGCCGGTTCTCCGCTTCGTCCCATACGACGCTTTGCGGGCCGTCGATCACCTCCGCGCTGACTTCTTCGCCGCGGTGAGCGGGCAGACAGTGCATGAACAGCGCATCGGGGCCGGCGCGGCTCATCATCTCCGCATCGACGCACCAATCGGCGAACGCGGCTTTACGCACCTCGTTCTCGGCCTCGAAACCCATGCTGGTCCAGACATCGGTGGTAACCAGATCGGCCCCTTCGCAGGCTTCGTTCGGATCGGCGAACAATTGGTAAAACGGTGCGCTGTCGGCAGCGACGAGCGCCGCATCGAGCCCATAGCCCGGGGGCGTGGAAATACGCAGGTTGAACCCGAGAATCTGGGCGGCCTCGATCCACGTGTAGAGCATATTGTTGGCGTCGCCCACCCACGCTACCGTTTTGCCGGCGATCGGGCCCCGATGCTCGAAGAACGTGAAGATATCGGCCAGCACCTGGCACGGATGGTATTCGTTCGTCAGGCCGTTGATGACGGGCACGCGCGAGTTTTCCGCGAAGCGGCGGATGATGTCCTGCCCGAACGTGCGGATCATGATGATGTCGACCATGCGCGAAATCACCTGTGCGGCGTCTTCGATCGGCTCGCCGCGGCCCAACTGGGTATCGCGCGTGCTCATGAAGACAGCGTGGCCCCCGAGTTGGAAGATGCCGGCCTCGAACGAGAGCCGCGTGCGCGTCGAGTTCTTCTCGAAGATCATCGCGAGCGTGCGGTCGTGCAGCGGGTGATACGTCTCGTAGTTCTTGAACTTACGTTTCAGGATGCGCGCGCGTTCGAGCACGTACGCGTAGTCGTCCCGGGAGAAGTCGTTGAACTGCAGGTAGTGACGGATTTGTTTGGCGGCCATAAAAACGAATACGGCGGGCTTGACCCGGTGCGACGGCACCGGACGGCGCCGCCGTCGGATGTGGTAACTGCAAGCAGCATAAAGGATTTTTTTTCGTTTGACGAGCCGGCGAGCCTAGCCCAAGCACCGAGCCGGTGCGCGCGCCGCGGGTAGAGCGGTTTGTGTGCACTGCGGCATAAGCTCGCCGGGGGTGGTATAATCGACGAGTTTTCCCAAGCCCGGCGGGCAGGCTTCGGGCACGTTTCATGGGTTTCTTACATGGCCGAAGCATCCCACACTGAATACTTCATTCAAGGCATCACGAAAGCCGGAAGGAAATTCCGTCCTAGTGATTGGTCGGAGCGCCTAGCAGGGGTCATGTCCTGCTACGGTCCCGGCGCCCAGGGCCCCAATGCGCGGCTGCAATATTCGCGCTACGTGCGCCCGATTCTCCTCGGCGATCTCAAATGCGTCATCGTCGATTCGCGGTTGCGCGACATCGAGCCGATGGCGTTCGACTTCGTCATGAATTTCGCGAAAGACAACGATCTCGTGGTGACCGAGGCATGCGAACTGCCGCTCGATCACGGGGCGTCTCAGTCTCAAAAACGGTAGGCGAAGAAGGGTAGGCGGGGATCCGCCGATTCGCTTAACTGGCCGATTCGCCGATTCGTTTAATCCGCTCGATCCGCTCCGGCCGCTCGATCCGCTCCGTTCCGCTCCGTCCGCTCCGTCCGCGTCGATACAGCATGAGGATGTTGCGCCGAGCCGGCGCGCAAAAAAGCCCGCAATGTGAAGATTGCGGGCTTTTTTGTTGCCGAACGGCGCGCGGATCGATTTGCCCCGAGGCGGCGAACCCAGGGACAAACCGTTCACCGGCAAGGCGTAAGCGCCTCGCCCGCTGCAAAGCCTTCTTAGGCGGCGGCTTGCAGGCCCTTGACGGCCGCTGCCAGGCGGCTCTTATGGCGAGCGGCCTTGTTCTTGTGAACGATCTTCTTGTCGGCGATGATGTCCATCGTCTTTGCCGATGCGCGGAGAAGCTCCGCTGCCTTGGCTTGGTCGCCGGCTTCGATCGCCTTGCGGACAGCCTTGACAGCCGTGCGGTACTTCGAGCGCAGAGCCGAGTTATGCGAGTTCGCTTTGGCGGCCTGACGGGCGCGCTTGCGTGCTTGTGCGGAGTTAGCCATGAAAGTTCCTTGTCCTGTACTGTTTCGGCGCCCGGCCGGTAGGCCGATCGAGTGCCGCTTTTGGTCCAAACTTCCGGAAGCGATTGCCCGGAAGCGCAAAAACATCGACGAAGCGTGCTCGTGGTTTTGCGAAGATGCCGCGAACACGGTGCCAGGCGATGACTTGCCGGCGCTCGACGTTGGGTCGCGAGCACCGCTAGTCGGCTGCTTGTTGCTGCTTGTTGCTGCTTATTAGCTGCTTGCTAGCCTTTTAGCCCTTCGCTTTTTTGCCCATCTCTAGCCCATTCTCAGGTGCTTTGAGCGGCCTCTCGGCCAGCAGCCGGGACCGGCCAAAAACGAGCAAGGGCCGATTGGCGACCGAGATCGAGCTTCGAAACGCGCGAGTATAGCAACAAAATCAGGCACATGGCAAGCGACAGTGTCTTGACGCCGACGATAGCGTGACCTGGCATTCCTACGTCTTATTAGGTTGACCGCGGGATCAACCGCGGGATCACCGCGGCCGCTGCAACCTGGCGGGGCCGCGGCGGTCGAAGGGGGCCGGATCTCGCTTTCAGCATCCGCCGCACGGCCGAAACTCGCCCTGCGGCACGCGCGACCGGCGACGCCGACGATCGGACCGCTGCTGTCCGTATAATAAGCGCCCCTTGAGCCCTCTTCCGCCTAACGGAGAAGGGTCCCCCCACCGGCGATGCACGTGCGCATCGGAGTATGTTTAGCGCAGCGTTTCAACCTAATGAATCTATTCCGAGCCCTGCTGACGGTCAGCGGCTTCACGTTGCTGTCCCGCGTGACCGGTCTGGCCCGCGAGACGCTGATCGCCCGCGCCTTCGGCGCCAGCCAATTCACCGACGCGTTTTACGTCGCATTCCGTATTCCGAATCTGCTGCGGCGCCTGTCCGCTGAAGGCGCGTTCTCGCAGGCGTTCGTGCCGATCCTGGCCGAATTCAAGAGCCAGCAAGGACACGATGCAACCAAGGCGCTCGTCGATGCGATGTCGACCGTGCTCGCTTGGGTGCTCGCGTTGGTGTCCGTGCTCGGCATCTTTGCGTCCACGTGGGTGGTCTATGTGGTTGCATCGGGGCTGCGCGACGACGGGCAGGCGTTCACGCTCGCCGTGACGATGACGCGGATCATGTTCCCGTACATCGTCTTTATCTCGCTGACGACGCTCGCCGCCGGCGTGCTCAATACGTACGGCAAGTTTTCGCTGCCCGCCTTCGCGCCGGTGCTGCTCAACATCGTCTTCATCATCGCTGCGGCGTTCGTCGCACCGCATATGAAGGTGCCGGTCTACGCGCTAGCGTGGGCGGTCGTCGTGGGCGGCGTGTTGCAATTCGTCGCGCAATTGCCGGGGCTGCAGAAGATCGACATGGCGCCGCGCATCGGGCTGAACCCGTTCGCCGCGCTCGCGCATCGCGGCGTCAAGCGCGTGCTCGTGAAAATGGTGCCGGCGATCTTTGCGGTCTCGGTGGCGCAGATCAGCCTCATCATCAATACGAACATTGCCTCGCGTTTGGGGCCCGGCGCGGTTTCGTGGATCTACTATGCCGATCGCCTGATGGAATTTCCCACGGCGTTGCTCGGCGCCGCGCTCGGCACGATCTTGCTGCCTAGCTTGGCGAAGGCGCATGCCGATGCCGATCCGCACGAGTATTCGTCGCTGCTCGATTGGGGGCTGCGGGTAACGTTCCTGCTCGCCTTACCGAGCGCGCTCGCGCTGTTTTTCTTCGCCGAGCCGCTGACGGCCGGGCTGTTCGATTACGGCCGCTTCGACGCCCACTCCGTCGTCATGGTCAGCCGCGCGCTGGCCGCGTACGGCGTCGGCCTCGTCGGCATCATCCTCATCAAGATTCTCGCGCCGGGTTTTTACGCCAAACAGGACATCAAAACGCCCGTGAAGATCGGCGTGGCCGTGCTGGTGGTCACTCAGTTGTCGAATTACGCCTTCGTGCCCCTTCTGGCGCATGCGGGCCTGACGCTGAGCGTCGGGCTCGGCGCTTGCGTGAACGCATCGTTGTTGTTCATCGGCTTGCGTCGGCGCGGGATCTATACTCCATCGCACGGGTGGTTACGCTTTCTCGTGCAGATGGCGGGGGCGTCGTTGGTGCTCGCGGGCGCGATGCACTGGTGCTCGATCACGTTCGATTGGATCGGCATGCGGGCGCACCCGATGTCGCGCATCGCGTTGCTCGCTGCCTGTTTGGTGATATTTGCCGCGCTATATTTCAGTATCCTTTGGGTGATGGGCTTCAAATACGCATACTTCAGAAGGCGTGCCAAGTGACGGCCATGACATCCGTACTCGATTACTTCGCCACCCTCGTTGCCGACGATGACAGTCTCCCTTTGACGGAGACAGCGATTTCGCTCGCGCAGGATGCTTATCCCGATCTCGACCTCGAAGGGGTGCTCGCGGAACTCGACGAACTGGCACTGCGCTTGAAGCGGCGCCTGCCGGCGAGTGCCGATTTGGCCGAAAGAATCGGCGCGCTCAATCGCTTCTTCTTCCGCGAGCTCGGCTTCGCCGGCAACTTGAACGACTATTACGACCCGGACAATAGTCACCTGAACGTCGTGCTCAAGCGCCGGCGCGGGATTCCCATCTCGCTGGCGGTGCTCTATTTGGAGCTTGGCGAGCAGATCGGCGTACCGGTGAGGGGCGTGTCGTTCCCCGGCCACTTCCTGCTGCGCGTCACGCTGCCCGAAGGCGACGTCATGCTCGATCCCACAACCGGCCAGTCGCTTTCCGAGTCGCAGATGGTGGATATGCTCGAGCCGTACATCTCGCACACGGAGCAGTCGATCGGCAGCGCGCTGCGGATGCTGTTGCAGCCGGCGACGCCGCGCGAGATCGTCGCCCGGATGCTGCGCAACCTGAAAGCCGTCTACGTGCAATCGGAGCGGTGGCAGCGGCTGCTGGCGGTGCAGCAGCGGCTGGTCGTGCTGCTGCCGGGCAACGTCGAGGAAGTGCGCGATCGCGGCTTCGCCTATGCGCGGCTCGATTATTTGCGGCCGGCGCTGGAGGACTTGGAGCGGTACTTGGACGATCGTCCCGATGCCGAGGATGCGATGACCGTCGAGTCGCAACTGAACGAACTGCGCCAGCGCACCGATCACGGCGGGGATTGACCCACGGGTCGATCGAACTCGGACTGGCGAGCGCCCTTGGCGCGGCGGTCAGCGCGGCTACTTAGTGCGGCTACTTAGCGCTACCATTCAATACGGCTGGATGTTCAAACGCCCGACCGGCGCGGATGCGCTGGCCGGGCGTTTTCATAGGATGCGGCCCACGGGCCAGGCCGTTACTTCGGTTGCATCCGAATCGCGCCGTCGAGGCGGATCACTTCGCCGTTGAGCATCGTGTTGTCGAAGATTTGTTTGACGAGCATCGCGTACTCGTTCGGTTTGCCGAGCCGCGGCGGGAACGGCACCATCGCACCGAGCGCGTCCTGCACTTCTTGCGGCATCCCCAGCAGCATAGGCGTTTCGAAGATGCCGGGGGCGATCGTCATCACACGAATGGCGTTGCGCGAAAGATCGCGTGCGATCGGCAGCGTCATGCCCGCGACACCGCTCTTGGACGCGGCATAGGCAGCTTGCCCGATTTGCCCGTCGAATGCCGCCACCGAGGCGGTGTTGACGATCACGCCGCGCTCTCCGTTCGCGTTCGGCTCGTTCTTCGACATCTCATGGGCTGCGAGCCGCAGCATGTTGAACGTGCCGATCAGGTTGATCTCGATCGTGCGTTGGAATTTGTCGAGCGGATGCGGGCCGTCCTTGCCGACGGTTTTGATGGCCGGCGCGACGCCGGCGCAGTTCACCAGCCCGACCAAGGGGCCGAGCCGCGTCGCCGCTTCGACGGCCTGCTTGGCATCGTCTTCGCGGCTCACGTCGCATTTGACGAAGACGCCTTGAAGCTCGGACGCAAGCCGATTGCCCGCATCTTCGTTCAAATCGGCGATGACGACCTTGCCGCCGTGTTCGGCGAATAGTCGTGCCGTTGCCGCGCCGAGCCCCGACGCGCCGCCGGTGACCAAAAATGCGTTGCCGCGAATGTCCATGCTAAAGGCTCCTTTCATGTTCTAAGAGGTACGGCCTCGCCGCGGCTCGGCTCGTGACCGATTGGCGTGCGGGCCGTCGACGATTGTAATCGCTCGCGGACATAAAAAACCCGCCTCGGGAGGCGGGTTCGATCGCGCGGTGTGACGGCGCGTGATGTTGGCGTGCGATGTTACTTCAGCGCTTCGAACACGCGCTGACGAATTTCATCGACGCTGCCGAGGCCGGAGATGCGGCGATACTGCGGCGCGCTCAAGCCGTTTTCGACACCGCGCTGCGCCCACTGCTGGTAGTAATCGACGAGCGGCTTCGTTTGAGCGACATAGACATCGAGCCGCTTCTTCACGGTTTCTTCCTTGTCGTCCTCGCGTTGGATCAGCGGTTCGCCCGTGAGGTCGTCCTTGCCTTCGAGCTTCGGAGGATTGAACTTGACGTGGTAGGTGCGACCCGATTGCGGGTGCGTGCGGCGGCCGCTCATGCGAACGATGATCTCGTCGAAGGGCACGTCGATTTCAAGGACGTAATCGATCGCGACGCCGGCTTCCTTCATCGCTTCCGCTTGCGGCAGCGTGCGCGGGAAGCCGTCGAACAGATAGCCGTTTTTGCAATCGGCTTCAAGCAGACGCTCTTTCACGAGATTGATGATGAGCATATCGGGCACGAGTTCGCCGGCGTCCATGAAGCGCTTCGCTTCCACACCCAGCGGCGAACCCGCCTTGACGGCTGCGCGTAGCATGTCACCGGTCGAAATCTGCGGAATCCCGAATTTTTCTTTGATGTAGTTCGCCTGGGTACCCTTGCCGGCGCCCGGCGCGCCCAACAGGATCAAACGCATGCTGTTCTCCGAATCGTATGTGAATACTGCGGCGCGAGATGCACAACGCTCGATGCCAAATGACGACGGCAACGGGTTTCCCGCCGTCGCATCGCGGGCGGCGCAAAGGCGCATCGGCCCGCACCCGCGGGGCTTGTCGTGTCGTGCGACACGACGCGAGAGCCCGCCACTGGGGCGACGAAGCGAAACGAACGGGAACCGGAAGCGAATAGTGCGAATGCTCGCGCAATCGGCCCTGATTATGCCATGCGTTAGGCGGTTAGCCGGAAAACGTTAGGGATTTGATAGGAAAAGTGTGCGCACGCGCTCAAGGTCGGCCATCGTATCCACGCCGGGTGCGGGTGCCTCGTGCGTCACGCGCACCGCAATGCGCTCGCCGTGCCACATGGCGCGTAGCTGCTCGAGCATCTCGGCGTGTTCGATCGGTGCCTGCGCGAGTGTGGGATAGGTGCGCAGGAAACGCGCGCGGTAGGCGTACAGGCCGATGTGGCGCAGCACCGCACCGGCAGGCGGCGCCGGCATGGCCGCGACGTCGATCGCTTGCGTGCCGCAGTGCGGCGCGTAGGCGTCGCGGTGCCAAGGGATCGGCGCGCGCGAAAAATACAGCGCCAGGCCGCGTGCATCCAGCACGACTTTCACCACGTTCGGGTTGAAGACGTCGGCCGCATCGACGATCGGATGCGCAGCCGTTGCGATCGCGCAGTCGGGGTGCGCGGCGAGATGCGAAGCGACATCGCGCACGAGCGCCGGATCGATCAATGGCTCGTCGCCTTGCACGTTGACGACGATCGTATCGTCGGGCAGCCCGAGCGCAGTCGCCACTTCGGCGAGCCGATCGGTGCCGGAAGGGTGATCGGCCCGCGTGAGCAACGCCTCGAACCCGTGCGCTTGCACGATTTGCAGTACGCGCGCGTCGTCGGTGGCGATCAGCACGCGCTGCGCGCCGGCTTCGCGTGCACGCTCGGCCACGCGCACGACCATCGGCTTACCGCCGATATCGGCGAGCGGTTTTTCCGGCAGACGAGTGGAGGCAAGACGAGCGGGAACGACCGCGACAAAGGGCGGTGCGTCGTGACGGACGTTGGCGGTCATCGAATTCGGAGCGAAGGCTGAGGTGAAGACGTCTAGCTTTTTATGCGCCGCCGGCCGGATCGAGCGGTTCGACGGGGGTGCCTTCGACGGTCTGACGCGCTTCGTCGACGAGCATGACGGGGATGCCGTCGCGAATCGGGTAGGCCAGTTTATCGGCGTGGCAGATCAGTTCTTGCTGGGCGCGATCGTAGGTGAGCGGCCCTTTGCAGACCGGGCAAACGAGGATTTCAAGCAGGCGAGCGTCCACGGAGTTTCTCCACAACCAGAGCGATGAGGCGAGCAGGGAGCGTGGCTTCGACCGGGACTACCCAGATACGAGCGTCACGCCAAGCGCTCAATTTTACTGCATCCTTCTCGGTCACCAGGATTGCGTCGGTGTCGTCGTCGACAAACGGGTTGTCGCGAAACGCGTAGTGATCGGGCAGCGCGCGCGTCGCGGGAGCCAGGCCGGCGGCACGCAGTGTCGCAAAGAAACGCTCCGGCGCCCCGATGCCCGCGGCGGCCAGCACGCGCTCGCCCGCAAATTGCGAGAGCGGGCGGCGCCGGCTCGGATCGGCCAGGTGCCAGGCATCGCCGGGGGCAAGCGAGAGCGCGAACGTATCGGGCCACGGCGGCAGCGAGCGATCGAACGGGTTGTTGACGAGCGTGGCGTCGCGGCGCCGCGAAAGCGGCTCGCGCAAAGGCCCGGCGGGCAGCAAAAAGCCGTTGCCTCCCAAACGCTGATCGAACACGACGAGTTCGACCGTCCGCGCGAGGCGATAGTGCTGCAAGCCGTCGTCGCTGACGATCACATCGACGTCGATGTGCGCCGCGCGCAGCGCCTGCGCGCAAGCGACACGATCTCGCGCGACCCAAACGGGTGCGCTGGTGCGGCGCGCGATCAACACCGGCTCGTCGCCGACCTGGCTCGGAGACGACGCCGATGTCACCGGACGAGGCGCGGCGCCCGGCGAACCGTAACCGCGCGAGATCACGCCGGGCGTGAACCCCGCTGCGCGCAGCGCTTCGACGAGAGCGATGACAGTGGGCGTCTTGCCGGTGCCGCCGACGGTCACATTGCCGACGACGACGATCGGCAGGCCCGCATCCACGCGCTCGCGCCAGCCGAGCGCGAACGTCGCGCGCCGCATGGCGGCGAGCGTGCCGAACAGACAGGCGAGCGGCGTCATGGCCCAGGCAAATGCGCCGCGGCGCTGCCACTCTTGGGTGACGTAAGCTTCGGTGCGTGCTTTGATGCGGTCGGCCATGCGATTCATGGTGCGTGCGTGGTCGTCAGATAGTGAAGTAGCTCGGTAATCGGAAAGTCGACGAAGATCGGCGCCGAGACCCGGCACTGTAGCCTGCTCGCCAAGACCACTGCAAGCAGGCGGCACGCCTACGCACGAGCAGACGTATGGCGCTCCGGTAGGGAGCGGCTGTGGATAACTCTGTGAAGAACTTCGGCCGTCACGGCCGGGAACGCCGATAAACCGGACTTCCTATCGGCCATGTCTGATATTGTTGTTATAAAAATCTCTTAAAAATCAACGTGTTGTAACGAATGGTCGCGCCTCTTGGCGGTTCCCTACGTTATTTCGCGCCGTCGGATAGAGAGCTTCTCTATGTGGGAAACCTTGCATGCGATGGTGCGTAGGCTGGACGCCGTCCGCGCGACGGTCTATCTTCTGACCGGCTCAAAAAAAGGTTTTGCAATGCAATCTCGCCCTCCATTTCCGCCAGGCGGCGCCGCTGCGCCGTCTCCCGCCGGCTCGTTCGAGGCCGACGTGGCTGTGCCCGTCTCGGTGCTCAACCGCGCGATCGGCACGATGCTCGAACGATCGTTCCCGCTCGTTTGGGTAGCGGGCGAGGTCTCGAATTTCACGCGTGCCGCCAGCGGCCATTGGTACTTCTCGATCAAGGACGCAGGGGCGCAAATGCGCTGCGTGATGTTCCGCGGTCGCGCCCAGTACGCCGAATTCACCCCGCGCGAAGGGGACAAGATCGAGGTGCGCGCGCTCGTCACGATGTACGAACCGCGCGGCGAGTTGCAACTGAACGTCGAGGCGGTGCGCCGTACGGGCACCGGCCGGCTCTACGAACAGTTTTTGAAGCTGAAGGCGCAACTCGAAGCGCAGGGGCTGTTCGCGCCCGAGCGCAAACGGCCGCTGCCGACGCATCCGCGTGCGATCGGCGTCGTGACGTCGTTGCAGGCGGCGGCCCTGCGCGACGTGCTGACGACGCTCGCACGCCGGGCGCCGCATGTGGCCGTCATCGTCTATCCGGCACCTGTGCAAGGCGCGGGGGCCGGCGACAAGCTCACGGCGATGATCGAGACGGCGAATGCGCGCCGGGAAGTGGATGTGCTGATCGTCTGTCGGGGCGGCGGTTCCATCGAAGACCTCTGGTCGTTCAACGAAGAAGGGCTCGCAAGGGCCATCGCCGCGAGCGCGTTGCCGGTGGTGAGCGGGGTGGGGCACGAGACGGATTTCACGATCGCCGATTTCGCGGCTGACGTGCGCGCGCCGACGCCCACAGGCGCCGCCGAGCTGGTGAGCCCGCAGCGCACGATGCTCCTGCGCGAGCTCGATCACCGCACGGCGGCGCTTGCGCGTGGGTTCGGCCGGTTGATGGAGCGGCGGGCGCAGCAATTGGATTGGCTCGCGCGCCGGCTTGTGAGTCCCGCGGAACGGTTGAGGCGCCAAAGTGCGCACCTTCAGCAATTGCGGGCGCGGCTCGCGTCGGCGGGCGCGCGTCCGGTGCGCGACGCCAAGGCGCGCTTTGCGATGGTGCGGCTGTCGTGGCAGCGCTGGCGGCCCGACCTGGCCGCGCCCCGCACCGCCGTGGCTACGCTCTCGCGCCGGCTCGACGCGGGGATGGAGCGGCAGCGCGAACGACGCGTCGCGCGGGTGGCGACGCTGGGCGCTCGGCTTGAGGTACTGAGCCCGCAGCGCACGCTCGAGCGCGGCTACGCGGCGCTCATCGATGCGCAAACAGGACGCGCCGTGCGTTCGCCGGCTGCTTTCAAACGCGATCGGAAACTGACGGTGTATGTCGCGGAAGGGGCGGCCGACGTGACGCTCAAGGACGTGCAACCGCGTCTGACCGACGGCTTTTGATCGGTATCGATCCGGCGTGGCCCCGGCGTAGACGGTCATGGTTACACCATGCGGCGCTATCCCTGCCGTCAGCGGGCGATCGTCGGTCATCTTCGGCGATTGGTGCGACGCATGCATCTAATGGAAGCATTTTTTACGCGAATTGCGGCGGGCGGCGGTCAATGCTGCGCATAAAGGCCGCTCGTTTGCGAGGTTATCCCAACTCGCCTACAATCCAGTGCTCTATGCGTTAGTCGCCTACTTCCCCATAACACAGAAGGATCAGCACCATGGAACATACGCTCCCGCCGCTGCCGTACGCGAAGAACGCGCTCGCTCCGCACATGTCGGAGGAAACGCTCGAGTTTCACTACGGCAAGCACCATCAAGCCTACGTCACGAACTTGAACAACCTGATCAAGGGCACCGAGTTCGAGAGCCTGTCGCTCGAAGAGATCATCAAGAAGTCGTCGGGCGGTGTTTTCAATAATTCTGCGCAAGTCTGGAATCACACGTTCTTCTGGAATTGCCTGAAGCCGCAAGGCGGCGGTGCGCCGAGCGGTGCGCTGGGCGATGCCATCAACGCGAAGTGGGGCTCCTTCGACGCGTTCAAGGAAGCGTTCTCGAAGGCCGCAGTCGGCAATTTCGGTTCGGGTTGGACGTGGCTGGTGAAGAAGGCCGACGGCTCGCTCGACATCGTTTCGACGAGCAACGCCGCCACGCCGCTGACGACCGATGCCAAGGCACTGCTGACGATCGACGTGTGGGAACACGCTTACTACATCGACTACCGCAATGCGCGTCCGAAGTTCGTCGAAGCGTACTGGAACCTCGTGAACTGGGATTTCGCCGCGAAGAATTTCGCGTAAGGTACTTCGAAGGTTCGGCGAAAAGCCACCGGTGGGCGCTGCCATGCGTCCACCCGCGAAAGGGCTCTCCACCAACAGGGGAGCCTTTTTTTATGGCTGCGGGGCTGCCGTGGTTTGCGCAGCTTCGTAGCATCGTCGTTTCATCGCTCCGCCTGGCACGCGCCCGTCGCGCGGCTCAGAGCGTCGTGTGCCGGGCCAACTCG
Source organism: uncultured beta proteobacterium (assembly GCA_963838695.1). Classification (GTDB taxonomy): domain Bacteria; phylum Pseudomonadota; class Gammaproteobacteria; order Burkholderiales; family Burkholderiaceae; genus Trinickia. Next base: position 7,250 of record CAWIRZ010000001.1, on the reverse strand, counting down.
GCGAGCGCGACGCGATCGGTCAGCACATCGTCGATCAGCCCATATTCTTTTGCTGTCGCCGCCGACATGAAATTGTCGCGATCGGTATCCTTCTGGATTTGTTCGATCGGCTGGCCCGTTTTCTCCGAGAGAATCCGATTGAGCCGTTCGCGCTGGAACAGCACCTCTTTGGCTTGGATTTCGATATCGGCGGCCGTGCCTTGATTGCCGCCCGACGGCTGGTGGATCATGATGCGAGCGTTCGGCAGCGCGAAGCGCTTGCCCTTTGCGCCGGCGGCGAGCAAGAACGAGCCCATGCTTGCGGCAAAGCCGGTACACAGCGTCGATACTTGCGGCTTGACGAATTGCATGGTGTCGTAGATCGCAAAGCCGTCGTACACCGAACCACCCGGCGAATTGATATAAAAGAAAATATCCTTGTCGGGATTCTCGGATTCGAGAAACAGCATTTGGGCGACGATGAGGCTCGCCGTTTCGTCGGTGACGGGGCCGACGAGAAATACGATTCGCTCGCGCAGTAACCGGGAATAGATGTCGTAGGCACGCTCGCCGCGGCCCGATTGTTCGATGACGGTCGGGACGAGCTGGCTGGATGGGTAGGAAAGCATGGCGCTCCTCGGAGGGGAATCGACGATAGCTGCCTGTCGAGCATACGCTTTGCAGGCGGCCCTCGCTGTCATGACGCGCGAGCACGCGCGGACGTGACGGAGGGTGCGTCGAACGCCGCCTTTGCTCGTGGAGAAAGAAAAAATCGAAACGCGCGTCACATCGGTCGCCACTCGAACGTCAATCAGGCGAAGGCGTATCGCGCGCCGACAGCTCGACTTTAGGAGCCAATCAATGATGCAAGAACAAAAAGACAAAATATCGGGATTCGAGGCGGCCCGTGCGCGGCTGACATCGATCGCTTATCGGATGCTCGGCAGCCGGGCGGAGGCCGAGGATATCGTTCAAGACGCGTGGTTGAAATGGCATGCGGCGGCGGAGTGCGACCTGCGAACGCCGCTCGCTTGGCTCACGACCGTCACGACGCGGCTCGCGATCGACCGCATCCGGCGCTTGCAATCGGAGCAGGCGGCGCGCACGAGCGAGTGCTTGATTGAACCGTGGCATGAAGAACTGGCGCCGTCGGCTGAGGACGAAGTGGTGCGCGCTGCGTCGGTCTCCGAAGCCGTGGCGTTGTTGTTCGAACGCTTGTCGCCCGACGAGCGCGCCGCATTCGTGTTGCATGAGGCGTTCGATTGCGACTATGCGCAAATTGCCGATGTCGTGGGCAAGACGCCTGCGCACTGCCGGCAACTCGCGCATCGGGCGCGGCAACGCTTGGCCGGCGAGCCGGCGGGCGAGCTAGCCGCGCGGCGCAAAAACGTTGCGCCGGCCGGCGAGACGCGCGCGGATGGCGTCGAACGCCTGCGTGAAGTGATTCGCGGCGCCGACGCGGCGGGTGTCATGCAGCTGTTTGCCGGCCGTGCAATGCCGGTGGCGGCCGAAGCGAGTGCGGCGAGGCGGCCGGTGCATGTGGCCGCTGCGGCGGCGCGGTGCGCCCAAGCGGCAACCGACGATGCCACACTGGAAGCCTGTGCGTTGCCGCCTGATTGGGGGGGCGCTTATGTGCTGCTGCGCGCGTGCGAAGTGGTGGGCGTCGTGCGCTGCGCTTCCGGCGATGCGCGGGAATTGACCGGGGGCGGCCGGTTGACGCTCGTCACGCGCGGGGCAGACGTGGCTGAATTGGACCGCCTCATCGGGTTGCGGGCGGTGACTCAATTGCTGGCGCGTATTTCCAGGCTCGAATCGACGATCGTTGCCTGCGCAAACTGAATCTTCATGGTTTTTAGACTTGGCTCGATCGAAGGTTTATAGCTTGTGTGTTGTGCGCGGTTTCGGCTAGAATCGCGCACCAATAAAAAGCAGACCTGCCAACACTCCTGACGTATTTGAAGCATGGAATAGGCGCATGGCGCAAAATCGCGCCATCCAGTTGGCGGGAAAACAGAAGATGACGGGATTTCTACTGCCCTTCGAAGATCACCGCGCCACAAATACCACGCACGCGTCAGTGACCATGCCATCGTCTGGAAACGCGGAATATGCCTAACATGTCTCGATTCCGCGTTGGGGTTATCACCCTCGTTCTGCGATTTCTGGTCACTAGCCTTGGTGTAACGGCCGCTGGCGTACAGGCCAGCCCCTTTACTGCCCTTACCAGCAAGCTGAGCACCTCCCTGTCCGATCTGCCGCGCAACGAAAAACTGCCGCTGTTCAATCCGCACCGCAAAACCTTCACCTGCGTGTACCAGGACCAGCACGTGCCCCCGGTCGATCCGCAGGCAGAACTGTGGTTCCAGCAGGCGCTTGCGCTCGATGACCCGAACATCTACGCCCCGAAGCGGGACTACGCGAAGATATACCAGTTGTACAGGCAAGCGGCCGAACGCAATCACTGGAAGGCGATGCTCAATCTCGCCTCACTGATCCTGAGCGACAACGCGGGTGTTCCGCAACACGATCCAGAGGCGGCAATTGACTGGGTCGAGAAGGCGATGAAACTAGGCGTGCCCGACGCGTACGACATGATGGGCAGTTATCACCAGAACGGGATGGTCAAAGGCGGAAGTGCTACAAGCGCTTATGCTTTCTTCCAGCGCGCCGCCGATATGGGCAGTCCATCTGCGCAAACCTATCTAGGCTACAAGATGGCGGGTACCTATGACGACCCAGGCGAAGGGTTTTGGGGCAACTTACCCATTGCGACTCAGATGTTGGAATGTGCATTTGCGCAAGGCTATGGGGACGCCGCCGAAAAGTTGGGCCTGATCTACGCGCGCCCTAATACTCCGGAGGCAAAGCTTAAGGCACTCAAGGTCTTGCACGAAGGCGTCAAGCTTGGAAGTGAAAAATGTGCACACAGTCTCGCACCGGAGTTTCGCGGTATGGATCTTACCGACGGCACCAATCTCGTCGGCCACATTGACGAGGCCCGCGCCCAGCGTTACAGCAAGCTTGGCGACGCGCTGGAATTTTACGGTGGCCGTCTGAAGCTTCCCAATCTCGACCAGGTACTGCCCCTGCCTCCGGCCCCATTGCCCAAATGGGACGGCGATGTGCAGACATTGATCGACGGCGCAAAGGCCGTAACACCACTGCCCAAACCGCAACAAGGCGCAGCGCTGCAAGGACGTGAATTCATTCCACACGGATACGCTGTGCTGTCGGTGGAATAAAGCACGATGGAGGTTGCGGGCAACCAGATCGTGCCGCTCGACGGCTATTGGTTTGCGCTGTACGGTCCAGCATCTGCTCTCAAGACCCAACTGATTCCCGCCCGTCGGAACACGCCGGAGCGCTACCAGGCTGGTGAGCCGCTGTTCGACGGTTGCCATGCCTTGACCCCGGGCGCGGTCGGTTATGAGCGTGAGCGCAGTAGTTGATGGGTCTGGCGGGGAGTTTTTGCAGATTGCGTGATGTACGCAGGGTGAGCCCCCCGGGCATCTTGCACAAACGATGCCGTCGGGGGAGTCTTTGGTTTACGAGACTAAAGACCACCGAAGTGTGCCACGCGATTTTGCAGAATTCCAATTTTTATCGACCGCTGTTACGCATTGACCTGGTTTATAGCTTGTGCGTTGTGCGAGGTTTCGGCTAGAATCGCGCACCAATAAAAAGCAGACCAACCGAGAGGGCCGATTTCCCATGGGATTATCTTTATCTGACGGGACCGCAAGCGCGGCCATCCGTAAGCCATATCGCTTGACTTCATTCAACGGGCGATAGGCTTTTTCGCTGAGCCCAGGCCGAAGTAGACGGCGGCAAAGCGGACGCCAAAGCATCGGCGCGCGTGCTGCGGGGCTACGACAAAAAGATAAAGATTCCCGAGAGCTAGATGGACGAACTGCTGCCGTACTACGAGCGCGAACTAGGCTATTTGCGCCGCTATTCCGAAGACTTCGCACAGCGTTACCCGAAGATCGCAGGGCGACTGCTGGCGATGGGCGAGCATACCGACGACCCCTATATCGAGCAGATGATTCATGCGATAGCGTTGCTCGATGCGCGCATCGCAAAGAAGCTCAATGACGACTATGTGAACAGCGTCGAGGCGTTATTCGACAACCTGCATCCGCACTATCTGCGGCCGTTCCCGGCCTGCTCGATCGCTCAGTTTTCGGTCGACGCTCCCGCCGGTGAAGCGCGTGCCCGTGTGCTTCCTCGAGGCACCGAGTTGGTCAGCCGATCGATCAATGGCGTCCAATGCCGATTTAAGACCGCTTACGACGTCACGCTCGCACCGCTTACGATCAGCGACGGGCGCTATCTGCCGGCGGCGGCCGCACCCGTCGGCGTGCCCGCAAACGCAGCGGGGATCGTATCCATTACATTCGAAACAACGGCCCCGCAATCGACTTTGCGCTCGCTCGACATGCGTACTGTGCGCGTGCATTTGAACGGCGAGTCTTCGTTTATTGCCGCGCTGGCCGACGGCCTCTTCATTCATGCGCTAGCAAGCTACGTGGAGGCCGAAGGCAACGGCCGCTGGCAACCGCTGCGGAAAGTGCCGATCGAGCAAGCGGGCTTCGGCAAGGATGACACGCTGCTCGACTATCCTTTGAAGTCGAACCCTGCCTACCGGCCGCTCACCGAATACTTCGGATACCAAGAAAAATTCGATTTCGCCGACATCGACCTCGGGGCGATGCTCGATATGGCGGGACCGTGCCGGCGCGTCACGCTCCACGTAGTTCTGAAAGAAGGCCACGGCAACCCGCATGCGGGGCGACTGCTGGAGTCGTTGTCGACTGCGCATTTTCGGCTGTTCTCGACGCCTGTCGTCAACCTGTTTAGTCAGCGTGGCGAACCGATTCGCGTGACGCAGCAAGAGATCGGGTATGCGGTTGTGGCGCAGGCGAGCCATGCGTCGGCCTACGACGTTTACTCGATCGATTCAGTCCTGCTCGTGCGCCAAACGCAAGAACGAGAGCAGATCATCGAGCTACGGCAATTGTTCTCGCAGCGCTACGGCGACGACGAGCGGGCGGGGCATTATTGGTTTGCCCGCCGCAATCAAGCCGTGGCTGCGGTCAGCCCTGGCTACGAAACAGAAATTTCCGTGATCGACGCCCGCTTCGATCCGATGGCAGCGCAGACCGATACCCTAAGCCTCGGGCTCACTTGCACGAATCGGGATCTACCGTCGCGGCTCGCGATCGGGCTCGAGGGGGGCGATCTGTTCTTCGCCGATAGCGTGGACGATGCGCCGGCCGCACAAGTCGCGATGTTGCGCCGGCCGACGCCGGCCCAACGCTTCGAGCCCACCGACGAGTTGCAGTTGCGGCTTGTCTCGCACATGGTGCTGGATCAAGTTTCGCTCGCGAATATGCATGTGGGGGCGCTCAGGACGGTGTTGATGCTGTACGACCTGCCCCGCTCCGCCGTTTCGTCGCGCCACATCGATGGGATCGTCGGTGTCGAGTCGCGCGATGCCGTGTTCGAGCTGCCCGGCAAACCGTATGCGACGCGCGTACAGGGCATCGAAATACGCCTGACTATCGATGAACGTCATTTTGTTGGGGCGAGCATTGCGGCGTTTGTGGGAGCGATCAATTTATTTTTCGCGTACTCCGTTCGTATGAATAGCCTGATGCAGTTGATCGTCGTCTCCAAGCATACGGGGGACGAGATCGTGCGATGCAAGCCGCGCAGCAGCCGCTTCGTGCTCGGTAACTAACGGAAAGCCCTGGGCGATGACGACAGACTACGACGATCTCGACGACGATTTACTGCGCCACTACTACGAAAAAGAACTCGAGATCTTGCGGCGCGACATGCGAACGTTCGCGCAGCGGCACCCCGAAGCGGCCGCGCGCCTATCGATCAACAGCGATGGACGCTCGGACGATCCGGGCGTCGAACGGTTGGCGCAGTCCACCGCGCTGCTGCACGCGCGCCACAGCGCGAAGATCGATGACGACTACCCCGAGTTGTCGGAAGCGCTGATCTGCCGGACGTATCCGCAGTACCTGCGCCCGTTTCCGTCGTGTGCGGTGGTGCAGTTTGATATTGCAGGCATGTTCGACGGCTTGGCGGAGCCCATGCGCGTTGCGCGTGGCACGCAGCTACTAGCCAAGAGCGGAAAGTGCACGTTTCGCACCGCATACGATGTCGTGCTTGCGCCGTTGCGGATCGCGCGTGCGCATTACGCCCTTACCCCGGCAGTCCCGCCCAGCGTGAAGCTGCCGCCTGACATGAGCGGCATGCTGTCCGTGACCTTCGCTTCGGTCAAGTCCGGCCGCGATCTCGATGTGGCGGCGCCCGCCACTGTGCGTGTCCATGTTGCCGGCCAGCCGCAAATGGTCGCTGTGCTCATCGATACGTTCCAGTTGCGCACGACTACCGCCTATGTGGAAGACAGCACGGGGCGCTGGACACGTCTTGCGGAGAATCCGGTCAAGAGGGCGGGTTTCGGACCACAGGATTGGCTTTTCACGGATGCGAAGGAGCCCGGACAACCATTCGGGTTGCTCGGTGAGTATTTCGCGTTCGCGCAGCGCTTCCATTTCATCGACATAGATTTCGCCGGGCTGCGCTCGGCTGCCGCAGGCAGCCAACTGACGCTGCATTTGGCGGTAGAGCGCGTGCCTCCGACTTCGCGGGTGGGACAGCAACTGGCGCAGGTCCATGCAGATCATTTAAGGCTCTTTTGCACGCCGGTCGTCAACTTGTTTGCAAAGCCGGACGTGGCGCTCAAATACGATTCGAAGATCGGCACGTGGCCGATACAGGCGGAGGGGAAGGACGATTCACTTACCGAGATTTGGTCGGTGGATCAGGTTCGCACGCCGCAGGGCGTCGTCCTAAACTCATCGTCCGACCTCTTGACCACACACCCAAGCAAAGCGCGTCCCCGGTGGACTTTGTCGCAGCCGGCTCGCCCCGCCTCGCCGGATACAGCCCGGCCGGCCGCGCTCGTCTTCGCAGCTATCGACGGGGCGACGGAAGGCGGCGGCGACATCGGCCCGCTGTCTGCCGATGTGACTTGCTCGAACGGCGATCTGCCTCGCTCGTTAAGCCCGGGCGCGGCTGAAGGCGACATGCGGATGGAAGGCCAGGCGCGCGGTGAGCGAAAGGTCGCGCTGTTAGGCGTACCGACAGCCGTGGCGCGACTACCCCGTACAAACGGGGCACTGTGGAAGCTGATCGGCCAGCAAACTGCCCACGCGATCCGATTGAACCAAGCCGGCCTGCCGGGCTTGAAA